>CACEMR010000008.1 GCA_902560725.1 uncultured Alphaproteobacteria bacterium
GCATTTTAGCATGGGCAATTGAGCCTAAAATATCCTCTTTAAATAAACGCTGATCTACATCTATAGATGCATTTATTTCATCTAAAAGTTTACTAGGACCTTTAGAAAAGTGAACGTTTCTTGACGGATTTTTTTTCATTTTGCGCGCCTATAAGAGATATTTATATTAATTTCCACCCTTATGCTTAAATTATTTTCATACTTCAAATTTTTCTTATATAAACCCTGATTTATAGATTGAAATGAACATCAAAAAAGTAGTTGTAATAGGATCAGGGACTATGGGAAGTGGAATCGCTGCCCAGGTTGCCAATGCTGGAATCGATGTTACTTTATTAGATCTGCCATCTAAAGAAGGATCTAGAAATCAAATAACTGAAAATGCTAAAGAGAAAATTTTAAAATCAAGACCACCACTCTTAGTTGAAAAAGAAAAAGCTAATTTAATCACAACGGGAAATATTGAGGATGATTTTAAAGAAGTTGAAGAAGCTGATTGGGTTGTTGAAGCTGTAGTTGAGAGAATAGATATAAAACATAATATTTATTCTAAAATTCAAGCAGTAAGAAAAAATGAATCAATAATTTCTTCTAACACCTCAACCATACCTCTAAAAATATTATCTGCAAATATGTCTGATGATATGAAAAAAAACTTTTGTATAACACACTTCTTTAATCCTGTTCGTTATATGTCTTTACTTGAGATTGTTACCGAGCCTATTAATGATGTTAAAAAAATAAATTCTCTTAAGGCATTTTGTGATGAACAACTAGGCAAAGGAGTTATTATTTGTAATGACACACCTGGCTTTATTGGAAATAGAATTGGTGTTTATGCTATGCAGGTAGCAATGACTGAAGCATTTAAAATGAAAATATCTATAGAGGAAGCAGATGCTATATTTGGAAGACCTATGGGAATTCCCAAAACAGGTATATTTGGTTTGTATGACCTAATTGGTATTGATTTGATGGCAGATGTTTTAAAAAGTTTTATTAAAGAATTACCTAAAAGTGATCCATTTCATGAAGTCGCTCAAGAGATTCCGTTAGTTAAAAAATTGATTGATACGGGATATACGGGAAGAAAAGGAAAAGGTGGTTTTTACAGAATGAATAAAGCTGAAGGGAAAAAAATATTAGAAGCTATAAATTTAGAAACTGGCGAATATCATCAAAGTAAAAAAATTAATCTAGGATTGGGAGATAAAATAGATATAAAAAAATTAATAGAAAGAGATGATATATATGGCAAATATGCCAATGCAATATTAACTAAAGTTATTCGCTATGCTGCATTCCTTATACCCGATGTATCTTCTAAATATATTGATATAGATGATGCACTTAGACTTGGGTTTAATTGGACGGTTGGTCCTTTTGAAATGTTATCAACTATTGATGCAAATAGTTTTATTAAAGATAATTTAGATATAAATTATTTTAATAATCTCAAAGACAATTTTATTTTTGAAAAAAGACCAGGTTATCTTGACCCAAGCATTGATAATTTACGTTCTTTAAAGTTAGAAAAAATATTCAGTAATCCATCTGCTAATGTAAAAAATGCAGGATCCTATCAAATTGTAGAATTTACTACAAAAGCTAATGCACTTGATACAGACTCAATGGTTGCATTAAAGGAAGCAACTCAAAATAATAAAAGTACAATTATTATTAATGAAGCAATGCAATTTTCTGCAGGCGTAAATCTAAATTACGTTATGGATTTTGCTAAAAATAATGAGTGGTCAAAAATTGAAAAATTTATTCTAGATTTCCAACAAACTTGTAAATCAATCAAATATGCTGAAAAGCCATTTATATCAGCACCATCTGGTTTAGCAATTGGAGGAGGTTTCGAAGTTGTTCTGCACTGTGATTATTCGGTCTCACATACAAATGTTGTTTTAGGTCTTGTTGAGTCTTTAGTAGGATTAATTCCTGCAGGCGGTGGATGTAAAGAAATGTTATGGCGCTGGCTCCAAACACCAGAGGGCAAAAAAAATTCTGAGTTTGCATCAATGAAAGTTTTTGATCTTATTGGATATGCTATTACCTCTAGCTCACCCAATGAAGCCAAGCCAAACCAATTTTTTCTTAACAAAGATAAAGTAGTTATTAATAGAGATAGACAGCTTACTACAGCAATTAATTTGATAAACAAAATTGAAAATGATTACACTAAACCAGATCAGCCAATATTTAGACTTGGTGGAAATTCCGTTAAGGATAAAATGTTTGTAAAACTTGAAAAATTGTACAGTGAAAAGAAAATTATGGAGCATGGTTTAGAAGTAGGAAAGCAAATAGCTTTTGTTTTGAGCGGCGGTAATACAAATTTAAATTCAGATTTAAGTGAAGATGATCTTTACAATTTGGAACTAGAAGCTTTCATGAGACTTATCCAGATGCCTAAGACACAAGAAAGAATAAAACATACATTGGAAACAGGAAAACCATTAGTAAATTAAATTAATTTCTTGTAAGTTAATTGGAGGTAATAAATGAACAGTTTTGATTCAAATTTAGATAAAAATCCAGCAAATTTTGTACCATTATCACCTTTAAGCTTTATATCTCGTGTTAAAGATATATATCCCAATTACGAGTCGCTAATTTATGGTAACAGAAATTATACTTGGATTGAAACTTATAATCGTTGTACAAAGTTTGCAAGTGCATTAACTAAACAAGGAATAACTAAGGGCAGTACGGTTTCTATTATTGCAGCAAATACACCCGAATTATTTGAAGCACATTATTCAATTCCAATGACAGGTGGTGTTATAAATACGATTAATACAAGACTTGATGCTGAAACAATAGCCTATATTTTAGATCATAGTGATGCACAATTATTAATTACAGATACTCAATTTTCACCGACGATGAAAAAAGCTCTAGAAATATATGGCAAAAAGATTCCAATTATTGATATTCATGATGATCAGGCAGCTTTCAAAGAAGGTGAAGGACAAAGAATTGGTAATTGGACATACGAAGAATTTCTTGAATTAGGAGATGATAATTTTAATTGGTCGTTACCCGCAGATGAGTGGCAAGCAATTTCCTTAAGCTATACATCAGGCACAACTGGAAAACCTAAAGGTGTTGTTTATCACCATCGTGGTTCCTATTTAATGTCGACAGGTAGTGTTACCGCATGGAATATGCCTAATAAATTAACTTTTCTATATACCGTGCCAATGTTTCATTGTAATGGATGGGGATATCCATGGACTGCTGCACTAATACACGCAAAGATTATTTGTTGTCGTTATATCGTTGCAAAAGATATTTATAATTTAATTGATAAACATAAAGTTACTCATTTTGGAGGAGCTCCAATAGTATTAAGTTTAATTGCTAACGCAGATGAAAAAGACAAGAAAGATATAAAACATAAAGTTTTTGTTTTGACAGCTGGCGCACCTCCAACAAGTGCTATTTTGGAAAAAATGGACAATCTTGGTTTTGAGGTAATGCATGTTTATGGTTTAACTGAAACATACGGACATATTCTTCAGTGTGCATGGAATGAAGAATGGAATAATTATACAAATTCTGAAAAAGCTGAGGTCAAGGCGAGGCAAGGAGTTCGTTATCCAAACACTGAAGAAGTATGTGTAGCTGATCCCGAAACTTATAAACCTGTTCCAATGGATGGAGAGACTATGGGTGAAATTCTTATAAGAGGAAATATAGTCATGAAGGGTTATTATAAAAATAAGGAATCTACGGAAACTTCAATGAAAGAAGGTTGGTTTCATTCAGGTGATCTGGCAGTTGTTTACCCTGATGGATATATTCAGATTAAAGATCGTTCGAAAGATATTATAATTTCTGGTGGTGAAAATATCTCATCAGTAGAAGTTGAAAATGTTGTAGCAAAACATCCAGCAGTCTCATTGGTTGCAGTTGTGGCTAAACCGGATGAAAAATGGGGTGAAACACCATGTGCTTTTGTAGAATTAGCACCGGGTAAAAATGCCACAGAGGAGGAAGTTATTCAATTTTGTAAAGAAAATATGGCTGGATTTAAGAGGCCAAAAAATGTAATCTTTGGTGAATTACCAAAAACATCAACAGGAAAGATACAAAAATTTGAATTAAGAAAAAAAGCAAAGGAGATTTAATATGGACCCAAAAACTTACAAATTTGATACTCTAAGTTTGCATGCTGGATATATGCCGAGTAAAAATGCAGGCTCAAGACAAGTGCCTATATATCAAACAACATCCTACATGTTTGACGATGTTGATCATGCAGCAGCATTATTTAATTTGGAGCGAGGTGGGCATATATATAGTCGAATTTCCAATCCAACAGTTCAAGTTTTAGAAGAACGTGTTGCAGCTTTAGAAGGTGGAACAGCTGCATTAGCTACAGCTTCAGGCATGAGTGCTATCTTTTTAACTATTATGACATTATGTAATGCCGGTGATCATGTAGTCGTATCTTCTCAATTATATGGTGGAACAGTGAATTTATTTCGTTTAACTCTTCCTAAATTTGGAATTAACGCAACTTTTGTTAAGCCTAGAGATACAGAGGGATTTAAAAAAGCAATTCAGAAAAACACTAAATGTATTTATGGAGAATTAGTTGGTAATCCGGGAAATGAATTAATGAATTTACCAGAAATATCGAATATTGCTCATGAAGCTGGAATCCCTGTTGTAATTGATAGTACTTATCAAACTCCATATTTATTTAAACCATTGGAAAATGGTGCAGATTTTGTTGTCCACTCTCTTACTAAATGGATGGCAGGTCATGGATCATCAATGGCTGGGATTTTAGTTGAAGGAGGAAAATTTGACTTTTTAAAGACTGATAAATTTCCCACTATGACTGACCCCTATGAAGGATATCACGGTTTATCTTTTGCAGAAGAGTTTGGTCCAGTAGCTTTTACAATGAAAGCAAGAGCTGAAGGAATGAGGGACATGGGTCCTTGTTTAAGTCCGCAAAATGCATGGAATGTTTTACAAGGAATCGAAACTCTTTCAGTAAGAATGGAAAAGCATTGCTCGAATGCATTAAAGATGGTTGAATACTTAAGTAGTCACGAAAGCGTAGCTTGGGTTTCTCATGCAAGTTTAAAAGACAATCCAGATTACGAATTAGCAAAGAAACTACTACCAAAAGGTACAGGTTCAATGATTGCTTTCGGGATTAAAGGTGGAAAAGAAGCTGGAGCCGCATTTATTGATAATGTTAAATTAGCCTCTCATTTAGCAAATGTTGGTGATACTAGAACACTAGTTATACATCCAGCATCTGCTACACATTCACAAATGGACGAAGCGACTTTAAAATTAGCAAATATGTCTCATGATATGATTAGATTATCTGTCGGAATAGAAGATATTGAAGATATTATAAATGATTTTGAGGATGGTTTTCGAGCTGCCAAAAAACCAAGACTTGTCGCTAATAAATGAAGTTTAAAGTAAATAATAAAGAGGTTTTTGCTTCTACTGGTGGTAGGCCTTTTGATAAAAAGAAACCTCTTATTATTTTTATCCATGGAAGTGGATTGAGTCACATCACTTGGGTTTTACAGACTCGATATTTTGCTTTTCATGGTTATAGTGTTTTAGCAATTGATCTACCGGCTCACGGTTATTCTGAAGGACCTGCTTTAGAGTCTATTGAAGAACAAGGTAAGTGGATTTCAGATGTTATGGACTCACTCGAAATGAAAGAAGCATCTTTAGTAGGACACTCACAAGGATGTTTAGTTGTTTTGGAATGTGCATCACAATTCCCAGAAAAAATTAAATCTATTGGTTTAATGGGAGGAGCGGGAGCGATTCCTATGAATCCAGAACTTTTGGATTTAGCAGAAAAAGGAGATCCTAAAGCTGTATTGCTAATGATGGATTGGGCTCATGGCCCGGCTGGACATTTTGGGGGGCATCCGGTACCAGGACTTCATCACATGAATTTAGGAGGATCAATAGTAATTAATGGATCAGTTAAAAACGCTCTTGGTGTTGATTTTAGAGCATGTGATAATTACAAAAATGGTTTTGAAGCTGCAAAAAAAATACAATGTCCTGCGATAAATATTCTCGGTGATAGAGATAAAATGTGTCCTATAAACGAAGGTAAAAAATTAGCGGAAAATATTGAAAATTCTGAAGTAGAAATAATAGAAAATTGTGGACATATGATATTGCTTGAAGAGGCAGGGCAATCACTGGAAATTTTAAAGAAGTTTATAAGAAAAAATCATCCAGCATAAATTATACTTAAAATACTAACTTATTTATTTACAGGCTTATCAGGTCTAGTTAGTTCTTCTAACTTTTTCATCTCTTCTTCTTGCTTTAAACGTTCAAGCTCTTCACGTTTTTTTTTACGTTCTTCCGCTTTCATTTTAAGCTTTAATTCTTTTTGCATTTTGCGGTCTCCCGCTTTAGATTTATGATTAAAATGAATGCCCATAACTTAATTCTTATACTAAATATTCAAAGTATTTTCTAGTATCTAAATCTGCTAATTTCTTGCTAACCAGATAATAATCACAAATACGAGCAAAGCAATAGCCTGAAACAAAACCCTTAAACGCATTAGTTTATTACTATGATTTTTATTTAATTTACCATTAATAGCCATTGCAACGACGCCAATCACAACAACAGCCAGAGTTGCCGCCATAAAAAGAACTAGAATTATTTGCATAGTACCCATATTTATATTGTATATAAAACTTTTCTTGAATGAAGCAAGAATTCATACATAAGGTTTTTATGGATAATCTTTTAACTGGCCCATCAATATCTAAGCATGATCATCCAAAAAAATTAATGATTATGCTTCATGGATATGGTGATAATGCTGCAAACTTCATACACTTAGCTGAACCTCTAGATTTAGATAATTGGGAAATGCATTATGTTGCTTTGAATGCCCCAAGTATTATGCCCGGTAATCCTATGGGTTATCAATGGTTTGATTTATATGTAAATGGTATTTACATTTCTGATTTAGGTGAAAAAGAATATAATCTTATTAAAAAAATAATTTCAGATAACGTAGCTAAAATTACAAATACAATTTCTTTAATTTTAGAAAATTTGAAATTAGAAATGAAAGATTGTTTTGTAATGGGATTTTCTCAAGGTGGTATTATGGCTTTTGAATTAGGAAGATCACTTACAAAAAGTTTAGGTGGTATAGGTATTATTTCATCAAGAATAATTAAAAAAAATGAAAAACCTAATCGAATATTTCAACAAACACCAATTTTTATATCACATGGTGGTCAAGATGATGTGTTGCCAATTTCAAATTTTAATCAGTCATTAGAGATTTTAAATAAAAATAATTTGAATTTTGAGTCTCATCTTATAGAAAAAGATACTCACACAATATCACCAAATACAATAAAATTATTTCAAGAATTTATAAAAAAAAATATTTAATGTAATCGAATCATCATATTATAGTATTTATTATATATTATGACTTGGGTGAGTAGAAAATAAAATGACTGCATTTCAAAATCCAGCACTGGTACTTAATGCGGATTTTCGACCACTTTCCTATTATCCTCTATCACTTTGCTCTTGGCAAGATGCAATTAAAGCAGTTTTTTTAGAAAGGGTTTCAGTAATCGAAAGTTATGATAAAGATGTTCATTCTCCAAATTTAACATTTAAACTTCCTAGCGTAATTGCCTTAAAAGACTATATTACACCACAACGAAGACCTGCTTTTACAAGATTTAATGTTTTTCTTAGAGACAATTTTACATGTCAGTATTGTACCAAACGTTTTCCTGCTAGTGAGTTAACATTTGATCACTTAGTTCCAAAATGTTTAAATGGAAAAACTACATGGGAAAATGTTGTATCTGCTTGTACAACTTGTAATCTTAAAAAAGGAAGAAAATTAATTCAAAATACTGACATGAAATTATACAAAAAACCATTAAGACCGTCATCAATGCAACTGCAAAACAATGGTAGAAATTTTCCGCCCAATTATCTTCACGAAACATGGAGAGATTATTTGTATTGGGATGCAGAACTAGTAAACTAAACTTTTTTAGAAATAGCAATTGCTGTTTTACAACCTAGCTCAATGAATTTTGTCATTATTCTATAACCTGGAGCATTTTCAGCATCATGCTCTATTCCAATATCATGATGCTCTAACTCATCATCTCTAAATTTTGAAATAGTTTTTTTTAGCTCTTTGTGATCATCTTCTAATAGCTCTAGTTGTTCTTGATAATGCTCTCCAATTACTTTTTCAACTGCTACAGTGCAAGCCATTGCAGCTTTCTCACCAATTAGTGCGGTAGATGCTCCAAGTGCAAAACCTGCAATATTCCAAACTGGGAGAAGAGCAGTAGGTCTTACTTTGTGCTCAATAATAAGATCATTAAATTTATCTATATGCTCTTGTTCTTGGTCAGCCATATGCTGAATAGTCTTTCCAATTTTGGAGTCTTTTCCAAAAATGGCAATTTGACCATCATAAATTTTTGTCGCTCCATATTCACCTGCATGGTCTACTCTAATAATTTCCTCAAGAATTTGACGATTAGTTTTAATTTTACTTTTATTAGTTTTTTTTGAGCTAGTTTTTTTCTTTTTTGCCATAGTATTTATAAATATATAGTGCATTAATAACAAATATTAACAATAAAACTATGGTATTAAGTGTAGCAGCAGATATGCCAAAAAAAGACCAAATAACTTCATCACAAGCTATTACCTCTTTGTTAAAAATTTGTTTTTTTAATTCATTTGTGTTTGAAGATACAGAAAGGCCTGAAGAACAGCCAGCTGGACCTTTGAATAATTTGTTTTCAACTCCTACATGCCATACAGAATAAAAAATTCCATATATTGATCCTAATTGTATTAAAAAAGACAAATACAATCTGTAAAAAGGTAGAATGAACAGAGCTATAAAAGACAATAGAATAAATAAATAATACGGGTGTCTTTGTTTAAGGCATAATTCACAAGGCTGAAGATTATAAAAAAATTCTGCTATAAGAGCTAAGCTTATTGAAACTATACTTATAGCCAATAAAATATAATGCCATTTTATTAAAATCATAATATTTTTATTATTAATATACTTCCAATTAATAATACAAAAAATAAAATTGTTAGAATATTAAAGTATTTATCAATAAATATTTTAATTTTTTCTCCAAAAAAATAAAGTAATCCTGCAACCAAATAAAATCTTGCTCCTCTTGAAAGAATTGAGCATAAAATAAATATAATAAAGTTTAATTTAAATAGACCACTTGCAATAGTTATAACCTTAAAAGGGAATGGCGTAAAGCCAGCAATAATAACTATCCAAGCCCCATAGGTATTATAATAATTTTTAAATTCATTTAATGACTCATCTAAATGATAAAAATTTACTAAAAAAATCCCAATACTATTAAATAGAAGAAGACCAATTAGGTATCCTAATATTCCTCCAACTACAGAAGATAATGTACATAATGATGCATAAATAAAAGCTTTAGCTCTTTTTGCTAAAACCATTGGGATTAAAATTATGTCAGGAGGTATTGGAAAGAAAGAACTTTCTGCGAAAGAAACTATACTAAGAAACCATGGAGCTTCTTTCTTTGATGATTTGTCTAAGGTCCAATTATAAAGTTTTCGAAATATCATCATTACTTAATTCACTTTGGTAGGAGTAGAGGGAATCGAACCCACACCACCGAAGTGACCGGATTTTGAATCCGGCGCGTCTACCAGTTCCGCCATACTCCCAGTTTATTTTTCGCAGTAATACTAGGTTTTTAATCTTAAGTCTATGAGCATATTTTAAGAAATTGAATTCGAAAAGCGTTGTAAAAGCGTCGCAATTATTTTGGTTAATTTGAGTAAAAAATTTTATGATAATCATAATTATCCTGCTGCCAAACACGGAGATTGTTAAGTGTTCTGGTATTCCTGAATTATTTTTGTTAAGAAATACTAATGAGAAAGCTACTTTTTATTATTGTATTATTTTTTCCAATAAGTGTACTTGCAGAAGAAAAGTGTAATCTTATTGAAGAAATATTTACAGACAAATGTAAAGTAGAAAAACTAGGGGGGGGTTTACCATTGTTGAAGAGCCAAAACCAAATCAAAGAATTTTTGCTAATTGTAAAATTGCTAACGTCAAAGAAAATATGACAAAAAATGCTGTTTTTGGAATCGTTAATGCATGTAGAGAAAAAGCTAAAGACCCTTCTATTATTGATTGGATAAGGTATGGTTGGTAAATGCCAATAACTAGAAAAGACACGATCCTTAAATTTTTCTAAGTATTACTCGGTTTTAAGAGCTAAGTCTATTAAGTTATAGGTCATTTTTAGAATGATAGGGAATCTAATAGGAATCTAAAATTCTATAAAAATATAGTTCCATTCAATAAGAGATTTTTATATTATCTTTTAAAGATATGTATTTAAAATTTATATTTATAATATTGTTTTTTATCACTTCAAAACTGATGGCTGAAGATACTCTCCAAAGTAACTTTGCAAACTTAAAAAAACTATTAGATAGTAAAACTATTACAATAGAGCAGTTTAATAATGGTATAGATAAATTGTTAACTACCTCTGAAGAATATGAAAGTTTAAAAGAATTATTCAAAAACAATGTTATTAACGAAAAAGATTACTTAGATATTTTGGAAAATTTAATTTTTGAAGCTGAAGACTTAGTTGAAAAGAGTAATATAGTTTCAGATCAAAAATCTAAAGAAATAACTAAAGAAATTGAATTATCATTAATAATTACCCAGGTTGGACAGAAAGTTCCCTTATCATTAAATGCAAAAGTTGATAGCGAAGAAATATTATCATTATTGATAAATGAAAACAAAGTTGAAGAAATCATTATAAAAGAAAATTCAAATAATTTCTTTAGCAATGATAATATTAAATCATTTAAAAATCTTAAGATAAATTTTAATAATCAGAAAAAATTGAAAGGTAAAGGTAGAATTGCTGTAAAATCTTTTGCTGACGCGAATTTAGTTATGTGGTGGGATATAGATCTTTCGAATGAAAATCCAACAGGTGAAATTGTTATTGAAATTCCAGGGAAGGGGCCTCAAATAAAATTAAAACCAAACTAGAAATAAATTCATATTGATTCATATTTGATTCAGTAGTATTTTTTAATAAAGTAAAAATATAATGTTAATTAGATTTTGTATAAAATTTTTAGTTTGTTTTTTATCTGTAAAATTTGCATTTGCAGATATTATCAATGTAAATAATGAGCAAATTAAAGAATTATTAAAAAATAATATTCCAATTGTGGACATAAGAAGAAGTTCTGAATGGGACCAAACTGGAGTTGTTCCAAAAAGCATTCTGCTAACTTTTTTTGATAAAGAGGGAAATTATAATTATGATGAATGGTATGAAAAATTGCGTTTAGAAATAGATGAACGTAAACCAATAATCTTAATTTGCAGAACTGGAAGAAGAACTGCGATAATTGCCAAAATGATGGAAATTAAAAAATTTGATAATATTATTTATAATTCAAAAAGTGGAATAACCTCTTGGATTGATGAAAAATTAATAACCATTAAACCTCAGTATTAATTTTTTCTATTTATTTCGATTATAAACGGCAATTGAGCCTGAAACTATTATTACAAAAATTCCTAAAATAGACAAATTGCTAATTTTTTCAGAAAAGAATATAATTCCATATAAAGTACCCCATAATATTTGTAAGAAAATAAAAGGACTTATTACGCTGCTATATTTACCAGCAATATGATAGGCTGCAGTAAAAGCCCAAGCAGAAATCATTACTGTAATTCCAGAACTAGTAAAAAGTAAAAATTCTTTTCCCGAGGGAATTATTGGGTCTGTAAAAAAAAATAAAAAAGAAATAATAATAGGAGGAAGGAACCCATAAAAAGTAAAACCATATGTTGTGGCCATGTATGAATATTTATGCACTGCTGTAAAACTTAGAGCATTAGTTATGGCAACCAATAATACAAGAAATATATAAACATTTATAGGCGCATTGGTAGGTTGCAAAACTATTATAACACCAATAAAGCCTATAATAATCGCAATCCAGCTTATATAATTAAGTTTTTCATTTAAAATAAATTTTGCTAAAATTATAAGAAAGAAAGGAGTTGTCATTAGCAAAGTAGTAAAAATATTTATAGGAATATACTTTAATGAATAAAATATAATTGGTGTAATAAAAGCAAAATGAAAACCTCTTATTATAGGTAAAAAATAATATTGCTTTTTTTTTAATATAATGTGTTTTTTAATACCACCTTGAAACTTTAAAAATATAAGTAAAATTATAAGTGATGTAGTGAGACCTATAGAATAATAATGATACCAATTATAATTATTAAGACTTATAAATTTAGTAATTGTGTCAAAAGTAGATCCAGTAAACCCATTAAGACAAATTAATAAAATACCCAATAATAAAATTTTCATTTTACCTATAATTTAAAAATACTCTGATATAAATTTTTAAGAATAAGAATTTGCATATTCTTTTATTTTCTCTAACATAGAATATACCCCATTTCTTCTTCCAGGAGTCAAAAGAGTTTCCAGTTTTAAATTATTTAGAAGTGAAAAATCAGAGTTTTGTATTTCCTCTGGACTCCTATCTCCATATATATCGCATAAAATTGTGACCATGCCTTTTGATATAAATGCATCAGAATCATAATAAAAAGATAACTTACCTTCATCTACCTTAGGTACCAACCAAACTTGAGCTTGGCAACCTGACACTTTAAAAGAATCATTTCTGTATTCTTCAGGAAATGTTCTTGCATTTTTTGCTTGATCAATTAAGAATTTATATTTCTCCATTCCATCATCAAACAAATCAAGGCTTTCTTTGTAATAGTTAATTTTCTCTTCGATAGTTTTCATGACATATATTTTCTTAAAACTTTTGCTGATTCTTCAGGTAGCACGTCCATTATGAAAACCCCAGCCATTGATTCAGAACCAGCTAATATTTTTGGTTTATCACCATGTCTTAAAGGCGGATAAAATTCAACGTGAAAATGAAAATTATTATCATCAAAACTTGGTGAGGCATGTAATCCCATTATATATGGACATCTCTTATTAAGGAAAGAATCATAACCATTGACAACTTTTTGAATACATTTTGAAAAATCTTCAATTTGACTATCGTTAAATTTCCAAGGACCCTCAATTTGATTTCTTGGTATTATCCATACTTCATATGCATATCTAGCAAAAGGTGGCACAGCAGCAACAAAATGTTCGTTTTGATATACATAATATTTTTCTTCTAATTCATTCATAATTTTTGTTAAAAAATTTTCTTTTTTAAATGCTCTAATCTCTGTTTCAATAACAGGAGGAATAAATGGATATGCATAAATTTGTCCATGTGGATGGTGCAGAGTTACACCGCATTCCTCACCTCTATTTTCAAAAGGAAGTACATATTTGACATCTGGATTTTTCTGTAATTCTTTGTATCTATCTATCCAAACTTTAGTTAATAACTCTATTCTCTCCACTGGCATTTCAGAAACAGTACCAAGATGATCTGGAGAATATACAACAACTTCACATTCACCTTTCGAGGATTTAGTTAAAACTTTCTCTAAAAATATATTTTCTCCCATTGAGTTAAAACTTGCCCATCGATTAGGAAAGACTGCAACTTCAAAGGTTGAAAAAGGTATCTCTGTTGGATAGTTTAAATTTCCTCCTGGACATAATGGACAATATTCTTTTGGTGGGAATGATGTTCTATCTTTTCTACCTGCCGAGTATGTAACCCATTCTTCTCTTGAAGGATTCCATCTCATATGAGGTTTTGGAATATCACTTACATCAAGTTCTTGGCTAGCAGACTCTTTATGTTCTTTATAACCATATAATAGAAGTTCTTTGTTATCATTTCTAACAAAAGTTCTTTTAAGAATTTGACGCATTAATTTTTTTTTCCCATTTAATTGATGAATTAATAATTTCGTTTAGATCATTGTATTTTGGCTTCCAGTCAATATGATTTAGTATTTTTGAAGTATTTGCGATTAATTTTTCTACATCCCCACTTCTTCTATTAGAGAATCTAAAAATAACTTTATTTTGATAAATTTTGTTTGCAGTATTTACAACATCTAACACACTATAACCATTTCCATAACCACAATTAAACAAATTAGACTTTGACTTTTCTAATAAATATTTTGCTACCTCTAAATGTATATCAGCAAGATCGGAAACATGAATATAATCTCTTATAGCAGTTCCATCAGGTGTGTCATAATCATTCCCATAGATTTCAATATGATCTCTTTTACCTACGACAACTTCCGATAATATTTTAATTAAATGAGTAGAGTGTTTAGATATTTGTCCTGAACGTAAATTTTTATCTGCACCAGCTACATTAAAGTATCGTAAAATTATAAATTTAAAGTCATCTTGATTTTTTAGTAAAAATTTTTCAGTCTTAATTTTAGATTCTGCATATGGATTTTGTGGATTTAAATTTGTATCTTCATCTATTAGTTTATTTCCAATTACTGAACCATAAGCTGCTGCAGTAGAAGAAAATACTATTTTGTTTAAACCATTTTTTTTGCAAATATTAAAAAGTTTGATTGCATTATTAGTATTGTTTTCAAAATACTTTTCGGGATTTTGCACTGACTCTTCAACTTGTATAAAACCTGCGAAATGCATAAGTAAATCTAATTTATTTGATTGAATAAGATCAGAAATTACTTTTTCATCATTTATATTACAATTCGTGAATTTAGCATTTTTAGGAATTAGTTTTTCATTCCCAGTCGATAAGTCATCAATAATATGAACATAATGACCAGAGTCCAATAATGAAAGTGCAGCATGACTACCTATATAACCAGCCCCACCTGTTAGTAAAACATTCATTTCTTTGTTTTAAATTATTATTTAACTATTTAAATATGTATTAATAAATAATAGTTTTATCATGAAAAATAATATGCTAATTATTAATTATGGAACTTATTGATACACACCAACACCTGATGTACCGAGATCAACTAGGATATAGTTGGGCAAATGAATTTCCTCCTATTGATAAAGGTAATTTTACTCTAGAAAATTATAAAGAACTAACAAAAGGTTTTGATATCAAAGGAACATTATTCATGGAAACAGGAGTAGATGACTCTGATTACAAAAAAGAAGCTAAATTTATAAAATCTATTATGGATCAACCTGATAGCAATATGAAGGGTTTAATTCTGTCAATAAGACCAGAAGAGGAAACTGGTTTTGATGAGTGGCTGGAAGAAACTATTGCGATGAACGTAGTTGGATACAGAAGAATACTTCACGTTATGCCAGATGAACTCTCTCAAACAACCGTATTTAGAAATAATGTAAAAAAAATTGGAGCAGCAGGAAAGCCGTTTGATATTTGTTATTTGCCAACACAATTAAAAATTGCTGCAGAATTTGCAAAAGAATGCGATCAAATGGACCTTGTGCTAAATCATTGTGGAGTTCCACCAATTGCATCTGGAGAAATTGATGAATGGGGTAAAGATATAAAGTCTCTATCTGAGTTATCTAATGTTACTTGCAAACTTTCGGGTTTAATGGCTTATTGCGCACCAGGGACATCTTCATATGAAACAATTAAGCCATATGTTGACCATGCTTTAGAATGTTTTGGACCTGATAGAATGGTATGGGGAAGTGATTATCCAGTAGTCAATGCTGCTAAAGGAATTCAAGAATGGTTAAAGGTTACTAACCAAATCTTAGGCAATCTATCTTCTGATGAAGCAACAAAAATTGCTAGTGCAAACGCTGAGAGAATTTATAATATTTAAATTATAACTTCAAAAAGTATATATCAAACATATATTTACAATTAATGAAGCTTTTATTTATAATTATACTTTTATTGTTTTCAAATCTCTCTTTGTCTGCTGATACAGAAAAATTAATCAACAAAGCTATAATTTGTAAAGAAATTAATAATAATTTTAAATCAATGTATGGTTTTAATTTTATTGATGAAGATTCTGTTCAAATATTAATAAAAAACTCAGATACAGTAGACGTGCTTGTAGATAATATTTTACAATATAATACAACTAAGGATATAATTTATATAATAGGTTTGGATAGTAACAATTTGATCAAATATGGATTTAATATTTTCAGAAATAATTTAAAAGTTTGGGCATTTAATGTAACTGCTTTAGAACCTTTTTTTGATGGTGATCAATGTGAGGTTTTTGATAATTTACCTAAAGAATTTAAACCTTTCTTTAAATCTGTTTTTAGAAATGAGATAAAATCTTCATTAAAGATTAAAAAGATTTAAATATAATTTACGAACAGTTATAATTTACAGGTCTTACAAATTGTTTTTTTAAATTAGCCCTTAGGTCATTTAACTGTAATTTAAAATATAAACCATTTCTTATGTCCTCATTTGATAAAGTTTTTTTATATCCTTTACGTCCTATTTCTATAAATTCTAAATTCTGATTGTTTGAAATTAATTCAAAATCATCAACGACACTATTATCATTCCAAATATAATCAATTAAATTATTTGTTTTTGAATTATAGGTCAATTGAATCCTTTTAGGAGCAGACATTTCCAGTGGAGAAATGTTTTTTATACTAGAACTTAAAATAATATTACATTCATATTTTTTAACATGATTTGAAGCATAACTATAATTATTAAAAGAAATCAAAAGTAAAAATAAGAAAAATATTTTCATTTTTAAGCGTGAACATTGCTTATTTTTTTTCCAGTGTCACAATAAATTGAATGAATAATTTTAGTTTTCATTTTTTCCCAATCAATTTCCATACCTAAGCCATGTTTTGAGGGTGCATATATATAACCGTCTTTACTTGTTCTTAAAACATCTTTCATACCAAACTCAAAATTATTATATGGAAGTGGTTGTTCATAATAAGAACAGTTATTAGAAGACAACATAAGATGTAAATTAGCTACTGATACCAAAGTATAACCCCACGACATTATCTCACAATCGAGACCTCCAGCTGATGATAAATCCATTGCTTTCTTACAATTGGTAATTCCTCCCATCATAGCCATATCAGTTCTTGTAGCAGACCATACCTTATTATTAATCGCTTCAGAGAATCTTTGTAGGTCTAATATCCAGTTTCCTGATGGTATAATTTTTATTCCAACACTCTCTGTTATTTTTTTATATCCTGCAAAATCATAATCAGGTAAAGGGGCTTCAAACCAAGTAAATTCTAATTTTTCTAATTTCTTTGCCACTATTAGAGAGCTCTCCAAATCATAATTATTTTCAGCATCAATCATAAAAGACATTGATGGAAAAGCTTTTCTTGCTGCTTCAGCTAACTCTAGATCTTTTTTTGGAATACAATATGTATGAAACTTAACAGCAGAAAAACCTTCATCTATCATTTCACTTACAACTTTTAAGTACTCATCAATAGTATCGTACATTACTGTGCTAGCATATGATTTAATTTTATTCCTTCTCCCACCTAATATCTTATAAATTGGTGCTTTACATTTCTTGCCAAGAATGTCCCACAAAGCATTGTCTATTAGCGCTTGAGCGCCAGGTGGCTGAGGAAAAACTCTTGGTCTAATTTCATAGAGAATTTCTTCTCTATTTAAAGGATCTTTTCCAATTAATATAGGTAATAAATGTCTTAAAGATTCTGCAGTGTACTTATCATACTCAAAATATGTAGCATTCCAAACTGCAGCTTCACCAACTATATCTTCATCGGTAAAAATTCTAATAATGGTATTACTTTGATATACCTCTTCAATATCTTCTGACCACGTGTAACGTTCATCCTCTGGACCTACAACATGTACTTCTATTTTTGTGATTTCCATAGTTAAAAAGTAACGGAAACTCCTCCATCAACAAGCAATGTTTGCCCAGTAACATATTTACTATCTTCTGAGCAAAAGAAATAGACAGCTCCAGCAATATCATCGGGATGACCATATCTTCCCATAGGTAACTTTTCATATTTTAAATATACATCTTTAAACCAATCTGTATCCCATTCTAAATTTCCATCTTTCATTACAGACATTGGTGTATTAATAAATCCTGGAGCAACAGAATTTACAAGTATATTTTTTTCAGCTAATTCAACAGCTAATACTCTTGTCATATTAATTAATCCACCTTTAGCAGTGTTGTAAGATATATTTCCCTTGTAACCTCTGACTCCTTGAATTGATGAAATCATAATTATTCTTCCTGACTGAGATTTTTCTAATAATGGAAGAGCATATTTTGAACATAAAAAAGGAGCATCTAAATTTACTCTCATAGTTTTTCTATATTTTTCATATGATTGATCTGACAACATGAAACCATCTTCTATTCCAGCATTATTAATTAAAATATCTAATGCCCCCCATTTATTTTTTGCAAAATCTATTAAGTTAATTATTTCTTCCTCTTTAGATAAATCAGTATGAACAAAATTTATTTTTTCTGAGTCAAGGTTTTCCATTAATTTAGCAGCCAAATCCTCTTTAATGTCTGCTATTATTATTTCAGCACCTTCATTGAAGAGTCTTTTTACAATTCCAGCTCCAATTCCTCTTGAGCCACCGGTAACAATTACTTTTTTATTTAATAATCTTTTTTCCATTATATCAATACATTATTTTTTTTTCAGACCTTGATATTATACTTGCTATTAATAGTACTAGTAAAGATGTAAGTATTAATATCAATGTTACAGAAGCATTTACTTGTTTTGAAAAACCAACCCTCATTTTTGCCCAGAGCTTTATTGGCCAAGTTGTATCATTTCCAATTAAAAATAGAGTAATAAGAGTTTCGTCTAAAGAAATTGTAAAAGCTAATAGCCCTGCAATTATTAGAGATAATTTAATATTTGGTAACAAAACATAATAGAATGCCTGCCATTTACTAGCCCCTAAATCATATGCAGACTCCATTAAGGAAGGTTTAAGTGTTTCAAGTTTATTTAAAATAATTTTAAAAACTATAGCTAATACAAATATTGTATGACCAATTACAACAGTATTTAAGGATCTTGGAAGATTTATTTCTCTAAAAAATATCAAAAGAGATAATCCAGTTATAATTGGAGGTAATAAAAAAGGTAGAAAAATAATAAACTGTAAAAATTCTTTCATTTTACTTTTACTGGTATGGTAATAATTTGCAAAATAAAAACCAATGATTACAGAGCATATTACTGTAACTACTCCAACATAAATTGAATTCATTAATGATTCTAATATTTGCCTTTCATAAATTAACTTTGTGTAAGGTTCATATGAAAATGAATTCCAGTCAACCTTTCCTTTTCTTGATTTATAAAACGAATAAAAAATTGTTAGTACAATTGGAGCATATAGAGCTGCAACAATTAAACCAGTTAAGCCAGCTAGAAGATATTTAGTATAATTTTCTAATCTGGTCATGTTTTCAATTTATTTGTTAGATAGTTCGTAAGTAAAATAATAATTACTGAAACAAATAATAAAATACTTGCTAGTGCAGCACCAAAAGGCCAATTAAATGCCATTCCAAAATTACTATAAATTATTTTACCATATGTGAAACCTGATGTACCACCAACTAATTGAGGTGTAACAAAATCCCCTAAAGCTAAAATAAAAACAAAAATACTACCAACTATTAGTCCAGGAAAACTTATAGGGAAAATAATATACCTAAAAGCTTGAAAAGGTTTACAACCTAAATCAAAAGATGCCTCAACAATATTTTTTGGAATTTTGTCTAATGAAGTAAATGTTGGTATTATTATTAAAGGAAGTAAAATTACAACAAGAGTTATAATCACAGAATTTTGGTTCCATAAAAAAAATTCCAAAGGCTTTTCTATAAAACCCATCATAGCCAGAACTTTATTGATTAATCCTGAGTATCCTAAAATAGATCTCATCATGTAAATTTTAATTATGTAACTCATAAAAAGTGGAATAATGAGCATTAAAAGAATTACATATTTATATCTGCCAGCATATCTAGCAAGAAAAAATGCAACAGGGTAACCAAGCATAATACAACATGACATAACTATTATTGCAAGAAAAATAGTTCTCACAAAAGTTCTTATATATATTTCATCAATAAAAAATTCTTTAAAATTAAATAAACTAAATTCATGAATAATATCAGTGCCATCAACGGTAAAAAAAGAGTATGATAAAAATGAAAAAAGTGGAATTAAAATTAAAAAGATAACTAATATAAAACTCACTATCGTCCAAATAGAAGTACTAAAATAATTTAATACACTATTCATTCAATAAAAATACTTCCTAAATCTGTATTAAATTCTATGTCAATACTATCGTTTATTGATAAAGATTTTGAAATATTTGTACTAATATTTTGAATTTTTATTAAACTATCACCATTATCATTAGTTGCATTTATTGTTGATGTTGATCCTCTAAAATTTATATCTTTTATTTTTACTTTAATACTTTTTTCACTTTGCCTAACAAGTTTTACCTCCTCAGGTCTAATTCCATAAATAAACTCAGATTCATTATTTAAATTTTTATTCTTAGGTATATTAAAGCTGCCAAACGCAGATGAAACTTTAATTGATTCTGAGTCATAATTTGTAACACGACATTTTATTAAATTACATTCTCCAAAAAATTTAGCCATATAGGTAGTTTTTGGTGAGTAATATAAATCTTTTGGTGAACCTATTTGCTCAAATTTATGATTGTTAAGTACAGCAATTCTATCTGATAAAAATATAGCCTCTTCTTGGTCATGAGTAATAAAAATAAATGAAATTTGGATTTTTTTTTGAATCTCTTTTAGAAATAATTGCATTTGTTTTCTTAATTCAGCATCTAGAGCACCAAGTGGTTCATCTAATAAAATTATTTCAGGCTCACAAATAATTGCTCTTGCAAGAGCTACTCTTTGCTGCTGGCCTCCTGATAATTCTTGAGGCATTCTATTTGAGAAGTGCTCAAGTCCTACTACAGTTAAAACATTTAACACATTTTTTTTTATTTCTTCTTTACTTTTGTTTTTTATTTTTAAACCAAAACCTACATTGTCAAAAACATTCATGTTTGGAAATAATGCATAATCTTGAAAAACAGTATTGAATGGTCTTTTAAATATTGGTTCATCGTTAATATTCTTGTTCGCAAAAATTATTTCACCCGAAGAAGGTTTTGTAAACCCTCCTATCATTCGTATTATTGTAGATTTACCCGATCCACTTGATCCTAAAATTGTAAAGAATTCGTTATTATTAATTTTAAAACTTATATTCTCTAATACTGTTGTAGATCCATAGCTTTTGGAAATGTTTTTTAATTCTAAAATTTCGCTCATAAATCAAATAAAAACCTAATAATTTTCTTCCAATTTACATACTTATATATTTAAATAAACTAAAAAACTTAATAATTACCTTAATTTATGAATAAATATTAATTTTATATTTAAAGAGTTATTAAATTTGACTTCAATTTAAAATACTGCTTTAGTAGTTATATATATGGAGGAAAAATGAGAAAATTAATTTATTCTATTTTATCATTTATCTTTATTTTTTCGTTTGCTTTTTCTGCAAATGCTGCAAGAGAATTAAGTCTTGGATGTTTTGAAGGATATGCTGAACAAGAATGGATAGATGAATTTGAAGTCAAATATGATGCTAAAGTAAAAGTAAAATATGTTGGAAGTGTTGATGAATTGTTTGCTTTAACACAAGCAAGTAAAGGGGAAGATTTTGATCTTGTTTCTATCGATACAAGTTTATTCCCAAGATATCATGGAGCAGGATTACTTAAACCTTACGATAAAAGCAAATTAAGTAATTTCAGCAACTTAATGTCAGCTTTTCAAAGTGTTAAAGAAGTTGAAATAGATGGCGGATATTATGGTGTTCCAATTTCATGGGGTTCATTAGGATTAATTTATGATGTTGACGAATTTGGAGAAGGTGGAGTTGACTCATGGTCAGTTATGCATGATCCAGCTAATTCAGGAAAAATGATTGTACTAGATGATACGAATAATAATATTGTTAATACTGCAATTTATTTGGGTATGGATAATCCTTACAATTTATCTGAAGCTGAAATGGAAAGTGTAAAACAAACACTAATCGATCAAAAAAAATTAGTTGTAACGTACTTTGCTGGTTTTGACGAAGGTAATCAAATATGGGACAGTGGAGGAATTTCACTAATGTTCTCAATGGGTGAATTCCAAGAAGTGGCTTTAAGAGATATGGGACACAATGTTAAATATATTATTCCTAAAGAAGGCGGAATTGGCTGGCTTGATACTTGGGCAATGACTTCAGGTGCGGACGAAGAGCTTGCACATGCTTGGGCAAACTTTTTTATAGAAAAATCTACTCAAGAGGTAATGAATGAGAGATATGGATATGGAACTGTTACTCATGAGTCTCCCGGTCTAGATTATGCAGGTAGATTAAATTGGCTACAACCAGCTGAAGATTTCGAATGGCGTAATAGAGTTTGGAACGAAGTAAAAGCTTCAAACTAAAATTATTATCTAATTAAGAGGGCGCTAATTTAACGCCCTCTTTTTATTTTGAATTTGTAATATGTTTGATTTTGACGTTATTGAAACTAATACTGTTTTGGGAGAAAGTGGTTTTTATCTTTACAAAACTAATGAGATCGTTTTTTTAGATCTTTTAAAACCTTCAATTTTTTTTTATTCAATTAGAAATAGAAAATTAATTCAACACAAACTTGATTTACCAAAACCTCTAGGTAATGTTTACCCACATCTTAATGGATCATTTATAATAAGCGCTTTTGATGGATTATATATATTTAATAGAAAAACTAAAAAAGTTAAAAAATTTATTGATGTTAGAAAAAATAATGAATTAAAAAACATTTCTTACAATGATGGGTTAATTTCAAATAAAAAATTGTGGATCGGTTTGTCTCATCTTAAAGAAAATAAAAATTTAGGATATTTTGGATATTTACATAAGAAAGAATTTATAACTATTGACAGGGGATTTAAAGTATCAAATGGACCAGCATTAGATAAACTTGAGAGAAATTTATATTTTTCAGACTCGTTAAGTTTAAAAATTTTAAATTATAATTTAAAAACTAACAAAAAAAATATTTTGTTTAAGTATAAAAAAGATCAAGGATTACCTGATGGAATAGCTCTTGATAATAATAATGGATTATGGGTAGCCCATTGGTCTGGTGCAAAGATTACAAGAATTAATTTAAAAACTAAAAAAATTGATAAAGAAATAAAATTACCAGCATATAATATAACTAGTATTACATTTTTTGGTAAAGATTTAAATTATCTATTTATTACTAGTGCAAAATTGGGAACTTCAAAAATTTTAGAAAAAAAATATAAATATTCAGGACAAAGTTTAATAATAAAAACAAATTATAAAGGATTGAAAATCCCTTATAGCAATTTTAAACTATCTTAATGTCTCAAAAAATTTTAGAAAATAAAAAACTACTTCTGGAAGTGTCACCAAATATGGGAGCAAGCATATTAAGATTTATTGATAAAGAAAATAAAAAAAATATTTTTAGAAGATTTCCAGTTAAAAAGAGACAAGGAAAATATAATTGTTATTTTTCTGGTTATTTTGCAACCATCCCTTATTTTGGCGCAATTCATAAAAACACTTTTTTTTATAAAAACAAATATATTAATTTACCTAGAACACACATACTTGAACCTGATACAATACATGGTGAAGGTTGGATTAATAAATGGAAAGTAAAAAAATATACTAAAAATATTTTAGTCTTAGAATTCTTACATAATGGTAAAAATAGTTTTCCTTACAAGTATAAATCTATACAAACTTTTAATATTACTAAGGACTCATTAATAATTAGATTAAAAATTATCAATATAGATAAATCAAAATTTCATTGCGGAATCGGATTTCATCCCTGGTTTACTATTAGTAAAGATTCAAAAATATTTTCAAATACATTTTATTATTTAAATCAATCAAATGTAAATAAATTTAATATTAAAAAAATGATTAATGGTAAGAGTCTCGATTTGAATAAAACTAAAATTGATGAAACTTTTCTTAAATGGAATGGAAGGTCAAAATTGATTTTGAATAAAGATGTTAAATTAGAAATTATTAATAAAAAAAATGTTGGAAATCTGCACGTATATTCTCCACCTAAAGAAAATTTTTTTTGTATTGAGCCTGTTACTAACATTAGAGACTCGTTCTTAGTCATGAAAAATAGTAAAGCTTATCACGGATTAAAAATCTTAAATCCGAAGAAATCTTTTGAAGCATCAGTTGAATTTAAAATTTTAAATTAAGCAACCTGATATTTTTTTATAGCATCTCTATTAAGCTCTATGCCTAGACCTGGTTTTGTTGGAGGCTTTATTTTTCCGTCAATAAAATCAAAACCCTCTGTAGCCAATTCTTTTCTTAAAATTTCAACACATAATTGAGGTGGCAAATATTCTATAAAAGCACAATTAGGCGTATTAAAAGCAAAATGTGCTGTAGCTGATATTGATACGGAAGTTTTCCAGCAATGAGGAACTATAATTCTATTATGTTCTTGGGAAAACTTAGCTATTTTTATTGACTCAGTTAATCCACCACATCTTCCTACATCTGGCTGTGCAACATCTATTTTTCCATTTACAATTAAATCTTCAAATTCATAGCGTGTACTTAACCATTCTCCCGCAGCAATTTTCATTGGTGCCTCATCATGCATTCTTGCATAGCTTTTTATATCATCTGTCCAAACTGGAGTTTCAAGAAAATAAATATCAAATTCAGCCCAGTCTTTAACTGTTCGTAGAGCTTCTTCGGCATTTTTCCATCTATATTGTACATCAATCATTAATTTTATTTCTGGACCTAAAGCTTTTCTTACTGCAGCTACAACTTCAGTAGTTTTATCATCTTCTTCATGAAGACCACTATGTGCGTAAGGTCCATTGAGAGTTACTTCTGATTTTACAGCCTTAAAACCTAAACTTTTTGCTTTTTCAGCCCAAGCAACTAATGAATCTTTATATTCTTGAAAAGAGTGTCCAATAGGTTGAAGTGAAGCATAAGGAATTACTTCTTCTTGTTTTTTTCCACCTAATAATTCAAAAACAGGTTTATTTTTAGCTTTTCCTTTTATATCCCAAAGTGCCATATCAATAGCACTAATAGCGTTGACACCAGCACCTCTTCTGCCTGTCATTGCTGATCCTACATAAATTTTTTCCCACAATGTATCTATATCAAGAGGATCTGAGCCAATCAAAATTTCTTTTACACATTGATCCATCGTATGAGTGCCTGGAGATTCAATAAAAGCTTTTGCAACCCAGGGACTGGTATCACATTCACCATAACCTTCTACACCTTCATCTGTTTTTATAATTACCAAACATGTATCTTGAGCTGAAGATGTTAGACTTGGATCATAGTTATCCGCTAAAAGAACATATGTTTCTACATCAGTAATTTTCATATTTAATTATATATAATGTATTATAAGCTGATATTGCATATTTAAAATAATAAAGTGAAAAATTTTTATAATAAAAATAATCTTACACCTATTATCAATGTCAGCGGATTCATGACAAAAATTGGTGCCTCAATTACCAATAAAAAATCGATTAAAGCTGCTAATGATATTTTCGAATATTTTGTTAATATAGATGAATTACAAGCTTTAGCATCAAAAAGAATTTCTAAATTACTTAAGACAGAAGCTGCAGCCATTACTGCTTCTGCAGCTGGGGGGTTAACAGAAAGTGTAGCCAGTATGATGACTGGTAAAGATCTAAAGAAAGTTTTTAAACTTCCAGATACCACAAACATGGTTAATAAAGTTTTAATCCAAAGAGGCCATCTTACAAATTATGGAGCGGAAGTAGAGCAGGGAATTAAACTTTCTGGCGCAAAGATACTGAAATGTGGTTTAAAAAAATTTTGTACAAAAGAAAATATTGAAAAAACTATTTCAAAAAATAAAAAACAAATTGCTTGTGCCATGTACGTTGTATCGCATCATTGCTCCGATTATGGTTCACTAGAATTAAATTCTTTCATTAAAATTTGCAAAAAAAATAAAATACCTGTTATTGTTGATGCAGCTTCAGAGGAGTATATGGAAGATTTTTTTAAAATTGGTGCTGATGTTGCAATTTTTAGTGCACATAAATTTATGGGATCTTTAACAGCTGGAATAATTGCAGGTAAGAAAAAATTTATCAAAAACGTTTATCTTCAAAATTTAGGTATTGGTAGAGGTATGAAAGTAGGTAAAGAATCTATTTATTCTGCAATCATTGGTGTTGAAAATTGGTATAATAGAAATTGGCATTTAGAAATAAATAATCAAAATAATATTTTACAATATTGGTTAAAATTTTTGTCTAAAGAAAAATTTAAAGGTATCTCTTTTGAGGTTGTTGCTGATCCAACAGGTAATAAAATTAATAGACTTAGAATTTATGTTGATTCAAAGAAATCCCAATACACGATACAATCTTTGGCATTTCATTTAGAAAAAAATGATCCAGCAATTTTTGTTCGTGATGATTTGATACACTTCAATCACTTTGAGCTGGATACATGTAACCTAAAAAAAGGTCAGGAAAAAATTGTAATGTTAGAATTGAAAAAAATTATTAATAAGCTAATTTTAAAAAAAATTAAAAATAATATATCTTTGGATGAGTATCTTGCTAAATCAAAAAAAGAATGGCTTAGTTGGTTAGACTAATTCTATAATTGCTTCAATTTCTACTGGTATATTATTGGGTAAAACATAGACACCCATAGCACTTCTTGCGTGCATACCCTTTTCTTTACCAAAAAATTCAACCAATAAATCAGAACATCCATTTATAACTTTTGGTTGAGTTAAAAAATCAACTGTACAATTCACCAGTCCAAGTATTTTGACAACTTTTTTTACTTTTTCAAAACCAATATCATTTTTAATTACTGAGAGAATAGTAATCCCAACTCTTCTTGCTGCATCATATGCCTCATCTTGTGTTAAGTCTTTGCCAACTTTTCCAGTAATTAAATTTCCATTATCATCAAACGGTCCTTGACCCGATATATAAGCATATTTTCCACTTAATCTTACATTAACAAAATTTCCAATTGGACTTGGCGTTTCAATAAATTTTATATCCATAGCCTATTTTAAACCGATATCTTCATCATTAGTTAAAATCATTGTATTAATTTTATCTTTATATGGAAACTCATTTGTAAGACTTTCATCAAATTTTATACCAAGACCATATGTATCTGGAGGCTCAATATACCCATCTGAAATGTCTATTTTTTCATTTTCAAATAAGCTTTTATTTATTGGATGATCCATAAAACAATATTCAGTAAATGCTGCATTTGGAATTGATAAGCTAAAATGTAAGCCAGCCATTATACTGATAGCACTTCCCCATGAATGTATTGCTAAAGGCTTGTTATATACATATGCCATATCGGCAATTCTTCTTCCTTCAGTAAATCCAGATGTTGCAATGTCAAATTGCACTATATCAAAAACATTATTTTCAAAATAAGGTTTGAATGCTCTTGCTGTAGGTATACTTTCGGCACCAGCAATATTTAAATTTGTACTATTTTTAATTTCTTTATAACCATTTAAATTTTCAACTCTACAAGGTTCTTCAAAAAATAATATTTGATATTCTTCAAGTTTTTTAGCTATATTTATAGATACTTTTGTCGCCCATGGATTAGAGGTGGATCCCTGTACAGCATCTACTATTAGATCCATTCTACTTTTAAATTCTTTTTTAAATGCTCTTACTAATTCAATAATTAAAGCGGGCTCAACTACTCTCATTTTGTAAACTCGAAATCCTAAGTCATAAGCCTTTTGAGCATCTGCTATTAATTGTTCTTTATTATCAAAGAGTCCATTACTTGCATAAATTCTTATTCTTTTTTTATTTAATCCACCTATCAATTGATAAACAGGTAGTTTTAAATTTTTACCTAACAAGTCGTATAAGGCTATATTTATTCCACCCATGACTCCGATACCAATACCTTGTCTATTCCAAAAAACACTCGATCCATACATTTTTTCCCATATTTGATTTATGTTATCAGCTTCTGTTCCAATAAGCATATCTCTAAAATGTTTTGTAAGACCAATAATTGGCTGGTGAGTAAATTGACCATGAGTCACTTCTCCTATTCCATAATTATTATTAGAGTCAGTGACTTTAATAATAGCCACAATCATATTTTCTACAAGTCCGCCACTATATTTATAGTTTAATTCTTTTGGGAACGGATACTCTAAAAAAAATACCTCAATATTTTTAATCTTAGACATTAATTTTATAAATTAATCTAAATGAAATATTTCATCCATCATTACCCAGGAATTATTATTTTCATTATTAGGAAAAGGATTAAAACAATCAATCATTAATTTAGTCCATTTATCAACTATTGGAATTTTTTGCATTGTTGCCATGTCCTCGTCTAAGTTATTTCCATCATATTCTAAATATCCAAACATAAAATCTTCTTTTAAATATATGCTGTAATTTTTTACTTTTATCTTTTTTAATTCACTTAAAACTTCTGGCCATACATTAGCATGATTTTTTAGATAAAAATCTCTTTTTTCATCCTTTAATCTTACGGCCATTGCATATCTTTCTGTCATAGTTTCCTCACTAGAAATTTTTAATTCATACTCAAATAAATTTAATCTTTGCGCATAAATCAACTTAAAATTGTTAATTTTTAATAATTTATTTGTGAATTTAGTTATTTTTTAAAAAAGTTGCAATTTCTCTTTTAAAAATGGAGTTTGCGTGTAGTATTATTATATAAATTGGAGGAAATATGAAATTTTTAAAGTCTATTTTAGTTGTTTCATTATTATCTCTACCTTTTAGTGCCTTTGCAGTAGATGAAAATTTTTCTAATGACAAAGTAACTATGTGGGGAGACTATAGCGGAATTACTTTGGATGTTAAACTTATAGGTGGAGCACCTTATGATCCACTTTATGAGGTAATGATTCCTATTTGGGAAGCAAAAACTGGCGGTAAGGTTTCAATCTTATCAAAGAAAAGTCACTTTGAGTTAGATAAAGAAATTAAACAAGATATTGCAGCTGGTAACATAAGTTATTGTGTTGTTTCAAATCATACAAGTTTTGCTACACAGTATGGAGATATATACAGAGATCTTAATGGCATTGTGCCAGGAGATTTTCTAGCTGAATTTGTTCCATTAGTTCTTGATCACTCAACTGTAGATGGACGTCTCGTTCAACTTCCACAACATAGTGATGTTAGTAATCTTTGGTACATTAAAAGTATTTATGAAGATGCTGATAATCAAAAAAGATTTAAAGATAAATATGGCTATGATTTAGCGCCACCTGAAACTTTAGAACAGTGGAAAGAACAAGCAATTTTTTGGTCTGACCCTCCTAACTTT
The DNA here is from genome assembly GCA_902560725.1 of uncultured Alphaproteobacteria bacterium. Classification (GTDB taxonomy): domain Bacteria; phylum Pseudomonadota; class Alphaproteobacteria; order HIMB59; genus CACPNW01. The sequence goes on from CACEMR010000008.1 coordinate 29,574, forward strand.
TATGGAACACAGTATGTTGGTAAAGAAGAAGCTATTACAGGCCGTTTCTATGAATTAGTTATTGCTGAAGGCGGTGCTTTATTTGATGAAAATTGGAAACCAACATTTAATGATGAAGCTGGTCAAAGAGCTCTTCAGTGGTTTGTTGATCTTTATAATGCTCAAGCAGTTCCTGCAGGTGTTTTAAACTATCTATGGGATGAAACTGGTCTTGGATTTGCAAGTGGAACAGTCGCTCTTAATCTTGATTGGGGTGGTTGGGGAGCTTACTTCAACAGTGAAGATTCTAAAATTGGCGGAGATGTAGGTTTAGTTAGATTTCCAATGGGATCTGGTGGAAAAAGAGGAGGCTGGTCAGGCTCACACACTTATTCTATCCTAAACGGTTGCCCTGAGGAAAACTTAGAGGCTGCAGCTTCATTAATATGGATTTTAACAAATCATGAAGCACAAATGCATGAAGCAAGAGGTGGTAAACTTCCAACTATGACAAGAGTTTGGAATGATATTGCTTCAGAAATGGATGCAGCAGGTAATGAATTTATGAGTAATTTATTCTCTACTTTCTCTGCTTCTATGGCTGAAGATGCATTTACGCCTCCACTTATTCCTGAGTGGATTCCTTTTTCAAATATTATCTTCCCTGAATTGCAAGCTGCAATTGTTGGTGATAAATCTGTAAAGGAAGCTTTGGATGATGCAGCCAAAGAAACTGATTATTTAATGCAGGACGCTGGTTACTACTAAGCAACTGTAAGACTACTCCTTATTAAATTAAGGAGTAGTCATTTTTTTTATCAGAAAATAAATTTAAATATTATGAGTGATCAAGAATTACAAATTAAAAGCTTTAGTCAAACTTGGCCCAAACCATCAAAAAACAACCCTATTATAATAATAGGTACAGGGGGAATTGTTAAAGATGCTCATTTACCAGCATACACAAAGGCAGGTTTTGATGTTCATGGATTATATGATGTTGATAAGAAAAAAGCAGAGGAGTTAGCTAAAGAATATAAAATCGAAAATGTTTATGATTCTTTAGAAGCTGCATTTGAAAATGAAAACTGTATTTTTGATTTAGCATTGCCACCAGCCATTCTATTAGAGGTTGTTGAAAAACTTCCTAAAAATATTTATGCAATTTTTCAAAAACCTCTTGGTAGATCATTAGAAGAAGGAAATAAAATTAGAAAAATTTGTCACCAAAAAAATATAAAGGCTTGTATGAATTTTCAATTAAGATTTAGCCCAATTATGTTGCCTGTTTATGAGGCAATAAAAAATGATTTGTTAGGTGATTTAGTTGAGTTGGAAGTTCATTTAAATGTTCACACACCATGGGAATTATGGCCTTTTTTAAAAACTTTAGATCGCGTTGAAGTTCCCTTGCATTCAATTCATTATATTGACTGGATACGTTCAGTTTTAGGTAATCCTAAAAGTTTATATTGTCAGTCTGTAAAACATCCAAAAGTAAACGAATTAGCTGATTGTAGAACAAGTGCAATTTTTAATTATGGTGATCAAATAAGATGTTGCATGACAATAAACCATTGTCACTCTTTTGGGCGAAAAAATCAAGACGCATATATTAGATTAGAAGGAACAAAAGGTGCAGCAAAAATGACTTTAGGTCTTTTACTTGATTACCCAAATGGTGAACCAGAAGAATTAGAAATTAAATCAGAAAATACTGATTGGGTTAAACTTGATATAAAAGGAAAGTGGTTCCCTGATGCTTTTATCGGCGTAATGTCTAACATGCAAAGGTTTAAAAATGGCGAAGATGAAAAACTAATTACATCTATTGACGACTCTATTGACACAATGGCCGTTGTTGATTCATGTGGAATATCCAGTGAGTCTGGAGGATTAAAAGTAGATTACGCTGATTAAATGAGTAGAAAATTTTTTAGTGGACCTTTTATTTTAATTTTACCATCAATTTTAGCAATAGGTTTTGTAATTATTATTCCACTAATCTTTTCGTTTTATACTAGTTTTACTTCATACAAACTTACAAGACCTGATAGCCTTTTCAATTTTGTAGGATTACGTAATTACGAAAGATTAATTGATAATACTAAGTTTTGGTATGCTTTTGGAAGAACAATTTTGTTTTTAGCAGTGGTTTTAAATTTAGAATTATTATTTGGACTGGGAATCGCATTATTGATAAACAAAATTACATGGGGTCAAAGAACATTAAGAACTATAATGATGTTTCCAATGATGTTTTCTCCAATTTTAGTTGGCTTTCAGTGGAAATATATTTTTAATGATAACATTGGTTTATTAAATAATTTTTTATACTTATTTGGTTATGAGTCAGCTATTCCATGGTTAATTGATAAATATTTAGCAATGGGATCTATAATGGTCGCTGAAATATGGGCTAACACATCAATATTTGCAATATTATTATTGGCCGGTCTATTAGGAATTCCCAGAGACCCTATTGAAGCAGCAAGAGTTGATGGGTGTAACAGTTGGCAAGTATTTAAAAATATTACACTTCCTTTTTTAATGCCATTTATTTTTATTGCTTTAACAATTAGATCTTTAGATGTTGGAAGGGCTTATGATATTGTCCATATCATGACTGGCGGAGGGCCAGCCATGAGAACTGAATTACTTTGGACTATGATTGCGCGAATTGGATATAAAGATGCAAATATGGGTTTTGCAAATGCAATGTCATATGTATCAATTATTTTATCTATAGCATTTACATATTATTTTTTTACTAAACTTGTTCAAGCTAGAAGAGATTTGGGACAGCAATAATGAAACAAATAAGAAAAATTGGTTTTTGGTTTTTAGTACTTTTTCTTCTAATATTAATTTGTTTACCAGGAATATGGATATTTGTTAGTGCTTTTCGCCCTAATCCAGAAATATTATCAAAACCTGCTAATTGGATTCCAGACAGATGGACAATTCATCAATTTACCCAAATGTTTAGTATAAATGGATACGTATCCGTTCCAGCATTTAAATATTTAATGAATTCAGTTATTATTTCATCTGTAAGTACAGTAATAGCTATTACAATTGGAATGATGGGTGGTTATGCTTTTGCCCGATTTAACTTTAGAGGAAAAAATTCAATTTTTCTAAGTTTAATGCTTGCAAGAGCAGTACCTGGTATTTCATTAAGTCTACCTTTATTTATATTATTTGCCAAACTTGGTATTATTAACACATCCTTTGGAGTTATTTTAGTTTATGTAGCAATGAATGTACCGTTTACGATTTGGTTAACTGATGGGTTTTTTAGACAGATACCAAAAGAGATGTCAGAAGTTGCAAGAACTGATGGATGTACGAGACTCCAAGCTTTCTGGAATGTAGAATTACCTCTTGCTGGACCTGGTATAGGTGCAGCTGCAATTTTTGCATTTCTACTTTCATGGAACGAATATGCATTAGCATCAATAATAACAAGAACAGTCCATTCTAAAACATTACCAATTGGTATGATGGATTATTTAGATGAATTTACAATTAATTGGGCCGGCATGTGTGCTATAGCAGTTGTAATGATTGTTCCAGCTTTAGTATTAACATTTATTGTTCAAAAACATTTGGTTTCGGGATTAACTTTTGGAGGAGTGAAAGGTTAATATGGCTAAAGTTGAATTAAAAAATATTACTAAGAAATATGGGGAAGTTATAGCTGTACAAAATATGAACTTAACAATTTCAGATAATGAGTTTTTAGTTTTGGTAGGACCATCAGGTTGTGGAAAATCTACTACACTTAGAATGATTGCTGGATTAGAAGATATTAGCGGCGGTGATATTTATATCGGAGATCAATTGGTTAATGATAAAGATCCTAAAGATAGAAATGTATCAATGGTTTTTCAAAATTACGCACTTTATCCTCATATGACTGTTGAAGAAAATTTAGGATTTAGTTTAAAGATCGCGAAAGTTGAAAAAGAAGAAATTGAAAAAAGAGTAAAAGATGCAGTTTTAATACTCGGCTTAGATGATTTAAGAAAAAGAAAACCATCTCAATTATCTGGAGGACAAAGACAAAGAGTAGCAATGGGAAGGGCTATTGTTAGACGTCCTGATGCGTTTTTATTTGATGAACCTTTATCAAATTTAGATGCTAAACTTCGTACTCAAATGAGAACAGAAATTAAAAAACTTCATCAAACACTTAAAACAACAATTATATATGTTACCCACGATCAAGTTGAAGCTATGACATTAGCTGATAGAATCATAATTATGAAAGATGGATATATTGAGCAAATTGGATCACCAATTGAAGTTTTTACTAAGCCTGCAAATATATTTGTTGCCACCTTTATAGGTAGCCCGCCTATGAACATCATTGAGGGAGATTTGATAAAAAAGGAAAATAAATTAATTATAAAAATAGATGATGAAATTAATTTAGAATGTCCTCAAAAAATTCAAAGTTCATTAGATAATAAAAATAAAATTTATTTAGGTATAAGAGCTGAAGATATTATGCCTAAAGAATCAAATGACAATCCAAGTAATAATTGGTGTTTTCAAAAATCTATTAATTTAGCAGAGCCATTAGGTACAGAGACTCAATTATTTTTTACAATAAAAAACAAAGAAATAATTAGCAGAATGTACAACCCTAAAGATGTAAAAGTAGGAGATAAGATTGATTTTCAAATTGACCCAAATAAAGTACATTTTTTTGATGCGGAGACTGAAAAAGCAATTTTTTAGAGATTTTTATGAAAGCGCTCGTCTTTTCTTCTACAAAAAAACTCATTTACAAAACAGTTCCAAAACCAAAGCTTAAAAAAAATGAAACTCTTATTAAAGTTCTAGCTACTGGAATTTGTGGTTCAGACATGCATGCTTTTAATGGTTTAGATAAAGTTAAAAAAAAACCACCTATAATTCTTGGTCACGAAGTGATTGGAATAAATTTACAAAAAAATAAATATTGTGCCATAAACCCAATAATTTCATGTAGCAAATGTGAATATTGTAAGAAAAATATGGAACATTTATGTTCTAAACTTTCGATGATTGGAATGACCAAACCAATAAAAAAAAATGGTGGCTTTGCAGAATTTTTATCTATTCCTAAAAGTAATGTCTTAAATATACCAAAAAATAAAAATCTTTATAATTTTACTTTAATAGAACCTACAGCTGTTGCTCTTCATGCTATTAATTTATCAAAAAAGCACATCGATAAAGATCTTTCAAAATTAAATATATTAATTATTGGTGCTGGCTCTATTGGTTTATTGATAGCTTTGATATTAAAATCAAAAAAAATTAATAAATTGAATATGGTTGATTTTAATTTTAAAAAACTTGAAATAGCTAAAAAACATACAAACACATCTATATTCCAACCACATCAAAAAAAATTATTACAACAAAGTTTTGATATTATTTATGATGCTGTCGGAACAAATAACTCAAGAGAGCAGGCACTAAATTTAATAAAATCAGGTGGGTTAATAATGCACATTGGTTTATCTGAGATAAATAAAGGTATAAATTTTTTAAAACTTACCAGAAATGAAGTAAAATTAATCGGATCTTATGCCTACACGAATAAAGAATTCAAAAATTCTTTAACAATGATAAGTAAAAATAAATTAGGAAATTTGTCTTGGAAAAGTTTTACAAATTTAAAAAATGGACAAAAAATTTTTGAATCTATTAATACAGGCAAATCAATTTCACCAAAAATTATTTTAACACCATAATTAATATTTTTTTCCTGCTTCAACTAATCGTGATAATTTTGCTCGTGTAATTTCAAGAGGAACGTGCCCAAAGCCACATTCACTAGATAAAATAATTCTATCAGCACCAAACTTTTCAATAACAGGCTTAATTCTCTGATGCACTTCTTCTACACTTTCAAGTTCATCAGTTCGTTGATCAACAACCCCAAAAGATAGATTTCCTTTAAAGTCATATTTTTCAAAAACATCCAACATACTATAATGAAGAGTACAATGTTCTAAATGTAATTCTTGAACTTTAAGTTTTTTAAGACCATCTACCATATCATCATATTTTCCAAAATAACCTCGTTTTCTATGTGCGTTTCCCCCACAAATATGAAGGCTGAAATACATATTTGGAAATGTATCAACAATATCATTAATTACATCAGCAGCCCATACACATTCATCCGGAGATTCAGTAAGAACAGGTTCATCAAATTGAATTCTCTCACAACCTAATTGTTGTAATTGATCAATTTCATCTTTTATACATTTACCATAAGCATAAGCCAATTCAGTATCATTTTTATATAAATCAGTTCTTTCGTTAACAGAAAATCTTGATAGCATATGAGGTCCAGTAATTGTTTGTTTCACAACAGCTCTGTCACCAGCAGTATCTTGAGCCCTCTTCCATTTTGAAGCTAAATTCCATTTCTGATTTTTTATTTCATCATTTACAACTGCACACTCTATACCAAATCCACCTTTTTCTTTTACTAAAGGATGAGCTTTTGATAAATCAACATTTTCAGTTGATCCCCCGACTGTAAATTGTTTATACTTTTTATTTTTACTATCTACCCCATCAATTCTTAATTGATAGAACCAATACATATTTTCCCTATATGATTCACCATCGGTAATATAATCCAAACCAATATTACATTGATCTTCAACAGCCCATTGAACCATATCTAAAGCTTCTTCCTCACTAACTGTAGGCTTTCTTAATGTATCTTTTGGTTTATCTTTTCGTGGATAGCTTCCAACAGTTGTAGTTTTTAACATATTCTTCCTTTTTATATTGGGTTTAAATCATTAGCAATTCTAGCCTCATTCATGTGAGCTCTAATTCCTTCTTTAAGACTTTTTGGAACAAATGACAATTCTTCTCGAATGCGTTGATCATTTTGATCATCAATAAAAGGAGTTGGTTTTCCATTTTCGTCAAAAGTTATTTCTGCATTTGGAATCAATTCATTAATTATTTGTTTTAATTCAGTTCCTGAAGCAGTTTCTGAACCGGTATTATAAACAAAATGATTCAATTTTTCTTTTAAACTCAATTCAATAAATTGCTCTGCACAATCTTCTACGTAAATATAATTATCTTTATTTGATTCAGGAAAAGGAAGATGAACTGGCATTTCTAATGCAGGATTTGTAGCAAATTCTTCAGCCCACATTAATGAACTGCGTTTTCTGCCATAACCAAATACAACTGATGGTCTTGTGCACGCAATGCTAACGTTATGCATTGAGACATATTTTTTAGCCATAAACTCGTTTAATAATTTCATAACTGCATATGTAAATAATTGATGTTGCAGTCCACAATAATCATCTTCATGTATAGGTTTATCATTAAACAGTTTTGACGATTTGCCATAAACACTTTGACTACTTGGAAAAACCATTCTATGTATTTTGTTATCTACAACAGCCTGGAATAGATTTGTCATTCCAACTATATTAACTTCAGTTCCTTTAATTGGGTTATTATCAATAAGATTACTCATTTGATATCCACAAGCAATAATGTTCGAGATTTTATAATTTTTAAAAATCTTACTTAAATTCTCTTTGGAAGAAATATCTAATTCTAATAACTCTAAATCTTTAATTGAAACACCCTTAGTAGATAAATATTTTTCAAAACTATCCTTTTCATTGTCTGTGTTAATATCTGTAGCTATCACTTTAATATTCTTTGATAATAACTGTGCAACTACTCTTTTGCCAATAAATCCCGTTCCACCAGTTACCAAAAACATATTAATATTTCTTAATTATTTGATAATATTGTTACATATAAACACTAATAAAACAAGTAACTAATATGTAAATAATTCAAATATGAACATTTTGTTTATATGTAAAAATAGGGTTTACATATCCAGATAATATCATAATATAATATAAAATATAAAAGGGAGGATTTAATGAAAATAGTTAGTTGGTTCTTAGCAGCTATTATTACTTTATCTTTAGCTATGTCAGTTTCAGCTAATCCAAAAAGGATTGGTTATATTGTAAACTATGGTACTCACGAGTGGTATCAAAACGTTATATTTGGATTACAATCTAGAGCTGATGAATTAGGTATTGAGTTAGAAGTAATGGATGCGAATTTAGATATTAATAAACAAACTCAACAAGCTGAAGATTTCATGACTAAAGGAGTTGATGTTTTAATCATGACACCAGTTAATGAGGAAGGGGTTGTTCCAATTTTAAGAAAAGCAAAGGCAGAAGGAATGCCAACTGTTCTTGAAGGAAACCCTGCAAAAGGTATGACAACCTTGTTTGCAATTTGCGATTATGATGCTGGTTATAAAGCTGGAGATGCTGTTGGAAGAATCCTTGTATCAAGAGGTGAGTCTGAAGCAAGAGTAATGGATGTAGGATTACCGTTACTGTCTGCAACTCTTTTAAGATCTCTTGGTTTCATGGAAGCAATAGCTAAACATGTAGATGCAGTAAAAGTACATGAACTAGATGGTTCCGGTATGATTGATAGTTCAGTTGAAGTTGCTTCTGCTGCACTAGCTGCTGATTCAAACATTAATGTTATTTATGGTATTAATGATGGATCTGCTCTTGGTGGATTACAAGCTTGGAGAGCTGCTGGTTTACCAGAAGATGATCTTATTGTTGCTGGAACAGGAGCAGAAGGTTTAGCATTTTTGAATGAAATGACTAAAGAAGGAACTCCATATCTAGTTGAAGCTGCTATGTTTCCAGAAGGTGTAGGATACACAGGTATGAATCTTGCTGTTGATTTATTTAATGGTGTAGATGTACCAGAACATAAAGTAACTCCAACTTTAGCATTAACAGTTCATAACTATGCTAAGTACTATGACTTTGACAAAGCTGGACAAAAAAGAGCTATTAATTTTGCAAATGTAGCTAATATTCCAACGGAAACAAAGTGTACTAAATACGCTTCTGATCTGTAATTATATAATTAATTAAGCCTCCTTTTATGGAGGCTTAATTTGAATATAAATCTCAAGTGTAATGAAATATTTTCAAACAAATGAATCAATACTTTTTGGTTTACTAGTATTGCTATGTATATTTTTATCTTTTTACAATCCGCAATTTTATAGTATTCAAAATATTCATAGTATACTGCGTTCAAGCTCTACAGTCATGATAGTTGCATTTGGAATGACTATTCTTTTAACAAGTGGCGAAGTTGATTTGTCAGTTGGGGCTTTAATGTCATTTGTTACTGTAATTGTAATGGATGTTATAAATATAACAGGAAGTATTTCTCTTGGATTAATAGCAGTTTTTGGATTTTGTCTTTTAATTGGTTTAATCAATGGACTAGTTAGAACAGTTTTAAATGTAAATTCTTTGATAGCAACATTAGCAATGATGCTAATACTTCAAGGCAGTGTATATGTTTATTCTATGGCTGCTATATACAATACACATTTGATTCCATTATTTAGTTTTATTGGACAAGGTTTTTTCTTAAATATTCCAATGCCAGTTGTTATAATGTTATTTATTTTACCTTTTTTTGTAGTTTTACTAAATTACACTAGATACGGAAGATATTTCTCTTCAATTGGTAGTAATCCTGATGCTGCTAAATTATCAGGCATTAATAATAATAGGTATAAGGTTTTAGGTTTTGTTATTACTTCTCTTTTAGTTGGAGTGTCTGGAGTAATTCTTGCTTCTTTAATGGATACGGGTCAGCAAGGATCAGCAAAGGGTTTTGAACTAATAGTAATTGCTGCTGTTCTTTTAGGTGGTACAAGTTTTATGGGAGGTAAAGGAACAATTATTGGAACTATTTTAGGAATATTAATTTTAAAAATTATTGATAATGGAATAATTTTAATGAGAATACCTCAAGAATTTCAACTCATTGTGCCAGGCTTTATATTAATATTAGCAGTTTATTTTGATGGTATCAGGAAAAAAAATAGTGGTTGATATAAATTTTAAAGAATTAAAGATTGAATCAGTCAGTAAATCTTTTCCCGGTGTGCAAGCTTTAGATAATGTAAGTATGAAAATTTCTGCTGGAAAAGTTCACGCACTTATGGGAGAAAATGGTGCTGGTAAGTCAACTCTAATTAAAATTTTAGCAGGAGCTTATTCAAAAGATACAGGTAATATTTTATTTGATGAAAATAAGTTAAATATCAGAAATCCAAATGATAGTTTAAATTATGGAATTAAAGTTGTTTATCAAGAAATCTCACTCATCTCTGAATTTTCTGTAGCTGAAAATATATTCTTAGATAATTTTCCTACAAATAGTTTGGGTGTGATGAATTGGAATAAACTTTATAAAGATACAGAAGAGCTATTTAACAGAGTCGGTTTTAATTTAAATCCAAAATCTAAAATTGCAGATTTATCTATTTCTCAACAACAAATGGTTGAAATTGCAAGAGCTGTTTTTAAAAATGCTTCTGTAGTTATAATGGATGAACCAACTTCTTCTCTAACTCCTAATGAAATTGAAAAATTATTTACCGTTATAAAAAATTTAAAGCAGAACAATATAGCAATTTTATATGTAACTCATAAAATTGATGAAATTTTTAAAATAGCTGATGAAGTTACAGTACTAAGAGACGGACAACATATTTCAAATAAATTAATATCTGAAACTAATGAAGAGCTCATTATTAAGGATATGGTTGGCAGAACTGTAAATGCAACATTTGAAAGACCTAAAGATATTTTAAATGCAAAAACAGTCATGAAGGTTAACAAAATTAGTTCTAAGAATAAAATTAAAAATGTTTCATTTGATTTACATGAAGGTGAGATTTTAGGCTTTTTTGGACTTATGGGCGCAGGAAGAACTGAATTAGCAAAAGCTGTTTTTGGTTATGATAAAATTACTGACGGACAAATAGAAGTTAATAATAATATTTATAAAAGCTTTAATACATCAACAATGGTTAACAATGGTATTGGTTATATTACTGAGGATAGAAAAGGTGAGGGTATTGTTAAAGATATGAATTTAAGAGAAAATATGAGTCTACCTAGTCTTAAAATATTTGAGGATTTATTTATTATTAATCAGAAAAAAGAAAAGAAGGCAGCAGATGAATATATTAAAAAATTTTCAGTAAAAACACCTTCCTCTGAGAGATTAATAACCCTTTTAAGTGGTGGCAATCAACAAAAGGTTTTAGTTAGTAGATGGCTAATAAGAGAATTAAAAATAATAATCCTCGACGAACCAACACGTGGTGTTGATATAGGAGCTAAAACAGAAGTATTAAGTTTAATTAATGATCTTGCTAAACAAGGACTGTCAGTACTCCTTATGACTTCAGAAATGAATGATCTTTTAAGTCTTAGTGATAGAATATTAGTAATGGCTGATGGTAAAATTAGTAAAGAATTTTATCGAGGCAAAGTTACACAAGAAGAAATATTTAAGGCATCAGTAAACTAAAATGAATAATATTTTGAAATATTTAAGAAAAGGTGAATTAGCATTATTTATAATTTTTTTAATTGTTTTTATAATTTTTTCTTTTAGTTCGGAATATTTTTTTACCTTGCGTAACATTATGAATGTTTCAGGTCAGTTGTCTATTATTCTAATTGCTGCAATTGGTTTTTCAGTTTTACTAATTGCTGGTGAAGTAGATATTTCAATTGGATCTCTTCTAGCATTTGTATCACTGCCACTAATAGAAATTATGAATATTACTGGAAGTGTTCCTTTAGGAATAATTTTATGTTTAATATTTGGAATTATTATTGGTCTTATCAACGGATATTTATCTGTCTATCTAGGTGTAAGCTCCTTAATTGTAACACTAGGTATGTTATTTATCCTTAGGGGTGCTGTATATCTTTATACCGGTCAAAGAGCTATTCCAGATGAATTAATGTCAGATTTCTTTTTTTATATTGGTAATGGTAAATTTATGGGAACCATCCCTTATGCAGCTATAATAGGATTGGTTATTTTATTAATATTTATATTTGTAATGCGAAACACCAGTTATGGAAGAAAATTATATGCTGTTGGTGGTAATCAAGAAGTTGCTCGATTAGCTGGATATAACATAAAACTTTTAAAATTAAGTGCATTTGTTATTTGCTCTTTTCTTAGTTCTATAAGTGCAATAATTCTTGCATCAAGAATTGGATCTGCAAATCATGTTGCAGGAGATTTATTTGAATTTCAAGTGGTTGCAGCAGTAGTATTAGGCGGTGTTAGTCTAGCAGGCGGTATTGGATCTTTAACTGGAGCAGCAATTGGCGTATTGATTTTATCAGTAATTTCTAATGGATTAGGATTATTAAATATTGATACACAATGGCAATTAGTTGTTAATGGCGTAATAATAATTATTGCTGTAGGATTTGATGAATTAAAACGAAATAGATAATTATAGAGATAAAGGAGAAAAATATGACTGATTTAAAAAATAAAGTTGCAGTTGTTACTGGAACAGCATCAGGAATAGGAAAAGCTATAGCAACTAGTTTCGTTAACTCTGGAGCTAATGTTGTATTATCAGATGTGAATGTAGAACTAGGTGAACAAGTTTGCGCAGACTTACAGAAAATCAATTCAAGTGTTACATTTGTTAAAGCTGATGTTTCTAAAGAAGAAGAAGTAAAAAATGTTATCCAAACTGCTGAAAAAAAATTTAATACCCTTAATGTTATAGTAAATAACGCGGCAAGAGCAATTGGTGGTTACCCTGTGACGGATATGTCAAACGAAGATTGGCATGCAGTAATCGGTTCCAATTTATCAAGTGTATTTTATGGGTGTAAACACTCAATACCAATTTTTAAAAAAATAGGCGGAGGTTCAATAATAAATATAGCTTCTGCACAAGCTCATACCCCTCTTCCAGGTTGGGCAGCATATGCCGCAACTAAAGGAGGAATAATATCCATGACAAGACAGCTCGCAACAGAGTTTGGTCCTTATAATATAAGAACTAATTCTATATCTCCAGGAACTATAAATACTGAGATGGTAAAACAAGTTGTTGCTGAAGATGGAACAGGAAAACTATTTGAAGAACAATTAGGTATGCATCCCATTGGAAGAATTGGTGAACCAAAAGAAATAGGAGCTACAGCAGTATTTCTAGCATCTGATGGAGGCGCTTTCGCTAATGGTGCTGATTTTAGAGTAGATGGAGGACTTACAATTACACCAAGAATGAAACCTGGAGCAGGCTCACGTAGTAAATAATTTTTATGGAAGATAAATCAGCATTAAGTGGATTAAAGGTTTTAGATTTTAGTCATCTTTTGGCTGGACCCTTTGCTACACAAATTTTAGGAGATTACGGAGCAACTATTTACAAGATTGAAAGAGCTGAAGTAGGAGATGATTATAGGCGCTGGCATTTTTTCAATAAAAAAGTTGGAGGAACACAAGCAGCTACATTTTTATCGTGGAATAGAAATAAAAGATCTTTAGCCATAGATATGAAAAGTACTAAAGGTAAAGATATTTTATATAAGATGGTTAAAGATTGTGATGTTGTAATCCAAAATTTCAGACCGGGAGTAATGAGCAAACTTGGTTTTGGATTTGAGGATTTGAAAAAAATAAATCCAAAAATAATTTATTGTAATGGATCTGGCTATGGAAGAACAGGTCCGTATGCGAAGAGACCAGGGCAAGATATTTTAATACAAGGAATGTCTGGACTTACGTATAACACTGGAAGAGCTGATGGACCTCCAGTAACTGTAGGAGCAGGAATGGCAGATCAATTAGGATCTTACAATATGGTAATTAGTATTTTATCTGCAGTTTATTACAGGGACAGAACTGGAAAAGGCCAGGAAATACAGATAGATTTATTAAGTGCTCTTTTACAGCATGAACTTCAAGAATTTGTTGCTGTTCTTAACCTAAATCAAGAATTTGAAAGAGCAAATTCTGGTATTGGTCATCCAGGAACTGCAGCACCTTTTGGAGTTTATAAAACCAAAGATAAATATATAAGTATCGCAATTGCATCACTTGAACTTTTAGCTGAGGTGTTAGAAGATGAAACAATATCGACTAATTATAAAGATGATGGTCCTAAAGGAGCGTTTGGATCTCAAATCCAATTTACTAAAAGAGATGAAATATTTAATCATATAGAAAAAAGAACAATTGAGTATACGAGTGAATATTTACTCAATACCTTGTTAGACAAAGGTGCTTGGGTTGCTCCTGTTTATAAACATTTAGAAGTTTTAGATGATCCTCAGGTTCAACATATGAAAATGTTTACTAGCTATAGTCATGAAAAATATGGCACTGTTCATACTGTATCTCCAGCAGCAAAGATGAGTGAAACTCCTCCTAAAATTTCTAAACCTGCCCCTTTAGTGGGAGAGCATAGCTATGAAATATTGCAAGAATTCGGTTATTCTATTGATGAAATTAAACAATATGAAGAAGAAAAAATAATAACTGTAGAAAGTTAATATTTATGAGTGAAAAAATTTTACTTAATTGGAAAGGTGGAGAAGTTGAAGTTGATACATTGGGATGTAAAATGATTCCCATATTCAATTTTGATGGAAAAAAAATTAAACCACTCCATGAGCCTGATTGGCTTGAAGATAACTCAGAAGATTTTAATTCACTTCCAGGTATACTTCAAAACCTTAAAGGGGAATTTCCATGTGTTCCTTTTGGGATTAATTCTCCTGTTGAAGCACTTACGAAAGAATGGGAAAAATCATATTCTGAAGAACCATACATTGTAAATGAACCACATGGTTATAGCTCAAATAAAGATTGGGAATTAATAGAAAAAAAATCAAATAAACTAGAATTTAAAATACATTATCCTGAAAACGATTTAGTTGATTTTCTAGTAAGAACTATTCAAGTTCAGGATGATGACCCTAACAAAATATTTTGCACACTTCAAATACATGTAAAAGAGGATTGTGAATTACCAATTGGCTTGCATCCGATGCTACGCATACCAAAAAACATGTCAAAAATAAAAATAAATCCAGGTAATTTTAAATTTGGACTTAACTATCCAGGATTAGTTTTAAAAGATAAAACATTAGGAGCTATAGGGAAAGAGTTTTCTACATTAGAAAAAGTTGAGGGATTTAATGGAAATATCATAGATATCTCAAAACCACCATTTGAAGGAAACTTTGAAGACCTCTTTCAGCTTTGTGGTATTGATGGCAATATGTCATTTGAGAATTTTGAAGATAATTACAAATTTAATTTTTCATGGAACCCAGATCATTTTTCTTCAGTCCTTATGTGGGTTAGTAATAAAGGCAGAACAGAATATCCATGGAATAGCAATCATGTAACAGTTGGTTTTGAACCAATTTCATCTGCTTTTGGACTATCAACGCATATATCTTTGAATAAAGAAAATCCGATATCTAAAAGAAATGTAGCAACTAGTATAAAACTTTTTAAAGATAAACCTCTTTATTCAGATTATTCATTTTCTGTAAGCAATCTATAAATGAAACTTTCATCTAAATTTAAATCTTTAAATCATCTATCTGGTCTTATTAAAAATAATACTTCTATAGGAATAGGAGGTCATCACTTTGCGAGATTGCCAATTGCATTGATAAATAATTTATTAAAAAATAAACCAAAAAATTTAGAATTTATTAGCTGGTCAGGAGGTTTAGCATTAGAACTTTTTCTACAAAAAAATTCAGTTAAAAAAATTCAAATTTGTTTTTCAAGCTTGGATATTTTTGGACTTGCACCTTTGTTTAGAAAAACTTGTGAAAATAAAAAAATTGAAGTTATAGATTGGTCTGCTCTTGGATTAATCAAGGCATTACGTGCAGGACAACAAAATATAGACTCTGAAATATTTCAATACCCCTGGGGATCTGATTTACCCATAAAAACAAAATTTTGTAAAAAGTTTAAAGACCCTATTTCAAAAAATCAGTTTGCAATTGTCCCATCTTTAAAAATTGATAATTTTCTCCTTCATGCAAGTAGAGCTGATGAAGATGGAAATGTAGAAATTCTAGGTCCTCGTGCTTTAGATACTATTATGGCTGGTGCTAGCAAGCAAGTGATTGTAACAGTTGATGAAGTTGTATCTAGAGATATTTTAGCACGTGAAAAGAAAGGAAGTCTTATTTCTAAAAACTTTATCAAAGCGATTGCCCATATCCCTTACGGTGCGTATCCAACTTCCTCAGTACCTTACTATATAACCGATTACGAAGATCTTAAAAATGCTTTTTTAAAGACACCACTTAAAATTGGAACAAGTTTTAAAAAAAATAAACAATTTGTAACTAAGTCAAACAAATTAGGTTCTAAATTTTTTAAAACCTATCTAGCTAAAAATTACAAGAATAAAAAATCTAAAGAAAAAATAACAAGTGATGAAATAATGGCCTTTGCATTAGCAAATGAATATAATAATAATAGTTTATGCAGTTCTGGTGCTGTATCTCCATTAGCAAACGTTTCTTATTTTCTCGCAAAAAAACTTCACGCTCCTAAATTAATACTTACAACGATGACATATGGACATCATGATGTGAGTTTCAGACCAATGACTTTGTCTTTTAGTGAAGTTTTAGATAGAGAAACATGTATAAATTATTGGGGAGGTGATGACTCATATAGTATTTATTATCAAAATGGTCAAATAACTCACGAAGTTATAGGAGCGGCACAAATTGATAAATATGGAGATGTTAATAATATTGAGATTAAGAAAAAAAGTGGAGGCGTTCTCAGATTACCAGGTCAAGGCGGTATGGCAGATGTATGTAATCTTCATCAACATTTTGTTGGTTATGTCACTAAACATTCTAAATTAAGTTTTGTTGAAAAAGTAGATTATGTTAGTGCTGGTAGAGGCTTATTCAAAGATAAAGATAGATTAAGAGCAGGCTTAAAACCAGGTGACGTTAAAATATTTACGAATTTGTGTATTTTTGAAAAAAATAAAAAAACTGGTTTATTAGAAGTTACTAGTATTCATAAAGGTGTTACAAAAAAAGATATTGAGCAGAATACATCGTTTAAAGTGAAATATAAAAAAGGTTGTAAGATAACTAAAATGCCAACAACAAGTCAATTAAATGTATTAAGATATATAGTTGACCCACTTAATATTAGAAAGTTAGAGTTTACAAGTGGAGAAGAAAGAATAAAATTACTTGAAGAAATAATTAGAAAAGAAAAAAAGTTAATTAAAAACTTAAACTAAAAGGAGGAATTAATGGAGCCAATTTTAGATTCAGATAAAGCAAAAGTTTATTTTGATGGAATATTTTCTAATCCAAGATTGCAACATCCTGAAGGTGTTGCTCTAGACAATGAGGGTTATGTATATTGTGGAACAGAAAATGGAGAAATAATGAAAATTGAAAAAGATAAATCTAAAATGGAATGCTTAGCTAGTAGTGGTGGATTTATCTTAGGTATAGCAATCGATAAAAAAAATAATGTTTTTGCTTGTGAAATGAAAGAAGCTGCACTTTACAAGTATGATAGTAGTAATAAATCTTTTAAAGAATTTGCAAAAGGTCCTAAAATTCCAAATTATCCTGTAATTGATCAAAATCGAAATTGCGTTTATGTTTCTGATAGTTTTGGATTTAATGAAAAGGGCATTGGTTTATATAGATTCGATTTATCAACTGGAGAAGGCGGCCCATGCTCTGAAGAGTTATTTAATTTTGCAAATGGTATGTGTTTATCTCCCGATGGTTCTTTTTTATATGTTGTAGAGTCATTCCATCCTTGTGTTTCTCGATTACCAATTAATGATGATGGTTCTTTTGGGAAAAAAGAAATTTTTACAGAGGATATTGCTGTAGTTCCAGATGGTTTGGCATTTGATAAAGAAAATAATTTATTTATTAGTTGTTATGAGCCATCTAGAATTTATATGGCTGATACAAAAGGCAATACTAAACTTCTGATAGAGGATAAAATTTGTACCACAATGGCCCATCCTACAAATATAGTGATTTCGGAAGATGGGAATACTATGTATACTGCAAATTTAGGTAGATGGCATATTACCGAAATAGATATTTCTAGTTTATACAAATAAAATAAATGCGCATCTGTTCGATAGGTGAATGTATGATTGAGTTATCGAATATTGATGAAAATACTTATAAACTTAGTTACGCAGGAGATACTGCTAATTCGGCAATTTATCTTTCAAGATTGGGCGCTAAATCATCTTATATTACTTCTGTTGGGAATGATCTTCTTAGCAAGAAAATGGTTAATTTTTTAAAACAAGAAAAAGTAAAGATCCACAATATTCATTATAATAAAAATAAGACTATAGGTTTATACGTTATTAAAAATAATAACAAAGGTGAAAGAAATTTTTTTTATTGGAGATCTGATTCAGCTGCTAAAAGTTTATTTGAAAATGTAAATCTTAATATATTGTTAAATAAACTTTCTCAATATGAAGCAATTTATTTTTCTGGCATTACTTTATCAATATACGATCAAAAAAGTATTAATAGATTTTATAAACTCTTAAGATTATTAAAAAAGAGTGGAATAAAAATTTATTTTGATTTTAATGTTCGAATAAAAAATTGGAGTAATAAAAAAAATGCTCAAGAGTCTATAATTAAATTTAGTCAGATTTCTGATATTATTTTTATGACAACTGAAGATTTAAAAAATTTGGGTTTAAGAAAATCTAAATATATTACACCAATAAATACTAAGAACAAAATTATTGTATTCAGATTAGGTAATGGAAATGTGAATGTATATAATACGAATAAAATAGAAAAATATAAATTTTATTTAAATAAAAATGTTAAAGATACTACCGGATGTGGAGATGCATTCAATGCTTGCTTTCTTTTTAATTATTTTAAAAATAAAAAAATTGAAGAGTGTTTGAAATTATCACATAATCTTGGAAAAACTGTTGCAAATTTTAAAGGAGCGATTATTCACAAAGATTATTTCAAAGTAAAAAATTATGTCAAATAAACTAATTCAAACTATAAAGTTGCAAAAAGTTATACCAATTATTGGTAAAGGTACTGAAAGACAAATCACAAATAAATTTAATAGACTTGTTTCAGAAAGTTATAATTTAATCGAAATAACATTAAGAAGTGATGAAGCTTTAAAAACGGCAGTTAAACTTAAGGAACAAAATCCAAATATCAATATTGGAATTGGTTCAATAAAGTCCTTATCTGTTCTTGAAGAAGTAATTAAATTGAAATTTGATTTTTATGTTTCACCAGGTATTAGTCAAAAAATGTTAGAAATCTCAAAAAAAAATAATATTTTTTATATACCAGGAGTATCTACTCCATCTGAAATTTTAACAGCATTAGAGTATGGTTTTAAAATTTTAAAATATTTTCATGCTGAACAAAATGGAGGAGTACATTCACTTAAAGTTTTAGATGATATTTATAATGAAATTCTTTTCATACCGACTGGCGGCATTAATAAAGATAATATGAAAAATTATTTTAACCTGAATAATGTCATAGCAGTAGGGTCAACTAATATTTAGAGATTAAAATATAATTTAATAAAAAAAGCACAAACTAAATAAAGGTTATTTTACTGCTCCTAATGTTAATCCTCTAACGAGATTCTTTTGAAAAATTATTAAAAGTATCATAGGTAAGATAGAGGCTAAAGTTGCACCAGCTGTTATATATCCCCACAATATTTGTCTTTCTGTAATAAACCTTGCTACTCCAACTGGAGCTGTAATCGCTTCTTTTCTTGTAAAAATATAAGCAATTAAAAACTCATTCCATGACATAATAAAGCAAAAAACTAAAGTGGCAAAAATTCCTGGTCTGATTAATGGTACAATTATTTTAAAAATAACACCAGTGGTAGAGCAACCTTCAACATAAGCGCTTTCATCTATTTCTTTTGGTATCTCATCCATAAATGATTTTATCATCCAAATAGCAAATGGGAGATTAATGATTATGTATAAAATTGGTAAGGCTATAAATGTATCAACTAAACCTAACTTAGAAAAAATTATAAACAAAGGTATGGCACCAACAATTGGCGGAATCATTCTAATGCTTAAAAACCACATTAGTAAATTTATACCTCCAGTTTTATATCTAGACATACTGTATGCAGCTGGAAATGCTAACAATAATGTAAACAAAGCATTAAGGGTTGATGCTATTGCAGAGTTTAATATTTTTTTTAAAAAACCAGAGTCATCACTCATAATGTACCAGTAATTTTCAAAAGAAATAGAAAAAAACCATTTTGGAGGAATGGCAAAAATATCAACAGTATTTTTTAATGAAGTTACAACCATCCAATATATAGGAAACATAAAAAAAAGAAAAAATATTACGAGTAATGAAACTCTTAATATAAGTTCAGTTCTTGAGATTCTTCCTATCATTCTCTTTCTAATAATCCTTTCATAATTCTAACTAAAATAAAAGCCAATACTGTTGCAATAATAATCATTATTACAGACATAGCTGCTGCTAATCCTAACTGATTTTGATAAAATGCGGTTTTCCAAATATTATAACCCAAGACGTAGGTGCTTCCACCAGGTCCACCTCTAGTTACGATGTAAATAATATCAAAAGCTTTAAAAGCATCCAATGTTCTAAAGAGAAGGGCAACTGTAAATATTGGAGCTATCGAGGGAAAGGTTACATGCCTAAAAATTTGAAATCTGCTAGCACCATCAACTGTTGCCGCTTCAACAGGTGTTGGATCAACACTATCAAGACCTGCTTTTATTATTAATGTTGTAAAGGGTGTCCATTGCCATGTATCTATTATAACTACTGACCAGAAGGCATTTTGAGGAGTGCCCAGCCAATTGACTGCTCCTATACCTACAATTTCAAATAAATAATTTAAAATTCCTAAATCATAGTTGAACATAAATTTCCAAATTAAACCTACAACAACCGGAGAAATAAAAACTGGTATCATGAATGGTAAGGTAAAATAACTTGTGACTCTAGTTTTTGTAGAAAGTAAAATAGCTAAAAGTGTTCCAAGTGCAATTTGTATAGTTACACCAACAACCATAAGTTTTATGGTAACTTGTAGTGACTCTATAAATGTAGGATCTTGCAATAAATATGTAAACTGACCAAAACCCAAAAATATTCTTGGCAATGTTGGAGATATTGGCCAGATATGAGAACTAACAAATATTAAATATATAAATGGATAAATTGTGAGAAGAAGCAGAATAAATACTGCTGGTATAACCATATAAAGCGGGTAATTTTTAACCCGCTTTATATCTAAGATTTTTGTTAATTTATTAGACACTTAAAAACCAAATATTAATTTGGTTTTGGTCCTGTTGCTCCTGGGTTATAACCACCTCTTTGAGCTTGAACATAAACTTGTTGAGCACCTTTTAACAAAGTTGACTCTGGATCTTCTCCAAGCATAACTTTATGAAAATATGTCTCCATAGTTTTTTCAATTTCAGGCCATGGTCTGTAAACACCAAAACCAGTATAACCTTTTAGTATATCCATAAGTAATGGATAAAAAGGATATTTTTCAACTACTGCAGAATCATTTGCTGTTGAGAATCTTGCAACTGAACCACCGTTCATTGCAAAATCAACACCTCTGTCTTTTCCAGAAATATACTGAATTAACTGAAATGCAGCGTCTTTATTTTCTGATTGAGATGATATACCCTGAACCCAACCACCAAGTGCTGAGTAACGACCTTCTGGCCCTCCAGGTGTTGCACAAAATGCAACTTTATCACTTACAGCAGAAGAGTCTGGATCAAGAACATAAGGCATATAAGCATTCCAGTTAACTGTAAATGCAGCATTACCTTGCGCAAAAGCTGTGTTTGCTTTGTCAAAGTCATAGTCCAAAGCATCAGCTGGCATATATTCCATTAACTTTTTCATCATTTTAGCAGCAGCCACGGTAGGTGGTTGGTGCATCTTTGGAAATAAATTACCATCAGTCCATGAGTCAGGAGTACCTGCACCATAACCAGAATTCATAGCCATAAAACTTGACAAAAAGTTACCACCCATTGCCATAGGAAATGCAAGTGGATCCATTTCAGGATGATTTGCTTTAATTTTAGCTGCAGCTTCATATAGTTCTTCATATGTCGCTGGACAGCTATCATAGCCTGCTTCTTCAAATAGATCTGTTCTGTACATCGCTAGATATACATCGAACTTATAAGGTAATGCCCATAAGCCTTCAGTATTTGGAGAACTTGCAAGCCTGTATCTACCATACACTTCTTGAACAGCCATAGGTATATCAGCCATATCATAATTTGGATCAGCAAGCTCACTACTCATATAAGGTTCCATGTCATCAACAAGGCCACCTTCTACATAGTTACCACCCCAAAGATAAGCCCAAGTTACAACATCATAACTTCCATTACCTGCAGCATAGTCTGCTTGGTGCTTTGCTAAAAGATCAGTCCAAGACTCATCAATTACTTCAACTTTAGCACCAGTTATTTCTTCAAATTCCTTTGCCATTACTTTAGCAGCATCAGTTGTTGGTCCTGTATGCGAAGTAAGAACTAATGTTGTTCCACTCCAATCTCTTAACCAATCTGAACCAGATGCAAGTGGAGGCAAAGCGTTTGCAATACTAAAAGGTATTAACAAACTAATGCTAACGGCACCTAATAATATTCTTTTAAGATTTTTCATTACAACCTCCCTATTTTAATGAAATTATGAAATATTCTATTAGACTTCTATTTTAGGTTCAATGTTTATTTACTAATAAATCCATTATTCACATTTGAAAAACATTATATTTCAACGAATATTTTGTAATATTTACAAAATATCGTTATATTTAAATAATAATGAAAAAATATTATTTTAATTCTAATTTAAAGTTTTCTGTTACGGACGAAAAAAGCAATGAAAACTTACTTCCAAATCAATTAAGAATTAATATGAAAAACTGCGGTATTTGTGGCTCTGATATTCATTACTTCTTACACGGTGAAAATGGTGGTAGAAAAATTAAAGAACCACTAATGTTAGGTCATGAAACGGTTGGAGAAATTATAGAGGTTGGTAAAGAAGTAAGTAAATTTAAAATTGATGATCGTATTGCTGTAAATCCAGCCTTATATTGCTATGACTGTAAGTATTGTAAAACAAAAAACTTTAACCTGTGTGAGAATGTATTATTTTTAGGTAGTGCAGCTAAAACTCCACATACACAAGGAGCATTTAGGGAACAATTAATTATTGATCAAAGTCAATGTCATATTATAAATGATAGTGTAACGTATGAAGAAGCAGCTTTTGCTGAACCTTTCGCTGTAGCACTTCACGCTTCATCATTTACCAAGTATAATGATAATCAAAAAATAGTGATAGCAGGATGTGGTCCTATTGGATTATTATTATTAAAAATACTACTTCAAACAGTTGAGCAAGAAAAAATATTTGTTTTAGATGTTAATCATAATGTATTAGATACTGCAAAAAAAATTGGAAATATAAATACAATTAATATCAAAGATAATTTAAATTTTATAAATGATTACAGAAATTTTTTTGATATTGGTTTTGAAGCATCAGGTAATGTTAATTCTATAAATAATTTGATTGAAATCTGTAGAAGAGGTTCAAATATTATTCAAATAGGCAACATGCCAGGTGGTTTAATCAAAATTAATTATAATAAAGTTATGATCAAAGAATTAAAGTTGCAGGGCTCATATAGATTTATAAATGAGTTTGATGATGCAGTTAATAAAATCAATAATAAAGAGTATATTTTTAGTGATATGTTAACACACAAATTTAAGCTTCAAGATTGCGAAGAAGCTATGAAAATTGCAAGTGATAAAAATAAATCAATTAAAGTTCAAGTATATAACTAGTTTATAATTTTAAGAAATTTTCTTGAGATTTCATTAAGGCATCGATAAGTCTCATTGTATCAATAGTATCTTCAACTGAAGTTTCTAAAACTTCATCTTCTTTAAAAATAAATCTCTGTAAATTTGACATTGTGCCCTCAAATGCTTCAGGAAACCAATTTCCTCCTAATTCAATTTCTTTCCAATCACTATTGTTAGTTTTAATTTCAAATTTATCTTTTTCAAAGTTTGGATAGTTTAAAGTAGATCCAAGTGTAATAAAAACCACACCATCTGTACCTTCAACTTTTAGATTGGCATTTTGATTTTTATTACCAAACTGATAACAATGGTTCAAAGACAAAGCGCAACGAAGATCTTTTCTATATTTAAGTATAGCTGTTGTTTTTGTATCTGAAAGTTTAGGATATTTTGGATGAGTATTAGAGTATGCAAATACTCCTTCAGGCATACCAAATAGTGATCTTATTAAATCAAATAAGTGAATAGAATTGTATGGTATTTCAACTCTGTCAATTTTTTCTAAAAATGGCCAGAGGTGCCAAGGTAAATAATAAGAGTAGTGGAATTCAACATCAACTATTTTTCCCAAAAGATTTTTATTAAGTGCATCTTTAAGACAAAGCATCATCGGACTGAAACGAAGTTGAAAATTTAGAGCTGCAGTTATATTTCGTTCTTTGCATGTTTTAAGTATTTCTTCAGCCTCTTGAACGTTTGACCCCATTGGTTTTTGTAAAAGAGCATATGAATTTAATGGTAATTTTTGAACTATGGATAATAATTGATCAGCAGGCACTGCAATATCAAATACTACATCTTCATTATTAAGCGCATCATCTAAATTCTCGTATATATTTTTAATATTAAAATCCTTAGCAAGGTTTTTTGCAGTCTCTGAATTTAAATCATAAACTCCATCAATATTTAAATCTAATTTATTATATGAAGGTAAATGAGCATTTCTGATTATTCCTCCCGCTCCAATAAAAATTATTGGTAAACTTTTTGATGGTTGATCCCATTTATTCTTTAACTCAAAATCATTCATTGAATTATTTTCACATAAATCTCATAATTTCTCAACACTCATTGAATAATTTTTTGTATATAAATATTAATTTTATCTACAAATATATTGAAAGGTATGAGGAAGAGTGTAAGATATTTGATATGTATAGTGGCCCTATAACAGATCCTCATCAACATCTATGGGATTATCAATATAAGTATTCCCATGGTTGGTTACAAATGGACGGTCATCCATGGACTGGTGATTGGACGATGCTTGCAAAAAACTATTTAATTGATGATTATTTTGACGATATAAAAAATCAGAATATTACAAAAAGTGTCCATGTTGAAGCCGAATGGAATGATGAACCAGGTGCATGGGGTGAAACACAATGGCTTCATGAAATAAATAAAAAACATAACTTTCCTAACTCTATTGTGGGACATGTAAATTTATCAAATGATAATGCGGAACATGTCATTAACAAACATTTAGAAACATCCAATCTATTTGTTGGAATACGTCATAACCAGTTCAATCATGATAAAGACAAAGATTTTATTTTTTCTGATGTAAATAATATGCAGTCTAATTTATGGTTAGAAAATTTCAAATTGCTTGAAAAATATAATTTATCCTTTGATCTTGGTTGTTTTTATAATCAACTTTTAGATGGCGCTAACGTAGCAAAAAATAATCCTAATGTTTCAATTATTTTAAATCATGTTGGTCAGCCAATTAAAAGAGAAGAAGAAGAATTTGAAAGATGGAAAAATGGTATCAAAGTTATTGCGGAAAATCAAAATGTAAATTGTAAACTTTCTGGCGTAACCATGACTGATCATAACTGGACAAATAAAAGTATAAAAGAAATATTTGATTATGTAATTGATTGTTTTGGTATAGATAGATGTATTGTTGCCAGCAATTTTCCAGTAGATAAACTTTTTGGAAGCTATGATAAAATCTATAATGCTTATAAAGAAGTACTAAGTCAGTATTCAGAAGATGAAAATAAAAAACTTTTTCAATTAAACGCTGACAGGATTTACAAAATAAAATAATTATATGGCTAAAAAAGAAGTGGCATTAATTACAGGTGGGGGTACGGGTATTGGTTTTTCAATAGCAAAAAAATTACATTCTATGAATAAAACTGTTGTTTTAACAGGTCGCAGAAAAGAAAAATTACTAAATGCAAAAAAAATATTAAAAACAAGATGTCATATAATTGAGCATGATGTTTCTAAATTAGATTCAATTCCAAGCTTAATACTTGAGATTGAAAAAAATATAGGACCAATCAATTTCTTAATTAACAATGCTGGTATGCATTTACGAAAAATTGCTTTAGAGACTACCGATGATGAGTGGAGAGATGTAATTGATACAAATTTAAACTCAGTTTTTAGCCTTTCAAGGGAATGTGCAAAAAAAATGATCCGAAGGAAAAAAGGTAATATTATTCTAGTAGGATCTGTTACAACATTAATGGCTCTTCCTGATGTAACAGCATATGCTACATCTAAGACGGCTTTATCTGGTTTAGCAAGAACACTTGCTATCGAACTAGGGAAATATTCTATAAATGTAAATTGTATTTGTCCTGGTTTTATTCAAACTGATATTTTTAAACGAGTAAGAAAAAAAGACCCAAATCGTTTTAAAAAAATTTTATCCAGAACTCCTCTTGATCGTTTTGGTAAAGTAGAAGATATTTCAAATGTTGTTGGTTTTCTTTGTTCACCAGAAGCTAAATTTATTACTGGATCAACATTGCCTGTTGATGGAGGCTTTCATAGTAGTTTTTAGACTCAATGAATAAGAGATACAAAACTGCTCTTATTACTGGTGCAGCAAGTGGTATTGGTTACAGTATTTTAAAAAAACTTTCTAATTATAAATTCAAAATTTATGCTCTAGATAAAAATAAAATTAAACTTAAAAAAATTTGTAATGAAACTGGTGCTTATCCCATTAATCTAGATATCGCTAATACTGATGCATTATACTCAAAATTATCTAAGTTAAATATCGATATTCTTGTTAGTAATGCAGGTATCGCTAATGGAATCGAAGGTTTATTAAAGGCATCAAAAAATGATATTCTTGAATCAACGAAAGTAAATTATGAGTCGATTTTGCATATCATAAAAATTTTAGTTCCAAAAATGGTAAAAAAAAGAAATGGCCATATTTTTTTAATTGGATCAATAGCTGGATTATACCCAACAGACTCAGCAATCTATAGTAGTCAGAAGACAGCTATTCATAAAATTGCTCAAAGTTTACGTATAGAACTTAGTGGATCAAGAGTTAAATTAACAGAAATATCTCCAGGTAGAACAAAAACATCATTTGGTAATAATGTTTTTTCTACAAGTAAGATGAAAAAAAATTTTATGTCTGGTTTTCAAGTATTAGACCCAGATGATATATCTAATGCTTTATTGTTTGCACTTAACACCAAATGGAAAACGAATGTTAGTTTAATAGAGATCTCACCCACAGAACAATCACCTGGTGGTATTCCAATTATACCTGTTAAAGATCCAATATTATAATTAAAGACTGTTAATTAATCCCTTTATATATCCCACCGCATAAGCCATACCTGAATGCCAAGGAGCTGAACAGTTTAAAGCTGGTGTATGATCAGGAATTATCACTCCATCATAATTGTTTCTTTTTAAGATTTTAATTACATTAACCATATTTATATCGCCATCATCCACAAATGCTTCAACATAATTAGGAACTTTACCATTAACATTTCTAAAATGAATATAACCAATGCGTTTATCTTTAGAATATTTATCCAAGTAATACTCAAGACCATTTTCTTCCATTTCTTGAATTGACCCAAGGCACATTTCAATTTTATTACTAGTGCTCTTATTAATATCAATAAGTCTATCATATTCACTTGGATTTTTTAAAACTCTACCCGTTCTTCTTAATACAGCAAGAGGAGGGTCATTTGGATGTGCTGCAAGTGCAACATTATTTTCCTCTGCAATTGGAAGTAATTGATTTAGAAAAAATTCTAATCTTTCCCAAACTTCATTCTCATTTGTTTCTGGAACAAATTTATTAGGCTCACCTACTCTGTAACGCATATTCCAAATCATTCCATCTGGTATTGGTTCTTGAAAATCTCTGCTTCCTTCAACTAAAGCAACAGACTCAGCTTTGCCTCTGGCATATTGACCTCTTTCCCATCCCCAAACTCCAGCTAAACTAAAACAATAACCCATAATAGGAATTCCTACTTTACCCATATTTTGTAAAAGACGTTTTAATCCCTCTATTTGTTCAATTTTTTTTGGACCATCGAGTAATATGTCATGCCAGTGTAAAGGATTAAAATTTTCAATTGCTTCAAATACTAAATTATGCTCCTGCATTTCTTTTTTTAAACCACTTAAAAATTCAATATCCCAAATTGGTTCTTTATCACAAATACCCCAGCCATTATTGCCGCCTGATGAAATTTCAGGGTTAGACCCTGAAAAATAATTTGTTAAATGAGCAACTATGTGTGTAGCTCCTATTTGATTAACAAATCTATAATTATCAACAGTTAATGAATTTCTATAAAGTCCAAAGCCTAGTTTCATAAACAAACAAATACACCATCTTCTTGAATAATCAATTTATTCATATATGAAATCTTATATTTATGGACAAAAAAAATTATAGCGCACCTGCATTAGATAAAGGATTAGATATTCTTGAACTTCTTGCAGTATCTGCCTCAGGTTTGACTCAGGCTGAAATCGCTGAACACTTGAATAAATCAGTTAATGAAATTTATAGAATGTTAAACACTTTAAAAGTACGTAATTATCTAGAATTTGATAGTTCGACAGATAGTTATAAACTTTCATATAAATTATTAAATTTATCTGCTTCTTTTAATCCCACAAAAACTTTACTTCAAAAAGCAACTCCTATAATGCGAGAAATGACTACTCTAATAGGACAATCAATTCATCTGTCTATTTACACTGCTGGAAAGCTGCTTGTGATAGCACAAAATGATAGCGGCTCTAAATTTAATTATCATGTTACTGTAGGATCTACATTTGATTTATTAGAAACATCATCGGGAAGAGTTATTTTGACTTTTCAATCTGATAAAGAAAGAGAAAGAAGATTAGAAAGAAGAAAAACTTTTATATCATTTGATAAAAAATCTAATCTTCCAAAAACAACAATAAAAGAACTTGAAAAAAAATATACTAAACAAACTATCCATAAAATAAAAAAAGATGGTTGTGAAATTGTAAAGAGTTTACAAATTTCAGGTATTACAAATATTTCTTTTCCTATTTTTGATTACTCCGGATATGCAATTGCAGCATTAACTACTCCTTTTTTGAATAGATTACATGGAAATAAAGTAAATATTAATAAAGCAAGTTCAATAATGTCAAAATACACTATTAAAATATCAAATGAATTAGGTTATGAAAGTAAATATTAATTAGATCTATGCCAAATTTTACAGAAAGATTATCTAAATGTTATACAGGAGTAGTGCATGATATAATGCGTGATATGGAATATAAAAATTTTACATTATCTCCTGACATTAAACCTTGTAAAAATAATCATGTTCTAGCAGGTCAAATCTTTACTATTGAGGGTCAAGTCGATCAAAATCAAACCCATCACGAATCATTATTAGCATGGACAGGTTTTTTATCAAAAGCTCCAAATGATAAAGTTATAATTTGTCAGCCAAACACAAATGAGGTTGCCCTAATGGGTGAACTATCAGCAGAGACTCTTCAATTGCGAGGAATAAGGGGCTATATTGTTGATGGCGGTTCAAGAGATATGGATTTTATTCTAAAAATTGATTTTCCAGTTTGGAGTAAATTTTTTACACCTCGTGATGTAGTAAAATTCTGGAAGCCTACAAAATTTGAACAAAAAATTCGCATTGGAGATGTTGAAATAAATAATAATGATTATGTTTTGGCAGATATTGATGGGGTTGTCATTATTCCTCAAAATAATATTGAGGAAATAATTATTAAATCGGAAGAAAAAATAAATTCTGAAAATTTAGTAAGAAAAGCAATCAAAGAAGGAACAGATCCTCAAGAAGCTTATAAAAAATACAGTGCTTTTTAATTATTATTTTTGTTCTTTTCTCTCAACTAATAATATGTGCTCTGAATAACTCACGCATTTTTTATTTTGATTTTGCACATCACAGGCTTCGACAACAATTCCGAATTTAGGTCTTTTCGGATCATCTTTTTTTTCCTTTATTGTTACAATTGTTGTAATCGTATCACCAATAAATACTGGATTGGGAAATCTTAATCTATCAAAACCATAAGTAAATGCTCTCGGATTTATTTGACCTGCTGTCAGAGCTATACCTATAGAGTGAGTTAGACTAAATTGTGCAACTCTTTGTCCAAATGGTCCTTTCTTCGCAAATTCTGCATCTACATGATGTGGAAAGAAATCACCTGAATGCATTGCATGCATGACTATATCAGTCTCAGTTATTGTTCTACCAGGAGTTGTTCTTTGATCACCTACGCTGTAATCTTCAAAATATTGTTCAACTTCTATCATAGATAGTTTTTAATAATTCATTCCGTTAATGTCTATCATTCTAAATTAAAAAGGGTATATTACCTGTGAATATAATTTTTAAATATGAATAAAAAATACAAAAGAGTCTTTTCAATAAATCTTCAACCTGGATATAGAAATTATACAGTAAAAGATTTACAAGATTTAAAAGGAAAGAAAAAATTAACTCAAATTTTAGTTTCTAATGCCTCAGAAGCAAGTGCAGCTGAAGAAGCGGGTATAGATTTGATTTTAGCCAAGCCAGATGAAAACGTTCCTTTAATTAGAAAAGCTGCATCAAAAACTTTTATGACTGTTGCTATTCCTTTTATTAAATATTCTTCCAAAGAAAAAATAGTTAAAAAAGCACTTGAGCTTGTTGAGCTTGGTGCGGACTCAATTCATTGTGGCTCATGGAATTTAAATTTTATGAAGTATTTAAATGAGTTTAAAATTCCTTTTCAAGGTCATGCCGGACTTGTTCCTAGAAGATCCACCTGGATTGGTGGTGTTCGAGCATTTGGAAAAAATTCAAGTGAAGCATTGAAACTATTAAGTGATATTAAAGATATTGAAGATACTGGAGCTTGGGGGGTAGAGGTAGAATGTGTGCCTGAAGATATTTTAGGAGAAATTACTAAAGAAACAAAATTATTAACACTATCAATAGGGTCAGGAAAAAGAAGTGATGTTCAATTTTTATTTGCAGAAGATATTTTAGGTTGTAGCTCCATAGACACACCTAGACATGCTAAGATGTATGCCAATTTTAACAAATTAAATGCTGAGATTCAGAAAGAGAGAATAAAAGCATTTAAAAAATTTGCCTCTGAAGTTAAAAATGGCACTTTTCCATCAAAAAAACACTCAATACCAATAGAAAACAAAGAATTAAATAATTTTAAAAAATTATTGAGAAGTAAAAAATATAATTGAAATTGGTTTAAAAATTGCTATTTTTATAAGTAATGGAAAATGAACAATTAGTAAATGCTCGGGGTGGATGGGCACCTGGAAAACTAGAGTACAAGCCATTATTTGCTTTTCCACCTAAACCTATTGCTCTTTTAAAATGGCTTTTCAATTATCCTGATGGATTTATTTTTCCATGGGCGGCTATTCATTTTGCAATAGCATTTTTGTGTTATTATTTTTTTATACCCTCTTTTGAAAATTTAAGTAAATTTAATTTTAATTGGATATCAATAGTTTTTATTAAAAACTTTTTTGTATTATTAATTTATACCAGTCTTTGGCACTGGCATTTACATATTAAACATGCTCAAGGTGATAAATTTAGATATAACTTAAGACCACTTAGTAAGGGTAAAA
>CACEMR010000009.1 GCA_902560725.1 uncultured Alphaproteobacteria bacterium
ATATCATTCTTATTATCTTTTTTTAATTCATTACAAGCATCGTAAATTTCCTTAACGTTACTTTCAGTTCCTTTTGTCTTTATGATATTTTTTTTATCTTCAACCCAATTATTAAGCCACTCAAATCTTTCATTACTCATTCCCTCTGGAAGTATAGCTATACTATTAAGTCCCATAATACGTGAAATAGCAACTCCACCTCTGCAGTAATTACCTGTAGATGGCCAAACAGCTTTATGTTTTTCATAATCAAAAGTACCATTTAATATTCTTGGAAGTAAGCAACCATAAGCAGCTAAAACCTTATGAGCTGTTATTAAAGGAAAATATCTACCCATGTTTACAATGATTTGAGCTTTTACCCCTGTAAATTCTGATGGTAGTAAAATGTGCTCAGGTTCATCTGCAAAACCTGAATGATCTTTTTTATTAAACCAATGCACTCTAAATAGATTTAATGGATTAGCCTCATTATTATTAATTTTTTTAAGAGAATTTTTTATATCTTCATTAATAGTTTCAGGATTTTGCAATTCCTTAATACTTGGTAGGATAACCCCTTTTGATTTAAAGTAATTGGATGTTTTCTTAATGACAGCTTGACTCATAGATTAAGTTTTAATACCTAAATTATGTTTTTTACAGATATTATATGTATATCTTGCTATTGCAGTATCTTGAACACCCGTTCCTGTCAAATCACATATTGTAATGTCTTCTTTATTTTTTCTTCCCAAAGTTGGATCAATTATTATACTGCCAAGATCATTGAATTTCTCATTAGATGAAATTAAATTTTCCTTAATAGCATGGTTTAATTCTCCCAAGATAGTTGTTTGTGGCTGACTATCTGGAACATACTTATCACATAGTTTTATCATCATGGGATGTAATTCATTTTTTTGCTCTGCATCAGATCCCATAGCTGTTATGTGAGTGCCCTTTTTAATCCAATCAAATTCTAAAAGTGGTTTTTTACTTGGTGTTGTTGTGATGATAATATCTGATACACTTGCTAAATCCTTACAAGACTCTGATATGTTTATGTCAATTTTTAAATCTGTTAGATTATCTAAAAATTGTGTAACTTTAACTTGGTCGCGTGCCCATATATTTATTTTGTTAATTTTTCGTACTAACAAAATTGCTTTTAATTGTAATCTTGCTTGAATTCCAGCTCCAATAATTCCAACAGAATTAGCATCTTGATTTGATAAGTATTTAGAAGCTATTGCGCCTGCTATTGCGGTTCTCGTATCTGTTAAATATCCCTCATCTAATAAAACAGATTTTATAACTCCAGTCTTAGAGTCTAGAAGAACCATTAACCCATTACTAGATGGTAAGCCTAATTTAGGGTTGTCAAAAAAACCAGATGCTATTTTAATTGCAAAACTATCTAAGCCTTCAACATATGCAGCCTTAACATCTGATTCACCATGATATTTTTCAATATCAATTCTCATAATAGGTGGCATCACAGTTTTTCCTTTTGATAAACTTATAAAAGCTTCTTCTATTATTGGTATTAGATCTTCATTAAGATCCACATGTTGAATAATATCTTTTTTTTTAAGGATGAGCATTGCTTAAAACTTTATTGAATAATTCAGAGTCAATATTTCCTCCACAAATTAAACAAATTATATTTTTTCCAAGATGTGATGTTAATTTATCTTTAACAACCATAACACTTGTTGCCGCTGCTCCTTCAGATACTATTTTATGTTCCGTGAAATTCATTCTAATACCCTCTGCAATTTTTTCTTCACTAACTAATACGAAATCATCTACATATTGTTTTACAATGTTAAATGTAAATTTATTATCTAAACCAATGCTTCCCCCTAAGCAATCTGCTAAAGTCTCTACTTCATCAACATCTACAGGCTCTCCCTTTTGTAAACTTTCATACATAGATGGGCCTCTTTCCATAGACACAGCAATAATCTTTGTGTTAGGTTTTTGAAGTTTAATTGCTTGTGCTATTCCAGAAATAAGTCCACCACCTGAAGTAGGTATAATAACTGTGTCAACTTCAGGAAACTCCTTTAACATTTCAAGTCCAACAGTTCCCTGACCAATAATTATATCTTCATCATCAAAGGGATGAATTAACGTAATATTTTTTTTCTTTTGAAAGTTGTTTGGCAAATATATCTGCTTCATCACTATTTTTACCAACTATCTCAACTTTTGCCCCTAAGTTTTCAATAGCTTCTTTTCTATATTTGGGAACCATTGATGACATATATATAGTTGATTGAATGCCTAATACTTTTGAAGCATAAGCTACTCCTTTTCCATGGTTTCCTGTAGAAACTGCAATAACACCTTTTTTCTTTTCTTGTGCATTTAAAGAAAGCAACTTATTAACTGCACCTCTTAACTTAAAAGATCCGGTAATTTGAAAATTTTCTAGTTTGAGTTTTACTTTAGAGTTTTTTGATAAGTATTGAGAGTTTACCAGTGGAGTATAATTAACATAAGGTAAAATTTTCTTATGTGCATCTTGTATTTGTTGAAGTGTAATCAATTTAAACCTGCATCAATGTAATTTAAAAAGTTTTCCATAACCACCAATTTTGTTGTTTGTGTTTAATAAACGTAAAGAGTCCCATATAATAGCCTGACTACTTGAGATAATATTTGTATTTAAATTCTCTTCTAAATCTTCAATTAGATCTATAATTTTTTAATGCCGTGCAAGAAACAAATAAACAATCTACTTCTTTTAAATCTATGGATGAAATTGTTTGTATTAAGCTATCTTGTGTGACCTTTGCAATTTCAGAGTCATAATTTAAATTAAATGAACTAAAGGATTTAATATCAAGCCCTTGTTTAATTAAATAGTCATATACTTTGATATTTACATCTTTAGGATAAGGGGTAAGAACAGCAATTTTTTTGAAATTCGATAATTTAAAAGCCTTAATTGCTGCAGTAATTGGAGTGGTTATCAAAGCATCTGCTTTAGATTTATGAATTTCAGATTTTATTCTTTCTTCGCCTATCTCAATTGTACCGGAAGTACATCCATATGCGACTACATCAACTTTCTCATTTGGCAATATCTGGTTTGTTGTTTCATAAATATAATCTGCCATCTTGATATAATTTTCATGAGTGAGAGGATTCAAAAATGGAATTCTATTAAAAAAAAATATCTATAGGTAAATTATTACATACTTTTCTATAATCTTGTTCAATTGTGAAATCAGTTGATAAAGTTATAACACCTACTTTTTTGAAATTAGTATCTTTTAACTCAGCTTTAAAATTATTTTGATTAAAATTGTTCATTATTGATTTGGAAAGTAATCTTCACATTCTCCTTCTCTATAAACATCTGTAGTTGCACAATGTAGGCTTCCACCAAAAGCATAAGCATCTCTAAAGGGAACAGGAATTACGTCCATACCGAAACTTTCCATTTGCTTAATCATTTTTTCCTCGGAAGCTTCAACGCATATTGTTTTTGGATTTAAAATCAAAACATTCATTGATAACCATATAGATGAATAACACATTGCCGGTGGAGTATTATGAATAGAAGGTGCGGCTTCATGAATCTCCCATTTATTATCATCAAATATTTTTCGTTGTTCATTTGATATTTTTCTATTGGGATTGATGATTATTACTCCTGGTTTAATTGGTGTAAAACATGCATCGATATGAGTTGGTATTAATTCTCCAGGTAAATTTATTTGGTGTACACGATGGTTTGGAAAATGTCTTTTTAACCAATTCAGGCCCTTTAAGTTAGATGTGAAATTGTTGTGATAAAATAAATCTTTACCAAAGCGCAAAACTTCTGCAGCATCAAAAAGAGGTTCTTGTTCTGTTAGTATCATATCTCTTTCCTGAATTTTTTTATGTCTTTCTTCTTCCGTAATACCTGCTGGTAAATAATTTGGTTTATAAGTCTTTGCAGTTAAACGAGGTTTTGGTGCTGACTCCCATCTCATATTAGGATCTTCATCATAATATTTTTCGAGTAAAGGTCTGTAAGCAAGATACTCAAACCAACGACAACGATATGACATTGGAGCTTCCAGCATCTCATTACCTACTGTTAAAATTACATCTCTTGGAGGCATGGAACCAAATTGACCATCATTTTTCCAATCTGGAGTTTCAATTGCTTTCGTAAAATCTATTGGAGTTGGGCGATCAACTTTAACATTGTGAGAATAAAGAATTTTAATAAAATTATCTAGTTGAATATTTGCCTTATCAATAGACTCTTTACTTCGAGGTCCGTGAGAGCCTGCCATTCCACTATCTTTACTTATTTTAGGTTCCAATGCTGGCTCCATTGGGGGAACATTTGAATTTTCTACTGTACCTACAATAACATGCTTAAGTGGATCCCATTCATTCCAAGAATTTACTATTGTCATTATAATTTCCTTAATCTAGATTAACTCTTATAATTAACACATATGGAATTAAACAAGAAATCACTCTTTAGAGAAAAATGTTTTGTAAATGGTCAGTGGTCAGATAGTAAAAAAGGTAATACTATAAAAGTTAATAATCCTGCTACTCTTGAAATTATTGGTAAAGTGCCAAACTTTTCAGCTGAGGAAACAAAATCTGCAATAAATGATGCTGATGAAGCATTTCAGTCCTGGAAAAATACAACTGCAAAAGAAAGATCAATTATTTTAAAAAAATGGAGTGATCTTATTATTGAAAATGTTGATGACCTGGCAAAAATAATGACTATTGAACAAGGCAAACCGCTTGCTGAAGCTAAAGGCGAAATATTGATGGGAGCCTCTTATATTGAATTTTATGCAGAGGAAGCAAAGCGAGTTTATGGTGATATTGTGCCTGATCCAAGACCAGGAAAAAGAATTGTAATAATCAAACAACCAGTTGGAGTAGTTGGAGCCATAACACCATGGAATTTTCCAAATTCAATGATTACCCGAAAATGTGCAGCAGCATTAGCTGTTGGGTGTACAACTGTAGTCAAACCAGCTAGTCAAACACCCTTTTCAGCTTTAGCAGTGGCTGAGCTTGCAAAAGAAGCTGGATTTCCTAATGGAGTTTTTAATATTATTACTGGTTCAGCAAAAGAAATAGGATTGGAATTAACTAAGAATCCAAAAATTAAAAAAATATCATTTACGGGATCAACTGAAGTAGGAAAAATATTAATGGAGCAAAGTGCTTCAACAGTTAAAAAGATTTCTATGGAATTGGGGGGTCATGCTCCTTTTATTGTTTTTGATGATGCCGATATTGATGAAGCAGTTGCCGGGGCTTTACAAAGCAAATTTAGGAATAGTGGACAAACATGTATTTGTACAAATAGGCTTTTTGTTCATGAAAGCGTGTATGATACTTTTTTACAAAAATTTACTAATGGTGTAAAAAAAATTAAAGTTGGAAATGGCTTGGATGAAGGAATTTTATCAGGGCCGCTTATAGATAAATCTTCATTAGAAAAAGTTATCGACCATGTTCAAGATGCTGTAAATGCAGGTGCTAAAATTGCTGTTGGAGGTGATGTACATCCTTTAGGAGGAAATTATTACCAACCAACAGTTTTATCAAATGTATCAACTAAAGCTAAAATAACATTTGAGGAAACATTTGGTCCTGTAGCTCCAGTTTATAAATTTTCTAATGATGATGAAGTAATTAAAATGGCAAATGATACTCCTTATGGACTTGCTTCTTATTTCTATTCACGTGATATTGGAAGAATTTGGAGAGTTGCTGAAGCTCTTGAATACGGCATTGTATCTGTTAATAATGGATTACCAACTATTCCTGAAGTGCCATTTGGCGGTGTTAAAGAATCAGGAATGGGTAGAGAAGGATCAAGATATGGTTTGGATGATTATTTAATTATAAAATATATTTCAATGGGTGGAATTTAAGACAACCAAGCTGCACCTCTAACACCACTGGAATCACCATGAATATTTTTAACTACTTTTGTATGAAGAGTATCAGTAAAAACATATTTTTTTAAAGCATTTTCAATATTTTGATAAATAAAATCAATATTTGACATTCCTCCTCCCAAAACAATAACATCTGGATCAAGTATATTACAAACTAAAGATAAGCCTCTTGCTAAATGATCTACATACTGTTCAAGAGCAGAAATACAGTCCGGATTTTGATTTTGAAAACCTTGTAGTATTTTATGGGAATCATAATTTTTATCAAAACGTAAATTAAAGGTTGATGCAAAACCTGGTCCTGAAATATATGTTTCCATGCATCCATTTTTTCCACAATAACAATCTTTAACAAATTTCTTTTCATCATCAGATCTGTTTGGAAGAGTAACATGGCCCCACTCGCCGCATATGTTGTTTCTACCTTGTAGAACTTTGTGATCAATCACAACACCGCCACCAACACCAGTTCCAATAATTACACCAAAAACTACTTTATAACCTTTACCACCACCATCCACAGCTTCAGACAATGCAAAACAATTGGCATCATTTTCTAAATTAATTTTTCTATTTAAAATTTTTTCTAAATCTTTTTTAAGTGGTTTACCATTAAGCCATATAGAGTTTGCATTTTTTATTAAAGCTGAATCAGCAGAAATTGCCCCAGGCATGCCAATGCCAATAGAGTTTACATTACCAAAAGATTGTTCAAAATTTTTTACTATTGAAATTATGCCCTTAATAGTGCCATCATAGTTTTTTTCAGTTTTAATTCTCTCACGTTTTAATTCATTACCATCAGAGTCAATAAGAATGCCTTCAGTTTTGGTGCCACCCAAATCAATACCTATTTTCATTAAAATTATTTTTTAATAATTTTATGAATTGTTGGAATTAAGCTTACTGCTAATGCAATTTTAAATAATTCACTTGGAATAAATGGAAATAAACCTGCTGCTATTGCTTTTTCATAACCAATAATTGAGCCTAGATAAATAATTCCAATTGAAAAAATTATTATTGAACCGGCAACAAGTGATAACGTTGCTTTAAAATATGTTTTACTAAATCCTAAATTTGCTAAATAACTAATTGCAACTGAAGCAAATAACATTCCGTAAAGATAACCTGCGGTAGGTCCAATTAAATAAGCAATACCTCCGCCTGATGCAAAAACTGGCAAACCTGCCGCACCTTCAAACAAATATAATGCGACTGTAGCAAAGGACAATCTAACACCATAAGTCATTCCTATTAAAAAAATAACAAAAGTTTGCATTGTCATTGGCACAGGCCAAAAAGGAACTTGAACTTTTGAAGATATAGCTAATAAAAACGTTCCAAATAGAGCTAATAGAATATTTATAAGATTTGAATTTATGTTTTCAAAACTTTTTAACTTATTGATTAAAATTCTTTCATTATTCATAACTATGTCCTTTGATATTTTGTAATTAAACTAATTTATATTTTGCTTCAAGCTTATCCCAAAAAACTTTCTCTAGATTTACATTGTTTAATGTATTGATTTGCTTAATTCCTGTGGGAGAAGTAACATTAATTTCTGTCAAGTAATCACCAATAATGTCAATTCCTACAAAAAATAGATCATTTTTTCTCAGTTTTGGTCCAAGTTTATCAATAATTTCCTTATCTCGAAAAACTAAATCTGTTTTACTTGGAATGCCTCCTGCATGAAAATTTGCTTTAATGTCACCATCTTTTGGAATTCGAGCAACAGATCCACAATATTCTCCATCAATAAGAATTAACCTTCTATCGCCTTGATCAATTTCTTTAATATATTTTTGTATCATGATTGGTAAATCAAGATATTGTTTTAAAATATCTCGATTAAAATTTTGTTGATTGAATCTATGAATACCCACGCCACCATTGCCATAAAGTGGTTTAGTAATAATCTCATCAAAATTATCTAAAAAAATTAAAATATCATTAATATTTCTAGTTACAATTGTAGGGGGCATAAATTCTTTAAAATTAAATGTAAATAATTTTTCAGTGGCATTTCTTACTGCTGTTGGATTGTTAATTACTTTGGTAGTGTTTGGCAAAAGGTCTAAAATATATGTTGTCGTAATATAATTCATATCAAAAGGTGGGTCTTGACGTAAAAAAATGTATTTAAAAATTTTTAAATCTAATGTAATTTTTTTTGAAATATAATTGAAATAATCTTTTTCATCTAAATTTAATTTTACATAAAAACCTGATGCTTGAACATTATTATTTTTAATTATTAAATCACTAGGATTATAATAAAATATATCATAATTTCTTTGCTGTGCCTCATAACCTATTAAAAAAGAGGTATCAAATTCATAATCAATACTCTCAATTTTATCCATTTGAATTGCTATTTGTTTTTTCATTAAAATATATTTTCAGAATATATATTATTTATATTTTGATCCCATTCATGATTAAATTTATTAATTAATATATCAGCAGGTGATTGTCCGTTTCCTAAATTTTTTTCAAGATCTTTTAAATAAAATGTTTCATTGTATGTTTTATTTTTCCCTAAAATATTACGTTCATCTAAACCATTTTTAGATATCTCAAAAAGATTTTGAGCTATATCTAAAATAGTTCCTTCTTTAAATTTTGCTTGCAAACCTTCTTTTGGGACAATTTTATTAATATAATTTCTGTCATCTTGTGTCCAACTCTCAAAAATTTCTTCAGCCTTATTGAAAGAATTATCATTATAAAGTAACCCAGTCCAAAATGCAGGTTGAGAACAAATTATATCCCAAGAACAGGAATCCATTGATCTAATCTCTAAAAATTGTTTTAGTCGAACCTGTGGGAACAGAGTTGATAAATGATTGATCCAATCATTAATATTTGGCTGAATATGATTATTACTTAACGATTTTTTTTCAAAAAAATCTCTAAATGTATATTTAGTCATATCTATATATTTATGATCTCTAATAATAAAATACATTGGAACATCTAATGCATATTCAACATAATGTTCAAAATTAAAATTTTTATCAAAAACAAATGATAACAATCCTGTTCTATTTTTATCAGTATGATGCCAAAAGTGAGATCTTAAACTTTTAAATTCTGAAATTTTCTTATTATCAAATGGTGAATTAGCAAAAATTGCAGTTGCTATTCCTTCAAGATTTAACATTAAACGATATTTATTTTTCATATCTTCTTCTGAGAAAAAATCTAAATTAACTTGATTAGTACATGTTCTTTTCATCATGTGATGTCCCAAAGTTCCAACAGTTGGCATATAATTTTTCATTATGTTGTATCTTTGTTTTGGCATCCATGGAATCTCATCTAATGTTAAACTTGGTTCAACACCTAAGCCGAGTAAAATAAAATTAAATTCTTCTCCTATTTCTTTTAATTCTTTTAAGTGTCTTGTTGTTTCTGTACATGTTTGATGAATATTATTGAGTTGCGCACCTGACAACTCAATCTGACCACCAGGCTCTAATGTTATGCTTTCTCCAAATCTTTCTAAAGCTACAATTGTTATTCCTTCATCATCATACTTTGGTAACCATCCATTTTTAACAAATCTAAGTAGAATATCTTTAATACCATTATGCATATGATAAGAAACTTGATTATAATTATTTTTGTTAAGAACAAACTTTTCATGTTCAACACCAATTTTTAAATTATTCTTATCTTTAATACCCTTATAAAAATATTCTATTAGATCATTCTTTTTTAACATTATATTAACTTATATAGTTCGCGCTATATTAAAAATAAGGTTGCTAAACCTAAGAAAGACAGAAAACCAAAAACATCGGTAATTGTTGTTAATATTACACCTGAAGCAAGAGCTGGATCAATTTTTAATCTATCTAAAGTTAAAGGAATGATAATTCCTGCAAACCCGGCAACTATTAAATTTACAACCATTGCTAATCCAATAATAATTCCTAACATCAGATCTTGAAACCAATACATAGAAACCAAAGAAATAATTATCGCAAATATAATACCATTTATTCCACCAATAAAAGTTTCCTTAGTTATTATTTTTAGAGCATTAGATGTTGTTAGTTCTTTTACTGCAAGTGCTCTAACTGCTACTGTTAAAGTTTGAGTACCAGCATTACCTCCCATTGATGCTACAATGGGCATCAATATTGCAAGAGCTACAACTTTTTCAATTGAAGCTTCAAAAAACCCAATAACTATCGAAGCAACTACAGCTGTCAATAAATTTACAAGTAACCATGAAAATCTTGATTTTGTTGTATCAATTACTGCATTGTATATATCTGTATGGCCTACACCACCTAATTTTAAAATATCCTCTTCTCTTTCTTCCTCAATTACATCAACAACATCATCAACTGTTATAGAGCCAATTATTTTTTCATTTTTATCAATTACAGCTGCACTAACTAATCCATATTTACTGAATAAATAGGCTACTTCTTCTTGATCAGTATTAACATCTATTAATCTTGTTTCTTTATTTGTTATTGTTTCTAAATCTACATCTCTTTTTGAACCCATTAACCTACCAAGAGGAACGACTCCCATTACTTTATTAGAATTATTAATTAAAAATATATCGTAAAAATCTTCTGGAAGTTTATTTTTATTACTTCTTAAATAATCAATAGCCTGACCCACATTCCAATTCAGATCTAAAGCAACAAATTGTCTTTGCATAAGTCTGCCAGCAGAATCTTCTGGATAATTTAAACCCTCCTCAATTA
The DNA here is from genome assembly GCA_902560725.1 of uncultured Alphaproteobacteria bacterium. GTDB lineage: Bacteria > Pseudomonadota > Alphaproteobacteria > HIMB59 > CACPNW01. The sequence continues at coordinate 10,670 of CACEMR010000009.1, forward strand.
ATGTTCTTTCTTCTGCTTCTAAATTTTCTAAAAATGTATTTTGATCTTCCTTTTCTAAATCTTCAACAAGATCTACAGCATCATCAATATCTAATTCTTTTGCGTTACTTGCTAACTGTTTAATATCCAGAGTTTCGACTATTTCTTCTCTTAAACTGTCATTTAGATATGTTAATATTTCGGGATCAAATTTATTACTAATAATATTTATTAAACTTAATCTTAAAACTGGATCTAAATTTTGAATTAAATCAGCTATATCAGCATTGTGCATCTCTTTAAGATAAACAAAAATTTTGTTGTTTTGATAATTTTCAAGATAATTGGTAATTAATTCAACTGATTCTTCAGGTGAAAATTTTTTTTTATTTATATTAATATCTTCGTCCATATTTATTTTTGGTGCGGCTGAGAAGACTTGAACTTCCACAGGATAAATCCCACAGCGACCTCAACGCTGCGCGTATACCAATTCCGCCACAGCCGCTTATATAGTAGAATTAAATATCAGATAGGATATTAAGTATCAACAAATCAAAATAAAGTTAAAATATGAACAAAATTGAAATTATAAATTCTAGAGAATTAATAAATTACGAATCAGCAATTGAATTTATGAAGACGAGGATAAATAAAATTCATACTAATAATGAAGATGAATTAATTTGGTTTTTGGAGCATAATCACGTTTATACTCAAGGAACTAGTGCTAAAGACGATGAAATCATAAAGTTAAGTAACACTAATATTATAAAAACTAACAGAGGTGGTAAGACTACATATCATGGACCTGGACAAAGAGTTATTTATTTTTTAATTAATTTAAATAAAAGAAAAAAAGATATTCGTAAATTTATTAGTATAATTGAAGAATCATTAATAAGTTTTCTTGCTGTTTATAATGTAGAAGCAAAATCATTTAAAGACCGAGTTGGTATTTGGGTAACTAAATCAAACAATATAAAATTTGAAAAAGAAAAGAAAATTGGCGCTATAGGATTAAGAGTAAGCAAATGGATTACCTACCATGGATTAAGTTTTAATATTAATCCAGATATGAAATATTATGATAACATAAATGCATGTGGATTAAAAAATTATAAAAACACATCATTAAAAGAACTTAATGTAGATATAAATTACAAAGAATTTGATAAAAAATTTAGTCAAATATTTTTGAAAAATTTATTTAAAATTTAATTTTTTTAAATTCAGTTGACTATTTAATTTATTTTTCTTTATGAATAAATTAAAATCATCAGGTAATATTGATTTAAATTCATATTCATTCTTATTTATTTTAAATTTTAAATCATATGCGTTTAATTTTAAATTTTCATTTTTATATCTGGTTTGATGATTATATTTTTTATCTCCAATTATTGGACATCCAAGATTTTTTGAGACTATCCTTAATTGATGAGTTTTACCTGTCTTTGGTTTAAATAAGATTAATGAGATATTTTTATTATTCTTTAAAACTTTATAATAAGTTTCAGTTTTATCTAATTTATTATCTTTCGTTTTTATATTTAATTTCACAATTGACTCTTTCAATCTAGGCTTTCCTTCACAAAGTGCTAGGTATGTTTTATCCACTAATTTAGATTTGAACAAATTTCCAAATATTCTTGCTGAGTTTAAGCTCTTAGAGATTATTAATAAACCTGCAGTTTCTTTATCTAATCTATGAACTAGCTTATAATTAGGTGAAAGTTTTTTAATTATATCATCTATTGATAATAAAATTTTACTACCACCTTGAGTAGAGATTGAAGACCATTTGTTAAGAATAATAAAATCTTGATTTTCAAATATAATTGATTTTTTAAAAATTTTTAAAATATTAGATGGAATTTGAATATTTTTTTTAAATATAATTTTATTTTTGTATAAATCTTGGTGAAAATTTAAAATTTTCAATTTATCATTTTTCTTTATAATATAATTTGCTAGAGTTTTTTTATTGTTAATTAAAATATTTTTTTTTCTTATATTTTTTTCAATAAAACTTTGAGTTAAAAAACTATATTTTATTTTTAAATACTTATCTAATCTATAATGAAGATCATCATCAATTATAATAATTTTAATCAAAACCTGTTTAAATTCATTCCTATATAAGCTGAAATAATACAGAAAAATACAGAAGTAAAAATATATAAAACTGATAGGATAATTTTTTTTGATAATAATAAATCTAAAACTTCATAAGAAAATGCAGAAAATGTAGTAAATGAACCTAAAAAACCAATTATTAAAAAATACCTTATCAAATCCTCAGAAATATTTTTTAAAACACCTAATGAAATTAAGTATCCTATAAAAAAAGAACCTATAATATTTATTAAAAGTGTTCCATAAAAACTACTAGAAAAAAAAACTTGAAATAAGTTACCTAGAAAAAAACGAGAAAGTGCTCCGATTGCACCTCCTGAAGCAACTAATAATATTTGATACAAATGAATTTATACTTGAGGTTGTTCTTCTATTTCTTCAGATGATTTCTTCTCGATGACAGGTCCACTATCTTTACCTTTTGCATCTTCATCTCTATCAACAAACTCTATAACTGCCATTGGTGAATTATCACCAAACCTGTTTCCCAATTTAATAACCCTTGTATACCCGCCACTTCTATCTTTATATCTATCAGCTAATATATCAAATGTTTTTTTTGTCATAGCCTGATCCTGAAGAATTGAAATAGCTTTTCTTCTAGATTGTAAGTCACCTTTTTTTCCAAGGGTAATAATTTTTTCAACAAATCTTTTTAATTCCTTAGCTTTAGCTAAAGTAGTTGTAATTTGTTCATGTTTTATTAATGCATTAGATAAATTCATGAACATGGCTTTTCTATGAGAAGTTGTTTTATTTAATTTTTTATTTTTTATATTATGTTTCATATTTATTTATTAAAAGGGTCCTCATATTTTTTTGCCAGCTCATCAATATTTTCAGGTGGCCAATCTGGAACAGACATTCCTAAATTAAGTTCCATTTGCTGCAAAACTTCTTTAATTTCATTAAGAGATTTTCTTCCAAAATTTGGTGTTCTAAGCATTTCTGACTCAGATTTTTGAACTAGATCTCCAATATAAATAATATTATCATTTTTAAGACAGTTAGCTGATCTAACAGACAGTTCAAGCTCTTCAACTTTCTTTAAAAGATTAGAGTTAAATGAGAGTTTTTCTACTTGAGACTGGTCTGGCATAGTTTCTGGTTCATCAAAATTAATGAATGGTTGAAGTTGATCTTGTAAAATTCTGGCTGCTAATGCAATTGCATCATCTGGTGAAATAACTCCGTTTGTTTCAACCTCAAATATAAGTTTATCATAATCTGTAACTTGACCAACCCTACTGTTTTCTATTTTATAAGATGCCTTAACAACTGGACTAAACATTGCATCTAATTTAATTTCTCCAATTATTTTATTTTCATCTTCTGCTACTTCAGCAGAAACATATCCTTTTCCAGTTTCAACATTTGCTTCAATCTCAACATCTGCATTTGAGTCTAATGTCATAATTAACTGGTCAGGGTTCATAATTTCTGTTTCAGAGTCAGTTTCAAAATTTCCTGCTCTTAACTCCCCTGAACCAGAAGATTTTAAATACATTTTTTTAAGACCAGGAGAATGCACTTTTACTGCAACTGATTTGAGATTTAACAAGATATCTGTAAGATCTTCTTTTACACCTTGAATAGTAGAAAACTCATGAACAACACCTTTAATTTTTATTGATGTAATTGCTGCTCCTTGCAATGATGATAATAATATTCTTCTAATTGAATTTCCGAGAGTTAAACCGAAACCTCTTTCAAGTGGTTCAGCTGTTAGGACTCCAACTTTACCATTGCTCTCCTCAACGTTTACTTCCATTTTGCTTGGTTTTATTAATTCGCTCCAGTTTTTTTGTAACACTTGATTACTCCTTTAATTAAACTCTTCTTCTTTTTCTAGGTCTACATCCGTTATGTGGAATTGGTGTTACATCTTTAATAGATGTTATTACATAACCTATAGACTGTAGAGATCTCAATGCTGACTCTCGACCCGATCCAGGACCTGAGACTTCAACTTTTAGTGATTTAACTCCATATTCTTTCGCTTTGTTTCCTACATCTTCAGCAGCAATTTGTGCGGCATAAGGTGTTGACTTTCTTGAACCCTTAAAGCCTTTATGACCAGCTGAAGACCAAGCAAGAGCATTTCCTTTATCATCAGAAATGGTGATAATGGTGTTATTAAAAGATGAAACTATATGAGCAACACCAGATGAAACTTTTTTCTTAATTTTGTTTTTCTTTTTTTCGGCCATTTTAACCTTTGGTTACCTTTTTCTTTCCTGCTATTGCTACAGCTTTACCTTTTCTTGTTCTTGCATTTGTATGAGTTCTTTGACCTCTTACTGGTAATTTTTTTCTATGTCTCAAACCTCTATAACAACCTAGATCATTTAATCTTTTAATATCCATAGATATTTTTCTTCTAAGATCTCCTTCAACAGAATGATTATTATCAATTAGGTCCCTTATTTTATTTAACTCATCATCATTCAATTCACTGACTCTTTTAGATACATCTATAGAAGCTTCTTCACATATATTTGAGGCCATTTTTTTTCCAATACCAAATATATAAGTCAATGCTATGTGAACCTTTTTATTTGTAGGTATGTTAACTCCTGATATTCTAGCCATATTCAATGATTTTCGAAAATAAATGAGGGTGAATACATGATATAAGAGGCCTTAGTCAAGTAGAGATATTGGATATATTGGCTGAAATTCATTATTTTTCTAGTATTTTGATGATTTCTGAAGTTATTTCTTGAATTTGATTACGCCCATTAATTTCATAAAAGATTGAAGAATTATTGTGTTTGTATTCTTCTGATACCGGCTTGGTTTCTTCCGTATATTTAGAGTATCTTGTTTCTAATGCATCTATATTATCATCATCTCTATCTTCTTCTTGTGATCTTTTAAGTATTCTATCTTTTAATACATCAAAGCTAATATCGATATTAAATATAAAATCTAAACTACTGCGGGATTGCTCAAGATAGTTATTTAAAAAATTTGATTGATCTAAAGTTCTTGGATAACCATCTAAAATAAAACCATCATTGCAATCATTTAATTTTTCATTAACAATTTTATTTAGAATTTCATCAGAAACTAACCCACCACTTGACATAATTTCTTTCAACTTTTTAGAAAGATCGTCTTCTTGCAAAATTCTAGTTCTTAATATATCTCCCGTAGATAAATGTGGAACATTAAGATGATTTGAAATTATTTTTGCCTGAGTTCCTTTTCCAGCACCAGGTGGGCCAAAAAATATTATATTATTCAATTTATCTTCTGCCTTTTAATTTAGTTTTTTTAAGAAGATTTTCATATTGGTGTTGAAATAAGTGCGATTGTACTTGAGTAATAAAATCAATCATTACTACAACTACGATTAGTAATGCAGTTCCACCCAAATAAAATGGGATTGATGTTCTTGATAATAAAAATTCTGGAAGCAGTGCAACAAAAGCAAGGTATATTGTTCCAATCGTAGTAATTCTTGTTAATACAAACTCTATATAGTTTGCAGTATTCTCTCCTGGACGTATTCCTGGAATAAATCCTCCATACTTTCTTAAATTTTCAGCCTGCTCATCAGGGTTAAAAACTATACCTGTATAAAAAAATGCAAAAAATATAATCATGGCAGCATAAAATAACAAGTAAAGAGGTTGTCCTCTACCTAGATAACTTGATATTAAAATAAATATTTCACTCGATGACCCAGCACCGAAGCCTGACATTGTATTTGGCAATAAAAGAATTGATGAAGCAAATATAACTGGAATTACACCTGCTGTATTTATTTTTAGAGGTAAATGAGAACTTTGTCCCCCATATATCTTATTTCCAACCTGTCTCTTAGGATATTGAACTGGGAGTCTTCTTTGACCTTTTTCAACAAAAACAATAAAAATAATTAATAAAAGTATTAATATTAAAATACCAAGTATGAAAGCAACACTAAGTTCACCAGTTCTTCCTAATTGAAGTGTGCTTACAAAAGCACTAGGAAGATTTGCAATAATACCTGCAGTTATAATGAGAGAAATACCATTACCTACACCTCTGGAGCTTATTTGTTCTCCAAGCCACATTAAAAAAATTGTTCCTCCCACCAAAGTAATTACAGTGGTTAATCTAAAAAAAATTCCAGGTTCAAATACTATGTTTCCATAGACAGTCTGCATTGACTCTAATCCAATTGAAACACCATATCCTTGAAGAGCTGCAATCAAAACAGTTAGATATCTTGAATATTGTAAAATTTGCCTTCTACCTTTAGTTCCTTGTTCTTTTAATGATTTTAAATATGGTACAGCTGATTGCATAAGTGTCATTATTATTGAAGCTGAGATGTAAGGCATAACTCCAAGTGCAAATATTCCCATTCGTCCAAGAGCCCCTCCTGAAAATGTATCGAATATTCCCAATATTCCTGAAGACTGCTGTTCAAAAAATTGTTGAAGAGCAATAGGATTTATACCAGGTATCGGTAAAAATGTTCCTAACCTAAATACAATTAAAGCTCCTAAAGTGAAAAACAATCTTTGTCTTAATTCTGTAGCTTTTCCAAGTGCACCAAAGTTCAAGTTATTTGCTAATCTATCTGCTGCAGTAGCCATATTATTTATTAGTTAAACTAACCTTTCCACCTAGTTTTTCAATAATTTCAATAGCTTTTTTTGAAGCAAAAGAAATTTCGATATTTATTGGCTTATCTATTTTTCCTACATTTAAAAGTTTTAATTTTCCTTTTGATTTATTAAAAATTTTCTTTTCAAAAAGTTCTTTTTCAGTAACCTGATCTGAATTAAGATTATATTTGTTTATAACTAAATTCAGCTTATCAAAACTAATTGATTGAACCTTTAATTTAAAGATATTTTTAAAGCCTCTTTTGGGCAATCTTCTATACAGTGGCATTTGACCACCTTCAAAACCATTAATAGATACACCTGATCTTGATTTTTGACCTTTAACACCTCTTCCTGAAGTTTTACCTAAACCAGAGCCAGATCCTCTACCAACTCTTTTTCTTTTCTTGAAAGATGTTTTAGATGGTTTTAATTGATTTATTTTCATATTTAAAATCTTTTTATTGTTTTGTTATTTCATTAATTTTTTTTGATCTTTTAGATGCTATAGATTTTGGAGACTCTGACATCTTAAAAGCATTAAAAGTTGCTTTTAACATATTATGTGGATTAGAAGTTCCAGTCGATTTTGCAACAACATCCTTTACACCTAAAGATTCGAAAAGAGCTCTCATTGGACCTCCAGCAATTATTCCAGTTCCAGGCGCTGCTGATCTAAGTATAACTTTCCCAGCACCAAATCTTCCAACTATATCATGGTGAATTGTTCTATTTTCTTTCAAATGCACTCTAATCATTTTATTTTTTGCATTTTCTGTTGCTTTTCTAACTGCTTCAGGAACTTCTTTTGCTTTACCAGTTCCTATGCCAACTCTACCTTTGCTATCGCCCACAATCATGATTGCTGCAAAACCAAACCTTCTTCCACCTTTTACAACCTTAGCAACTCTATTAATTGTAACTAAGTGTTCACTATATTCAGATTTATCATTATCAATCATAATTTACCTCTAAAAATTAAGTCCCTCATTTCTTGCAGCTTCTGCAAGAATTTTTATTAATCCATGATATTTGTATTTTCCTCTGTCAAAAGAAACATTTTTTATACCTTGAGCAATTATTTTTTTTGCAATTTCTTTTCCAATCAATTCAGCAAGTTCTTTTTTCTTTAAGTTTTTATTTTTAATTGCAGGCTGAACAGATGCAGCACTAGCGAGAGTCGTGCCTTTCTTATCATCAATTAATTGCACGTAAATATGAGAGTTTGATTTAAAAACTGTTAATCTATTTCTATCAGAAATTTTTTTTAATTTATACCTAATTTTTTCGGCTCTAGTTTTCATAATTACTATTTTTTCTTTCCTTCTTTTCTAAATATATATTCATTACTATACTTAATGCCTTTTCCTTTAAAAGGTTCAGGTTTTCTGAAAGATCTTATTTTGGCTGCAGCAGCGCCTAATTTTTCTTTGTTAAAACTTGAGAGTTTTATAATATTTTGTTTGGGACATTCAATTTTAACTTCCTTAGGAATATTAAAATTTATATCATGACTATATCCGAGTTGTAATTTTAGGACGGAACCAGATACACTGGCTCTATAACCTGTTCCATTTAGTTCTAAAGTTTTCGAAAAACCATTTGAAACACCATAAATAATATTTGCGACTAAAGCTCTTGTTGTTCCCCAAATAGGATCTTTTTTTGTATTTTCGTCTTTTGGAATAACTCTAATATCTTCATCTGATATGTTTATAGAAAAACTAGGCTTTATGTTAATACTCATTTCACCCAATTTTCCTTTTGCTGAAAAAATACCATTCTCAAAATTGCATTGGATATCTTTATCAATTTTTATAGAATTTTTAGCTATTCTCGACATTAAAAAACCTCACAGAGAACTTCACCACCAACATTATTTTTTCTTGCTTGCTGATCTGACATAACGCCTTTAGGTGTTGATAATATTGAAATACCTAATCCACCATAAGGTTTTTCTAATTCACTTATTTTTGAATAAACCCTAATTCCTGGTTTGGATATTCTTTTGATTCTTTTTATAACTGGAGTTCCATTATAGTATTTTAAATCTATTTTAATTGAGCTTATACCTTTTCTCTCTTCAATATCTTTAAAATCTCTTATGTATCCTTCCTCTTTTAGAACAGAAAGCACATTGATGTTTAACTTAGATTTATAACATGATGTAAATGTTTTTTTTGCTCTGTGAGCATTTTTAATTCTTGCTAACATATCAGATAGTGCATCATTAAAAGCCATTATACAATCTCCCTACCAACTCGATTTAACAACTCCTGGTAAATCACCAGTCATTGATAACTCTCTAATTTTAATTCTAGATAAACCAAATTTTCTATAAACACCTCTTGATCTTCCTGTTAACTCACATCTGTTTCGATGTCTAATTGATGAGCTATTTCGTGGAAGTTCATTTAATTTGTTCTGATATTTGATTCTTTCTTCCAAGCTTAATTTCTTATCTTTAATTTTAGATTTTAAAATTTTTCTTCTTGAGCTTAATTTATTGATTAATTTAAATCTTGAATTATTTTTTTGAACTGAACTTGCTTTAGCCATTTTACTCCTAATTAACTCTATTATCTATAAAAGGCATATTGAAACTTTTTAAAAGTTCAAGTGCACCTTTATCATTTTTTGCTGTAGTACAAATAGTTATATCTAAACCTCTTACTTTATCAATTTTATCAAAATTAATTTCCGGAAAAATAACATGCTCTTTAATACCCATTGAATAGTTACCATTTCCATCAAAGCTATTTGGATTTAATCCTCTAAAATCTCTAATTCTTGGAATTGCAATATTTACTAATCTATCCAGAAATTCATACATAATTTTATTTCTAAGTGTAACCATAGCACCTAAAGGCATATCAGCACGGATTTTAAAACCTGAAATTGCCTTCTTTGCTTTTGTTTTAACTGCTTTTTGACCTGATATAAGAGTAAGATCCTCAACAGCTTTATCAATTAGTTTAGAATCTTCTTTTCCTTCTCCAATTCCCATGTTTAATACTATTTTTCCTATTTTTGGAACTTCATGGATATTTTTAAGATCTAATTTAGTCATTAAATCTGTCTTAATATTTTTTTTATAAAGATCTAATAATCTGCTCATATTAAATTTCCTTACCAGACGCCTTGTTAATTCTTATTTTTTTATCTTTTGAAATTTTAAAACCAATTCTTACTGGTTTATCAGCAGAAGTATCAAAGAAAGATAAATTAGAAATATGAATTGGCATATCTTTTTCAATTATACCGCCAGGTTGATTGTTGTCAGGTTTTTGATTTTTTTTAACTTTATTAATATCAGATACTATTGCTTTATCTAATTTAGGTAACATTTTCACTATCTTACCTTTTTTGCCTTTATCCTTTCCAGAAAGTACAATAACATCATCACCTTTTTTTAATTTAAATTTTTTATTCATTATAATACCTCAGGTGCAAGACTAATTATTTTCATAAATTTTTTACTTCTTAATTCACGTGTTACTGGTCCAAATATTCTTGTTGCTATTGGCTCTTCTTGTTTGTCTAATAAAACAGCAGCATTTTTATCAAATCTAATTGAACTTCCATCTGATCTTAGAAAATCTTTAGATGTTCTAACTATTACAGCTTTGTATACATCTCCTTTTTTTACTTTAGATCTTGGAATAGCATCTTTAATTGAAACTACAATCACATCTCCAATAGAGGCTGATCTTCTTTTTGATCCCCCTAGTACTTTAATACACTGTATTTTTCTTGCTCCAGAATTATCAGCAACAAAAAGTTTTGATTGCATTTGTATCATTTTTTATCTCCACTATTTGATAAAACAATCCAGCTTTTTTGCTTTGATATTGGCTTTGACTCCACAATAGAAACTAAATCTCCAACCTTGAACTCATTCATTTCATCATGTGCGTGATATTTTTTTGATCTACTAATTATTTTTCTGTATAATTTGTGCTTTACTCTTCTTGTTACCTTTACAACTACTGTCTTATCTGAAGAAGAACTAATAACTATACCTGATAATAATCTTTTAGACATTCTTATCTCCTGCATTTTTAATTAATTCTCCATATTGTGTTTTTAATTGTGCTATATTTTTTCTTGTTTTTTTTATGTTTGATGTTTTTTCAAGTTGCCCTGATGATTTTTGAAAATGAAAGTTAATTAAAGATTTTTTTAAATTTAAAATTTCTTCTTTAATTTTTTTTAAATCTTTAGTTTTTTCAATTTTTTTTATCATATATTTCTTTCTACAAACTTACATTTAATAGGAAGTTTTGCTGCAGCTAAGGTCATAGCTTTTCTAGCGTCTTTTATATCTACACCATCAACTTCAAACATTATTCTGCCGGGTTTTACTCTACATGCCCAAAATTCAATTGAACCTTTTCCTTTTCCCATTCTTACCTCTGCAGGTTTCTTTGAAACGGGTACATCAGGAAAAATTCTAATCCACATACGGCCTGCTCTCTTTAAATATCTTGTGATAGCTTTTCTTGCAGCTTCGATTTGTCTCGATGTAACTCTGTCTGGTTGCATTGCTTTTAAGCCGTAACTCCCATAATTCAATGCATAGTTACCTTTTGAATTTCCATGGATACGACCCTTGAATTGTTTTCTAAACTTTGTTTTTTTTGGCGAAAGCATATTCATTATCTAACACTCCCTTGATCAATTTGTTTTTTTTCACTAGCATAAGGATCTTTGGTTAAAATTTCACCTTTGTTTATCCAAACTTTTATTCCACATATTCCATAAGTTGTATCAGCTTCAGCAGTTGCATAATCAATATCGCCTCTTAACGTGTGAAGAGGGACACTACCTTCATGATATTTTTCAGTTCTAGCTATTTCAGCGCCGCCCAATCTTCCACTACATACCACCTTAACTCCTTTAGCACCTAATCTCATTGCCGATTGAACTGCTTTTTTCATGGCTCTTCTAAAAGAAATTCTTTTTTCAAGCTGATTTGCTATGTTTTCTGCTACAAGTTTTGCCTCAACTTCAGGCTTCCTTACTTCTTTTATATCTAAGAAAACTTCTAGATTAGACATCTTTGCAAGAGTGTTTTTTAACGTTTCAATATCAGCACCTTTTTTTCCAATAATGATTCCTGGTCTAGAACTAAAAATTGATAATCTTAATTTTTTTGCGGCTCTTTCAATATTAATTTTAGAAATACTCGCATTCTTAAGTTTACTTTCAACATAGTTTTTGATTTTAATATCTTGATGAAGCAGTTTTGTATATTCTGATTTAGAAAACCATCTTGAAGACCAAGTTTTATTAATTCCTAATCTAATGCCATGCGGATTAACTTTTTGTCCCATTATTTTGTTACCTTTTTTTTCTCTGATCGTTCTTCCACCACAATTGTAATTTTGCTGAAAGGTTTGATTATAGATCCTGCTCTTCCTTTTGCTCTAGGTCTCCATCTTTTCATCCTTATACTTTTTCCAACAAAGGCTTCTTTAATAAAAAGATTATCAATATCAAGTTGCTTATTATTTTCGGCATTTGCTATTGCAGCATTTAGAACTTTTAAAACATTTTTAGATATTCTCTTTTCAGAGAATTTAAGTTGATTAATAGCTGTATTAACCTTCTTATTTACTATACTTTTAGCAATGAAAGATAGTTTTAGAGGACTAACTCGTATCATATTATCTTTTGCCAAAGCTGTAGTATTATTTTGACTCATTTCTTTTCAGCCTTCTTATCTGCAGCAGTATGACCTTTGAATGATCTTGTTGGTGAAAACTCACCAAGTTTGTGACCAACCATTTGCTCACTTACAGTTACTGGTACGAATTTTTGCCCATTATAAACACCAAATGTTAGACCAACAAATTGAGGAAGGATAGTAGACCTTCTTGACCAAGTCTTTATAACTTCTTTTCTACCAGATTGTGCGAGTTTTTCAGCTTTTTTGATTAATTGCATATCAACAAATGGTCCTTTCCAAATTGATCTAGTCACTATTTTTTTCTCCTTTTAATTATAAAAACATTAGTTTTTTTATTATTTCTTGTTTTCTTTCCCTTTGTAGAAACACCCCAAGGAGTAACTGGATTTCTACCACCAGACGTTCTTCCTTCACCACCTCCGTGTGGATGATCTACTGGATTCATTACAACACCTCGAACTTTAGGCCTAAAGCCTAAGTATCTCTTTCTCCCAGCTTTTCCCAACTTTATATTCTTTTGATCAGCATTAGATACTTCACCTATAGTAGCTTTTGAATTCTTATTTATGTGTCTTATCTCACCTGATACTAATTTAACTTGAACATATGGTGATTCTTTTGAAACTATCTGTGCTGACGATCCTGCTGATCTAATTAGCTGAGCTCCAGCTCCGGGTTTTAATTCTATATTATGAACATTTGTACCTACTGGGATATTTTTAATAGGCATACAATTACCATTCTTGATTTCAACATTATCACCAGATTTTAACTTATCACCTACATTTACGTTTTTTGGGCAAATTATATATCTTAATTCTCCATCCTCATATTTTAATAATGATATAAAAGCAGATCTATTTGGATCATATTCGTTTCTGATTACTTCGGCATTAACATCAAATTTATTCCTTTTAAAATCTATCAATCTATATTTTCTTTTAACACCACCGCCCATTCTTCGTGAAGTTATCCTTCCTTGATTATTTCTTCCACCAGTAGAAACTAATGGCTTAGTAAGTGATTTAACTGGTTTGTCACTTGAAAGATGTTTTTTTGAAACTAAAACTGTTCCTCTTAATCCCGGTGTAATTGGCTTAAACTTTTTTAACATTATTTAATCTCCAAAGAGCTATCAATTGTATTTCCTTCTTTAAGAGTAATAATTGCTTTTTTGAAATCTTTTCTAAAACCATAGGTGCCTTTAAAAGATTTCATCTTACCACGATTTATAGAAGTGTTTATTTTTGTAACTTTTACTTTAAATAAAGTTTCAACAGCTTGTTTAATTTCATTAGATGTAGAATTTTTTGAAACCATAAATGTATATTGATTATATTGTTGCAAATTAGTAGATTTTTCAGTTGTAATAGGTTTTTTTAAAATGCTCATAGCTCTTTCAGAGGAAATATTATTTTTTATTTTTTTCATGAAAGCCTCTCAGAAATTTCTTTTAAACAATTTTGCTCAATGAAAATCTTATCAAATGTAATTAAATCTTTTACGTTAATACCTTTATTGTTTAATAATGAAACACTTGGTATATTTGATGATGCTAACTTAAAATTTTTGTCTATTCCAGTTTCTGAATGTAAAAATAATGCGGATTTATAATCAAAATTTTTTAATTTATTATTAAGATCTTTGGTTTTAAAATTTTCAGATTTAAAAGAGTCAATCAAAATCAATTTATCATCTGAAAGTTTTGAAGATAATGCTGATTTTATAGCCAGTTTTTTTTCTTTTTTATTAAGATTAAAAGAATGATCTCTGTTAACTGGGCCCATTGATACTGCGCCTCCTCTAAAATTAGGTGGTTTACTACTTCCTTGTCTTGCATTACCTGTTCCTTTTTGAGAGAAAGGTTTTTTTGCTCTACCACTTACTTCAGATCTAGATTTTGTTTTATGAGAGCCTGATCGAGATTTTGCATTCTGATATCTTATGTATTGATGAATAATATCAGGAAAAGTTTTTAATCCAAATATTTTCATATCAAGATCCACTTCGCCAACTTGTTTGTTTTTAAGATTTAAAACTGATTTTTTCATTTATTTTTCTTTACCGAGTCTTTTAGATAAATAATCGAATTCTTTTTTCCAGGAATTGATCCTTTTACTATTAAAAGATTATTTTTATTATCAACCTCAACCACTTTGAGATTTTGTTTTGTAACTTTTTTAGAACCCATTCTTCCAGCCATTTTTTTTCCCTTAAAAACTCTTCCAGGATCTTGGTTTTGACCAGTGGAGCCATGTGATCTATGAGAGATTGAAACTCCATGAGATGCTCTTAAGCCTGCAAAGTTATGCCTTTTCATTACACCAGCAAAGCCCTTGCCTATAGAAATACTGCTAGCATCTATAAATTGATCAACTGTAAAATGATCAACATTAAGAATTGTACCAATTTCAAGTAAATTATTTTCATCAACTCTAAATTCTTTTAAAATTTTTTTTGGTTTAGAATTTATCTTTGTAAAATTTTTTCTTTGTGCTTTATTAATTTTATTTATATCTTTTTTTGTATCAATACTTGCTAATTGAATTGCATTATAACCATCTTTATCATGAGTTTTAATATTAGATACAATGCAATCTTCTATTTTAAGAACGGTAACATTAGAAGTTGAACCATCCTTATAAAAATAAGAAGAATTTCCTATTTTTGTTGCTATTAAACCTGTTCTATTCATATTTAAATTTTAATATCCACTTCTACTCCAGCTGATAGATCAAGTTTCATAAGTGCGTCTACAGTTTGCGGTGTTGGATCAATTATATCAAGTAATCGATTATGAGTTCTAATCTCTAACTGATCCCTACTCTTCTTATCAACATGTGGTGATTTATTAACAGTAAATTTTTCAAATCTAGTTGGTAGTGGTATTGGTCCTTTAACTTTAGCACCAGTTCTTTTGGCAGTATTTATGATATCTAATGTACTGGTATCAAGTAAAGAGTTATCAAAAGCTCTTAATCTAATTCTAATATTTTGATTTTCCATTATGCTAACTTCGCTTTCACTTCATCTGCAACATTTGATGGTACCTGTTCATAGTGATCAAATTGCATTGTATAATTTGCTCTTCCTTGTGTTAGAGATCTAAGATTATTAACATAACCAAACATGTTAGCTAGTGGTACCATTGCGTCTACAACATTAGCATTACCTCTAGTAGACATCTCTTGAACTTGACCTCTTCTACTATTAAGATCGCCTATTACGTCACCCATGTATTCCTCAGGTGTTACAACTTCAACTTTCATCATTGGCTCCAATAATACTGGACTCGCCTTAGCTATTCCTTCCCTAAAAGCGGCTCTGGCCGCTATCTCAAAAGCTAAAACGCTGGAATCAACATCATGATAAGCGCCATCATATAAAACTGCCTTAAAATCAATGCAAGGAAAACCTGCAATTACACCTGTTTGCTGTTGTGCTATTAATCCCTTTTCTACACCTGGTATATGTTCAGTTGGTATATTTCCACCTTTGATTTGATTTATAAATTCATAACCACTTCCTGGTTCTCCTGGCTCAAATTTAATTTTAACCCTTGCAAATTGTCCTGCTCCTCCAGATTGTTTCTTATGAGTATAATCAACATCAAAGACATTTGATATTGTTTCTCGGTAAGCTACCTGCGGTGCACCTACATTAGCTTCAACTTTAAATTCTCTTTTCATTCTATCAACTAATATTTCTAAATGTAACTCTCCCATACCCTTAATTATTGTTTGACCACTTTCGTGATCAGTTGTAACTCTAAAACTAGGATCTTCTTGGGCTAATCTACCAAGTGCTTGGCCCATTTTTTCATGATCAGCCTTTGTTTTAGGTTCTACTGCTACTTCGATTACAGGATCAGGAAAATCCATTCTTTCTAAAATAATAGGTTTATTATTATCACATAGTGTTTCTCCAGTAGTCACATCTTTTAATCCTACCAAAGCTACAATATCTCCCGCATGAGCTACTTTAATTTCTTCTCTATTGTTTGCATGCATTAGAAGCATTCTCCCAATATTTTCTTTTTTACCTGAATTTGAGTTTAATACGGAGTCTTTTGCATTGATAGTACCAGAATATATTCTTGTAAATGTAAGACTTCCAACAAATGGGTCTGTCATAATTTTAAATGCTAAAGCGCTAAACGGTTCGTTGTCATCACATTTTCTAGTTAATTCTTTTGAGTCATCATTAACCTCAGAGCCTTTTACACTTTCTACATCAATTGGTGATGGCATGTAATCTATAACAGCATCAAGTAAAGGTTGTACCCCTTTGTTTTTAAATGCAGAACCGGTTAAAACTGGAACAAATGATCCTTTAATAGTACCTTTTCTAATACATTTCTTAAGTTCTTCTGTTGAGGGTTCCTTGCCATCAAGATAACTTTCCATTATCTCATCATCTTCTTCAACTGCTTTTTCTATAAGCTTTACTCTGTATTCACTGGCTTGATCTTTTAAATCATCGGGAATATCTACAATGTCAAATTTTGCTCCAAGACTTTCATCTTGCCATATAATTGCATTATTAGATACTAAATCAACTACTCCTTTTAAGCTACTTTCCAAACCTATGGGTAATTGAGTTACAAGCGGGTAGGAACCCAATCTTTCACTTATCATATCTACACACATAAAAAAGTTAGCACCCGTTCTATCTAATTTGTTGATAAAGCACATTCTGGGAACATTGTATTTATCAGCCTGTCTCCATACGGTTTCAGATTGTGGTTCTACACCTGCTACTCCATCAAAAACAGCAACAGCACCGTCTAAAACCTTTAAAGATCTTTCTACTTCAATAGTAAAATCAACATGACCCGGAGTATCAATAATATTTATTCTATGATCGTTCCAAAAACAAGTTGTTGCTGCTGAAGTGATTGTTATGCCTCTTTCCTGTTCTTGTTCCATCCAATCCATTGTTGCAGCACCATCATGAACTTCACCAATCTTATGAGATTTACCGGTGTAATATAAAATTCTTTCAGTTGTTGTAGTTTTGCCAGCATCAATATGAGCCATTATGCCTATATTTCTATATTTTGATAATGGATGTGATCTCGACATGATTACCACCTAAAGTGAGAGAATGCTCTATTTGCTTCTGCCATTTTATGAGTCTCTTCTCTTTTTTTAACGGCGTTACCTTTATTATTAAATGCATCTAAAATTTCATTAGCCACTCTTTCTCTCATAGTTTTTTCATTTCTCTTAATTGCGGAGTCAACTATCCACTTCATAGCTAATGTTTGAGCTCTTTTAGGTCTTACTTCCATAGGTACTTGATAAGTAGCACCACCAACTCTTCTTGATCTTACTTCTAATGAGGGTTTTACATTATTAAGTGCTTCATGAAAAAAATCTATTGGACTTTTATCTGTTTTTTTTGAAACTATATCAAAGGCTCCATAAACTATTCTTTCAGAGACAGATTTTTTTCCATCTTCCATAATTCTATTCATGAACTTTGCTAATATTAAATCTTTATATTTATGATCAGGTAGTATTGTTCTTTTTTCTGCAGCTCTTCTTCTAGACATGATTATTTAGGTCGTTTAGCACCGTAAAGTGATCTTCGTTGTTTTCTTGTACTAACGCCTTGAGTATCAAGAGTACCTCTAAGTATATGGTATCTAACCCCAGGCAAATCTTTTACCCTTCCTCCCCTTATAAGAACAACTGAGTGTTCTTGAAGATTATGACCTTCCCCAGGTATATAAGCTGAAACTTCTTGTCCGTTAGTAAGTTTTACTCTGGCAACTTTTCTCAATGCTGAATTTGGTTTTTTTGGAGTAGTTGTATAAACTCTTGTGCAAACACCTCTTTTTTGTGGGCTTTGGTCTAGAGCAGGCACTTTATTTCTTTTTTTAACAGTAGTCCTACCTTTACGAACTAGTTGATTGATAGTTGGCATCTTACTCCCTTAGTTAAGCGTTTGGAATTTAATCCACGACCTTTAACAAATCGTAGGGGTCTTTATAAACTGAGAAGAATAAAGTCAAGAGAATATGGTCAATTATTCAGAATTTTCTAAGTTTTTTGACTGATTTTGATCACTAATTTCTCGATCTCTGTCGTATGCAATTTTTTCATACTCAGTAGTCATTCTACCAGTACCTGCTGGAATAAGTCTTCCAACTATAACATTCTCTTTTAGACCATTTAGTGTATCTACTTTTCCCAAAGTTGCTGCATCAGTTAATACCTTAGTTGTTTCTTGAAATGATGCTGCTGAAATAAAAGAGTTTGTCTGCAAACTTGCTTTTGTAATACCTAATAATACAGGTTCATATTTAATAATTTTTTTATTTTCATCACTCAATAATTTATTTAATTTTAATAAATCTCTTCTTTGAATTTGTTCACCAGCAATTAAGTTTGAGTCTCCAGGATCTTTAATAAGAACTTTTTGAAGCATTTGCCTTGCAATTGTTTCAATGTGCTTATCATTAATGTAAACTCCTTGTAATTTATATACAGACTGAACTTCCCTAACAAGATATCTCGCTAATTCCTCAACACCTAAAATTCTTAATATGTCATGAGGCACAGGTGTTCCTTCAACAAGTATATCTCCTTTTTTAACAAAGTCCCCCTCTTGAACATTAAGATACTTTGATCTAGGAATGAGTAATTCGATAGACTCCTCATCATTCATACTTGTGATAACTACCCTTCTTTTATTCTTGTAATCTTTTCCAAAAGATATTTTACCATCAATATCACTCATAATAGCTGGATCTTTTGGTTTTCTAGCTTCAAACAATTCTGCAACTCTTGGAAGTCCTCCAGTTATATCTTTAGTCTTCGATGACTCTTTTGGAATTCTTGCAAGCACTTGACCGGCAAATACCTCTTGCCCATCCTCTACACTAATTATTGTGTCAATTGACATAGGGTAATTTAAAAAATTATCTTCTTTATCATTAACAGAGTCAACGATATTAATTGCTGGTTTAAAATTTTTACTTTTTAAATTTTGACTCCAGTCAATTACAATTTTACTAGATATGCCAGTGGTATCATCAACAGTCTCTCTGAATGAGTTTCCTTGCTTAAGATCGATATATTTTGCATAACCATTCTTCTCAGCAATAATTGGTAAAGTATATGGGTCCCATTCAGCTAGTGTTTGGTTAATTTTAACTTTTTCAGTATCACTTATAAGTAATTTTGCACCAAAAGGAATATTTGAAGAAAATTTTTCTTCACTACCTTCGATAATTTTTATTTTTCCATTTCGGCTTAAAACAATTTTATTTTTAAATTTGTCTTCAATAATCTTAATGTTCTCTAGTTTAATTTCACCATCAATTGGAGAGATAGAATTAGATTGTTCAACAGAAGAGCTAGCAGCACCTCCAATATGAAAAGTTCTCATAGTTAATTGCGTACCCGGTTCACCAATTGACTGAGCAGCAATAATTCCAACTGCTTCACCAATATTTACAGCTGTTCCACGTGCTAAATCTCTGCCATAACATTTTGCACAAATACCGTCTTCAGTTTCACAGGTTAATACTGACCTTATCTTAAGTGATCTAATACCTAGCTTAGAAATTGCCTCTAAATGTTGTTCTGATATAATTTCACCAGCTTCAACAATAATATTATTATCTTCATCGGATATATTATTAACAGGAGTTCGTCCAAGCACTCTCTCTGAAAGAGGGGATGTAATATTTCCAGATTCTATTATTTCTTCAACTAAAACTCCGTTTTTAGTCTTACAATCATCTTCTCTTATAACGGCATCTTGAGCAACATCAACTAATCTTCTAGTTAAATAACCACTACTTGCAGTCTTTAAGGCTGTATCTGCAAGACCTTTTCTAGCTCCATGAGTTGATGTAAAGTATTCTAGCACAGATAAACCTTCTTTAAAATTTGATTTAATTGGATTTTCAATAATTTCACCAGATGGCTTTGCCATTAAACCTCTCATGCCTGATAACTGTTTTAATTGTGCAGCAGAACCTCTAGCTCCTGAATGAGCCATCATATAAACTGAATTAATCAATTGATCATCAGAAGGGTTTGATATTACTTCAAGCATCTTATCAGCAACTTTGTTTGTACATTCTGACCAAGCATCGACAACTTTATTGTATTTTTCACCTTGGGTAATTAATCCGTCTTGATACTGACTTTCATATTCTTTTACTTTAAGTTGAGTAGAGTCTAATAATTTTTGTTTTTCATTTGGAATAATTAGATCGTCTTTTCCAAAAGAGATTCCTGCTATAGCTGCATATTTAAATCCAACTTGCATAATGTGATCAGCAAACAATACTGTCTCTTTTTGTCCACAAAACCTATAAACTGTATCAATAATATTACTAACTTCTTTTTTAGTTAAAATCTTATTAATCATATCATAACTAATATGTTCATTTTTAGGAAGGATATTTCCAAGTATCATTCTACCCGGTGATGTTTCAATTTTATTATATTGACCATCATTATTTTTTACTCTGGCAAATATTTTTGAATGAAGAGTTACATCTTTATTTTCTAATGCTTTTAAAATCTCATTAAGATCTAAAAAGTATCTACCCTCTCCCTCTTGGTTATCTCTAAGTATAGACAAATAATAAATTCCTAAAACTATGTCTTGAGAAGGAACTATTATCGGCTTTCCACTAGATGGAGACAAAATGTTATTTGTGCTCATCATTAATACTCTTGCTTCTAATTGGGACTCTAAACTTAGAGGGACATGAACTGCCATTTGATCACCATCAAAATCTGCATTAAAAGCTGTACAAACTAATGGATGAAGTTGTATCGATTTTCCTTCAATTAGAATTGGTTCAAAAGCCTGTATTCCTAATCTATGAAGAGTTGGTGCTCTATTTAAGAGGATGGGGTGCTCTCTAATAACCTCTTCGAGTATATCCCATACCCTAGGATCTTCTTTTTCAACAAGTTTTTTTGCTGCTTTTATTGTGTTTGCCCAACCATAAATGTCAAGTTTGTGAAAGATAAAAGGTTTAAAAAGCTCTAAAGCCATTTTTTTAGGAATTCCACATTGATGTAGTTTGAGATTTGGTCCAACAACAATCACTGATCTGCCGGAATAATCTACTCGTTTACCAAGTAAATTTTGTCTAAACCTACCTTGTTTACCTTTGAGCATATCTGATAAAGATTTAAGAGGTCTTTTATTAGTAGATGTAATAACTCTTCCTCTTCTACCATTATCAAAAAGGGCATCAACAGACTCTTGAAGCATTCTTTTTTCATTTCTTATAATAATATCAGGCGCTCTAAGATCTATTAGCCTTTTTAATCTATTGTTTCTATTTATAACTCTTCTGTACAAATCATTTAAATCACTAGTGGCAAACCTTCCTCCATCTAATGGCACTAAAGGTCTTAGCTCTGGAGGTATCACAGGCAAAACTCTGAGTATCATCCATTCAGGTTTATTTTTAGACACAATAAAGGACTCAATTAATTTTAATCGTTTAGTAATTTTAGTTTTTTTTAGTTCAGACTTTGTTTCTTGAAGGTCAATTTTTAATTGTTTATAATCATTTTCTAAATCAATACTTAGAAGCATTTGTTCTATTGCTTCAGCACCAATTGCAGCACTAAATGAGTCTTCACCGTATTCATCTTGATACTCAATAAATTGCTCTTCAGAAATTATTTCACCTTTTGTTAAGTCAGTTAAACCTGGTTCTACAACAATAAACTGTTCAAAGTATAAAACTTTTTCTAAATTTTTAATAGTCATATCAAGGAGAGTAGCAATTCTGCTTGGTAAGGATTTCATAAACCAAATATGAGATACTGGAGCAGCTAACTCAATATGCCCCATTCTATCTCTTCTTACTTTTGATAGAGTTACTTCTACACCGCACTTTTCACAAATAATTCCCCTAAATTTCATCCTTTTGTATTTACCACAAAGACACTCATAATCTTTTACAGGGCCAAAAATTCTCGAACAAAATAATCCATCTTTTTCAGGTTTAAATGTTCTGTAATTTATAGTCTCAGGTTTTTTAATTTCACCAAAAGACCAAGATCTTATATCTTCAGGACTAGCTATTGATATTTTTAGACTATTAAAGTTTTGAACACCTAAACTTTGATTAAATATATTTGTTAGTTCTTTATTCATTACTACCTATTAAGTTTATTAAATTATTTTCTTTTAAATTTTCTTTAAACTCAAGATTCAAACCAAGAGATCTTAATTCTTTAACCATTACATTAAATGACTCTGGAGTACCTGACTCAAAGTTATTGTCTCCTTTAACAATCGATTCATAAACTTTGGTTCTTCCTGCAACATCATCTGATTTAATAGTAAGAATTTCTTGAAGAGTATAGGCTGCTCCGTATGCCTCAAGAGCCCATACTTCCATTTCACCAAATCTTTGACCACCAAATTGTGCTTTACCACCTAATGGTTGCTGAGTTACAAGACTATATGGTCCAATCGATCTTGCATGAATTTTTTCATCAACAAGATGATGAAGTTTTAACATATACATATAACCAACTGTAACTGGTCTTTCAAATTTTTGACCTGTAATTCCATCATAAAGTGTTTCTTGTCCTGTAATTGAAACTCCTGATTTCTCAAGTAAGCTAGATATATCTTTTTCTTTAGCACCATCAAAAACTGGTGTAGCAAAAGGTATACCTTCTTTTAAATTACTTGAAAGTTCCATTAATTCATCATCATTCATTTTATCAATGATATTAGTGTGTTTGGGAAAATCATAAATATCAAGCAATTTATTTTTTAAATCTTTTGTCTGACCTTCTTTTTGCATTTTATTTATCATATCATTAACTTGTCTACCTAAAGAAGCTGAAGCCCAACCTAAATGTGTTTCTAAAATTTGACCTATATTCATTCTACTGGGAACTCCAAGTGGGTTTAGTACTATATCAACAGGTGTACCATCTTCAAGATAAGGCATATCTTCAACAGGGCATATTTTTGAGATCACACCCTTGTTTCCATGCCTACCTGCCATTTTATCTCCAGGTTGTAATTTTCTTTTTACAGCAATAAAAACCTTAATTAACTTTAAAACACCTGGTAATAACTCATCGCCACTTTGAATTTTATCAATTTTATTTTCAAATTTTTGATTAATATTACCTAATTGATTTTCATAATTTTTGACTAACGCTTCAATTTGATTATTTGTTTTTTCTTCAGAAATATTTATTTTAAGAAGTTCCTTTAAAGAGAGATTTTCTATATTTTCATATTTTATGGATGTATTTTTCTTAAGAGTATCGACACCTGAAATAAACGTTTTACCAATAACTAAATCTCGTAAATGATTGGCAAAACTCTTTTCAAGAATTGTTAATTCATCATCTCTATCTCTAGCTATAATCTCAATTTGATTATTTTCGATACTGATAGCTCTCTCATCTTTTTCAATTCCTCTTCTAGAAAATACTCTTATTTCAACAACAGTACCTTTAACTCCTGGCGGAACTCTTAAACTTGTATCTTTAACATCAGCAGCTTTTTCTCCAAAAATAGCTCTTAATAATTTTTCCTCTGGTGTCATTGGTGTCTCACCTTTAGGAGTAACTTTTCCAACAAGAATATCTCCTGAAGATACTTCTGCTCCAATATAAACAATACCTGTTTCATCAAGATTAATTAACATTTCCTCACTAGCATTAGGAATATCTCTTGTAATTTCTTCGGGACCAAGCTTAGTATCCCTAGACATAACTTCAAATTCTTCTACATGTATAGAAGTAAAAACATCATCTTGAACCACTTTTTCAGATATAAGAATTGAGTCCTCAAAATTATATCCATTCCATGGCATAAATGCAGCCAAAACATTTCTACCTAAAGCGAGCTCTCCCAAATCTGTAGCTGGACCATCAGCAATTACTTGGTTTTTGTTAATTTTATCTCCTACATTAACTAAAGGTCTTTGAGTAATACATGTATTTTGATTTGACCTTTGAAATTTTAGGAGGTTATAAATATCTATTTTATTCAATGATGAGTCATTTTTATCCGTAACTCTTATTACTATCCTATTTGCATCTAGCTGGTCTACAACTCCCTCTCTCTTAGCAACAACTGTTGATCCACTGTCCTTTGCAACAGTATACTCCATTCCAGTTCCTACTAGTGGCGCTTTAGGTTTTATTAATGGTACGGCTTGTCTCATCATATTTGATCCCATAAGAGCTCTATTAGCATCATCATTTTCTAAAAAAGGTATTAATGAAGAAGCGACTGAGACTAGTTGTTGCGGGGATACATCCATTAAGTCAATTGCATCTATATCTGAATTTATAAATTCACCATTTTTTCTACAACTTACAATTTCATTGATGAATTTTCCTTTATTATCAATTTCAGCATTTGCTTGTGCTATTACAAAATCTTCTTCGTCAATAGCACTTAAGTATATAACTTTATCAGTTACTTTGCTGTTGTTAACAATTCTATAAGGAGTTTCAATAAAACCATATTTATTAATTCTAGAATATGATGCTAAACTATTAATTAATCCGATGTTTGCTCCTTCAGGAGTTTCTATTGGGCAAATTCTACCATAGTGTGTTTGATGAACATCTCTTACCTCAAAACCAGCCCTCTCTCTATTTAGACCTCCTGGTCCAAGAGCTGAAACTCTTCTTTTATGAGTAATTTCACTTAAAGGATTGGTTTGATCCATGAATTGACTTAACTGACTCAATCCAAAAAATTCTTTAATTGATGCTACTACAGGTTTTGCATTTATTATATCTTGAGGCATTATATTATCGACCTCAAGTGAACTAAGCCTCTCTTTAATTGCTCTGTCCATTTTTAAAAGTCCAATTCTATATTGATTTTCTAAAAGTTCTCCAACAGACCTAACCCTTCTATTAGCTAAGTGATCAATGTCATCAATATCACCTTTGCCATCAATAAGGTTATGCATATGTTTTACAACATCAACAATATCAGATTTGTCTAAGACCCTTTGATCAACAGGTGTATTTTTCTTAAATTTTGCTGATATCTTCAGTCTGCCTACTGAAGATAAGTCATACCTGTCAGAATTGAAAAATAAATTATTGAATAAAGTTTCTGCAGTTTCAATTGTAGGTGGTTCACCAGGTCTTAAAATTTTAAATATTTCAAATAAAGCTTCTTCTCTAGATCTAGCTTTATCTAATTGTAATGTGCTTCTTAAGTAAGATCCAATTTCTATGTTATCAACCTTTATGATATCTAATTTAGTTATTTTGTTATTTTCAACAAATTCTAAAAATTCTTCATCAATTTCGTATCCAGCTTCGTAGAATATTTTACCGGTTTTTGTGTCAATAATATCTGAAGCAATATAACTTCCTAACATAGACTCATTGTTAATCGTTAGATTGGATAGATTTTTTTTCTTTAAATCATTGATAGTTCTTTGATTAACTTTTGTTCCTTTACTAATTAGTATTTTACCTGTGTTAGAGTCAAGTATATCAAAATTAAGAATTTTAGCTTTATAAAAAGGTAAGTCTTCTTTAAATTGCCAACCATGATCATTTTTTTTTATAAGGGATACTTTCATAGAAAATTTGTAAAATTTCTTCATTTGTCATGCCCAGTATTTTTTTTGGATCTGGTTCAATCTTGTTTGCTTCACAGTCTTTTATATATTCTTCAGACATATTCCCAAGTAGACATTTAAATAAGGTTGTAACTGGGAATTTTCTTTTTCTATCTATTCTTGCATGTATATTATTTTTTGCATCATGCTCAAAATCAAGCCATGAACCTCTATAAGGTATAATTCTTGCGTTAAATAAATATTTACCACTTGTATGAGTTTTACCAAAATCATGGTCAAAAAAAACTCCAGGTGAGCGATGCATTTGACTAACAACAACTCTTTCAGTACCATTAACAACAAAAGTTGCATTTTTTGTCATTAGTGGAATATCTCCCATATAAACTTCTTGTTCTTTGATATCTCTTACAGATTTGGTTCCAGCTATTTCATCAATATCCCAGATAACTAATCGGAAATTAACTAGAAGAGGAGCGCCATATGTCATGCCTCTTTGAGAACATTCCTCAACATCATATTTTGGTATACCAAGATTATAACTTACGTAATCAACGGTAGCTCTTTCTGTATAATCATGAATTGGAAAAACTGATTTAAAAATTGCATGTAGACCAAGATTTTCTCTTTTATCCGGATCAATTCTAAGTTGTAAAAAACTATCAAAAGATCTTTTTTGAACCTCAACTAAATTTGGCAGGGAGGTAACCAATGGAATTTTTCCAAAAGATTTTCTAATTTTTTTTGTATTCGTGTGATCTAAACTCATCAATATTTCCTTTTTTAAACTTAGGCCTCTTAGAAAAGAGGCCTAGAATTTTATTTTAATTCAACTTTAGCGCCTGCAGCTTCTAAAGATTTTTTCATAGCTTCAGCTTCTTCTTTTTTTACACCTTGCTTTAATGGTTTAGGTGCACCCTCAACTAAGTCTTTTGCTTCTTTTAGTCCTAATCCAGTTATAGTTCTTACTTCTTTAATAACTGCGATTTTATTTGATCCAGATTCAGATAGAACTACCTCAAATTCAGACTTTTCTTCAGCAGGTGCTTCTCCACCAGCTGCAGGTGGTGCTGCTGCTGCTACAGGGGCAGCTGCTGACACACCCCATTTTTCCTCTAGCAATTTACTTAGTTCAGCTGCCTCAAGAACAGTTAAAGAAGATAAATCTTCAACAATTTTATTTAAATCAGCCATTATATTACTCCTTATTAACCTAGTTCGACTCTTGTGAATTGCTACTCTTTGTACTTAAAAGTCTGGCAATTTGTGAACCTGGCTCAATTGCTATACTAGCAATTTTTTGAGCTGGAGCAGAAATTAGACCTATAAGCTTGCCTCGTAACTCATCAAGTGATGGAAGTTTAGCTAAAAAATCAATTTTATCTTTATCAATCTTTTCGCCATTATAAGCTCCGCCAATTATATTGAATTTTTCATATTTTTTTTCAAAATCTACAGCAACTTTTGCAGGTGCAACTGGATCAGTTGAATAAGCAAGAGCTGTTGGACCTTTGAATAAATCTGAAATATCCTTAAATTGAGTCTCAGCAATAGCAAGTTTAGTGAGTCTGTTCTTAGTCACTTTAAATTTTGCTCCATTGGCTCTCATTTCTTTTCTCAAAATTTCAGACTCATTAACAGTTAGGCCTGAGTATTCAGCTACTATTATTGAAGACGAGTTTGAAATTTCTTCTTTGAGTTTTGAAACAAAATCTTTTTTTTCAGAACGTTTCACGTCAACCTCGGTTTTAATTAGATTAAATAATCTAATGTTAGCTAAAGCTAGCTTGCTCATCAAACTAACTTTAAGCCTGTCAAGAAGCAAATCTATGACTTACTTCAGTCTGTGCAGGAAATTAAGCATAAAGCTCCTGCAGTCTTTGACAGGTGATGATCAAATGATCATCAATTGAACTCTTAACGTAGACTAGCCATGTTAACTTTGAGTCCAACTCCCATAGTTGAAGCTATGGTAACTTTTTTAATAAATGATCCTTTAACAGAATCAGGTTTACTCTTTAATATTGAGGAATAAAAAGTTTTAAGATTAGATAAAAGATCATCTTCAGAAAAGCTTAATTTTCCAATACCAGCATGAACAATTCCTGATTTTTCGTTTTTATATTTAACTTGTCCTGATTTGGCATCTTTGACAGCCTTTCCTATATCATTTGTAACGGTTCCTAATTTAGGATTTGGCATTAAACCCTTTGGTCCAAGAATTTTTGCAATCTTTCCTAAAGATGGCATCATATCAGGAGAAGCAATTAAAATATCAAAAGTAATTTTATTTGTAGAAATAGTTTCAATTAATTCTTTACCACCAACTTGATCAGCTCCATTTTCTTTTGCATCTTTTTGCTTCTCTTCGGAAGTAACGACTGCAATATTGATTTTTTTTCCAGTACCTTTTGGTAAATTAATTACACCTTTAATATTTTGATCAGTTTTATTACTATCAATACCTAGGTTGACTGCTACATCTATAGTTTCATCAAATTTTACATATGACTTATCTTTTAGAATTTTTATTGCTTCAATAGGCTCATATGTTTTTGTTAAATCAAGATCTTTAATTATTATTTTTTTATTTTTCGAAATCTTCATTAGTTTACTATCTCCATACCCATAGATACCGCAGAACCTTTAACCATATTAACTGCGCCGTTTAAATCGATTGCATTTAAATCTGCCATTTTTTCTTTGGCAATTTTTTCAACATCTGCAATAGTTACTTTACCTACCAATGATCTTCCTGGTGTAGAGTTACCCTTTTTAATTTTTGCTGCTTTTTTTAAATAATAACTTACTGGTGGTAATTTAGTTACAAAATCGAAACTTCTATCTTTATATGCCGTAATAACAACAGGGATAGGCGCACCTTTTTCTAAAGACTTTGTTTTGTCATTAAATGCTTTACAAAAATCCATTATATTTAAACCTCTTTGACCTAAAGCGGGTCCTACAGGAGGTGATGGATTTGCACCACCGGCTGGAATTTGCAATTTAATTAACCCTAATATTTCTTTTGCCATATAAATTATACCTTTTCTACTTGAGAGTAATCTAAATCAACTGGAGTAGATCTACCAAATATTGAAACTGCAACTCTAAGTCTAGCTTTATCTTCATCAATTTGTTCTATTTCACCATTAAATGAAGCAAATGGTCCATCAATAACCTTCACCTGCTCACCAACATCGTACATAATAGCTGGTCTGGTTCTTTCAACTCCATCGACAACTTGCTGGGATATTCTTTTAGCTTCAGCGTTACTAATTGGAATTGGTTTTCCTTTGTTCCCTAAAAAACCACTTAACTTAGGTGTTGTTTTAATTATATGCCACGTATCATCATTTAAATTCATTTTAATAAGTATGTATCCTGGAAAAATTTTTCTCTCTGTATTTACCCTAACACCTCTTTTTACCTCAACTATATTTTGAGTAGGAACAGAGATATCTTCAATATGGTCATTAATACCTAATTTATTTGCCTGATCCATTATACTATCAGCCACTTTTTTTTCATATCCTGAATAGGCGTGAAGAACATACCATCTAGCAACTGACATAAATTATAAACCCGAACCAATTTGAATTATTTTTTTAATTGAGAAAGACCAGATTTGATCAGTTAATAAAAAAAATAATGAAAATAATATGATTAGCAAAATAACTATACCTGAAGATATAAAAGTATCTCTTCTTTGAGGCCATGTAATTTTTTGCATTTCTTGTCTCACCTGTCTTACAAAAAGTGCCGGCGAGGTTTTTTTCTTTTCAATATTCATAATCAGTTTCTCAATTTGGCAGGAGTGGCAGGACTTGAACCCGCAGCCCCCGGTTTTGGAGACCGGTGCTCTACCAGTTGAGCTACACTCCTATTTATAAAGTTTTTTTCAACAGATAGAGCTAGTCTCAAAAACTATTCAATAATCTCTGCGACAACTCCGGCACCAACTGTTCTACCACCTTCTCTAATTGCGAACTTTAATCCTTTGTCCATAGCAATTGGAGCGAGTAATGTAACTTCCATAGTAATGTTATCACCAGGCATGACCATTTCAGTACCTTCAGGAAGTTTAATTGTTCCAGTAACATCAGTTGTTCTAAAATAAAACTGTGGTCTATAATTAGAAAAGAATGGTGTATGTCTTCCACCCTCTTCTTTTTTCAGAACATATGCTTCAGCTTTAAATTTTGTATGAGGTTTGATAGATCCAGGAACAGCTAAAACCTGACCCCTCTCAACTTCTTCCCTCTTAGTACCTCTTAAGAGAACTCCAACATTGTCACCTGCTTCACCTGAGTCTAAAAGCTTTCTAAACATTTCAACTCCTGTACAAGTTGTTTTTTGCGCTTCTCTTATTCCAAGAATTTCAATCTCTTCTCCCACCTTTACTATTCCCTGTTCTATTCTTCCTGTAACAACTGTGCCTCTTCCAGAAATTGAAAAAACATCTTCTACTGGCATTAAGAAAGGTTTATCTTTTGGTCTGTCTGGTTGTGGTATATGTTCATCGACAGCTTTCATTAATTCCATAATAGAGTTTTTTCCTATCTCGTCATCACGACCTTCAACAGCTGCAAGAGCAGAACCTTTGATGATTGGGGTAGTATCACCAGGAAACTCATATGATGTTAATAATTCTCTAACTTCCATTTCAACCAAATCGATTAATTCCTTATCATCAACCTGATCAACTTTATTCATGTATACAACTAAAGCTGGAACACCTACCTGTCTTGCTAGAAGAATATGTTCTCTAGTCTGAGGCATTGGACCATCAGCTGCATTAACTACAAGTATTGCTCCATCCATCTGAGCAGCGCCAGTAATCATATTTTTTACATAGTCAGCATGACCAGGACAGTCTACGTGAGCATAGTGTCTATTGTCTGTTTCATATTCAACATGAGCAGTTGATATTGTAATTCCTCGTTCTTTCTCTTCAGGTGCCTTATCTATTTGGTCATAAGCAGTAAATTCTGCTCCACCTGATTCAGCTAAAACTTTAGTAATAGCTGCAGTTAATGTTGTTTTACCATGATCCACGTGTCCAACAGTACCGATGTTGCAATGTGGTTTGTTTCTTTCGAATTTTGCTTTTGCCATTTTATTTACCCCAATAAATATTTTGTTATGGAGCGGGTGAAGGGAATCGAACCCTCGTAGCCAGCTTGGAAGGCTGGAGCTTTACCACTAAGCTACACCCGCAACTAAACTGACTGCTTCACACACTCAACTTTTTTGCTTTTATCCTTATACCTCCATTTTGGTGGAGGGGGTAGGATTCGAACCTACGTACGCTCACGCGGGCGGATTTACAGTCCGCTGCCTTTAACCACTCGACCACCCCTCCATATGAAGAAACTGGCAAATACTAATAAATTAGTACATATGTCAATCTAAAACAGCAACCTCACCCAAGCAAAATACGTATACTCGTAAAAGCAACGGCCTTTTAGACAAAAAATGACAATTTGTATATATCTAGATTGTATTAATTGAATAAATCTGTGATATACAAAAAATGTCAAAAAATTACCCAAAAAATCTTAATAATTTAGGAAAAAATCAGACAATTTATGGATTACATTCTGTTGAGGCAGCACTTTTAAATGACAAAAGGAATCATCATGAGCTAATTATTCATGAAAATCAGAGAAATTTAATAGAAAAATACCAATCAAAAATTAAAAAAATTACAATTCTTGAGAACAAAAAATTCAAGAAACTATATGGAGGTGAACAATCAACACAAGGCATAATTCTTAAAACTGAGGATTTTATTAGACCAACACTTGAAGAGTTTTTAATTAATGAAAGTAAGCAAAATAAATCAGTTATAATTGTCATAGATCAAATTACAGATCCACAAAATATTGGCTCTATAATGAGATCTTGTGCTTTATTTAATTGTAAAGGGATAATAGCTTCAAAAGATAATGCGCCTGATTTAACACCATCATTATTAAAAGCTGCATCAGGAGCTACAGAATTAGTTAATTATTATAAAGTAATAAACTTAAGAAGAAGTATTTCAAATCTTAAAAAAAATGGTTACTGGATTTATGGGTTTGATAGTTCTAGTGATAAAAATTCGGACTTAAAATTTGAAAAAAAATCGGCATTAGTCTTTGGATCTGAAGGAAAGGGGATTAGAGATTTAATAAAAAAAGAATGTGATATTTTTGTAAAATTAAAAATGGAAGAAAATAAAATATTTAAAATTGATAGTTTAAACGTCTCGAATGCTACATCAATAGCGTTATATGAATTTTATAAAAATCATTAACTAATAGAGATATAATATGTATGGTGCCGCGTGTCGGAATCGAACTGACTACCTGATGATTACAAATCAACTGCTCTACCAAATGAGCTAACGCGGCAGTAAAATTGCATTTACAATCAAATTAAAAATTCGACAAGAATTTAAAATTAAATACCTGGAATATATGGTACTCCATCACCTTTTACTCTTTCATTTAATTCACTTAATGATGAGCAAGCTGTAATGGGACTAAATACAAGAAATAAAACAATTAAAATTTTCTTAATCATAGATTGATTATAACTTCTCGATTTTAGCTGCACAATATTTAAATTCTGGAATTTTCCCATATGGATCCAATGCTGGATTAGTTAAAAGATTTGCAGCGGCCTCATTATAGCAAAATGGTATAAAAATAACACCTTCTGGAATTGCTCTATCTTGTCTAATTCTTATATTTAATGTTCCTCTTCTTGTTGTTACTTTTATTTTATCTCCAGGTTGCATATTATTTTTTAATATATCATTCGGTGAAATAGAAACTGAAGGTTCTGGCTCAATAGCATCTAGATTTGAAGCTTTTCTGGTCATAGCTCCAGTATGCCAATGCTCTAATTGCCTTCCAGTAGTTAAAATCATTGCAAATTCATTATCAGGCATTTCATTAGGAGGTGTAACACTTGCTGGAACAAATTTACCTTTACCAGTTTCGTTTGGAAATCTATCTCCAAAAACTATTTCATCACCAGGTGTTGTCGGAGATTGGCTTGGATAAGTTACTGAATTTTCATTATCTAATCTATCCCAGGAAATATTGTTAAGTGAAGGCATAGTTCTAGACATTTCTTCATAGATATCTTTTGGATGTTCATAATTCCAATTTAATCCCATTCTCTTTCCAAGTTCATTTGTAATCCACCAATCCTCTTTGGCATTTCCAGGAGAGTTAATTGCCTTTCTTCCCATTTGAACCTGTCTGTTTGTATTTGTTACTGTTCCATTCTTCTCAGGCCATGCTGATGCTGGAAAAATAACATCTGCATATGTAGCTGTTTCAGTTAAAAATATATCTTGTACAACCAAATGATCTAATTTTTGTAAAGCTTCTCTGGCATGATTTAAATCAGGGTCTGACATAGCTGGGTTTTCACCAAGAATATACATTCCTTCAATAACATCTTCATGTATTGCGTCCATAATTTCAACCACTGTTAAACCTTTTTTTTCATCAAGTGATGTATTCCAAAATTTTTCAAAAAAATCTTTATTATTATTTTTTTCAACTAATTGATAATCAGGATACATCATTGGTATTAAACCAGCATCAGAAGCTCCTTGAACATTATTTTGACCTCTTAATGGATGCAATCCGGAACCACGTTTTCCAACATTACCAGTCATTAAGGCTAATGATATTAAGCATCTGGCATTATCTGTTCCATGAACGTGTTGAGAAATTCCCATACCCCAAAAAATTATACCTTTATTAGTATTTGCATACAAACGAGCAACTTCTCTAATTAAATTTGCATCTATTCCTGTTTCCTCCTGCATAATTTCTGGGGGATAGTTTAAAAGATGTTTTCTTAATTTATCAAATCCTTCAGTATGTTTCTTAATATATTCAGAGTTAAATAAATTTTCTTCAATAATAACATTCATTATAGAATTTAATAGAGCTACATCTGAACCAGGTTTAAATTGTAACATATGGGTTGCATGATTTTTTAGAGCATGTCCTCTTGGATCCATTACAATAAGTTTGGACCCTTTTTTAGCTGCGTTTTTAAAAAAAGTTGCAGCAACTGGATGATTTTCAGTTGGATTAGCTCCTATCACAATAATTACTTCTGAGTGCTCTACTTCATAAAATGGCGCTGTTACTGCACCTGATCCTATTGTTTCTAATAAAGCAGCTACTGAAGATGCGTGACATAGTCTAGTACAGTGATCTACATTATTAGTATTAAAACCAGTTCTAATAAGTTTTTGAAATAGATAAGCTTCTTCGTTTGAGCATTTTGCAGAACCAAATCCTGCCAAATTACTATTTCCATTTCTTTTCTTATTCAATTCAAGAAAACCTTTAGCTGCATAATCTAATGCTTCATCCCACGTAGCTTCTCTAAAATATTCATGCATATTTGAAAAATTAATACTAGGGTGTAGATCTTTTTCTTTATCTTTAATTCTGATTAAGGGTTTTGTTAATCTCTCTGGATTGTTTACATAGTCAAATCCAAATCTTCCTTTTACACAAAGTCTATTTTTATTCGCAGGACCATCAACACCATTGACATATTTTATATTATTATCTTTAACGTTGTATTCAATTTGACATCCAACACCACAGTATGGACATACGCTATTAACTTTTTCATCTACTATGCTATGTCCAACACCATCTTTATCAACTATAGAAGAAGGCATAAGAGCACCTGTAGGGCAAGCTTGTACACATTCTCCACAAGCTACACATGTACTATCGCCCATAGGATCATCAAAATCAAAGACTATTTTAGAATTTTCTCCTCTATAAGCCATTCCAATAACATCATTGACTTGAACCTCCCTGCATGCTCTTACACAAAGATTACACTGTATGCATGCATCTAAGTTTACTGCCATACTTGGGTGTGAAATATCTGATTGGCAAGGAGTTTTTTTTGGAAATCTGCTTTCTTTAACTTCAACTTTATCTATCCAATTCCAAAAAGAAGAATTACTATCATGAGCAATTTCTTTTTCAGGTTGATCTGAGAGAAGTAACTCAAAAACTAATTCTCTAGATTTTTTTGCTTTTTCAGATGAGGTAATGACCTTCATGTTTTCTGATGGTTTTCTAATGCATGATGCTGCTAAAACACGCTCTCCTTCAATTTCAACCATACAAGCCCTACAATTACCGTCAGCCCTATAACCAGGTTTATCTGAATAACATAGATGAGGAATTTCAGTGCCTAATCTATTTGATACTTGCCAAATTGTTTCGTTATGATTAGCCTCAACTAT
The DNA here is from genome assembly GCA_902560725.1 of uncultured Alphaproteobacteria bacterium. Lineage (GTDB taxonomy): Bacteria > Pseudomonadota > Alphaproteobacteria > HIMB59 > CACPNW01. The sequence goes on from CACEMR010000009.1 coordinate 45,955, forward strand.
TTTTCCATTTAAATAAAAATTAATTTTTTTTTCATTCATATGTAATTTCATTTTCAAAATACTTTATTACTGAATTCAAAGGATTAGTAGCTGCTTGCCCTAAACCACATATTGAAGCTTGTGACATTACTTCGGATAAATCTTCTAATTTTTCTTTATTCCATTTTTTTTCTTTCATAAGTTTTACTGTTTTTTCTGTACCAGATCTACAAGGGGTACATTGACCACAGCTTTCTTCTTCAAAAAATTTTAATAGATTAAGAGCTACATCTTTCATGCTATCTTTATCAGATAAAACCACTATTGCAGCCGATCCTAAAAAACATCCTAAATTAGATAGTTCTTTTGAACCATAATCTAAAGGAATATTATTCATTGATGCAGGAAGTATACCACCTGATGCACCGCCTGGAAGATAGCCTTTAAATTCATGACCTTCTGCCATACCACCACAAAATTCATCTATTAATTTTTGAATTGTAATACCAGCAGGAGCAAGCTTAACTCCAGGATTTTTTACTCTACCTGAAACTGAAAAACTATGAAACCCCTTCTTTCCATTAATACCATGGCCAGCAAACCATTCGGAGCCTCTCTCAATAATATCTCTAACCCAAAAAAGTGTTTCTAAGTTATTTGTTAATGTGGGACATCCAAAAAGTCCTACTTCTGCAACGTATGGCGGTCTATGTCTGGGCAAACCTCTTTTACCTTCAATACTCTCAATCATTGCTGACTCTTCACCACAAATATAAGCTCCAGCCCCTCTTCTAACAATAAAATAATTTTTTGGAATAATGTTTTCCTCTTCAAGCTTTTTAATTTCTCTATTTAGAATTTTGATGACAGCTGGATATTCATCTCTCATGTAAATATACACTTTATGGGCATCAATGAAGTAAGAAGCTATTAGAGCACCCTCTAAAAATCTATGAGGATCACTCTCTAGATATGAACGATCCTTGAAAGTACCAGGTTCGCCCTCATCTCCATTAACAGCAACAAATTTTTTTCCTTTATAGTGTGAAACTATATCCCATTTTTTTCCTGTAGGGAATCCAGCACCTCCTTTGCCTTTTAATCCGCTATCATCTAATAATTTTAATATTTTTTCTTTAGTAATTTCGCCATCATTAATTTTTTTAGCAATAACGTATCCGCCGTCTTTTATATATGTTGCAAGATCAATATAATTAGGAATTACTGGTTCAAAATCTTTATCATCTATTACTTTTTTTACACTTTCTATGTCTGCATTATCAACATAATTTTTTCCAACACAAACAGTGGGTGCAACTTGACATCTACCCATACAGGGACCAGGAACAACCTTAATACTTTTGTTCTCTAAACTTTTTATATCTTTCAATAATTTTTGAGCTCCAAATAATTCACAAGTCAAACTTTCGCATACTCTTACAACCTTAATAGAATTAAAAGTTTTACTATCTTTCACTATATTGAAATGGGCATAAAATGTTGCTACTTCATATATTTCAGACAAAGGTAAATTAATTAATGTAGATAAAGCAACAAGGTGCTTATCATAAAGTACTCCAAAATTATCTTGCAATACATGCAAATATTCTATTAGTTCATCACGTTTAAAGTCAACTTTAATAAATAACTTTGATACCTCTTCTAGATAATTATCTTCCAGTTGTCTTCCTTTAGGAGACCACCGTCTTTTCTTCTTTTTTAAAGAAGTTTCTGTTTGAGAAACAAATTTATCCATTCCAATTGATTTAATAATATATATTTAGTATCAGAAAGTCATGAAAGATTCAGTTGAAAATGATGAAATAGTTCTTGATACCAGTGGTACAGAATGTCCTATTCCGGTCCTTAAAGCAAGAAAACTTGCTTCTGAATTGAAGAAAGATGTAACAATTAAAGTTATCGCTACTGATCCTTTAGCGGAAGCTGATTTTGAGCATTATTGCAATCAATCAGGATTTGAGTATTTAAGCTGTGAAAAGAGTAAAGGTAGAATTTTAATTAAATATAAGTTTAAAAAACAAAACTAAAATAAATTGTCAAAATCATAAAATTCAAATACATCTCCTTTCTTTATTGTAGAAACCTCCTCACCAATCTCAATTATTCCATTCGAATATGAAATTGAGCTAATCATTCCTGAGCCTTGTTTAGGATATTTATTTGCAAAGTCTTTTTTATTTTTCGTAGTTTTGGTAACTCTTAACCATTCCATTCTTTTTGTCTTTTTCCTCATATTAAAGTTAGAGTAGATTTTGCTTGAAGTTGGCAATTTTAAAACACTTCCACAAAGTTTTAATATTAAAGGTTTGATTAACATTGCATATAATAATTGTACAGACACTGGGTTTCCAGGCAAACAAACAATATAACATTTTTTTATTTTTCCAAAAGCTAATGGCCTGCCAGGTTTAATAGCGGCTCTCCAAAAATATATTTTACCCAAACTCGATAATGCTTTTATTAAATGATCTTCATCACCAACTGAAGCTCCTCCAGCAGTAATAATAATATTAAATTTTTTAGATTCATTCATAAGATTATTTTTTACAGATTTTAAATTGTCTTTAAGATTTCCTAGATATTTTTTTGTTATATAATTCTTATCTAGTAATGCATTTAAAGCATAATAATTAGAATTATTTATTTCTGAATTTTTTAATTTATTAGTTGGTCTTCTTAATTCATTTCCACTTGTAAAAAAACCTATCTTTATTTTTTTGTAAACTTTTATTTTTCTTATTCCAGTTGCCGCAATTAGATTTAGATTCTGTTGATTGATTATAGTTCCCTTAAGTAGAATTTTTTTATTTTTTTTAATATCCTCACCTTTTAATCTAGAATTTTCACCAAAAAGAGGAATTTTTAAAAGTCTTATTTTGCTTCCTTCAATTATCACATTTTCTTGCATCACAACTGTAGAAGAATTTGAAGGCATTTTTGCACCTGTAAAAACTCTCACAGCCTCACCAGACTTAATTACAATTTTTTTATCATCACCTGCAGCAACTCTTCTCTTGCAGGTAAAAATTTTTTTTAGATTTAAGTCCTTCCTTATTAATGCATATCCATCAACTGCAGAATTATTGAATGGAGGAAGGTTAATTTGACTTTTTAAATCTTCGGCTAAAATTCTTCCATTTGAATATTTTAAATCTATAATTTCTGATGAAGATATTAGCTTTTTTTGCTTATTGAAAAAATCAACTATTTCTTTTTTTGTTAAAGGAAATTTATTCATTAAATTTCATTCAGTATAAAATTCACAATTTTATCAATTTCATTTTTTTTAAATTTTTTTAGATCTGTATCTAAATTAAGATCAGATATTATTGCTACTACATTTTTTATATTTTTAAATAAATGTTTGTTTTCTTTTTCATTTATTACTTCAATTTTAGGGTGATTTTCATTTTTATATCCTTCAACAAGAACTATATCTGTTTCTGATAACTCAGCAATCAATTCATCTAATTTTTTTTCATTTTGCTTCTCTAATTCATTTATTTTAGCCCATCTTTTTGAAGAGCTTATTATTACTTGAGAGGAACCTGATATTCTATGAATATAACTATCAGTATTTTGATGATCAATATCAAATGCATGATGAGCATGTTTAATTGAAGCAATACGGTAATTTTTAGATTTAAGTTTTTTTATAATTTCACTTACAAAAAATGTTTTTCCAGTGTTCTTCCAACCAACGATGCCAATGATTTTCATTTTATTTTCTATTATTTAATAAGTATACTATAGAATATATAATTATTGTTAGTGAAATTAATACTAATCCCAAAGCCATTGCATATTCTAAATTGCCCATTCTTGTCTCAAGTGAAATGGCAGTTGTCATCACTCTTGTATATTGATCAATATTTCCTCCTACTATCATAACTGCTCCAACCTCTGATATCGCTCGGCCAAATGCTGAAAGTAATGTAGTGACAAGAAGAAAATAACTATGCTTAATAAGTAGTTTAACAGAACCCCAAAATGGAATGTTAAGCGATCTTATTTGGTCTCTAAACTCTAACCAGTTTTTAAGAAAAATTTCATGAGATAATGATGCGACAATTGGAAAAATAATTATGGTTTGTGCAATAATCATAGCTGTTGGTGTGTAAAGTAGTTGTAAAACTCCGAGGGGGCCTCCTGAAGCAAAAATAAAATATACTATCAATCCAACCACAACTGGGGGAATACCCATAAGTGAATTTAAAACCACCAAAATAATTTTTTTAAAATAAAAGTTATATAAAGCTAAAAAATAACCAATTAAAAATCCAATTATTGAAGCAATTATAAGTGCTGTAAAACTTACATACAGTGATAAAGTTATAATATCCCATAATTCTCTATCAAAGGATATAATTAATAATATAGAATTTATAAAAATTTCTAATATGTTCATTTAAATAATTAGTTTATTTACAACCAATGAAAAAAAAAGAAAAATATTTAATTTCTCCTAATATAGATGATAAATCCCTTATTACTGAGCTTAATGGATTAGATGAAAATTCAAAATTAGTTAGAACAAAGGTAATAAATGAAAAATCACTCACAATATTTCTCAACAATCAGGAAATTGTAACTTTAATGACAATCGGAGATCATCCAAAATATTTAGCAATCGGATACTTGTTAAATCAAAATATGTTAAAAAAAAATGATAAAGTTTCAAAAGTAGAAATTGATAAAGAATTAAAAGTTGTTGTAGTTCGAACAAAAAGAAAAACAAACTATGAAACTAAATTAAAAAAGAAAATTACTACTAGCGGATGTGCAATTGGGACTGTTTTTGGAGATATATATGAAGAAATTAAAAATACTAAATTAAAAAATAGGAAAAAAATTAAACACAAATGGATTTATGAAATATCAAAAAAAATCACTTTAACACCAAGCTTGTATTTAGAGGCAGGCGCTATTCATGGTTGTGCAATTATACATAATAATAAACCATTAATATATATGGAAGATGTTGGAAGGCATAACGCAGTTGATAAAATAGCAGGTTATATGTTTTTAAAAAAAATAAGCTCCTCAAACAAAATTTTCTATACGACTGGAAGACTTACAAGTGAAATGGTAATTAAAACAATCAAAATGGGAATTCCAATTCTAATATCAAGATCTGGATTTACAGCTTGGGGAGTAGAACTTGCCCGAAAATCAAAGTTAACTCTAATTGGAAGAGCTAAAGGTAAAAAATATTTAGTTTTAGCTGGAGAGAATAGAATTGAATATAAATAAAAAAAAAATAATATTCGTTATTTTAGCAGGAGGTGAATCAAAAAGATTTGGAGGAGGTTTAAAAACGTTATCAAAAATTAATAATAAAAGTATTTTTAATAGAATATTAGAAAAATTGAAAAAAAATGAAATTGAAATTTTGATTAATGCTAATCAAAGTCATGAAGAATTTCTGAAAAGCAACCTACCAATAATAAAAGATAAAAAAAAAGGTTTTTTAGGACCACTTGCAGGAATCCATAGCTCTATTAGTTGGTGCATGAAAGAGTACAAAGATAAAGAATGGGTTTTTACAGTACCAAGCGATACCCCTTTTTTACCTGAAAATTTATTAGAAAAATTTTGTAATAAATTAGAAAAAAATGTTCAAATCCTAGTTGCCAGATCAAATAACAAAGTTCATCCGGTAATCTCAATGTGGAACGTAAATTTATTAAATAGTTTAGAAAAAGAATTGAGTCTGAAAAATAGAAAAATAATGACTTGGGTTGAAAGACATAATTTTGATTATGTTGATTTTAATTACAAAACTTTTGATCCATTTTTCAATATCAATACTACAAATGACCTGAAATCAGCAGAGAATTTAGATCACTTAAATGAGTAAAAATTCAATTATTTATAGATAATAATTATAAAAAGATTATAAAAAAAATATGAGCATTTACCTTCCTATAGCTGAAATGAATATTAATATTTTTCTTATTGTATTTATTGGTATGGCAGTAGGTGCTTTATCAGGCTTATTTGGAGTAGGTGGGGGATTTTTAATGACTCCTTTATTAATATTCCTTGGAATACCTCCAGTTGTTGCTGTTGGAACTGAGGCTCCACATGTCTTGGCTTCATCGGTTTCAGGAGTAATAGCGCATTGGAGGAAAAAATCTGTTGATTTTAAAATGGGGTTTTTTTTACTTGCTGGTGGATTAGTTGGTTCCACTATTGGGGTAAATATATTTAAAATTCTAAGAACTTATGGCCAAATAGATATTGTTATACAAATTTTGTTTGTTTTGTTTTTAGGAATAATTGGTTTTAGTATGGCTTTTGAAAGTGCAAGGACAACGATAAAAAGTTATAGAACAACTTCTTCAATAAGAACAAAATTGCATCAACATTCTTGGATACATGGTCTACCATTTAAGGTTAGATTTAGAAGGTCAAAACTTTATATCAGCGCACTACCTCCTATTATCATTGGTTTTATTGTTGGAATATTATCAGCCATGATGGGTGTTGGTGGCGGCTTTATAATTATACCAGCAATGGTTTATATACTAGGTATGCCAACAAGTGTTGTTGTTGGTACTTCATTATTTCAAATTATTTTTGTAACTGCAAATTCAACTTTCTTTCAAGCTTACCTGAATCAAACAGTTGATATAGTTCTTGCTGCATTAATGATACTTGGCGGAGTAATTGGTGCACAAATAGGTGTTAGAATTGGCTCAAGATTAAAAGCAGAATATCTAAGAGGTTTATTAGCGATATTAGTATTAGCAGTTTGTGCAAAATTATTTACTGATCTTGTTTTGCAGCCTAATGATTTATTTTCTACTCAGGTTTTATGATTAATCCTTTTGAAACAAAAAGGGAAGTAGTTAACACTTCTCCAATAGTAAGTGATGAAGTAAAAAAAACTACTTGTTACATGTGTGCTTGCAGGTGTGGAATTAATGTTCATTTAAAAGATGGAAAAATTAGATATATAGACGGAAATAAAGATCATCCAATTAACAAAGGAGTTTTATGTGCAAAAGGTTCTGCTGGAATCATGCAACAGAACTCTCCTGCAAAACTAACAAAACCTTTATTAAGAGTTGGTGAGAGGGGTGAAGGAAATTTTAAGGAAATCGAATGGGATGAGGCATTAAGAATTGCAACTACATGGTTGTCAGAGGTAAGAAATAAAGACCCAAAAAAATTAGCTTTTTTTACTGGACGAGATCAAAGTCAATCTCTCACAGGATGGTGGGCTAGCAAATTTGGAACTTGTAATTTTGCTGCACATGGAGGTTTTTGTTCAGTTAATATGGCTGCTGCTGGTATGTATACCATTGGAGGATCATTTTGGGAATTTGGAGAAGTAGATTGGGATCATACAAAATACTTACTTTTATTTGGATGTGCTGAAGATCATGACTCTAATCCAATTAAAATGGGTTTAGGTAATTTAAAAACACGAAAAGACACAAAATTTGTATCAATCAATCCTGTTAAAACTGGTTATTCAGCAATAGCTGACGAATGGCTGGGGATAAGACCAGGAACGGATGGTTTACTTGTTCATTCAATTATTTATGAATTATTAAAAGCTAACAAAATTGATTGGAAATATTTGGAGAGATTCACAAACTCAAACTGGTTAGTTTATAATAATCCTGGAAATAAAAATCATGGTTTATTTGTTAGAGATAAAAATAATCAACCTTTAATTTTTTGTAAAATTAAAAAAAAGATATTAAAAAGTTCTGAAGAAAATACAAAACCAAGTTTTTTTGGAAGTTATTATTTTAATGATGTTAATGTAATTCCATCATTTGAGTTAATTACAAAAGAATTATTAAATGATGATTTCAAACCTTCAATTGTTGCAAGTAAAACGGACATTAAAGAAAGTGTTATAAAAAGAATAGCAAGTGAAATAGCTGAAACTGCTTTTGAAAAAGAAATTGAACTACCAATTAAATGGACAGATATTAATGGAAAAAAACATGATACTATGATTGGAAGACCTGTTTCAATGCATGCAATGAGAGGAATCTCTGCGCATTCAAATGGATTTGATACATGTAGACTAATTCATATCTTACAAATGCTGATTGGATCAATTGATGTGCCAGGTGGCTTTCGTTACAAAGCACCTTACCCTAAACATGTTGTACCAGGTCCTAAACCATCAGGCCATAAATCAATTCCAAATACATCCTACGATGGTATGCCTTTAGGATTTCCTTCTTCTCCTGAGGATTTACTTACTGATGAAAATGAAAAACCTATAAGAATTGATAAAGCATTTAGTTGGGAAAACCCTCTTTCTGCCCACGGACTTATGCATATGGTAATCAATAATGCATGGAAAGGAGATCCCTATAAAATAGATGTTCTTTTTATGTATATGGCAAATATGGCATGGAACTCGGCAATGAACACGAAAGAAACAATAGCAAAACTAATTGATAAAGATAAGATTACAGGAAATTATAAAATTCCAAAAATAATTTATTCAGACGCTTACTATTCAGAGACTGTTCCCTATGCAGATCTTGTTTTGCCAGACTCTACTTACTTAGAAAGATGGGATTGCATTTCTCTATTAGATAGGCCAATTAGTTCAGCTGATGGAGCTGCAGATGCAATAAGACAACCGGTTTTAGAGTCAAAAAGAGATGTTAGACCCTTTCAAGATGTTTTGATTGATTTAGGTGCAAGATTGGGTTTGCCAGGATTTATCAACGATGATTTTTCTGCCAAATTTCCTAATGGATATATTGACTACATAGTTAATCATGAAAGAAAACCAGGCGTAGGTCCTCTTGCAGGATGGAGAGGGAATGGAGATTCATTTGGTAAGGGTAAAGTTAATCCAAATCAAATAAATGAATATATTAAAAATGGATGTTTTCATAATCATAAATTTTCAAGTGATCAAAGTTATTATAAATTTGCTAATAAGTCATATATCAATATTGCAAATGAATTTGGATGGATAGGAAAAAAAGAGCAGATTGTTCTTCAAATTTATAGTGAAGAAATGCAAAAATTTAGACTAGCTTCTGAAGGTCATGGCTCAAAAAAACCTCCTGATTATATGCGTGCCAGAATAAAAAAATATTTTAGACCAATTCCAAAATGGTATCAGCCAATTGAAGACAATAATATTGAGTCAGAAAAGTATAGTCTTAATGCCATAACTCAACGTCCACCTCATATGTATCACTCTTGGGGTTCGCATAATGCATGGTTAAGACAAATTACCAATAGAAATTATTTATATATTAGTGAGTTCGTAGCAAAAAAAAATAAACTCAAAGATAATGATTGGATATGGGTGGAAAGTTCTTATAATAAAATAAAAGTACAATGTAGAATAATGAAAGGAGTCAATAAATTAACTGTATGGACATGGAATGCAATTGGAAAAAGAAAGGGTGCATGGAATCTTGACCCTAAATCTCCAGAAACTGAAAAGGCTTTTATTATAAACCATATTATTCCTGATTTATTACCAAAGAGAGAAGATGGGTACAATTACTCTAACTCAGATCCCATAACAGGACAGGCGGCATGGTATGATTTAAAAGTAGACATATATAAATGTAAAGAAAATGAAATAGATTATAAAGTTTATCCAGCATTTAAAACACTCAAGAATAAATCTAGAAAAAATATTGAAATAAATACTTATGGTAAACAAATAAAAAAAAGTTTTTCCAAAAATCAATCAACAAAACACTTTGAATATATTGGAAATAAAAAAAATTATTAAAATATGACAGAGCTACCAAAAAAAACTAATAAAAAATTAGGACTTGTTATTGACTTGGATATTTGTGTTGGATGTCATGCATGTGCTGTAAACTGTAAAGAGTGGAACACATCAGGCCATTCTTCTCCTTTACATGATGTTGAACCGTACGGAGATGATCCTACTGGTGTATGGTTTAATAGAATTCACACTTTTGAAGTAGAAACAGAAGTAAAAGGGAGCAAAACAGTTCATTTTCCTAAAAGTTGTTTGCATTGTGAAGATGCACCATGTGTAAGTGTTTGTCCAACTGGAGCATCTTATAAAAGAGAAGAAGATGGTATTGTTTTAGTAAATGCCGACACTTGTATTGGATGTAAGCTTTGTTCTTGGGCATGTCCATATGGAGCAAGGGAATATGATGAAACTGCAGGTGTAATGAAAAAATGTACTCTTTGTGTAGATAAAATTTACAATGAAAATTTACCAGAGAACGAAAGAGTTCCAGCATGCGTTTCTAGTTGTCCAACAGGAGCAAGAAGTTTTGGAGATTTAGCAGATGAAAATTCTGAAATTGTAAAGTTAGTTTCTGAAAGAGAAGGTTACGATTTAATGCCCGAACAAGATTGTAAACCTGTTAATAAATATTTAGCCCCAAAATTAAATAAAGATATTTTTAAAAATAATGAATTAAAACCTATATCAAAAGATGAAAACCAAAGTTTTGAAGATTGGATAGAACAGGTTCAAGGTGCATCCAAGTAAATCAATTATTTTTTTTACTGTTATATCAGGTACAGGTTATGGAATATTTATTGGTTTATTATTTAATATCCTATTTGAAGAGATTGTATACACTATTGAATATAAGTTATTTTTATCTCTAGTAAGTTTTCTTATGATAGTCACTGGCCTATTAAGTTCCACTCTTCACTTAGGTCATCCTGAAAGAGCTTGGAGAGCATTTAGCCAATGGAAAACTTCGTGGCTATCTAGAGAGGGTTTGACAGCAGTAATTACTTTTATTCCAATGGTTTTATTTTACTATTTTTGGATAATTAATATCAAAGGATATATTTTGTTATTAATTTTAACAAGTATATTTTCAATTATAACTATTTTTTGCACTGGTCAAATGTATGCTTCATTAAAAACAATTCCTTCCTGGAATAATCGCTTAGTAACACCAATATATATTCTAAATGGAATTACTGTTGGTTCATTATTTGTATACTCATTAAATTTTTACTTTAACTATAAATTACATTTGTTTGAAAAATTTATTTATATAATTATAATATTAAATTTTGTTACTAAGGTTATTTATTGGATATCTGTTCGAAAAAAATCTAATACAACTATTGAAACTGCAATTGGCATAAAAAGTAATAATATTACTTTTTTTGAAGGACCACATACTGGTAAAAACTATTTGACTACAGAGATGATTAATGCAATTCGTAAACAAAATAGTAATTTTCTTAGAATAACTTTTTGTATTTTATCATTCATAACGCCACTTTATATGATTAACCAATATTCTTATTTAGTAGCAGATCCATTTATTTTAAAAATATCAATGATTGCTGTATTCATTTTATCTTTTATTGGTATGATTATTGAGAGATATTTATTTTTTATTCAGTCAAAACATGTTGTTGGACTTTATTATGGAGAAAAATATTAAGATGAAAAAAATAGTTCTTTTTAATTTTTTTTTCATAACAAGTTTTGTAACTTTTAATTTATATTCACAAGAAACTTATTTTGATTTATCACAAGATGAAATAAAAATTGAAACTAATTTTGACGGCAAAGAAATTATTATTTTCGGCTTACTGGAAGATGATCATGATACAATTTTAGCAATTAGAGGACCAAGCAAAAAATTAAAAATACAAAAAAAAGACAGGTATTTTGGTGTATGGTTTAATACTAAAAGAATTACTTATAATAATGTACCAAATATATTTTTTTTGGCATCTACAAACAAAATTGATAATATTTTACCAGAATCAAAGTTAATCCAGGAAAATCTCAGTTTTGATGGAATTTTAAGAAATAAAAATTACAATCAAAATTTTGCTTTTGAAAATGATCAGAATATATGGATACAAAACTTTATTAGAATAAAAAAAGAAAAACTTTTTTACAATCAATTTGAAATGAAAAAATTTAAAAATAAATTATTTCAAACAAGTGTTTTTTTTCCAGCAACAACAAGTCCAGGAGAATATACTGCTACTGTATACCATGTAAGGAATAAAACTATCATAAGTAAAGAAGATAAAAAAATTAATATTGAAAAATCAGGTATAGGTAATGATATATATAATTTTGCAAATAATAACTCGGTTGCATATGGCTTGTTTACTATAGTTTTTGCTATATTGTCTGGTCTGATTGCTGCTACTTTATTTAGGAGATTGTAATGTCGAATGATAGATATATTTTGGTTGTTGCGGATAATTCAAATGAGATGCAAATTGCTCTAGAGTATGCATGCGCTAGATCTAAAAAAACTGGAAGAAAAATTATTATTGCAACATTCGTTGAACCTATTGATGTTTTAACTACTCAAGGGGTATCAGAAATAATGATTAATGAAGCAAGAGAAGAAGCTGAGTCAAGATTAAAAGATGCTGCATCATTTGTAAAAAATAAAACTGGAGAACTTCCTGCTTTGTCATTGAGAGAAGGAGAAACAATTTCTGAATTAAAAAAATTGATAGATGAAGAAAAGAATATTAATGTTTTAGTTCTTGCTGCTAAGAGTGATGAAAATGTTAAAGATCCAGGTCCTATTATTACATCTTTAGTTAGCAATGAAATAACAAATTTAAGAGTACCAATTATGATTGTCCCTGGAAACTTTTCTGAAGAGCATATAAGTCAAATCACTTAGAAATGTCTAAAGAGATTGCTCAAATATTAATTGATATAAAATCTATTAATTTTTCATTTAATGACCCTTTCACACTTACATCAGGATTGAAAAGTCCAGTTTATGTGGATTGTAGAAAAATTATTTCTTACGTAAAAGAAAGGGAAATTATTTTTAATAAAGCGATAGAATATTTTAAAAAAAATAATTTAAATTTCGATATTTTAGCAGGAGGTGAAACAGCTGGTATTCCATATGCAGCTTTCTTATCTGATAAATTGAATAAACCTATGATATATATTAGAAAAAAACCTAAAGGCTTTGGAATAAATAAACAGATCGAAGGTAATTTTATAAAAAATCAAAACGCAATGATTGTAGAAGATTTAGCAACTGATGGAGGTAGTAAAATCATCTTTGTTAATGCTTTAAG
>CACEMR010000010.1 GCA_902560725.1 uncultured Alphaproteobacteria bacterium
ATTGAGGCAATATTTTCTTTATTAACAAATGTTTGCAATGAGACCATTGATTCAAATTCTTTTTTTACGTTTCTGGGGTTATTTTTTGTTAACAATGCTTTTGCATTAACAACTCGTTTCATTCTATTGCCTTCAACGGATCCAGGGCAAATTGCATTTACTCTAATTTTATATTTACCTAGTTCAATAGCCAAAGTTTTTGTTAAGCCAATTATTGCCCATTTACTAGCCGCATAAGGGGATCTTTGAGCAAAACCGAATAGTCCAGCTGTTGAAGAAAGATTAATTATTGATGCCCTATTCGCTTTTTTTAATAATGGAATTGAAAACTTTGTAAAATAAAAATGACTATTTAAATTTGTTTTGATTGTTTTTTCCCATTCATCTATTCGTATATCTTGAAGATTTTTTGTTGGTCCTGCTATTCCAATATTATTAATTAGACCATCAATTTTTTTTATTGATTTTAAGTATTTAAAATAGTTTTTTATATCTATTGGATTTGTACAATCAATATTAGTTGCAAAAATTTTGTTTTTGTATTTTTTATTTATTTCATTAACTTTTTTTTTATTAATATCTGAAATATATACTTTACCACCTGCTTTAATTATTTGTTTTGCAATTGAAAAACCTATTCCCTCTGCTCCTGCAGAAATTACATATTTTTTATTCTTTAAATTAACATTCATAATTATTTTTTAAATAATTCATTTTTTGTTATATATCCAATAGTTTTACCTTTATTATTAGTTACAACAATTATTAAATTATCTTTAATAATTTTTTCTTTAAAACTATGAATTTTAATATTTTCATTAACTTTAAACGTATTTCCTAGTGTTAGTTTTTTTTTATTGAAATTATCTTCATTTATCATGATCTTACTAGCTTCAAGATTGTAAAATATATTCTCTTTACTTTGAAAAATATTAAAAATAGCGCTGAAAATATTCATTTAAATTTTAAATTTAAGAAGATCTTTTATCTAAAAGATTTGTTAACCAATCTGGGTCCATCTCAGGAACTGATGATAAAAGTAATTCAGTATAATCTGGATGTGGAGGGTTTAAGATTTTACTTTTTAGACCTTGTTCTACTACCTTTCCTTGATACATTACAACGATTTCATCTGAAATTGCTTTAACAGTTGCTATATCATGAGTAATAAAAATATAAGTTACACCTAAATCTTTTTGGAGTTTTTGTAATAATTTTAAAATTCCCTCTTGTACAATTTGATCCAATGCTGATGTTACTTCATCACAAATTATTAGATCAGGATTAGCAGCAAGTGCCCTTGCAATACAAATTCTTTGCTTTTGGCCGCCTGATAATTCAGATGGCAATCTGTCTAAAAAAGACTCATCTAACTCAATCATTTGTAATAGTTCTATAACCTTTGCTTCTCTATCTTTTCCTTTCACCCCATGATAAAATTCAATTGGGCGACCTATAATTTCATCGACTGTTTGTCTTGGATTCATAGCTGTATCGGGCATTTGAAATATAATTTGTATTCTTCTTAATTCCTCCTTCGATCTTTGCTCTAATTTAGTAGATAGAGGCTTTCCATCAAAAATAATTTCCCCTTTTGTCTGCGGAAGAAGACCAGTTATCACTCTTGCAGTTGTTGATTTTCCAGATCCACTCTCTCCAACAATTGCAACTGTTTTACCTTTAGGGATATTAATTGAGACATCAAAAAGAACCTTTGATGATCCATAGGCGGCATCAATATTTTTAATTGATAACATATGTTCACTATTGGTTTCCTCAGGTTTAATTAACGATCTAACAGACCATAGAGATTTAGTGTATTCTTCTTTAGGGTTGGATAACATTTCTCTTGTATTTGCCTCTTCAACCTCTTCCCCATATCTTAATACTTTTATTCTATCAGCCATTTGAGCAACAACTGCTAAATCATGTGTAATATAAATTGCAGCAGTATTAAATTTTTCTACTATGGATCTCATTGCCGCTAATACCTCAACTTGAGTTGTTACATCAAGAGCTGTTGTTGGTTCATCAAAAATAATTAACTCGGGTCTTGGCGACATTGCCATTGCTGTCATTATTCTCTGGAGTTGACCTCCAGAAACTTGATGAGGATATCTTTCACCAATATTTTTTGAGTCTGGAAGCTGTAATGATTCATATAGTTCTATTGCATCTTTTTTGAGTAAATCTTTTGAGTTTAATTGAGCTCTGTTAGCAGCACTAATTGTCTGTTCCATTAGTTTATGAGCGGGATTAAAAGAAGCAGCAGCAGATTGAGCTACATACGCAATTTTTGTTCCCCAAATTTTTCTTTTCTCTAATTCTGTTAATTTTGTAAGATCAACACCATCAAATAGAATTTCTCCATTTATAATTTTACAACCTGGCTGAGTATAACCCATTGCAGCCTTACCCATTGTTGATTTACCGGCACCACTTTCACCAATTAATCCTAATATTTCACCTCTATATAATTTTAGATCGACGCCTTTTAATATTTTATGCCATCTTTCATCTGAAAATCCATCTATATGGATATTCTTCATTTCAAGCAAAAGTTCTTTTGAATTATTTGACGTCATCTTTTAATCCGCTAGTAATATATAAATACCAATCAACAACAAAATTAATCGATACACAAAGTAAAGCAATTGCAGCAGCTGGAATTAATGGTGTCAACCCGGCTGTGATGTCATATTGAGCGTACTGAATAAGAATTGCATTTTCTCTAACCATTGAAGCCCAATCGGCAGATGGGGGTTGAATACCAATTCCTAAAAAACTTAAACTAGAAATGGTAAATATTATAAAAATAAATCTTAAACCAAACTCAATAATTAATGGCGATGCAATATTAGGAAGTATTTCTCTAAAAATTATGTATGATAAATTTTCTCCTCTTAGTCTTGCTACTTCAACATATTCTAAAACAACCTGACCAACTGCAACAGATCTAGATATTCTAAAAAATCTTGTAGACTCTAATATACCTAATATAAGGATAAGATTAAAATTTGTTGGGCCAAATACTGACAAAAGTATAAAAGTAAATATCATTACAGGTATAGCCATAAGCGTATCAACTATTCTACTTAACAATTGATCAATATATTTTCTATCCAGAGCAGCAATAATCCCTAAAACTGTTCCAATTCCTAAAGCTATAAATGTAGCCAATAAACAAATACCAATTGTATTTCTTGCAGCATAAATTATTCTTGAGAAAATATCTCTTCCAATTTGATCAGTTCCAAATATATGACCATCACCCCATGGCGCATAAGCTACAGGGAAAATTTCTGCTTCTCCATGAGGTGCAATAAATGGTGCAAATATTGCTGCAAAAAAATAAATAAATAATACAGTCATTCCAAACCATGCAGAAAGTGGTGCTTTTGACAAAGCTATTTTTATTCTTTCAAATCTAGTTCTTCTTTGAATTAAATTAGCAACTTCACTTTTTGCAGAATAAGATAAATTTTCACTCATTTTGGATACAACAATCTTGGATTAGAAATAATACCAATTAAATCTGCAATTAGATTTAATATAACATATGTTGATGCGAAAATTAGAGCGCATGCTTGCACTACAGGAAGATCCCTATTGTATACTGATCCGACCATTAGCCTTCCAATGCCTTGATAATTAAATACATATTCAACAACTACAGAGCCAATTAACATGTATGCTAAGTTTATAGCGATTACTTGTGCAATTGGTGCCCAAGCATTTGGTAAGGCATGTTTCACTATAACTTCATATCTTGATGCTCCTGATAACTTTGCCATTTCAATATATTCACTAGATAAAATATTTATGATTGCTGATCTTGTCATCCTCATCATGTGACCCAATGTGACTAATGTCAAAGTAAAAACTGGTAAAGCAGTTCTATAAAATCTTTCTATTAATGTTGTGTCTTCATCAACATTTGAAATTGTTGGAAAAACTGGAAACAAAGTTGCTAACAAAAGTATAAATATATATGCAGTAAAAAATTCAGGAGATGATATTGTTACTAGACTTACTCCTGTTGCGGATCTGTCATAATAAGAGTTGCGATATAAAGCAGCTGATATTCCTAATATCAAAGATAATGGAACGGCTAACAAGGCGGCGACCCCTGTCAAAAAAAGTGTATTCTTTAATCTTGGAACTATGAGTCCAACAACCTCTCTTGATCTATCACCCTGATCTCCCTGAACTTTAGATCTACCGGAAAAAGAACTTCCAAAATCCCCTTGAAAAACGTTACCTAACCAATCAAAATATCTTGTTACGGGAGGTTTATCTAATCCCAATTCTGACCTTAAAGCTTTAACTGCTGATTTAGTAGCACTTTGACCTAGAATCTCTGTAGCAAAGTCACCAGGTAAAAAAGAAAAGGTGCTAAAAATTATAACAGAGAAAGCAAATACCGTTACTAAACCAAGACTAAGCCTTAATAAAATTGTTCTAAATATTGGATGAATCTTATTAATATTTACCTCCTCCTGAAAGAAACAAGCTTAATTTTTAAAGTTATCTCTAAATTAGATTAATATGCAACCTAAAATTCATAAATTATCCGTTGAATTAAAACGTTATATATGTTTGAATAGATTAACTTAAGTTTGTTTTTTGTTAAATTTCTAGAAATTATGAACAAAAACCTTAGGTTTTTGTTCAATTATAAGGGAGGACAAATGAAAAATAAGAAAATAGACAAATACATTGAAGAGCAGTCTTCAAAGCTCACTAAAGGGCTTATTGATAGAAGACAGTTCATGATGTCTGTCCTTGCTACTGGGGTTACTCTACCAATTGCATTATCTCTAGCAGATAAAGCTGTTGCGGCTACTCCAAAGAAAGGCGGGCATTTAAGATGGGGTAATAGTGCAGCTGATGCTACTGATACTCTAGACCCAGCAACTTATCAAAGTTCATTTATGCAGGCTACTGCTTGGTCATATCAGAACTGCCTTACAGTTGTTGATTCTGATCACACTATTGTAGGTGAGTTAGCTGAGTCAATTGAATCTGATGATGCAACTACATGGGTTTACAATCTTCGTAAAGGTGTTGAATTCCATAATGGAAAAACAATGACTGCTGAAGATGTAGTATTGAATTATCAATACCATATGAATCCAGATACTGCTTCTGCTGCTGGAGGACTGCTGTCTCAAATTGACACTATCTCAGCTGATGGAAATGATAGAGTTGTTTTCAAATTAAAAGGAGCAAACGCAGACTGGCCCGCAATAACTACTGATTACCATATAATGATTAAGCCAACAAAAGATGGAGTTGTTGATGCTCAATCTAAAATTGGAACTGGTCCTTATATTATGGATGAATTCAATCCAGGTGTAGGATCAAAATTTGGAAAACGAAATCCAAATTATTTCAAAGGTGACAGTGTTGCACATTTTGATTCAGTTGAAGTAATTGCAATTAATGATCCTGCTACAAGACAAGCAGCATTACTTAATGGTGAAATTGACTGGATGAATGGTGTTGATCTAAGAACTGCGAATCTTTTAACTAGAGATCCTAATGTAGAGATTACTGCAGCTTCTGGATATGCTCACTATACAGCTCCTATGAGATTAAATGTTCCACCATTTGATAACTTTGATGTTCGTATGGCAATGAAGTTTGCAATCAAAAGACAGGAAATAGTCGATAAAATTATGCTAGGGTATGGTACTGTTGGAAACGATCATCCAATATCTACTGCCCATCCTTTCCATAACAGTGCTCTTGAGCAAAGAGAGTTTGATGCTGATAAAGCTTCTTACCATTGGAAAAAATCTGGTATTACTGGTCCAGTTGAGATCAGTACTTCAGAAGTTCCATATGCAGGTTGTACTGATGCAACAAATCTTATTGCTGCTTCAGCTCAAGAATGCGGTATTGATCTTCGAGTTAAAAAAGAGCCTGAAGATGGATATTGGAGTAATGTTTGGAACACTAAAGGATTTAGTATGAGTTCTTGGGGTGGAAGACCAACTGAAGATATGATGTGGTCTGCTGCGTTTACAGATGACACTGAGTGGAATGAAGCTGCTTGGGGTAATCTTGTTCAAACTGACTCTACAGTTCGCTTTAACGAACTTGTTAGATCTGCTAGATCAGAACTTGATCCTGAAAAAAGAAAATCAATGTACTGGGAAGCACAAGCTCTTTGTAACTACGATGGTGGTGCAATAGTTTATGCATTTAACCAGTATGTTGGAGCAGGATCGAAAGCACTTGCTCATGGTGATGATGTTGCTGGAAACTGGGAAAGTGATGGTAACAAATTATCAGAACGTTGGTGGTTTGCATAAACCTATAATTTTTTATGTGGCGCATTTATTTGCGCCACATTTTTTCTTCTAAATTTTCAAATAATGTTTTTAAAAAATAAGAAATACCTATTTGATGGTGGTTCTGGTCAAACCTTAATGGAAATGGGTTTAGAGACAACAGGGGACCTTTGGTCTGCAAAAGCACTTATTGATAAAAATTTACACCATATGGTTTTAAAAATGCATAAAGAATTTATCAACTCAGGATCTGAGTTAATTGTTACTGCAAATTTTAGTGTAAGAAGAAGATTACTAAAAAGATATAATTTATTAGACTCATTAGAAGCTGGAATTAGATCTGCAGGTCAAATTGCACTTAAGGCTAAACTTGAAAGTAATAAAAAAGTTATTGTTGCAGGTTCATTACCTAATCAAGGCAATACCTATTCTCCTATACAATTTGAAACAGAAGAAACAATGTTCCAATATTTCCATGAGGTTGCTAAAATATTAAATGATTATGTAGACATTTTTTATTTAGATGTTCTAAGTTCAATAAAAGAAATAAAAATAGCTTTAGAAGCCACTAAAGAATTTAATAAACAAATACTAGTTGGTGCTCATTTGCGTTTTGATGGAAAATTACCATCAGGTGAGTCACTAAACGATCTTTTTAAAATTACTAATCAATATAATTGTTGTGGTATAATTTCTGCATGTGTATCACCAGAAATTGTTGAATTAAGTATTCCCATTCTTAGTAAACAAAAACTTCCTTTTGGATATAAAATGAACTTATTTAAAAATCTACCTACAAGCAACAAAAAATCATTCAATACAGAGGGTTTTGAGGGAGAGCGTGAATATGAAGACCCTGTGGAATTGCTTGGCACGAGAAATAAAGAGTATGGAATTGATAAATATACAAATTTTGTTTCAAATTCTTTAGACAAAGGCGTTACTTTAATTGGTGGATGCTGTGAAATTAAACCAAGACATATCGAAGCTTTAAAAACTCTATTTTAAAATTTTTTTTTTATAGATTTATGTTAAATTGATTAAATTTTTTATGAAAGATTTAGTTAAAAATTACCGATTTGTTGTTAAGCCTGTTGCTAAAGACGTTGGTAGATCTCTTGATTTAGCAAGACCTATGAAAATACATCCATTAACTTACCAAGAGCTTCCATTAAATCCTGAATACACGAACTATGCTGATGGACGTTTTACTCTTGAAAAATTATCTAATGCTTCTGCAGATGAAATGTATTGGAAAGCGAGACAAGAAATCATTTTACGACATACTGGTGAACATCCATATGAAATATCAGGTCCAGATGCAGAGAAGCTTCTTCAAAAAATCTTTACTAGAGATATTGCAAAAGTAAAAACTGGAAGATGTTCATACCAATTTGCTTGTTATGATGATGGTGGAATGATTTCAGATGGATTACTATTAAAATTAACTAGTGATAAATTTTGGTTTGCACAAGGGGATGGTCATTTATTTAGTTGGTATAAAGCCCATTCAATGAATTTAGATGTAGAAATTAAAGATCCAAATGTCTGGGTAAGTCAAATTCAAGGACCAAAATCTCTAAAACTTCTAAATAAAATAGTTGATGAGCCATTAGAAAATAAATTTAACTACTTTGACTGGATTGAAACATCAATTGCATATGAAAAAGTAATTATAAGCAGAACAGGTTTTACAAACGAACTAGGTTGGGAAATATATTTAAGACCTGAAAATGATTCAAAAAAAATTGGTGATCTGATTTTAGAAAAAGGAAAAGAAATGGGTATGATCTTAACAGCATCTCCTGGTTTTAGATGCAGAAGAATAGAAGCAGGTCTCCTATCTGCTGGAAGAGATTTTACAAAAGAAAGAACTCCTTTTTCTGTTGGATTAGGAAAATTTATAGATTTTAATAAAGGAGATTTTATTGGAAGAAATTTTTTAGAGAAAGCTGATAAGGAATGTCTTACCTGGGGTATGAGAGTTGAAGGAAGTTACGCTTTAGTTGATAGTTATATATTTATAGATAATAAAAAAGTAGGAATAGTTACTTCAAGTACTTGGTCACCTTACCAAGTTTGTGGCGTTAGTATAGTCCATATGAGTAGCAAAGAATATGGCCCTGAAACTGAAGTAAAAGTTCTTTGTGATGATGGTAAGTATCATAATGCTGAAATATGCAGTTTACCTATGTATGATCCTGATGGTGATATTCCTAGGGGTCTTAAAGAAGACATTCCATCTGGCCCATCACCATGGAAGGGTATTTTAAAAAACTAATAAATTTTGTAATAGAATTCTAATTTATATTAGAATACTAATATTAATAAATGAGTCACAATATTAAACCTAGTACAAAAATTCATACAATAAATGATGCAATTAAGTTATCAAAAAAACGATTACCTAAACTAGTCTTTGATTTCATAGATGGAGCTTCTGGAGATGATAAGCTTGCTGAAATTAATAGTTTTGCTTTAGATCAAATTAGACTCGAACCTAAAGTTTTTAGAAATGTTGAAAAAAGAATTCTAAGTAAAAAATTTTTTGATTTTGATTTTGATTATCCATTTGGTTTTGCCCCAATGGGAATGACAAATTTATCATGGCCTGAAGCTGATAAAATGATAGCTATAGAAAGTTCCTATAACAATATACCAACATGTGTTTCTATGGCATCTAGTA
This sequence comes from uncultured Alphaproteobacteria bacterium, assembly GCA_902560725.1. Taxonomy (GTDB): domain Bacteria; phylum Pseudomonadota; class Alphaproteobacteria; order HIMB59; genus CACPNW01. Next base: position 8,986 of record CACEMR010000010.1, read on the forward strand.
CAACCCTAGAAGATATGTTCAATTTTTCAGATGGTCATTCATGGATGCAAATTTATATTTTTCAAAGTGAAGAATTTATTATGGAATTGTTAAATAGGGCTAAAAATATTGGATATAAAGTTCTTATATTAACAGTAGACGTTCCAATTCTCTCAAGAAGAGCAAGAGATGATAGAAATGGTTTTGGTTATCCATTTAAAATTGGGCCAAAACAGTTTTTAGATTTTGCACTACATCCACAATGGAGTTTAACAACACTTTTGAAAGGCTCACCAAGACCAATGAATTATGTAACTTCTAAAACAGGAGATCAAATTTTTAGAAGAAAAGAAAGCAGAGGTGCAACTGATTGGGATACTCTAAAAAGAATTAGAGATGCATGGAAAGATAAATTAATAATTAAAGGAGTAATGAATTTTGAAGATGCAAAAAAAATTAAAGAGTCTGGAGCAGATGCAATACAAGTTTCTAATCATGGAGGTAGACAATTAGATAGTGCAACAGCTGCAATTAATGCATTACCCGTAATTAGAAAAACAGTTGGTAAGGATTTTCCATTAATATTTGATAGTGGAATTAGAAGTGGAAGCGATATATTGAGAGCTTTAGCTTTTGGGGCTGACTTTGTAATGTTAGGTAGACCACTTATGTATGCTGTAGGAGCAGATGGCGCTAAAGGACTTAGAAGAATAATAAATTTAATTAAAGAAGAGTTAAGCACTAACCTTGGATTAGTTGGTTTAAATAATATTAATGAAGTTGATGAAAAAATAATAGCAGAGAAGTATTTAAAGGATATAAAGTATTAAAAATGAGTGAAAAAAAAATTAGAGGAGGTGCTTTAGTTGCTAGAGCCTTAAAAGATAAAGGAATTGAAAATGTCTTTACGCTCTCTGGTGGTTTCTGCAATCCTGCACTCGAAGGCTTTATGGAATGCCAAATTAATGTAATCAATTGTCCACATGAACAAATAGCTGGTCATTTAGCAGATGGTCATACTAGAATTACAAGAAAACCATCAGTTTGTATTGTTGGTCCGGAAGGCTTTGCAAATGCAGTTCCTTCTATGATGGAGGCTTGGGGTGAAAGATCTCCTGTGATATTTATAACCGGTTCAAGTAGTTTAAAACGTCAAGGGTCAGGAGGTTTTAAAGAAATCGATGATGTTGCTATTGCAGCACCATTAACAAAATACAGTGCAAGTGTTACAGATGGAAATAGAATTAGAGAATTTGTTGACAAAGCATATAGAATTGCAACAAATGGATATCCTGGAGCAGTTCATTTAAGTGTTCCTGTTGATATAATGTTCTCATCATTTTCCGATGATGCAGGATTGGATGAAAGACCATTTACTCATAATAAAAAACCAATTCCAAAAGCATGGCCAGATCCAATCTCCATAAAAGAAATTTTAGATTTAACAATAAAAGCAAAGAAACCAATTTTAATTGGTGGTCATGGAGTATGGTGGGGAAATGCAGAAAAAAAACTAGAAGAAGTAGGATTAAAAATGAATATACCAATATTTAATATTCCTTATCATCAAAAACTTTTAGGTGAAGAAATTGATTCTTATATGGGTTTAGCTGATATTCATCAATATCCTCCATCAAAAATGGCTTTACATGAATCAGATTTAGTATTGATGCTTGGTTCTAGATTAGATAATCAAATGAATTTTGGCAATCCTCCACTTTTTCCAAAAAGTACAAAACTAGTTTGTATAAATGGTTCTCATGAAGAAATAGAATTAAACAGAGCTGCTGATATTAATTTACTTTGTGATCCAGGTGTTTTTTTAGAAAAGCTTTTAGAATTAAAAAACGAAAATAAGTGGAATTTAAATAAAGAATGGTTTGATAAAAATAAGGTTGAAAAACAAACATGGATAAAAAAAACATTGGATGATTTAAAAAAAGAAACAGATAAAACAAAAATTGATGGTGGAAAAATACATCCCTTACAACTTGCTTTAGATGTTCAAGATAGTTTAAACGATAAAGATTGGTTAGTTATAGATGGTGGTAATACTCATTTTTGGTCTGAGATAGCTATTAATATTGCGGGCTCTCAGGGCAAAAAACTTGGTGGTATATTACATCCAGGCACATTCAGTATGTTAGGTGTTGGTGTTCCATTTGCTATATCAGCAAAAAACATAAACCCCAATTCAAATGTTGTTTTGATAAGCGGCGATGGTGCATTTTTATCCGGCGGTTTATCAATAGAAGCTGCATTTCAAGAGAAAAAACCAATTGTTGTTGTTATTGATAATAATGGTGGTCTTGATTGTATTTCACAACAACAAGAAAGATTGTTTGAAAGTGGAAAACACTTTGCTACTGATTTTAGAGATATACCTTTTCATTCTATATTTGAAGGATTTGGAGGATATGGTGAATTAGTTACAAAAAGAGAAGAATTAGGTCCTGCTCTAAATAGAGCTTTAAAAAGTGGTAAAACAGCCTGTGTTAATGTTAAGGCAAAAGGTGTGATTAGCCCTATTGTAGCTGCAGTAAGTGATAAAAGAGATAAGGCATCAATAGAATAATTTATGGCTATTTTTTCAACTCATTTATTAAACTCTGTAAATGGAACACATGCAGCTAATGTTAGGATAACAATTTACAAAATACATGAAGATAAAAGAACCATATTTATTGAAGGAGAAACTAATAATAGTGGTCGAATGCAAAATGAGTTTGAATTAACTAAAGAAGATTGTGAAAGTAATTATGAAATGATAATTGACTCAGGTAATTATTTTAATGATACTAGTGAAATTGTTAATGAAATAAGTGTAAAATTTAATATGAAAGATCCTAAAAAAAAATATCATATGCCTCTTATTATATCCCCTAATGGCTATTCTATTTGGTGGTCAAATTAAGAATGAGTAATACTGGTTTAAATATGTCAAGACGTATAAGGCGAACACCTTATACTGAAAAAGTTATAGAAGCTGGTGTAAGTGGATTTACAGTTGTAAATCATATGTTACTTCCAAAAGCATTTAAAGCAACAGTAGAAGAAGATTATTGGCATCTATCTAAAAATACTCAGATATGGGACGTATCATGTCAAAGACAAGTTCAAATTGAGGGTGATGATGCTGCTAAATTAGTACAACTTATGTCACCGAGATCAATAAAAAATATGCCTATAGGTAAATGTTTCTATTATCCAGTGATTGATGAAAATGCTGGTATGATAAACGATCCAGTTTTATTAAAATTAAATGAAAATAAATTTTGGATTTCAGTTGCAGACTCTGATGTTTTACTTTGGGCAAAAGGAATAGCAGTAGGTGCAAATCTAAAAGTAAAAATTATTGAACCTGATGTTTATCCATTAGCAATTCAAGGGCCTAAATCAGAAGAATTGATGGTTTTTTTATTTGGTGAAAAAATAAAAAACTTAAAATACTTTCATTTTTCTTTTTTTGAATTCAAAGGTACAAAACAGCTAATTGCAAGATCAGGTTATAGCAAACAAGATGGATTTGAAATATATCTAAGAGGTTTTAATCTTGGAAGTAAATTATGGCAAACAATTTGGGATGCTGGAAAAAGATTAAATATATCACCGGGTTGTCCAAATTTGATTGATAGAATTGAAGCAGGATTATTATCATATGGAAATGAATTTACTCTTAAAAACAACCCATATGAATGCGATTTTGATGTTTATTTAAAAGATATGTCTCATGATTTTATCGGCAAAGAAGCTTTATTAAATATTAAAAGCAATGGAATAGATAAAAAAATTAAAGGTGTAATTTTTGATGGTGGTCCAACACCTCAATGCTCAATACCTTTCCCTGTTTACTCAAATAATAGATTACAAATAGGCAATATAACATCTGGAATATATTCTCCTTTTTTGAAAACAAATATTGGTTTATCAATGATTGATAAAGATTATTGGAATGATGGACAGGAAGTTATAGTTTTAACACCTGACAGTCTGGAAAGAAAAGGTAAAGTATGTTCTATACCTTTTAGACTTAATTAACTTATGGAGTTTTAATGAGTCATTCAATCGAGATAATATGGGAACTTGGAGATCAGGAGTTATCTCCAGGAAATTATTTAACAGATCACAAGGTTATCCTTAATGAGAATTTAACAATTGATGGTGGATCTTCACCAGACTATGGGGGAAGTGTTAGTAATATAAACCCTGAACAAAAATTAGCAGCAGCAGTTAGTAGTTGTTTTATGATGACTTTTTTAGCCCTAGCAGCAAAAATGAAATGGCCAGTAAAAAATTATAAAGATAAAGCAATTTCATACCTAGGTAAAAATAATGAAGGCAGAATGTATGTAAATAAAATAGAATTAAATCCTCAAATTATTTTTGATACTGATTTCACCATATCTGATGATGAAATGCACAAAATGAAAGAAAGATCTCATAAGTATTGTTTTATTGCAAACTCCCTTTCAAAAGATGTTGAAATAAAAATAAATTAAATGAATTTTCGTTTAATCAAAACTGAAAAAAGTAATAATATTTTTAATATAATTCTTAATGATGAAATACATCAAAACACTTTAAGTGAAGAAATGATTAAAGAATTATCTGAAGTATTTAAGTTAGCTGAGTCAGATAATAAAATTAAAGTAATAATATTATCTTCTATAGGAAAGGTTTTCTGTGCAGGGCATAATTTAAAAGATTTAAATTCCAAAAGATCAGAAAACGATAAGGGTGAATATTATTATAAAAAATTATTCCAGATGTGTTCAGAATTAATGATAAGTATAACTAAGCATTCAAAACCTGTTATTGCTATGATTGATGGAATAGCTACTGCTGCAGGATGTCAATTGATTTCTAGTTGTGATTTAGCATACTCAAGTGAAAATTCACAGTTTGCAACACCCGGAGTAAATATTGGACTTTTTTGTTCAACTCCAATGGTGCCACTTTCTAGAACAGTAGGTAAAAAACAAGCAATGGAAATGCTACTTACTGGTGATTTAATAGATTCAAAAAAAGCTTTAAATATTGGTTTGATCAATAATGTTTTTGAAACTAAAAAATTAGAAGAAAATGTTTTCAAAATAGCAAATCAAATAGCTTCTAAATCTTCTGCAACAATTAAGATTGGTAAAGAGGCTTTTTACAAACAAAAGGACATGAACCTTAATGATGCTTATGATTATACTTCAAAAATAATGGCTGAGAATATGCTTCATGAAGACTCTGATGAAGGAATTACTGCATTTTTAGAGAAGAGATCCCCTAATTGGAAAGATTAAATTTTAATTATATTTTAAAATGGATCAGGTTGGCTAGGTTCTGTTGCTAACCAAGTGGATTTAGTTTGCATATAACATTGCATTCCTTCCCAACCATTTTCCCTACCGTATCCTGATTGTTTAAAACCTCCAACTGGAGATTGGGTTGAGGCATTAAAATAATTATTTATATATACTGTACCTGCTTCTATTTTATCTGCTGTACGTATAGCTTTATTAACATCTTTAGACCATATTCCAGCTGCTAATCCATAAATACTATCATTAGCTACATTAATAACTTCATTTTCATTGTCCCATGATTGTAAAGATGCGACCGGGCCAAATACTTCATTCTGTGCTAAATCATCTTCATTAGGAACATTATCAAATATTGTTGGACCAATATAGTAACCTTCAGTTCGTTTTTCACTTCTTCCATCTATTAATAATTTCAAACCTCTTTTTTCAGCATCATCTATTTTTGATAGAATAAATTCATACTGCTCTTTGTTTGCAATTGGTCCAATTTGAGTTGATGAGTCATTGGGATGTCCTACTTTTGCTTTTCTTACAACTTCCAATAATTTTTTTGTAAACTTTTCTTTAATATCTTTATGCACTAATATTCGAGAACCAGAAATACAACTATGACCTGTTACAGGGAATATACCTGATACAACTCCATTTACTGCTAAATTTAAATCAGCATCTTTAAAAATAATTTGAGGAGATTTTCCACCAAGTTCCATAATTATTGGCTTAACTTTTTTTGATGCACTTAAACTAGCTGCACTTCCACCTTTTGTTCCACCAGTAAAGCTTATCATTCTTACATCATCATGTTCAATTAAAGGTGCACCAGTAGTTGTTCCAAAACCAGTTACAACGTTTATTAAACCCTCAGGTAAGTCTGCCTCCTCTAAAATACTCATTAACTCTAAAGTTGAACATGAAGCCCTTTCAGAAGGCTTTATTACAACTGTATTACCTGCTGCAAGAGCAGGGGCTAGTTTCCAAATTAATGTTCCAATTGGTGAGTTCCAAGGAAGCACAAGAGCAACAACACCAAATGGTTCCCATTTTAAATAATTATGCATATTAGGAACTTCAGCAGGTATCAATCGCCCTTCAAATTTATCACACATTCCAGCATAGTAATAAAAGCTCTCAGTTTGCCAACTTGTTAAAGAGGGTGTTATGTTTTTTGGCAACTTACCATTATCTTTTGTTTCAATCTGTCCAATTCTTTCAGCATTTTTAGAAATAACATCTCCAATTCTGTTTAAAATTCTTCCTCTTTCCGCTGAATGTATTTTTCCCCAGGGCCCTTCATAATAAGCCTTTTTAGCACTTTTAACTGCAATATTAATATCTACTTCATTACAGTCAGGAAGTTTTGCCCAAACTTTACCAATTGAAGGATCTTCACTTTCAAAGTATTGACCAGATGAAGGTTCATACCATTTGTTACCAGCATAATATTTGTAGGTTGTTATTTTTGACATAATTAATTGATGTTTTGTAATATCATATCTGCAGCTTTTTCTGCTAACATAATAACAGAAGCATTTATATTTCCGCTAATCATATCGGGAAAGGATGAGGCGTCAACCACTCTTAAGTTTTTTATTCCCTTAACTCTTAGTTTTTCATCTAAAACTGCTAATTTATTATTATCAGATCCCATTGCACATGTAGATGCAGGATGATGACCTGTCTGTACATGATTACGAATTGATTCTTTCATATCTTCATCATTTTTTACATTTTTTCCAGGTAATAATTCATCTGATACAATTTTACTTAAACTTGGTTTCGATAATACTTCTCTAGTATGTTTCATACCTTCAACCAAATCATCCATATCTGATAAATCTGAAAACCAATTAGGGTTTATTTGTAAGTCTTCATCTGGATTTGAACTTTTTAATCTTACAGTTCCTGTACTCTTAGGTCTCAATAAGTTAATTTGAAAATGCAAACCTGGAAAAGCTTTTTTTCCTCTTGCAAAAAATAAAGAACCAAAATTTAATAAATTATCTAAGTTAAATGAAGAAGTGTATTTTTCCTCTTTAAAACACATTGGGGTCATAAATATTTGTAATTCAGGCATTTCTTTTTCTCTAATAGAATGAAAAAGATTAGTGGACCAAAATGGTGCAGATGTTACTCCTTTTTTAAAAAAAATATATTGAAGACCGACTATTATTGCTTTGTCTATTCTTTGATATTTTGAAAAACTCATATCATTGTTTTTAAATCCCCAATTCATTGGCATTATAGGATGATCATGAAGATTTTCACCAACACCTGGTAAATCATTAATTACATCTATTCTCATATCTTTTAAATGTTCATAAGGGCCAACTCCAGATAACATTAAACATTTTGGACTACCAAAAGCACCAAGAGACAATATAATTTCTGATGAAGCATAAACTTTACCTTTTGGTAAAAGTAATCCTATAGCTTTAGATTGTTCAAATAAAATTTTTATTACTGATGTATTTTTATAAATTGTCAAATTTTTTGGTTTATATTTTAAATATGCCTCTGCTGAAGATTGTCTTTTTCCATTCCAAACTTTAACATCATATCTTCCTACACCGTTTAAACTTTCATTATAAAAATCATTATTTATTTCCGAACCTGCTTCGACACATGCATTAATAAATGCTTCATCAACTAGATTATAATTTCCAGCTGGAGTGAGCTTTAATGGACCTGAATGCGAATGATATTTGTCCTCTTTTCTGTGGTAAGCAGAAGCTGATTTTTTAAAATATGGCAATACATCCTCATAAGACCATCCATTCAAACCTTTTTGCCTCCATCTATTAAAATCACCTGAGGCTCCTCTCATATAAATCATTCCATTTAACAAAGATGATCCTCCCAATCCTTTTCCTCTTGGATATAAAATTTTCCTGTTATTAAGGCTTGGTTGAGGTATTGACTCAAAACCCCAATCAAATTTTGGATTTCCAAATATGTATCCATTTCCTCCAGGCATTTGTGTAAATAAACTTTTACCCGAGCCACCAGCTTCAATTAATAAGACATTAATATCTTTGTTTTCACACAATCTAGAAGCTAAGGTACATCCTGCAGATCCTCCTCCTGCAATTATATAATCAAATGTTTTTTCCATTTTTTCTATAATTAAATTATACTAATTATTAAATTATAAGTAAACTCGAGTGTTTAAATAATGGATAACTATAACGAATGGATAGGCAGAGAAATTATAAGAAGTGATATAATTACTCCAAGGCTAGTTGAGCATTTTAAAAAAACTCTTGAACCAAACTTTCGAACAAATAATCAAATCCCAGAGGGTCTTTTTTTATGTCTCTGTCCTGATGTTGTAGATTCAAATAAACTTAGTGGAGACGGAAATTCTAAATTAGGAATATTTTTACCCGACCTTCCATATAAAATAAGAATGTGGGCAGGTGGTAAAATCACAATATTTGATCAGTTTCAGATTGGGTGGGAGATTAAAAAAACTTCTAAAATCGAAAAAATAGAATTTAAAAAAGGACAGTCTGGAAATTTATGTTTTGTAACAATTAACCATGATTACAAATTTGAAAATAGAATAATTATTAATGAACAACAAACAGCGGTATATAGAGAGAAAATAAATAATAATTTAATAATGAGTAAAAAATCTGAAAACATTAAAGTAATTGATGAATTTAATATTTTTGGTTCTAGTACTCTATTATTCAGATATTCAGCTCTTACTTTTAATGGTCATAAAATACATTATGATATTGATTATACTAAAAATGTAGAGGGTCATTCAGGATTATTAGTACATGCTCCTCTTCAAGCTACTTACTTATTGAATATTGCAAAAAAAAATAATATTAAATTTAATTCTTTTGAATATAAAGCTACATTTCCTTTAGTCGCAAATAAAAAATTTAAAGTACAATTGGGTAAAAATAATCAAGATGATACTATTGGTCTGGTACTAAATGATAAAAAAATATCAACAATGAAAGCTATATTTAAATAAAAAAATAATTAATTGTTTTTTCTTTCCCTGTAAGCAATAAATATTCCACTTGATATAATAATTAATCCTCCAAGATAAATGCTATATGTTGGTAATTCAGCAAAAATTAAAAATCCCATTATACCTACAAAAATAAAAGAAGAATATTCAAATGGAGATGTAACTGCAACATCTGCATTTTTAGCTGCTTGAGACATAAAAAAATGACCAAATGACCCCATAACACCTAAACTCATTGCAAATATTAATTGGACAAAATTTGGCATGATAAAATCACTTGGAAAGAAAATTAAAGTGGTAACCAGTAGTGCAAATGAATAATAAAATATTATTGCTACACTTGAATCTGTGCTCATTACAGATCTAGTTGATAAATACACTGATGCCATAAAACATGCAGAAATAAGTGGGTATAGAGATTCCAACTTAAACAAATCTGTACCTGGTTTGACTATTATTATTACTCCAATAAAGCCAATTAATATGGCTGAAGTTCGAAGAATTCCAATTCTCTCGCCAAGTATAGGAACAGCAAGAAATGCAGCAATTATTGGTGCAGAATGAGCAATTGCAATGTTTTCTGATAACATTAAATTGTTTATCCCAAAAATATAAAATACAACACAACCTGATGCAGAAAAAGCTCTTATTAAATGTCCAAGAGGTTTTTTTGTTTTCAATTTATCAAAGCCAAAATACATTGTTAAGACTAAAGCAACTATACTTCCACTTAATGCACGAAAAAATATTGACTCCCAGACAGGAAAATGAAAGCTTAGGTATTTATAAGTCATGTCATTAACACTCAGACAGAACATTGAAAGTATCATAAAAGTAATACCTAAAAGATTATTATTTTTTGATTTCATTATGGTATTTCATATACTAAGTTTATTTATTGAGATATAAATATTTAACGATGAACATTAAATACTTTGTTAAAACAGTAGAAAAGAAAAAGGATCATTTAAGTATAAAATGGAATGATAATTTCAAAAGTAAATTTCATTTTTTATGGCTAAGAGATAATTGCCCTACTGCTATTCACCCTACTGCAAATATGAGGGTTTTTAATATTTTAACAGTAAGTAAAAGAATTTTTCCAAAAAAATATACTATTGAAAATAATAAGTTAAATATTGATTGGAGTGAAGGTAAGCATTCAAGTAAATTTGATTTAAAATGGTTAAGAGATCATTGCTATACAGAAATTAATAGAGAAAAATATTCTTCACCATATGTTCTTTGGAATGGAAAACTTAAAAATAATTTTAATAAGATAAAATTAGATCATGATAAAATTATTAATAATGATAAATATTTAAAAAAATGGCTAGAATTATTACACTCGTATGGTTTTGCTATTGTTAAAAACTCACCTATTAAAAGAAAATCATGTTTTAAAATATTAAATAGAATTAGCCATCATAGAGAAACTTTTTTTGGAACACCTTTTGAGGTAGTAAATATACCTAAACCAAATAATACCGCCTATACTGCTCAAGCACTTCGAAATCATACAGACTTACCTTATTTTGAATATGCTCCAGGATATCAATTTTTACACTGTTTAATCAATGATGCAACTGGTGGCAAATCTTCTGTAGTAGATGGTTTTGCAGTTGCAAATCACCTAATGAAAAAAGAATTAGAAGCGTTTAAAATACTTACTTCAACACATGTTAAATTTAAAGATACTGATTATACACAAAAAGCAATAAGAATTCTTCATTCACCAATTATTACTCTTACTAAAGATAATGATTTTAATGATATTAGATTTAGTATGGCTGCAATGGGGGCAATTGATATTAATCCAAAAAAAATGAAAGAATTTTATGATGCATATCAGCTTTTTGCATCTCTACTTCATAATAACAAGTTTAAAATTAATTTTAGATTAAATGCAGGAGATATTTTTTGTTTTAATAATAGAAGAGTTCTACATGGAAGAACAGAGTTTGATCCAAATTCAGGCAATAGACATCTTCAAGGATATTATGTTGAAAGAGACGAAATCATAGCAAGATTAAATTATTTCAATAATATTAAAGTATAAATTAATCCCACCCACATATTGTTTTAACCTCTAAATATTCCTCCAAACCCCAGTTTCCACCTTCTCTTCCATTACCAGATTGTCTATAACCTCCAAATGGTGTTCCAGGATCAGCACTATTGCCATTTATATAAACACCACCTGATCTAAATTTTTTAGCAACTCTTCTCGCTTTATCTTTATCTTTGGTCTGTACATAATTACCTAAACCATATGATGTATCATTTACGATTGAGACTGCTTCATTTTCATTTTCAAATGGAATAATTGACAATACTGGGCCAAAAATTTCCTCTTTTGCTATTCTCATATCATTAGATACATCAGTAAAGATTGTGGGTTTAACAAAATAACCCTTTTCTAAACCTTTAGGTTTTTCAGGACCGCCTGCTATAAGTCTAGCTCCTTGCTCTATTCCGCTTTTAATAAGATCAATAATTTTATCATATTGCTTTTTTGATATTACTGGTCCGATATGATTTCCTTTTTTTGAAGCTAAGTCTACTTCAATTTTGTTAGCTTCATCTGCAGCTTCTTCAATTGCTCTTTTATAAATTGATTTTTCAACCAACATTCTTGTAGGAGCATCACATGATTGTCCTGAATTACTCATGATATTTCTAACACCTTCCCTTACTGCTTCAGGATGAGAGTCACTAAAAATGATATTACCCCCTTTACCTCCTAACTCAAGACAAACACGTTTAATACTTTCTGCAGAATTTTTTGAAATAAGTTTTCCAGCTCGAGTAGAACCGGTAAAAGAAATCATATCAATATCTGGATGAGAGGATAAATCAGTTCCTACACCTTCACCATCTCCATTAATCAAATTAAATACACCAGGAGGAAATCCTGCTTCTTCAATAATTTCTGCAAAGAGAATTCCTGAAAGTGGAGCAATTTCTGAGGGTTTTAAAATCATTGTACAACCTGCAGCTAATGCAGGAATAACTTTTAGAGTAATTTGATTTATAGGCCAATTCCATGGTGTGATTAAGCCACACACTCCAATTGGCTCATATATAATATAATTGTTTGACCTATGATCAAATTCTCTTTCAAATTTAAAATTTTTTAATCTTTTAATAAAATCACTTATATGATCAAAACCTGAAGAAGTTTGTGCGGATGAGGACCAATCTATTGGAGCCCCCATTTCTTCTGACATAGTTTTTGTAATATCATTCCATCTAGATTTATAAATTTTTAATAATTTTTCTAATAGATTAATCTTAATCAATTTATCAACTTGACTCCAGGTTAAGAAAGCTTCTTTCGCATATTCTACTGCATTATTTACATCTTCTTTGCTTCCTAATGAAATGACAGCATAAGAATTTTCATTTGATGGATTAATTACTTCAAAATCATTTTTTTTAACTGGATCAATCCATTTACCATTTATGTAAAATTGACGCTTGTTAAGCATATATACATTTTAGTTTATAATAAAAAAAATTATTCATTTATTTTTATCTATAATAGAATAAAAGAATATACAAGAAGAGGAAATATTGACACTAGAAAATATAAAGCTTGATGTAGATTTTGTTAGATCTCAATTTCCAGCATTCAAAGATCCACTATCAAAAGATTGGTCTTTTTTTGAAAATGCAGGAGGAAGTTATGTACCTCAAAATGTAATAAATAAACTAACAGAATTTATGGTTTCAACAAAAGTACAGCCATATGCAGAGTATCCAATGTCAAAAATCGCTGGAAATAATATGGATAAAGCCACTAAAACTTTTGCTAATATGATTAATGCTAAAGAAAATGAAATTATAATCGGTGGATCAACTTCAATTAATCTATATGTATTATCAAATGCTCTTAAGAAATTTATAAATCCCGGTGATGAAATTATTGTAACAAATCAAGATCATGAAGCCAATATTAGTCCTTGGAGAAAATTAGAAAAAATAGGTGCAAAAATTGTTGAATGGAAATTTAATACTAAAAGTCATGAATTAGAAATTTCTGAATTAAAAAAATTGCTGAATAGAAAATCAAAAATTCTAGCAGTAACTCACTGTTCAAATATAGTAGGTTCAATAAATAACTTGAAGTTAATTTCTGATATTGCTCACGAAAATAATGTAATTGTTATAGGTGATGGTGTCTCTTATGCTCCTCATGGTTTTCCAGATGTCAAAGAACTTGACGTTGATTTTTATACTTTTAGTTTGTATAAAACATATGGGCCTCATTTAGCATTACTTTATGGAAAAGAAGAAATTTTAAAGAATTTACCAAATCAAAATCATGAATTTTTGGAAGGTAAATATCCTTATACAATAAATCCCGGAGGACCAAATCATGAAGAATTAGTTTCTCTTATTGGTATTTATGAATATTTTGACAATCTATATAATCATCATTATAAAAATGAAAATTTATCTATTGTAAATAAATTAAAAAAAATAAATGATTTAATTAGTAAACATGAAGAATTTATTGCAAATCCAATATTAGATTATTTATCAAATAGAGATGATATATTTTTAATAGGACAAAAAAATATAATAAATAAAAATAGAGCACCAACAATTTCTTTTATTTCAAGAAAAAAATCATCAAAGGTAGTTTCAGAAATATTAGTTAATAATAAAATTGCTACTAGAAATGACAATTTTTATGCTTGGAGATGTCTTAAACATCTTGGCATCGATACAGAAGATGGAGTTGTTCGGTTAAGTATGACACATTATAATAATTCTGTAGATACAAGTAATGTAATAAATGCTCTTAAAAAAATTTAACTATTTTTTTTAATAGTTGAATTAATGGTAATAGAAATAAATAAATAAATAAAAAATAAAAATAGGAAAAATATAAATGAGTGTAGTGCGCCTAAATAATAAAATATTAAATATCCGCTTATACTACAAATAAACGATGTTATTACTAATAAAATTGGAATAAATTTATTTGGAAAATTAGAATTAATAAGAAGGTAATGAATATGTATCCTATCCGGTTTAAAAGGATTATTGCCCGCAATTATTCTTTTGGTAAAAACTGTTAAAAAATCGAATGTTGGCATTGGAGCAGCCCACAAAGTTAAAATAGGATGAAAATATCTATTATCAGGAAGTGTAAAATAAATTAAATAGCATGAAATTAAAAAACCAAGAGAATTTGATCCACAATCTCCTAGAAAAGTTTTTGGAAGTAAAAAACCGTGATTGGATAAAATAAATCCTGATAAAACAATAATTAAAAAATAAAGTGGTTCTAAATTAGAGGTATTGTTATTTAAATAACTAAATAATATAATTGAAAATAGACAATTCATTACATATCCTGAAGCGAGTCCATCTAAACCGTCAGCAAAATTAATTGCATTCATATATGCAATTATTGTTATGCAAGTTAAAACAACACCAAATCCACCTAAATGAATATTAATATTTGCATAGTCCCCAATATCAATTATTTTAATTCCAAAACCAATTAAAATTAAACATGATATAACTTGAAAAAATAACCTTTCAGCAATTCCAATATTAAATTTATCATCTAAAAGGCTAACACTAAATATTATTAACGAAGTTAAAAATATTATTTTATGTGCACTAGTTGTATCAATTAATAAAAAAAATAAAATAAATGAAGCGTATATTGAAATGCCTCCAACCAAAGGAATTTCACCGATATGAGTTTTTCTTTCGTTAGGTATATCTACTAAATTAATATTTTTTCCAAATATAGAAAAAAAATAAATTAAAATAATATTAATAAAAAAGAGAATACTCAGAATTATTAATATGTTATTATCTAATGGTAATTTCATTTTTTAAAAAAAAATTTTTTTCAATATTAAAAATATTTTTAAAATCATAAATAAGTGAATTTTTTTTTGCATACTTAAGTATAGATTTCAAGCCTGTCTTAATAAATATATTATGATTCACAAGTATTATAATCGAGTCGTAATAATTTATTTTTGGTTTAGACAATAATTTCATTTTATAGATCTCTTTAACTTCATTATAATCCGCCATAGGATCGTAAATATCAACATTTTTAAAATATTTACTTGTGATTTTAACAACATCAGCTATTTTTGTATTCCTTATATCAGAGCAATTTTCTTTAAATGTAAAACCCATTATTAGAAGTTTTGATTTTTTAATTTTAAATTTATTTAATTTCATTTCTTTTTTTAATTTATTAGCAATATATTTTCCCATATTGTTATTTAGGCTTCTACCTGACAAAATTATTTTAGAATTGTAACCATATTTTTTTGCTTGATTAGTTAAATAATAAGGATCAACACCTATACAATGTCCACCAACTAAACCTGGTTTAAAATTTAAAAAATTCCATTTTGTGGATGCGGCTTTTAGTATTTCATTTGTATTTAAATTCATTTTATCAAATATTATTGTGAGTTCATTAACAAATGCAATATTTATATCTCTTTGACAATTTTCAATAACTTTTGCAGCCTCAGCAATTTTAATTGATGACGCCTTGTGAATTCCTGCCTTAATAATTTTTTGATATAATTTTGTAACAAAGCTCAAGGCGTGCTTATTTGAACCAGATACAATCTTTTTAATATGTTTAAGCTTTCTTTTTTTATCTCCAGGATTAATTCTTTCAGGGGAATAGCCACAATAAAAATCCTTGTTTATTTTTAGTCCAGTTTTATTCTCAATTATAGGTATCAAAATATCATCTGTAAGACCTGGATAAAAAGTTGACTCAAAAACTATATAATCACCTTTATTTATAAATTCGGAAACTAAATTAGTTGCACTTTTAATTAATCTTAAATCAGGAAGATTAAATTTATTAATAGGTGTTGGAACTGTAATTATAAAAATATTACATTTTTTAATATCTTTTTTTTTGTTTGTAAAAAATAGTTTTTTTGAATTTTTTAATTCATTTTTTGAAATTTCTTTATTCTTATCTATTTTATTTTTTAATTGATTTATTCTATTTAAATTAATATCATAACCAACTACTTCAAAATATTTAGAAAATTCAATTGATAATGGTAGTCCTACGTATCCCAAGCCAACAATAGCTATTTTATTCATAATCATTTAACTTATTATATTATTTATAATTTTTAAGTACTTATTTAAAACTATTTGATTATCAAATATTTCTAAGGCTTTTTTTCTACTACTAATTGACATCTGTTGATACTTATTATCACTTATTTGTGTTGACTTTTTAATAATATCTATTGCATTTCTAATATTATTTTTTTCACATATAAAACCATTATTATTATCAACTATTTCTTTACAACCTGGTACATTTGTAGTTATTAACGGTCTTCCTACTGAAGCACTTTCTATTAAAAAATTTGATAAACCTTCACGGTAAGATAATAGGACGCTAAAATCTGATTCAATTATTAAATCTTTTAAGTTTTTGATATTGCCAACAAATTCAATTTTATTTGATTTATTATTATTAATGATGTCATTTTCAATTTTTGAAGGATTTTCAGTATCTATTTTACCAGCGATAGTTAATTTAACATTATCATTTATATTCACAATTTTTTTAAATGTTTTTATTAATTCAATAACTCCTTTATCTTTGATTAATCTACCGGCATATAAAAATTTAATATTTTTTTTATCAAATTTTTTATAACTATATGAATAATATTTAGTATCAACGCCAGATCCTAATATTACATAAGATTTATCAATTGATACAATTTTTTTGTTTATAAAATAATCTCTATCATCATAATTTTGGAATATTATAGAGTTAGATTTTGATAATGATACTTTATATAAAAATATTATTAAGTTTTTAATAAAAATATTAGTAAAAAAGGATGATCCAAGACCAGTGATTACATTTATAATTTTTTTTTTAATAAAAATATTTGCAATAGAAACTAATATATTAGGCTTAATAGTAAAAGTTAAAATAAGATCAAAATTATTTTTAATTAATATTTTATATGTTTTGTAAATATAATAAAAATTAGAAAATATATTTAATGATGATCTATGATATTTTAAAATTAATAAATTAAAACCATATCTATTTTTTAGATTAATTATTTCATTATTGTCAATTTCTGGAATACAAATAGTAATATCGTATTTTTCAACCCAAAGATAAAGAAGAAGATTCTTTCTCAATTTAACAATATTGTCTGAAGAATTTGAAAAAAGTATTAATTTTTTTTTCATCTCAGAAGAATATTTTGATATGGTAACCATGCATGGGCATATTCTGCGTAATTTAACCAAATAAAAAGTATGACAATATAAAATAAAGCTGTGGAGTAAATTAAAAAATCCCTGGTTCTTTCTTTATAAAATAAATATGGAAACCTGGAAAAAACAATAATCTGAATAGGAGTAAAATAATAATTAACTCTATCGGCAAATACGGAAAACTTAAAAGATAAAATAAAGATAAAAAAAACACTGAAAGATAAAAACAGAAATAATTTTTTTTCATTTTCATTATATGTTAACTCTCTATAAAAAATAAAAAATATAGTTGATGCTATTAAATTTAAACCAATTCTTACTGGGGCGCCTCTAGCTACTAGCTGACTGCTTTCTTCTGCATTGTTATATAAATTTTCTCCTAAATAATTATTGTATAAATTATATAGATCTCCTCTTAAAATAATTGCTAATATAAAAATTATTATTAAAATAAAAAATATTTCAGTATAATTTATTTTTTGATTTATAAATGGATAAATTAATAAAATAAATATTGCAGATTTATGAAAAAATATCGCAAGTATTGAAAAAAAAAGAAAATTATATTTATTTTCTTTAATAAATGAAACCATAGATAATGTTATAAAAGCAAAAGCAATTCCTTGCCTTGTAAATCCCATTCCCATTATAATAATAATTATTGGAAAACAGACTATGAAAGCAAATGCCAGAGATGGTTGTAATCTGGAAAAACTATAAATAGAATATACAAAGATTATCGATAAAAAAAAATTTAAAAAATGATAACTTAATCCAAATTTATAAAATAAAAATGACAAATATTCATATAAATAATCACTTCTTATATCAAAATTATAAAAATCATAAATTGTTTGATTTGAGTAGTTATGAACGTACTGAGTCCAATCACCACCTACTTCGTGTCTAAAGCCAATAAATAAAACTAAAAAAAATAAATATAAGATAGTAAAAAAAAATGAAGTATTTTTTGAAACTCTATCTGAGTTTATTAATCCTAAAAAAGGTAAAAATAACATTATAAAATATGAAATCATATTAAATTAATGAATTTAAGTTTTTAAAATATTCGTTTTTAGGAGAATTTTTAATGATTTTTTTTAATTGACTCCTAGATATAAACTTCTGGTATAAAGCAGAACTCTCAGGAGATCCGATTTGAATATTTTGTCTTTCTTGTAAAGTTTGTATAAAATGAGCAGCTTGAAGTAAAGTAGTAAATGTTCCTGCATCTAACCACATACTTCCTTGTTCTAGATTGCAAACTTTAAGTTTTTTTCTTTTGAGATAATTATTATTTATATCAGTAATTTCTAATTCGCCTCTTTTTGATGGTTTAATAGTTTTTGCAATTTTAACAACTTCTTTGTCATAAATATATAGACCTGTAACTGCTAAATTTGATTTAGGATTTTTTGGTTTTTCAGTAATTTTTTTTGGAAGATTATTTTTTATTTCAATAACTCCATATCTTTTAGGATCTTGAACTTGATATGAAAATATTAAGGCGCCATTTTTAAAATTTTTTATATTATATTTAACTCCATAAAATATATTATCACCAAGAATTAATGCAACGTTATCATCTTTAATAAATTTTTCACCTATAATAAAAGACTCAGCAATCCCAGACGGTTTATCTTGAATTGCATATTCGATTCTCAAACCCCATTGAGAACCATCCTTTAAAAGATTTTGGAATAAATTTTTATCATTTCTTTTGCAAATTAGTAATATATCTCTAATTCCCAACTCTATTAATGTTGACAATGGATAATATATCATGGGCTTATCAAAAAGAGGTAATAATTGTTTAGATACTGATTTAGTTAAAGGGTGTAGTCTAGTACCCAAACCTCCTGCTAATATAATACCTTTCATAAATAATATTCTTTTACATTATTGATTAATATATTTCTCCAATTATCTTCTTGAATTTTAAATTTATCTCTAAATAATTTATTATTTAAAGCTGAATAATTTGGCCTTATTAAAGAATTATTAAATTCACTTGATTTAATGGAAAAAATTGATGATTTATATTTTTTAAGATATGAAATATTTTTTATAAATTTGGTTAATTTATAAACAGAAACAGCATTACCATTATCGACATAATGAAAAGTTTTTTTTATTTTTTTTAATTTATATTTAAATATTAAATACATTATATTTTTAGCTAAATTGTTTGCGCAAGTTGGAATACTTTTTTCATCTAATGCGGCATAAATATCTTTGTTTTGTTTAATTTGATTAATTAATTTTGAAATCAAATTATTATTAAATGAGGGATTATATAACCATGATATTCTAAATATAAGAAAGTTTACACCTGAATTAAAAATTTCTTTTTCGCCACAAAGTTTTGATTTGGCATAAATTGATAATGGATTAGGGATATCATATTCAATATATGGGAATTTTTTTTTACCATCAAAAACGTAATCTGTAGAAAAATGAATTAAAGTACAATTATAACTTTTACATATATTAGAAATAAGATTTAGAGAAAGACAGTTAATATTAAAACATTGTTTTGAATTCTTTTCAGATTTATTTACATCTGTATAAGCTGCACAATTAATAAAGTATTTAGGTTTGATTTTATTAATTAATTTCTCTAATGTATTTTTTTTAGTTATATTTAATTCACCAGAGTCAAAGAAATACATTTTTATATTATTGTATGAATTGATACAATTTAAAAAAGAAGATCCTAATTGACCATTAGCACCTGATACAATTATATTCATATTACTTAATTTTATTTAATAGCCAATTTGAATTATTAACATACCATTTAACAGTTTTTAACAATCCATCATTAAAATTATTTTTAGGTTTGTAATTCAATTCTTTTTTTATTTTATCTATATTAACAGAATATCTAAAATCATGAGATAATCTATCTTTAACAAAACTAATTAATTTTTTATGAGAATATTTTTTTGGAACTAATTCATCCATAATGGAACATATTTTATTTACTATCTCAAGATTAGTTAATTCTTTACCGCCGCCAATATTATAATTTTCACCAATTTTATTTGAATTAGAAATTTTTATTAGAGCATCAACATGATCTTCAACATATAACCAATCTCTTATATTATGTCCTTTTCCATATATGGGTATTTTCTTTTCAAGTAGACAAGATAATATTACTACAGGTATTAATTTTTCTGGATATTGCCAAGGGCCATAATTATTAGAGCAGTGTGAAGTGATAATAGGGATATTAAATGTTTTATAATATGATCGAGCAATTAGATCACTGGACGCCTTAGATGATGAGTATGGAGAATTAGGTTTGTATTGATTCTTTTCTGTAAAACTCTTTTGTTGTTTTGATAGCGAACCATAAACTTCATCTGTTGATACATTAATCATTTTAAATTTTATATTTTTTTGCCAATATTTAGTTCTTCTTAAGCTCTCAAGAATATTTAGCGTACCATTAAAATTTGATATAATAAATTTATTAGGAGCGGATATGGATCTATCTACATGTGACTCAGCGGCAAGATGGTAAATTAAATCTGGTTTAAAATTTACAATTGTTGAGTGTAACTTGTCAAAATTAGAAATATCTATTTTTTTAAAATTATAGTTTTTATTGCTATTAATTGAATCTAAGGACTCTTTGACAGATTGTTTTTTTAATGCATCTAAATTTAAAATTTTATTTGATTTATTTTTCAATAATTTTTTTATTAAACATGACGCAATAAAACCACATCCACCAGTAACTAAAATTTTCTTCATAAGTTATTACTTAAATCTATAAATTTCTTTCCATTTTTATCTTTCTTTGAAATAAATTTTGAATTATTAAATCTAGGCCAAGGTATATTAAGTGTATGATCATTATAATCTATAGTAATTTCGTGATCAGCAGAATAATAATTAGAAATTTTGTAATTAACAATTGTATTTTTTTCTAATGTACAAAAACCATGAGCAAAATTAAACGGTATATAAAGTAAAAAGTTATCTGTTGATTTTAAAATAATTTTTTTATGCATTCCATATGTTTTGCTATTTTTATTTAGATCAACAAATACATCAAAAATAGATCCTTTTTTTACTGAAATTAATTTAGCTTGCTGCATTGGTTTTTTTTGAAAATGCATACCTCTTATTGTACCTTTATTAATTGATAGAGATTCGTTATCTTGAACAAATTTAGTTGAAATTCCAATATCTTTTAATTCTCTAACATTAAAATTTTCTATAAAATAACCTCTTTTATCAACAAATTTTTTTAATTTTATTAATTTTACTCTATTGCCAAAGAATGTTTTACAAATTTCAATCATGATTATAAATTATCTATTGTTTTTATAAATTTTTTTTTCTGTCTATCAAATGAATAATTATTAGATACTTTTTCTAGAGCATTTATTGAAAATTGTTTATATAAAATTTTATCTTCTTTGAGTTTTAAAATATAGTCAACCCATTCATCATCATTCTTTGCAAGATATCCATTTTTACCGTGATCTATAATTTCATTATTTACACCAATAGGTGATGCTATAGCAGGTATACTACATGCCATATACTGAATTAATTTAAATCCACATTTTCCTTTTGACCAATTATCGTCTTTTAATGGCATTATTCCAATATGGCATTCAGAAATTAATTCAATTTCTGTTTTTTCACTCCACATATAAGATTCAAATTGAATATCTTCTAATTCTAAATATCCGCAACCAATTAATCTCAATTTAACTGCATGCTCATTGCATAATTTTTGCAATGGATATTTTATTAATTTAAGATAATTTGAAGTTGATGGAGATCCAATCCAAACAATTGTAAATTCATCATTCTTTATTTTTTTTGATTTATTATTATAATAATTAACATCTACAACAGTTGGAAAAATGAATGTATTAATTTTTTTATTAGTTTCTTTAACTCTGTCAATATTGTATTGATTTCCTGAAAAAATATTTAGATTATTCATTTGAAAAATTTTTTGGAACTTATTTTTCAATAAAAAACTTAGAAAATAATTATTAATATTTTCATATTGGTGGAAAATTGCATCATCTAAATCTAAAATTAATTTAATATTCTTTAAAGATAAAATTTTTTCCCCAATATAAGGAAAATAGGGAAAAAGTTCTAAATGTATAATAACTATTGTGTTTTTTTTCAAAAAAATTATTTTTATCAATCTTTTAATATAACTATATAATATATTAAAAAAACTAAGTCTGTTAAGAAAAATTTTTTTTCTAAAAAAATTTTCATCAAATAAATATGATAACTCTGTATTTTTATTATTTTGATTTAATAATTCAAAATATTGTAAATATCTATATCTTACACTAGCTGATTGCCTATTATATCTTGTAAAAATAATTATATTTTCAACTTTAGAACTCATTTTGTAAATATTCTTTTAGACAAATTTTCCAATCTCTCATTATATTTAATGATAAAATATTAAGTCTTAAATTAATTAGATTTTCACATCTTGGTCGAGGTGCGAAATATTCTTTTGAAAAAAATTCAGAATTTACTTTATTAATTTTTATTTTATTTTCTAAATTAAGTATATTTATAATTTCTTTTGCCACTTCATACCTAGAAGTTTTACCCTCGCATACCAAATTAAAAAGTCCAAAATTATTAGAGTCTAAAATTTTAAAAATATTTTTAACAAAGTCATGTGTATAAGTTGGTGTTCCTAATTTATCTTCGACGACATTAATACTTCTTTCTCCTTCATTAATTTTTTTCATAATTTTATTAATAAATTTTTTATCTTTCTTTGGTCCTCCTCCCATCATCCAACCTGCCCTACAAATTAAATAATTATTAGAATAGTTTATAATATATTTTTCAGCAGCATATTTTGATTTAGCATAATATCCCATAGGATTGGGCATGTCCCAATCATCATAGAAATCTTTATGGCCATCAAAAATCCCGGCAGTACTAATAAAAACTAGAGGTATAGATAAATTATTTGCAATTTTGACTGCATACTCAACGGAGATTGTATTTGTTAAAAATGTGTCTTCTTTATTTTTTTCACAGAATTCTAAGTCAGTGTAAGCCCCAATATGGAATAAAATATCTGGCTTAAAATTGTTAACATCCTTGAAATAATTATCATAATTTCTAAAATCTAATTTTGATAACCATTTATCATTTGGATCTTTATCAGAGCATTTTAATATATATTTATCATGTGCATACTTATAAAAAGCATCACCTAACATTCCACCTGATCCTGCAAAATATAATTTTTTCATTAAATTACTTATCTTTTATATAATAATATATTTGAATAAAAGGATATATTATAGCTCCTAAAATATAAGAAGGAGATTTTACAATATCAATTATAAATGTGATCCCTCCAACAATTATCCAATTTACAGGAAATATAAACTTTAGGCTAACTTTTTTATATAATGGCAACAATAAACCTCTTATTAAAATTGAAAATAATATTACAATAGAAATAAAAATCTTTGTTATATGTGGTATATACATATTACTAGTCTCTATCCAATTAGCAAAATACATATTCCAATTATAAATTAATATACATAGGAATATAAAAAATATTATGATAAATAATTTATAATAAAATAATTTATTCCTCATTTCATAGTATAAAATTGGCATGAAATTATAAAAAATTAGATAAGTAATTAGATAGTAAAAAAATGTATAATAATTTTTAAGATAATTATAAGTATCAGGTAAGATTGATTTAATATTTGTAAAAATTACTGCTGTTAACATAAGAAAAAAAATTAGATAAATATTTTTGGTAAAAATTTGAATATTTGAAAAACAAGTGTAAAAAGAGTAAACAAAATATCTATTAATTATTGTCAACAAACTAGTTGGAAGATGTTGATAAGTTAAATATGCTTGATTATTATATCTTTCTTGAAAATATCTAATTTTCAATAAAAAATGTTGATCTTCACCTGATCTTAAATTGTTAACAAAACCACCGCTATCTTCAAAAAAATTTTTATTAAATATTGAACCTGGAATTGTTGAAAAGCTTAATTTTCCATATGTAGCAGCATTTATTATCTTTTGAGTAAAAGTTTTAGGTATAAATTCTGTTAAACCAATTTTATAATCTAATTTATTTTTTTTTATTATTTCAATATTATCAAAAAGCCAATTTTTCTTTGGTATTGTTTTAGAATCTACAAAGGCAACATATTCACCCTTAGAAAGTTTAACTCCTATATTTCTTGCATGACCTGGATATGCTTTAGGAACCCAATGGTATAATATTTTAATATCAGCTTCAAATTCCTTAATTAATTCTTGAATTTTGATATTGTTAGATGAATCAATTATAATTATTTCAAATGGTTTATATTTTTGTAATTTTAAAGAATTAATTACTTCTAATAGTGGATCATCATAGCTATAAACTGGCAAAATTACAGATATTTTATACATTTATTAAATTTTGATAGATATTTATATAATTTTTAAAAGCAATCGTATTTTCATATTTTTTGTTAGCAAAATTATTTATTAATATTTTATATTTTTTTTTATTATTAATAATTTTAAATATAAATTCCCAACTATAAATTCTTTAAGCTCTTTTAAATCCAAATTTTCATTTTCAAAACCATAAATAAAATCATTATTTTTTATAATATATTCGATATCTTTATTAAATTTATTACATATAATTGGCACACCAGAAAGCAAACACTCTGATATTTTAGTTGGAAATGATGCTTTTATTGAATAATTATTATTTAAATAAAAAATAACAAAATCAAGTTGACTTAAATATTTTTCAATATTGTCATAATTAATATTTTTAATAAAATAAAAATTTTCATTAATTTTATTTTTTTTAAATTTAGTAACTAAATTTTTTTTATCATCAAAAGTATAAACATAAAATTTAAATTTTATATTGTTATCGATTAGAGTTTTAATTAGTTCTAGAGTTTTATTAAAATTATAAGCTCCAATAGTTGTTCCTAAATAACCTATTTTAATGAATTCTTCATTTATAATTTTATTTGTTGATATTAATTCTTCATTTATATTAAATTTGTTTTTACTGGAGCATGTTGGGATTATATGAATTTTATTTTTATCAATATTATGATTTTCTATTATAATTTCTTTAGAATGTTTAGTTAAGCAAATTATTATTTTTGAATATTTAAAAAAATATTTTTCTAATATTTTAAATACTTTATAAATCCAATTATTTTTTGACCAATTATTCCTATCAATTTTTTCTTCTGGCCAAAAACCTCTGATATCAAATATTATTTTTAATTTTTTAAATAGCAAAATTGGATATAAAAAAATAATTGGCTGATAACCTCTTATATGTATTAATTCTACCTTATTGAAAAAAATTAATTTTAATATAACTAAAAAATAATTAAAAAAACTTAATGTTTTGACAAAATAATTTTTATAAAATTTAATTTTATAATGATTGATATTATTTTTAAAAAATTTATTTGAAATTTCATTATATGAAGATTGATAGAATATTTTTTTTTCAAATGAAATAATATTTACATTATAATCCTTACTTAATTCCAAAATTAATGGCACAACCTGAGATCTGCCTAATGGATCAGTTAAACCATCAAAAGATAAATAAAGTATTTTTTTTTTATTTATCACAAGCTTTTATACCAACTATTAAATTGTATTAATGACCATAATTTGTGTTCATTATTTTTTAAATTATTGAAATGATCCTCTTTTATTTGATTAACAAATGAATAATTTATTAAGTTATGACTTTCAATAATATCCTTAGTTAATAGAGACTCAGCCCATGGTTTTAATTCATTTTTTAACCAATCTGAAATTGGTACTGAAAATCCTTTTTTCTTTTTATATATTAAATTTTTTGGAAGATATTTTTCTAATATCGATTTTATCAAAATTTTAGACTTGCCTCTATGGACATTATATATAGATGGAATATTTACTGCATAATGAATTAAATCTTTATCTAGAAACGGAGATCTAAGTTCTAAACTATAATACATTGATGATCTATCAACTTTACATAAAATATCGTCGGGTAAATAAGAATTAAAATCTGAAATCATCATATTTTTTATAAAATCATTTGTATATTTATTATATTTATAATTATTACTTTTATAATTTTTATCACTAAAATATTGATTTATTAATGACTCATAAAAAGTTTCTTCATTTTTGATATTTTTAATTTTATTTTTTATCATTTCAATTTGTAGATTTTTTTTTGAAATAGTGTAATTTTGTAAATATCTATTTAAAAATATATTCATTATAGATGAAGGAGTATAAGTAATCATTTTGAATAATAAATTATAATCCTTATAATTAAAAAAATTTATAAATTTCCAATATTTAGATGCTATCAAATATCTGTTATATCCTCCAAAAATTTCATCTCCTCCATCGCCAGATAAAGCTACTTTTACATGTTTTGAAGCTAGATTGGAGACAAGCATAGTAGGAATTTGTGAAGAGTCTGCAAATGGTTCAGAAAACGCTGAATTAATACTAGTTATAACATCAATTGCTTCTTTATTAGAACATATTAAGCTTGTATGATTTGTTTTTAATATTTTTGCTATTTCAGAAGCCGATTTAGACTCATCATGCTCACTCTCATTAAATCCAATTGTAAATGTATTAGTTTTTTGAAATTTTTGCATATTAGCAACTATTAATGAAGAGTCATTACCTCCAGATAAAAAAGCTCCTACAGGTACATCAGAAAGCAGTTGAGATTTAACTGATTTTTCTATTAAGTTATCAATATTATTAGAAATATTATAAATATTTTTATAATCCTTATTCTTATTAAAATTATGTTCAATTTTCCAATAATATTTGAATTTAATAAAATTTTTTTCACATAATTCCTCAAATGTTAATGAATTTTCATAATTAATTTTATTTAAATTTACTTCCATATAGGAACCTGGAGGTAATTTAAAAATATTATTTATTATTGATAATGGATTAGGAACATAATTGTATTTAAGATAATTAATAAACGCTAATTGATTAATTGAATTTTTAAAATCAATTAAATGTCTAAAGGCTCTTATATCAGAGCTAAAACCAATAAAGTTACCAGTATTTGATAAATACAAAGGTTTTTCACCTGATCTATCTCTACTTACAATTATTTTATTTTTTTTGAAATCAAAGAATGTAAAAGAGAACATGCCTTTTAATTTATTTAGACTTTCAATTATTGGGCAGTGTATTAATAAATTTAAAAGTGTCTCTGTATCAGATGTTCCTATCCATTTTATATTGAATTGATTTTCTAACTCTCTCCTAATATCCAAATGATTATATATTTCACCATTATAAATTAATTTATATCTTTTATCTTCTGAATTCATTGGCTGATTACTTCTTTCATCTAAATCAATAATTGAAAGTCTATGGTGTCCAACAAATAATTTATTATCGTTTATTAAGTATTCCTCAAAATTAGAGTTATCTGGTCCCCTAAATGAAAAATCTTCAAAATTATTTTTTATCATATCAATATTATTTTTAAATTTATTATTTTTTAGATATATTGATAAAAAACCGCACATATAATCATTATTAGATTGATTTATGAAATATACAAATTAATAATTATATTATTAACATAAATTATGGTCATTAGTAATTTCTTTAAAAATAAATTTTCAGAAAAAGAGGGAGTAAATATTTATGATAACGATGATAAGTATACTGAGAATTTTTCAAAACAATGGAGGGATTTTAGTTTAACTCAGGTAGATAGTTTTAATAAAACTAATATTTCAGAGGACTATTTAAATGAATTAATGTTTAATAATATAGAAAATTTGCATAATAAAAATGTTCTAGAAATTGGGTGTGGTTCGGGTAGATTTACAGAACATATTATAAAAAAAGCTAAAATGTGTGTAGCAGTTGATTTATCAAAATCAATTTTTTACAATGTATCAAAAAATAGTAAAAACCTTATATTGATTAAATCTGATTTTTTAAATTTAGAAATTAAAGAAAAATTTGATATAGTTATATGTAGAGGTGTTTTGCAACATACACCTTTTCCTAATAATTCAATATTAAAACTTTTTGATTTTGTTAAAAATGATGGCATGGTCTATTTTGACTACTATAAAAAACCTAAATTAGGAATTTTGCATCCAAAATATTTATTTTGGAGACCAATTTTGAGAAATATTTTTAATTACAATGACTTTAAAATTTTTTTAGAAAAAAATATTACTAAATTAATAATGTTTAAAAACATAATAAGAAAAATTACTTTTAATTCAAATTTCATATCTGATACAATAATCCCAATCTGGGATTTTAGAGAAAATAAATACAATATATCAAAAAAACTTTTTGAAAATTGGACTATTTTAGATACTTTAGATGGTATTTATGCAAAATTTGATTATCCAAAAAGTAATATTGAAATTATTAATTTACTTAAAAAAAATAAAATTAAAATTATAAATAACAACCAAAATAAAAACTTTATTTGTGGAAAATTATTTGAAGAAAACTTCTAAGTATTTTTCAGCTACAGACTCTATAGAGTAATTTTTTCTTACTTTTTGTCTTAGGTTATGATTTATTTTTTTATCTAAAGATACATATATGCCCTTTAACATTTCCACTGGATTATTTGTTTTTACTAATTCTCCTAAATTATACTTTTTAAGTATTTCTGCGGGGCCATATTTGCAATTAGTACTTAATATTTTTGTATCAAAATATAAAGCTTCAATTAATGTTAAAGGAAGCGCATCATATAATGATGAATGAATATATAAATCAGATACAGCAAAATATTTATATGTATCTTTTACAAACCCTTTGAATTCTATGTATTTGTTTAATTTATATTTAGTAACATATTTTTTAAGATTACTTTCTTCAGGTCCTGTACCAAGTATAATTAGTTTTGTATTATTTAAATACTCAAAATTTTGTAAAGCTTTTATAACTGTAATAACATCTCGTGATTTTTTTAATCTTCCTACAGATAAAAAACAAAATTTAGCATCACCATAAATTGATTTTTTTAGTTTAATAATGTCGTAATTAGTATTTGGAACTTTAATTGAGTTATTTATATTATATATGTTGTGTTTTTTAAATAAAAGTATTTTTTGAATTTCATACTTAACGTTTTTAGATACACAAATAATCCCTGAAGAAAAATTATAGGTAAGATTATAAGTTAAGTAAAAAAAATATTTGTTTATATTAAAATCTTTAAACCATAAGTCTATAAATGGGTTGTGATCAGCTAAGTATAGTTTACCTATTTTAAAAGATAATAGCCATGAAAAAAATACCACTGAGGTCAAAGGCCACATTAACGCCAAAGTAATATCAGGCCTATACTTTCTTATCAACTTATTGCATGGAAGAATTGTATGAATAATTCTTTTACAATTTAAATCGATTATTTTAATTTCCTTATTAACATCTTCAATTAATTCTCCTTTTTTATTCATTAATATCAAAAAAACATCATAATTTTTTTTTGACCAATAATTAATTAAATTTAAAGTAGATCTTTCTGCACCGCCTCCTCCTAAATGTGGTAGTATTACAAATATTGTTTTTTTTGCCATTTAGATAAATTATGTTATTAAATAATTAAATGAGAAAATTAATATTTAAAATCTTATATTTTCTTTTTTTTCATAAACTATTTTTAATTTTTAGCAAAAAAAAAATAACTACCTTAATGTTTCATAGAATTAGTCCAGATATTGATGAATTATGGCCATCATTAAAACCTCATCAATTTGAAAAATTTATACAGTTATTAACTTATAATTTTGATATAATTTCTTTAGATGAAATAAAGACTCAATGTTTTTTAAATAAAAATTTATTTATAATTACTTTTGATGATGGCTATAAAGATTTTTTAAATAATGCTATTCCAATTTTAAACAAATATAAAATTAAGGTTAATTTAAATATTTGTCCTAATTTAATAAATACAAATTCTTTACCATGGACTCAAAAGTTGAATGTTCTTTTATCTAAAAAAAATAATACAATTATTGAAATTATAAAAGATTTTAATATTGATATTAGAAATAATAATAATCTTGGCGAAGAGATATTTAACAATATTTGTAATAAAATTCATAGTCTAGACAATAGTAAGTATAATTCTTTTATTGAGAGATTAAACTCAATTGAATTTAAATTTGAAAAAATATTATTAAATTGGGATGAATTATTAGAATGTAAAAAAAGTAATGTAGTGATTGGAAATCACTCTTTTAATCATCTAAATTTAAACAAACTTAATGAAAAATCTCTAGATAGTGAAATATTTGATAGTAAGTTAGAAATAGAAAAAAGATTAAATTTAAAAGTCAATATTTTTTCTATTCCAAATGGAATGATAAACATACAGGCCTTAAATAAATTGAAAAAATTATATAAAATTATACTTTTTTCTGATTATAATAGAAGTCTTCTAACTATTAATAATGATATTATATTATTAAATAGAATTAATATTAGTTTGAATAATCCATATGAGGAATTCTTTAGGGCAATAGGTTTCCATCATGCATTAAAAAAGTTTTTTTTATTTTTTTTCAAAAAGAACAATAAAACCTGAAGAAAAAAAACTAAATTTATTTAAAAAACTATCCTCTAGATAGTTACCAATAAAATTAGAGAAACGTGGTAAAAAACGTGTAAATGGATATGTAAAAATATTAGTATTATAATTAACTATCTTGATTTTAATATTTTTTTGTGTCTTTGAATAACTTAATATTTCATTCACGGTAAACATTTTTCTAGGAGGTTGTTTAGTGTTTTTATTAAATATTTTTCTAATGATTAATTTAGGTAAATATAAAATTTTTAACATCAAACTATCAAGAGATCCACTATTAGGAAATGATAAAATTATTTGATTTTTATTATTTAAATTTTTTAGCATTCTAGATATTTGTATAAATGGATCATTAAAGTATTCAATAAAACCTATACCAAAAAAAATATCAAATTTATCTAAAGGGTCATATTCTTGAAAATCGGCTAAAATTAATGTTACTTTTTTTTTATCAACTTCATTGTTATAATTTTTTTTTATATAATCTAGCATTTCACTAGAGTTATCCATACCGTAATATTGTAAATTATTTTCTAATGCAAATTTTACTAATATTCCTGTTCCACAACCTAAATCAATTATATTAGTGTTTTCTTTGAAATTAACTAAATTTATAGATTTTCTATATCTATGAATAAATGAATGACTGAGAGGATTTGCGGGATCGTACAAACTATCCCAAACTCCTGATTTTGCTTGATCGGTAAAATACTCTAATATTTTTTTATATTCCATTTAAACTTTCTAAAACAAACATCAAATAATGATTTTTCTCTATATAGACTAAAGTGATGAGTTCCAATAATATTTGTATCTTTAAATTTTATACTGTCCATATACTCTTCCTCAAATTCATTTATATTTAATTTGATGATTTTATTGAAATTAAGTGAATTACCATATGCTTTTGAATTAGTATTCTGAGAAGGTCTAATTATTTGATTATCGAATTTGAATATATTTCCTGCACTTCTGGCTTTTCTAGAATCAATTATAATTGGATTTTGTAAATGACTAGTAAGTTTGAAATCATTTAAATTATTAATTTTGTATAAATATAATTCACTATTTAAATCATTAAAAGGATCATATGATTGACTTATAAATAACCAAAAATTATCTTTATCATCTTGATATATTGTTGGATCAGCTGAATAAACATTTTTAAATATTGTCTTATGTAATTTCCATTCATATGGAAATTGTGTGGATATATATATATCCTGCTTTTTTGCATAACTCATCTCAGGTAAAAGAAAAAATAAATCTTTATATTTAAAAATAAATGGGTAAGACAAATGATATTCTTTTTCTAAAATAACTTTTTCATCTAATAACTTGTTATCTTTTATTTTAGAACATGCTAAAATTCCTTTGTTAACTTTATAATCAAATTTTTCATAAAAAATATAATCATTACTATTATGAGCAATATGAAATGGATCTGCATAAAATATATTTTTTTTCGTTTTTAAAGGAATACTTTTTTTTATATTTATTTTATTAAAAATATTAGTATCTGATATGTAAATAACCCAATGATTTAATTTATAATTAAGTAAATAGTAAAATTTATTTAGAATTCTTCTAATAAAAATATTATTAATAATTATAAAAAAGTATTTTAATACAATAATTATATTTTTTGGATATTTATAAACCAATTGATTATATTTTTTTGATTTTTTATATTTTACTCTATTATGTTTTAGAAGATTTAAGTTTTTAATTAAAATTGTAAGAGATTTTTCAATAATAAAAGCATTATTTTTTTTAAATGTACTTTGGGTCACATAAAATGCTTTATCTATAATATCTCCACCATCTAAATTATTAGATAATCTTTGTAATGTAACTCCAGTATTAGTTTGTTTTAAAAAAACTTCCCAAAAACCTGCAGGGCCCCCTCTATTAATATCATTATCAGCATGATGAAAGGACCAGATACCATTCTTTGATGCATTTAATATTTCACCACTAATTATATTAAAACTAAATCTAATAATTAAATCTAAATTGTAAGCTTTTACTTCATTTGATGATTCATTATTAAAATAATCAATGTTACCTAATTTATTTAAAGGATAAATTTTTTTATGTTCTATTTTTGTTAGCCAATTTATAACTTCTTTTTTATTATTTTCATTAAATTTATCATAATTAATAAAATAATCGTCAACTTTATTGATAGTCATAAATATTAATTTAGAGATTATATTTATATCAAAAATTTTATTTAATAATTTGTTTTTTGGCTGAATGACTCTACCATCAAGAAACAATACTTTTAATTTAATCCAATCTTGATGCATTGCCCAATAAAAAAATCTATATTCAAAATTAGACATATCCTTTATCGAGTTTGACAATATTCCAATATTAATCATATTTATATTTATTATATTTTGAAAAATAAATTTTTAATAAATAAGGAAATATATATAGTACAACCAAACCTCCTATTTTAAATATCATTTTTTTATCAAAAAATTTATATTTAAGACTTTTAATTATCATTTCTTTGAATTTAGACATGGAATTATTATGTGCATAAATTTTTGAAAAATTATAACATATATTTGACATACAAATATTATAAAATTTTTTATTTGGAATAACATTTGTGTTTTGAAATTTTTTTAACATGTAAACAAATTCTTCAAAAGCTAAATCAACTTTTTTATAAATTGTCTCATCGATTATTCTATAATTTGTTGTAAAGCTATTTATAAAATAACCTCTATATTTTGAAGCAAGACGAATTAAAAATTCTCTATCTGCGGGTATAAAAATATTTTCATCAAATAATCCAATATTTTTTATACACTCTTTTCGCATTACTAATGTAGAGTTAGTTATATTAAAATCACATAAGATTAGCCTTTGAGCTATATAACCAGAACCAGGATGATTAAAAAAATTAGGTGTTTTGCCTACTATCTGACCATTTGAATTAATAAAGTTTACATTACTGTATGTATAATAAAAATCTAAATTATTTTCTAATATTTTAACAGACTCATATATTTTATTTAATTGATATGTATCATCACAATCTAAAAAAGATAAATATTTACCATTAGATTTTTCGATACCATAGTTTCTAGCTCCACAAGCACCTCTATTTTTTATATTAAATATTTTTAATCTTTTATCTTTTATATTTGATAACACAATTTCAGTATCATCGGTCGAACCATCATTTATAACAATTATTTCAATGTTTTTATAAGTCTGGTTAATTACACTTTCTACACACTTAGTGGTAAAATAGGATTTATTATAAGCTGGTATTATTATACTAACTAAAGGTTCATATAAATTCATATTATTCAATAAATTTTTTAAGACTTTTTTTACTAATTGGCTCAAAATATTTTTTTTTAATTTTCAAAATATCATCATAATTTAAATTTTTATTTTTTAGATTTTCAATTATTTCATAGAGATTTTGTCCATCTTTTAGAAGAGTGTAGTTATTTTTGTTAATTTCTTTAGGAATTGTAAAGTAATTTATGCCAGAATTATTTTCTACTATAATTGTCCTAATTCCTAAACAGATTGCTTCAAGTGATATACTCGACATTCCTCCAACAAAATAATCAATATCAATAAGTAAATCTTCAGCAGTTAAATTTACAAATTTATAATTGGTAATTTTGTTTAAATATAGAAATTTAATATATATATTTTTATTAGTTGTTGGATGCGCCTTAATCAATATTTCATACTTTGTTTTTTGAAATGAACTAATATTAGAAATTATTTGTAATGATTGATCTATAGAGATTGGCAAGGCAAATAAAATTTTTCTTTTAAAATTATTTTCAATTTTTATATTCGACCACAAATAATTAAATCTAAATGCAGGGCATGTAATTATAGGTGTATGTTTATTATATCTTGTTGCTTCTTCTATAAAACCGTCACCTATTACACCAATTGTTTTAGGTAAAAATTTATTTTTTCTTTCAATATCTAATGTATAAATTTCACTTTGTAGCATTTGCGATGGAGCCATACCCTTATAACCTAAACTATTTACTGTAGGATAATACAAATTAAATCCATAATTCCATGCCTTATCAACAGTTTGATTTTCGAACCAATCTATTATTTTTGATATTTTAATATTATTATCTTTTAATTTTTTAATAAAACTAATAGTTAAAAATGACTCAACAGCAGCAAAAAAAGCAATACTGTCATTATTTAATTCTTCTTTAATAATATTTTTATATTGAATATCTTTATATTGACAGTCATTAAATGTTAACTTTCTTTTTCTAAAAAAATGGCCGAGAGAGTAAAAAACATCATATAAAGAATAAAAATTTTCTTTAAAAATATATTTATTATTTGATTTTCTAAGAATATTATATGTCTTTAACAAATCTCTAGTTTTAATCATTGTCAAAGTAGGAACAAAATATATTTTATTTGTATAATTATCTAGATTTTTTAACAAGCCATTGTAATATCTCTCCTTTATTTCATAACCAGTAAATATATACTTATCAATAATTATTATATTATTTGGGATATATATTTTATTTTTGATCAATATTTTAAAAATTAATAATTGAACTATTCTATATAAGAACTGATGTAAAAAAATTAAATAATTTTTTATAAAGATCTTTATTTTTTCAAATCTATTTTTTTTTAATATGATTTTTATTTCAATATTATTTTTATTAAAATATTTTTTTAATTCTATATATATTGCTTGAGAATCAATAATAATTTTTTTGGGTAATTTATTATTTTTATGCAAATGATCTATGAATTTAAAAATACAAAAATTATGAAAAAATGGACTACTTAAATTATATCTACTAGCAGGACTGCTAAACCACCAATCAAGTGATTGGTTTTTACTAATTTTTGAATAAAAAATATTAAAATCATAAATACTATCTTTTGAAATTATATCAAAATCCTTGAGATAAAATTTACTAATTTTTTTTTTGAATCTTAAATCAAGTTCCATACTTTACAAAAGTTAAAATAATTTTTTTTAATTTATATTTTAACAATTTTATGTATATAAAAAAATAACTAGAATTAAATATATTAATATTCCTTAATTCTCTTTTATACAGAAATACAAGTTCGTTATAGTGCATAAACTTAGATATGTTTGTTGTTTGATTATCATGCTCAAACCATTCACAATGAAATTCATTAATATACTGAAAATTACATAATTTTGCAGCTCTCAAGAAAAAATCATAATCACATGTTACTTTTAGAGACTCATTAAAACCATTTAAATTATTAAATATATTTTTATTAATTATTGAAGATGAAGAAACTATAAAGCATCCTTTTTTTAAAAGATTGAAATAAATAGAATCTTTAAATAATTTAATTTTATTTTTTATAAAATAATCATTGCTAAATTTTTTAGTTTTAAGATTATTGTTTATTAAATAAGCATTAGCAAATAGTATTTTATTATTAAGTTCATAATTATTAGATTTAAAATTATTACAAAATTCTATTTTTTCAGATGTAAATTGGTCATCATGGTCCAAAATTGCTATCCAATCTGAATTAGAATTTTTAATAGCGGTATTCCTTGCACCTCCTAATCCTTTGTTATTTTGGTTAATTATTTTGAAATTTTTAAAATTTTCAAACCTTAATAATTCTTTTTTTGTATTATCTGATGATCCATCATTAACAAAAACTACTTGAATCTTATTTTGATCTAATTTTTTTAAATTTTTAAATAGAGTATTTATGAACCTTTCTGAATTGTATAAACATATAATAATAGTTAGATCATAAAATTTATTTTGCATATTTATTTGACTTTAAAATATTTTTAAAATTTTTTAAATCTTTTATCAAAATCCTATCAGTTATATTTAAATTATTTTTGTAATTGATACCAATAAAATTTAATTTATTTTCTTTTGCTGCTTTATAATCAGACATACCATCACCAAGAAATATAATTTCATTTGACTTCAATTTATATATTTTTTTTATTCTTTTAATATGTGTAGATTTTTTTTGTGGTGATCCATAAATTCTATGAAAATACATATCTAATTTTCTATATTTGCATATATATTTTAATTCTTTAGTAGGAGTGCCTGATGAGATAAAAAATTTATATGATTTATGATTATTGACAATAAATTGTCTAGCACCTGGTATAAAATTACAATTAAGAATTCTTTTTAAGCAATAATCTGAAAATAACTTAATAAAATTTTGTAATTTAAAATTTGTTAGTTTTATTTTTATAATATCTTCAAAATATATTCTAAGCTTATTAGATCTAGAAATTCCAAGATGGTTATGATGATGGTCTAAAATTTCTGGTAAATATTCTGAATATTTATGTTTAAATATATTTATAAATGCATCAGTTTTTATTTTTGTTGAATCTAAAATAACTCCATCAAAATCAAAAATTATTGCTTTAATCAATTTTTATATTTCTTTTTATATTTTTTTAACAAATTATCATTTCTCATCATAGAAATAACTTTTGATAAATCTTTTTTATTGTCAACAGTTTCAGTTATTCTAGAAGTTAATACAACTTTAATTTTTATATCATTTTCCAAAAGTCTAATATCATCTATTCCTTCAATATTTTCAATTGGTGAAAGTTTTAATCTTGAAATTCTCTCAAAAATATCTCTTTTATAAGCACGAATAGCTACATGTTTGAATTTTTTAAATTTTTTTTTGTATTTAAAATCTGATGGAACAGGCTCTCTTGTTAATAAGATAGCATTTTTATCTTTTCCAAATATTACTTTTACACGATTTCTATCATAAAACTCTTTATTATTTAATACTTCTTCTGCCATTGTAGAAGTTTCAACATTTTTATTTTCAATTAATGGCCTTATTAAATTTGTTACCATATCAGGATACACCATAGGAAGATCTCCTTGAATATTAACAATAATATCATATTTTGTATTTTTATTTCTTTCTAATTTTCTAGTTGCCTCTACAACTCTATCGTTACACATTACATGTTTATGTGATGTCATGATAGCTTTCCCGCCAATATTTTCTATATAATTATAAATTTCTCGATCTGGTGTAGCAACATAACAATCTGTTAAAATTTTACACATTGCAGACCTTATGTAACAATGACCAATCATTGGTATACTATGAATATGTTTCATTGGTTTATTTGGAAAACGACTACTAGCAAGTCTTGCAGGTATAATAGCTAAAATTTTTTTATTTTTTTTCACTTTTTAAATCTTCATCTATTTCTTTAATAATTTCAAGCAATCCTTGACCTAAATCTATTGAAGGATTTGAAGTTAACTTAATTCCAAATTTAGGATTATAATTATACGGGGTCATGTGATAGTGTGAGTTTTTTGTTTCGTTATAGGTAATTTTAATATTCTCTTTATTTAAAATATTTTTAATCATAGTAATTAAATCTCTAATTTTTATTGAATGATTTCCTGTTAAAATAACATGTTTATTTTTATAATGATTATTAAGTATTTCTGCTGATATCTTTGATGCATCTATAACATGTATGTATTCTCTTAATGCATCAGATTTGCCATTAAAATTAATTTTATTATTTTTTATTGCTTGCTTAATAAAATTATATATTCCATTCCTACTGTCCGAACGCAAACCATAAACTGATCCATACCTTAAAATTGTAAAATTTAATCCATATACTTCTTGATATGACTCAATAATACTTTCACACGCTATTTTTGTAGATTTATAGAAATTTCCTGAATTACTATGAACATATATAGAGCTTCCAAAAATATATCTTTTAATCTTAAATTTTTTACATAAATCAAGAATAATTGTATTTGATAAAATATTTTGTTTTACAGCCTCAACAGGATTTCTTTTGACTTCATCAATTTCAGATATACCTGAAAAATTATATACGTAATCCTTACCTTTTATAGCTTTTGTTAGATCTTTGTCTGATAAAACATCACCAATTATTATTTTTTGCTTATTATTTTTATATTTTGATTTTTTTTTATCAAATATCGTGACAGCATGTTTATTTTCTAATAAACAGTCAGCAACGTGTGAACCAAGAAAACCTGATCCTCCAATTACTAATACTTTACTCATAATTTTTTAATTTTTCCATATATTTTTTAATATTATCCATAAGGAAGATTGAATCCAAACTACAACCAATAAAATTAAATCCTCTATTGATAAAATTTACAGCATCTTTTGGATCAGTCGATACAGAGTGTATTCCAATAATTTTTTTTGAGTCTTGAACTATTTTAATTATTTCATCTAAATATTTTTGATAATCCTTATCTTCAAAATTGCCTGGCTTTCCAAGGGATCCAGATAAATCATATGGACCAACCATTATTCCATCAATATCTTTGAGTGATAAAATTTCATTTAAATTTTTTATTGCTTCAAAGTGTTCAATTTGGGGAATTATAAAACTTTCTTCTAATAGCCATTTTTTATATTCGTCAAATTTTTTTCCATAATGTTGTGCCTTAAACAAACCAACTCCTCTTTTGCCTATAGGAGGATACTTGACAGAGTCAACTATATTTTTAGCTTCTTCATAAGTACGAACATCAGCAACTATTACTCCATGTGCACCACAATCCATAATTCTTTTAATTAAATTTGGATCTTTTTCACCAATTCGAACAAGTGGAATTATATTATTGCTTTCAATAATTGAGGTCATATTAGATATGTCATTTAAATCAATTGAAGAATGTTCCATGTCTATACATAGCCAATCAAATTTATAATTTGTAAATATTTCTAATATATTTGTATTTGAAATAGTTATCCAACTACCAAATAAAATAGATTTTGATTTTTTTGCAGATTTTAAATTAAGCATTTATTTTTTTTTTAATTATTTTTATACAACTATTATAATCTTTAATTAGAACAACATCTTTTTCATCTAAAACAATGTTAAATTTACTTTCTATATCCATAATTAAATGCATATGATTTACAGAATCCCAATTTTTATTGTTATCCTGTGATATTTTGGAGATTTCATTTGAATGTACTTTTAATATGTCTTTGAATATTTTAAACAATAATTCATCAATTTCCTTTATATTCATTTAGTTTATTCTAAGTTATTTTTTACAATATTTGGCCATTTATTTATATTTAAACCGTGTTGTGAAACAAAGCAATAAGCAAATCTCTCAAAACCAAACCCTATGCAAGCTGAATATACATATTCATTTTTTAACTTAATATTCAATTTCTTTCCAAATAAATTTTGAGAATTGTTAAAAGATCCTATCGCTATACTTGATTGATTATATGGTGTATCAGCTCTAACTTCATATTTTAATTTGAATGCGTTTTGATATGAAATTAAATCATTATAATTGCCCTCAAAAAAAGGGTCGTTAGCTGATTCAATTATGTAAGAAATTTTCAAACTATCTAGTAGTGTTATTATTTTTTTTTGAATTTTTGAAAGTTTATTTAACACAAAATTTTGATCGCCAATAAGAATAATCTCTCTCATATTAAAATTCCATGTTCTTTCTAAGCTATTCATATTTTTTGTTTCGTATCTAAAACAATTTGATTTTGCTGTCGCTACCATATTATTTTTAATTTTTGAATTTTCTAATAAAAAATATAAATGGTGACAAACTGTTGGAGATAATGAGGCCTTTACAGAAATCTTACTATTAATATTTTTTCCTTTTAATTTAAAACTATCAATAATATCATAATCTTCTTTGATATGTCCTGCAAAACAACAAGATTGAGGGAAGTTATCAAAATAACCAACTTTATTTAATTTTTCAGATGATATTAATGAAGGAAATGTAAATTCCTCAGCTTTAAATTGATTTGCAATAGATATTATCTGATTATCGAAAAAAATATTTAATTTTGTAAGTTTGCTACCTAGTGCATATATACCATCACCACCTTTAAAAACTTCTCCATCTTGAATAAGCTTTTTACGAATATCTTTTAAATTATTAAATTTTTTATATTTATTTACATGTAAAATGTTTTTTTTTGGCTCTACAGGCTTTAAGGATAATTTAGTAATCAATTTAGAAATATTAATTTTAATTTTATTAAATTTTTTCAGAAGTATTTTATCTTCAAATAATAATTTTATTTTTTTTTGATTTACTATTTTAACTTGAGATATAGATTGATCTACGTAATAAATTTTAGAAATTATTTCATTATTTAAATGAGTTTTAATTGCAATTTTTAAATTTATTTCTTTTGTTATCATTGCTATTTCCTAGATTTAATAACTCTAGCAGGATTACCCATAATAATCGAATATTCTGGAAATTCACCTGAAACTATACTTCCTGCAGAAACAACACAACCACTTTTTATAAATGTTCCTGGAAGTATTACAGACTGAGATCCTATCCAAACATTATCTTCAATAATTATAGAATAATATCTATTATTGTATGATAACTTAGGAGAGAGAATTTCTTGTTTCATTATAGGTATATTAATATTACCAAAAGAGTGGTTTGCTGAATGAATTAAAACATTTCTTGCAATTCCTACATCATTACCTATGAAAATTCCATTTGAACTGTTTGCAGTAACTAAAGAATTGTTACCAAGTATAAAATTATTCCCTACTTCTACTAAATTAGGATGCCCTATACCAGATCCATGTCTTATTTGGATATTTTCACCAGATTTTTTTAATTTTTTCCTCCAATAATTTTTTCTTAATTTTAGGCCTAAATAAGTGTCTGGATAATTTGTAATAAATTTATATTTAATCGAAGATATTTCATTAATTAATACTCTTAAATATTTAATCATAGATACTTATAGCTTTTTCATAACCATATTCTTTTTTATATTTGAAATATGCATTTTTAAGGAGATTTTTAACATTTTTTTTATCATCTAGTCCATTGATAATGTATTTTATAAAATTTCCCATCCTGTATGAACCTTTATCATCAT
The DNA here is from genome assembly GCA_902560725.1 of uncultured Alphaproteobacteria bacterium. Classification (GTDB taxonomy): domain Bacteria; phylum Pseudomonadota; class Alphaproteobacteria; order HIMB59; genus CACPNW01. Next base: position 51,158 of record CACEMR010000010.1, read on the forward strand.
TAAAATCATCAAATTGATTTAAATAATTACCCCATATACCAAATTTATTATTGTAATTAAAATTTGAAATTTTAAAATTTTCAATGAATTCATTCCAACTATCAAATACGCTATTATATTCTCTCAGTTCATTTAGTTTACTTTTTGGATAACCTTCTTGATCAATTATTACAGTTGGCTTATTGAAAAGAGCGCATTCAATAGCTGCAGTTCCAGCTTTTAAGCTAGTATGTATACATAAGTCAGCAATAGAAGCAGCCGTTATTACAGGAATATTCGATTGATGCTCACCATAATCTTCAAATATATAACATTTTTTCTTATCCCTTGCGTAATTTATCATTTCAACAGTTTCGTTAGGAAGTCTATTGTACAAAGTTTGTGATTTTTTTGGTTTAAAAACTACACCTAAATTTTTATTTTCAAGAACATATTTAATAATATTAAAATAATTTTCATTTAATAATTTATTAGTAAATTCATCATTAGAATTTTGATCAAAAACAGCAAAAATATAATTAATATTTTTATTGAAATTATTATTTTTTATCTCTTTACCAATTTTTTCTATATGGTTTTTAGAATAATTTCTTAAAAAACCAGTTGAAATAATATATTGACATTTATTTGACAATTTTGCTTCATTTAAATTCCAAAAAGACTGTTTAAATAAAATATTGGATACACTATGATATTCAGGTGATTTTTGACTTTCAAAACTCCTTTCCCAGATAGCAGAAACGCCTCCAATTTCATTTATAGCATCTGAAATACTTATATGAAAATTTCTATACTTGTACCAGCTTAAATAGAAACTAATTTCATTTCTTAAAAAATAGTTTTTCCAATAATTTTTTGAATAATCATACTTATAATATGAGTTTTTTATAAATTTATTTTCTAAATTTAAATTTAATTCGTTTTTATTTATATAGGAGGTAAAGTAATTTTGTATTATATTATTTTTTCTATGAAAATTTTTAATTCCGTAATTATTTAATTCTATAATTTCCTTTTCATTAGAAGTTTCATAAATTACATCCTTTGCTTCAAGATTAGAGTAAATTAAAAAGAAAAAATCTGTATTTTTATAATTTTTTTTTAGATTAAATTCACCTAATCTTTCAAAATATAGATAATTTTTACTAAATTTATTTATATTATTATTGTAATTAAATTTAATAATTCTAGAAAATAAAATAATGATTTTTTTTAAAAATAAAATTAAATGATTTGTATTTAATTTTAGTGATATATTATTATAAAAAAAAATATTAAGGTTTAGTAAGTTTGAAAATCTAAATAATTCCTGATTCCATTCTCTATTTAATAAATAGATTTCACTAAATTCTAATTTGTTTAGATTTTGATAATAAATAATTTTATAAAAAAGTAGTAAAGTGTATGGAATTTTATAATGATCATTAATCATATGACC
>CACEMR010000011.1 GCA_902560725.1 uncultured Alphaproteobacteria bacterium
CCAGAGAACATTCCGATTACTCTTGCTAGAACTCCAGGCTCATTATCTACCAACACTGTTAATATATGTCTTTTAGTTTCCGATATTTGATCAGGAGCATCATAAACTGACTTATTCATTAAACTAATATTTTTCCTTTTTCTGCAGATTTTTTATCCTGCTTTTGATCTTTGCTTAAAAGCATTTCATTGTGTGCTGATCCACTTTGTATCATAGGGAAACAATTTTCTTCCTTTGTTACCCATATATCTGCGATAACTGTATTTTTTGACTCAATCATTTGAGTAATAACTCCATCTAATTCATCACTTGTCTTAGCTCTAAGCCCAACAGCTTTATAACTTTCAGCTAGCTTAACAAAATCAGGTAAGCTATCTGTATAGCTTTCTGAATATCTTCCACCATGAAGTAGTTCCTGCCATTGTCTTACCATTCCCATATACTCATTGTTAAGAATAAAAATCTTTACAGGCAGTCGATATTGAATAGCGGTACTCATTTCTTGGATATTCATCAGTATTGATGCATCACCAGCAATATCAACTACTAAAGCATCGGGATTGCCAACTTGTGCACCTATTGCTGCTGGAAAGCCGTAGCCCATTGTTCCTAAACCGCCAGAAGTTAACCATCGATTTGGTTCTTCAAATTTATAATATTGTGCAGCCCACATTTGATGTTGACCAACTTCAGTAGTGATAAAAGTTTTTTGATTTTTAGTTAGTTCATATAGTCTTTGAACTGCGTATTGAGGTTTAATTTGTTTACTTTCATTATTATAACTTAAACAATCTATTTCTTTCCATTTATTAATTTTGGCCCACCAAGTTTTCAAAGATTCATTATCGATCTTATATTTTTTATCTTTCCATAATGAAATCATATTCTCAACAACTTGTTTTACATCACCTATAACTGGGACATCGACTTTAATAGTTTTATTGATATTACTAGCATCAATATCAACATGTATTTTTTTTGAATTAGGTGAAAAAGCGTCTAATCTTCCTGTTACTCTGTCATCAAATCTTGCACCAATATTTATCATTACATCACATTCATGCATGGCCATATTAGCTTCATACATTCCGTGCATACCAAGCATGCCTAATGAATTTTTATCAGAAGACGCAACTACTCCTAAACCCATTAAAGTCATTGTTACTGGGGAACCTACTAAATCAATAAATTCTCTTACTAGCTTTGATGCCTCAGGGCCTGAATTTATACATCCTCCACCAATGTAAAAAATAGGTTTTTTAGCTTTTGAAATTATCTCAACTGCCTCTTCAATTTTTTTTGATTCAAAATTTGGACTTGGCTCAAAAAGTCTATGTGATGGAATAACTATTTTATTTTTTGCAATATAATTACCTTTTGCAAACTGAACATCTTTTGGAATATCTATTAATACTGGACCAGGTCTTCCATTTTGAGCAATAGTAAATGCTTCATGAAAAACAGAAGATAATTTATTTACATCTTTAACTAAGTAATTATGTTTAGTACATGGTCTTGTGATTCCAGTGGTATCACACTCCTGAAATGCATCACTTCCAATTAAATGTTGAGGAACTTGACCAGTTATACAAACGATTGGAACACTATCCATCATTGCATCTGTTAACCCAGTTACAACATTTGTTGCTCCTGGACCTGAAGTAACTAAAACAACTCCAGTTTTGCCTGTTGAACGTGCATAACCTTCGGCTGCATGTATAGCTCCACCTTCTTGTCTGACAAGAACATGTTTTATTGAATTTTGTTTAAATAATGTATCATAAATGGGAAGCACTGCACCACCTGGATATCCAAATACAACTTCAACACCTTGCTCTTTAAGGCTCTTGAGAACAATTTCAGCACCAGTAATTTCATTATTCATATTTTTTAGCTCATAGGCTGTGGATAAAATAAAATCAATATATTACTTTAAAATTAGACTAAATTATTTGAATTTATGTCTATTTCATCAGGAAATTCATTGAATTTTTTATAAAACTGTAAATTCGATGATTTCCACCAAGTATTTTGCCTTTTTACGTAATGTCTAGTTACAAGTTGAATATTATTAATGCATTCTTCTAGTGTAACTTTTTTTTGCAAATAAGATGATATTTCTGGAACACCATGAGCCCTCATAATTGGTAATTTAGAACTATAGTTATATTTTAATAAATTTTCTATCTCATGCACTGCACCATTTTCTATCATTGACTCAACTCTTTTATTGACACGATTATAATTTTTAGTTCTGTCAGGTAAAAATAAAATAATTTTATAATCTATATTATCTAAAAATTTTTTATTTTTATTATCTTTCCATAAGCTAAATTTTTTTCCAGTAAATTTATAAACTTCCCAGATACGTTTTAACCTTTGAGTGTCATTCTTAGAAATATTATTAACAGCGTTAATATCAATTTCTTTTATTAAGTCAAAAAAGTTATCTAAACCAATTTTATCAAATAAATTGTTTGACTCTTTTTTTATAGACTCAGGTATACTTGGAATTGAAGTGATCCCATTAATTAATGTATCTATATATAATCCTGTACCACCTACAAATATTGGAGTTACATTATTTTTAAACAATGATTCAATAATATTTTTTGCATCATTACACCATTTTTCTACATTATATCTTTCACTTCCTGAAACATAACCATAGAGATAATGTTTTATTAATTTAATATCTATATTAGTTGGTCTAGCAGTTATAACTTTTAATTCTCTATAAATTTGCATACTATCAGCATTAATAATTTCACCGTTAATTTCTTTAGATAATTTTATAGCTAAATCTGACTTACCAATACCAGTTGGGCCGGTTATAAAAAGAATTGAGTTATTCAATTATTAAATTTTATTGTTATCCAGAGCTGTTCATCATTTCTAATAATTTTAAGTAACAAAGATGACCTCCCAGACTTTTCTAACTTATTTATTATTTGTTCGAATGAATTTATATTTAATATTAATTCCCTATTAACCTCAGAAATAATATCTCCAATTAAAAGATTTGAATTTTCTGCTTCAATTATTTTAACTTCAACTCCATCTTCATGATTAGATACAGATATACCTAATGACTGGATATTTTTAATATCGTCTAAAATATTTTTATTATCTCTTTCAGTAAGAACTTCTCCAGGAAGTTCTCCTAAAAGCACCTCTAAATATATTTTTTTATTTTTTCTCCAAACTTCAAGATATGCTGTTGATCCTACATCAGACTCAGCAACAAGCCTTGGCAAATCAGGCATTTTGATTATTTCCTTGTCATTAAATTTTAAAATAACATCCCCTGGCTCTAATCCAGCATCTTTAGAAGGTCCCTCTGGATTAACGTTCGAAACAAATGCTCCTTTTTGATTAGGTAAACCTAAGCTCTCAGCAAAATCTTTAGTAACTGGTTGAATTTGCACACCTAACCAGCCTCTTTTTGTTTTACCAAAATCTTTAAGTTGTTGAACAATTTTTTTTGCACTATTTGATGGTATTGCAAAACCTAAACCAATACTTCCGCCTGTTTGTGAAACAATTGCAGAGTTTATTCCTATGACTTCTCCTTTTATATTAAATAGTGGACCTCCAGAATTGCCCCTATTTATAGAAGCATCAGTTTGTAAGAATTTAACATAAGGCCCACCTCCAATATCTCTTGAAATTGCAGACAATATTCCAGCTGTTACTGTTCCACCAAGACCTAGTGGATTTCCAATAGCAATTGTCCAATCACCAACTCTCATTGCATCTGAGTCTCCCCAGTTTACTGATCTTAGCTCTTTATTATCTGAATTTATTTTTAATACAGCTATGTCCGCTTTAGGATCTCTGCCTAAAAGTTCTGCTGAAAACTCTGTTTCATCATAGAGTATAACAGTTATTTCATCGGCACCTTCAATTACATGATTGTTTGTAACAATTATTCCATCATCACTTATTATAAATCCTGAACCTAGACCGGTCATTGGACGTTGAGATCTATTTTGATCTCTATCAAAATAATCTTTAAAAAATTCATCGAAAGGTGAACCTTCAGGAAATTGAGGTATTTCATTAGTTGAATTATTCTCAATAATAGTAGTTGATGCTATACTGACTACAGAGGGAGATAACTCTTCTACAAGATCAGCAAAACTATCGGGAACTGCATATGTATATTTACATAAAATTGTTAGTATAGATATAAATAATAATTTTTTCATTTTTATTATAAATAAGGCCTTATAATGAAATAAATAAGGCAAAAACCAATAAAAACTATAGCTATAGATATATTTTTAATTTTTTTTGGATTTATATTTTGAAGAATATTTATTAATAAATTTATTCTATTTGCTAAAAAAAAATATAATGACCCTTCAATTATCAGCACTAATCCAATGCTAATAATAAATAAATCAAGCATTAATTTTGAATATCAATTTCTCCAAAGAATTTTTCACAGACTTCTCCTGGAGCAATTACCATAGACATCTCGGTGTCGCCAAAGGTATCTTTACAGGCCTGCATAGTTCTTAAAAAATCAAAAAACTCTTCATCTAAACTGTAAGCATCACCAAGAATTTTATTTTTTTGCGCATCACCTTCACCTCTTAGAATTGATGAAGTTCTTTCTGCTTCAGCTATAATTACAGTCTGCTGTCTGTCAGCAGAAGCTACAATTTCTTTAGAGAGCTCTTCACCCTCAGCTCTTAAAAGATTTGCCTCTTTTTCTCTTTCAGATCTCATACGTTGATAAACATTATTTGAAACTTGTTCAGTCAAATCTGTTCTACCAATTCTTATATCCAGTATTTTTACTCCAAATGACTGTTCATTGACTTTTATTTGTTTTTCAATCTCATTCATTATTTTAATTCTTTCATCACTCAAAAGAGAAGTAAGGGAATACTGAGCAATTACACCTCTAACTGCAGCATTAATAATTCTTCCAAATCTGTCTGAGAAGGTAGTTTCATTTCTAACAGTTTGATAAAACTTAAGAGGATCTACAATGTTATATCTTGCAAAAGAGTCAACTATTATCCTTTTTTGATCAGAAAGAATCATTTCCTCTGGTTGAGGATCAAGATTGAGTAGTCTTGAGTCTAAAAAAACCGCATCTTGTATAAATGGAATTTTGAATTGTAATCCAGGTTTGGTAACAACTTTTCTTGGATCACCAAATTGTAATACTAACGCTTGCTTTGTTTCATTTACGATAAAAAACGCTCCAGTGAAGGTAAGAAAACCAATAAATAATAATAAAATAATAAGTAAATTTCTTATATTAAAATTCATAACTAATTAGTCCCACTTTTTTTTAGCTCATTAAGAGGTAGATAAGGTACCACGCCCTGTCCATTTCCAGTATCATCTAAAATAATTTTATTCTTACCTTCTAAAACCTCTCTTAAGGTTTCAAGATAAATTCGTCTTTTAGTAACTTCTTTTGCACCTTTGTAACTATTATAAACATCAATAAAATTTTGAGCAACTCCTTCTGCTTGTTTTACAACCTGTTCTTTATATGCAGTTGCACCTTCTACAAGCTTAGCTGCTTCACCTCTAGCATTAGGAACAATTCTATTTAAATAGGTGTTTGCCTCATTAACAAGTCTTTCTTTATCTTGTCTTGCTCTTTGTACTTCATCAAAAGCATCTATAACCTGATCTGGAGGATCGACACTTTGAAGTTGAACAGATTGAACAAGAACACCACTTTCATAAGAGTCTAAAACAAGTTGTAATTCATTTCTTACCACTTGTTCTACTTCTTGACGTCCTTCAGTTAATAAAAACTGAAGATCTCTTTGACCAACAACTTCACGCACAACACTTTCTGACATATCTTTTACAGTTAATTCTGGATTTCTTAGTTTAAATAAAAAATTACCCGCATCTTTAATTTTAAATAAAACAGTAAAAGCAACATCAGCAATATTCTGATCTCCAGTTAACATCAAACTTTCTTCAATTACTTTTCTTTCAGCAGTAGAATTTGAACCGAAGCCAAGATCGCTTGCACTTCTAAAACCTACATTAATTTTTCTAATTACTTCAACTTTTGGAGTAATTGTTTGTCCAATGGGAGTCGGAAAAAAATAATGAAGACCTGGTTCAGTAGTTTGACCATTCCATCTACCAAATAAAAGTTCAACTCCTTGCTCGTCTGGTTCTACTCTATAAAATCCAGTTGCAAGCCATACTAAAATAGCAATTATTATGAAAAATGAAAAATTTCTTCTACCGCCAAATTTAAATCTCCCAAATCTATCTCTAGCTTTTTTTATTGAGTCTTCAAAATCTTTTCTATTAGATCCTCCACCGTCACCTGTTCCCCAAGGATTGTTGTTTCCCCCAGAACCCCATGGATTGTTGTCATTATTATTTTTGTTCCAGTTCATATATTAATTGCTAAAATTGGTTCTATCTACTAACATTAAATAAATTAATTAATAACTAATATTTGGGTAAATCTATAAAAATCAAGTATGTCAGACGAAATTTTATCTTCAATTTACACTTTTTCAAAGAAATTTGCCGATCCGAATACGAATTTAAGCTTTGAGGAAAAAAATAATAATATTTCAGCCGTTGTTAGGAATGGTAATGTTAATATTTCTCTAAATATAGTGGGAACGGATACTGAAAAATATACAGATATTTCAAGATTATTAAAAAAAAATGTTGAACAAATACCTGGGGTATTGTCAGTTAATGTCTTACTCACATCTGAAAACAATAAAGATCAAAATACCAATAGATTTAAAATCGACTCTAAAAATATTATAGCTATCGCAAGCGGTAAAGGTGGTGTTGGTAAATCTACATTTGCTGTAAATTTAGCAGTAGCTCTAAAAACAATTGGTAAAGAGGTAGGATTGTTAGATGCAGATATTTATGGACCTAGTATTCCAAGAATGATGGGTATTTCAGGAAGGCCGCAAGGAAATGAAAACAAAAAACTTATACCTCTTGAGAGTTATGGTATCAAATGTATGTCAATTGGATTTTTAGTGAATGTAGACACTCCAACAATATGGAGAGGGCCAATGGTTATGAAAGCTCTTGAACAAATGTTTAATGGTGTTGAATGGGGTAGTTTAGATTATCTTATAATAGATTTACCTCCCGGAACTGGTGATGCACAGTTATCTCTAGCTCAAAATTCAAAAATTTCTGGTTCAATAATCGTATCTACACCTCAAGATGTAGCTCTAATAGATGCAAGAAAAGGTATTAATATGTTTAAAAGAGTTGATGTAGATGTTTTGGGTTTAGTTGAAAACATGAGTTACTTTATTTGTGAAAATTGTAATGAGAAACATTATATATTTTCGAAAGATGGTGGAAAAAATGAAGCTGATAAATTTCAAATTCCTTTCCTTGGAAGCATTCCAATTAATAAGCAACTCAGAATTCAATCAGATAATGGAAAACCAAGTTGTATTGATGATCCAGAAAGTGAAATATCTAATATATATCTATCGATTGCAAAAAACCTTACTGCAAGTCTTGAAAACTAAACATTCATTAATGCTTCTATTTTTGGATGATATTCATAATTAATTAAACTAAAATCACTAACTTTATATTTAAAGAAATTTTTAGTTTTAAATTCTAATGAAGCTAAGTTTTTTGGCTTTCTTGTTAATTGAGTATTAACTTGATCAAAATGTTCTTCATAAATATGAAAATCACCTAAAGAATGAATAAATTTTCCAACTTCTAAACCACACTCTCTTGCAAGCATATGTGTAAAAAGACTATAGCTAGCTATATTAAAAGGAACTCCTAAAAACATATCACAAGATCTTTGATATAACTGACAACTTAATTTATTTTTAGAAATAAAGAATTGTGAAAAAGCATGACATGCTGGTAGGGACATATTTTTTATCTCTGGAGGATTCCATGATGAAATAATATGTCTTCGTCCGTTTGGGTCATTCTTTAGTCCATTTATTAAATTTGATAACTGATCTTCTCCATTAAAATTTCTCCATTGAACACCGTATATTTTACCAACATCGCCCTCAAATTTTGCTTTTGGTTTCCAGTAATTTGCTTCAGCATTCTGAGTCCATATTGTTTTTTTATTTGTAAGATTTTCTCTAACGTCATCATATAAAATTTCTGCTAATCTTCTCTCATCATTAGAACCTTCAATAAACCACAACAATTCTGATACAACTGATTTCCATGCTAATTTTTTTGTTGTTATAGCAGGGAAGCCTTCAGATAAATCATAATGCATTTGATATCCAAAACTTTTTCTAACTTTACCTGCTCTGCTATCAACATCAGTTCCATTTTCAAAACAGTATCTTAATGCTTCTAAATATTGTTTCATTTTTTCCAAATCTCAAAATGACAAGAGTGGTCTCCATTAATTTTTTTTATCATTTTCATTTTATTTTCTATCATAGAAATATCTAAAAATTTTTCACAATTATAATTACCGTAGATTCTTGTAAGATAAAATTCTTCAATTGAGTCGATTAGCATATTTATTATTTCAGATCCGCCTATTACAAACAAATCCTTATCGAAATAATTTTTTTTAATATTCTTGATTTGTTGTTTTATATCTCCTGAGATGCATAAATCGGCTCCAGGAAATAAAGATGGGTCTTGAGAACTAACCACAATATTTGTTCTTGATTTTAAAGGAGTAGGCATAAATGGATCTTCCCATGTTTTTCTTCCCATAATGACTATGTTATTTATGGTATTATCTTTAAACCACTTTAAATCTATTGAATTCTTTGGCCATGGCATACTTTTTCCTTTGCTAATTCCTCCTTTTTCATCAACTGCCATTATTCCTTTAATCATGATGCTATATGTATTGAATTTATTTAATTTGTAATGATTTTTTTTAATTAAATAAGAGTCTTTAAGACAAAACTTTTAAGTAGTTAAGGTTTAGGGTATAATTAGAGCGTTGATTTATCAACTACGATAATAAATGCTTTGTGAAATAAGTTATTCGGACCCGGGGGCGGTACCCGGCGTCTCCACCATAAAATATGGGGACGAAATAGGATTGACGGTAATTGAAAGACAAAGACTTTATCCGGTATTGTACCACCGTTATCGGGCTATTTTATAAACGCTAACGATAATAGATTAGCACTTGCTGCCTAGATTCTAGGTAAGCGCGGTCCGGGGCACCGAGCAACAGAACGCCCCATATTAATGAGGTAAAAAAAATGAAAAAATTTGAAGATTTAATGAGTGTTAAAAATGAAATTAAAAATATTTCTGCTTCAGAGGCTAAAGAAAAGCTAACTGATCCAAATGTTCAATTTATTGATGTTAGAGATAAAGAGAGTTTTACTAAAGGCACTATTGGAAATGCAATTCATATGGATAGAGCATTCCTTGAATTTTATTTAGCAGAGGGCAGTCCTTTGGAAAATGAAATTTTTAAAAACAACCCAGATAAAGAATATGTTGTTTTTTGTGGAGTTGGAGGACAAGGTACTTTAGCAACTAAAACGATGCAAGACATGGGTGTTAAAAATGTTAAAAATATTGTTGGTGGTATTGCTGAGTGGGACAAGATTAAATAATAATTTTTATTAAATTGAAATGATTTATTTAAAATTTATTGAAAATTTTATTAAATTAACAAAAAAAAATATATTTTTAATTTTAATAATCTCTTTATTGTTTGCATTTTCGTCCTCAGCGTTAACAAATAAAGATTTAACAAGTAAACAATTGTTATGTCCTACGCTACTCTGGGGATTTGAATTCATTTCACATAATAGAGTAAAAGTTATAGATACAGATTTAAACAAAAAAACTAAAATTACAGAATATTATTATGATACTGATTTAGATTTATCTTATATTAATATATTTTTTGATAAAAATAATCTCCGAGATAGAGTATATTCGATTGAACTTAATACTTTAAGGGTTGATATTTGGACTATGACTGGAGGAGGGTTTACTACCAGAGAAATGTTTCCAAAAGGCTTATGTGAATTTGTAAAAACTAATAATATTTATTCACACATCGAAAGTTTAAAACAAAATTCCTAAGATTTTATCATTATGTTAGAATACCAAAAAATACTTAATCAAAATATGCTAAATGTTTTAAAGGATATTTTAGTTAAAATAAAAGATGAAGGATTACCAACTAGTAATCAACTTTATATTACTTTTGAAACAAATCATGAAGGAGTAAAGATTCCAAATTGGCTTAAAGATAAATATCAAAATGAAATGACTATTGTAATTCAATATGAATATTACAATATAAAAATTCATAAAAAATATTTTTTAATTACTCTTTCATTTAACGATATTAAAACAGATTTAAAAATAGATTACAACTCAATAATTTCTTTTGCTGATCCTTCTGCAAATTTTGGATTAATATTAAAAAAAAATAGTATTAATAAAAAAAATAAAAAAATAATTAAAAGAAAAAATACAAAAGAAAAAGATAATATTATTAATTTTTCAAGTTATAAAAAAAATTAATCTAAATAATAATTATTAATTAGATTTGCTTTTTTATATTCTAAACATAAAGGACTTCCTGTAGGAAGTTCTATAGAAGATATTTCCTCTGGCTTATAAAGACCGACCTTTATCATAATTGCTCTTAATGAATTACCATGAGCTGCTATTAAAATATTTTTTTCTTTGAATAAAAACGGTTCAATTTGTTCAGTGAAATAAGGTGACACTCTCTCAACAACATCCTTCAAACTTTCTCCATTTGGTGGAGGTGTGTCGTATGATCTTCGCCATATCTGTACTTGTTCCTTGCCAAATTTATCTGCAGTTTCAGCTTTATTTAAACCGACTAAATCTCCATAGTCTCTCTCATTTAAACTCTTATCTCTTACATAGTTTAGTTTTCCATTTTCATATAATTCATCCATCTCAGCTTCTTTCATGGCTATTTCAGCAGTTTTATTTGCTCTTTCTAAAACACTGCTATAAATTTTATCAAATTTTATATTGTTTTTTTTAATCAAATTACCAGCATTTTTGGCTTCTTTAATACCCTGTTCAGTTAATGGTACATCTTTCCAACCAGTAAATCTATTCTCTAAATTCCACTGACTTTGACCGTGCCTTAGTAAAACAAGTTTATTCATAAGTGTCCTATATTGTGTTATAAAGATTGTATTAACAAATAATGACAAATAAAAAAAGAATAGAATCAGATAGCTTGGGTAATATCAAAATCGACAAAAACAAACTATGGGGAGCGCAAACTCAAAGATCCTTGGAAAATTTTAAGATTGGTAATGAAAAAATACCCTTTGAAATTATAATTGCGTTGGGTCAACAAAAAAAAGCAGCTACACAAACTAATATTGCATTAGGTGTTTTAAATAAAAAAATTGGAAATCAAATAATTAGTGCATGTAATCAAATAATTAACTTAAATTTAATTGATGAATTTCCTTTGTCTGTTTGGCAAACTGGCTCAGGTACACAAACTAACATGAATGCTAATGAAGTAATAAGTAATTATATAATTAAAAAAATAAATGGAAAAATTGGTTCTAAAAAACCAGTTCATCCAAATGATCATGTAAATTTATCACAATCATCAAATGATACATTTCCAACCGTAATGCATATAGCAATAAATGAACTAGCTTTAGAAAAGCTCATACCAAGTCTTAGGGGACTAATTAAAGAATTTGAAACGAAGAAGAAACAGTTTGACAAAATAATTAAAATTGGAAGAACACATACTCAAGATGCTACACCGCTAACATTGGGTAACGAATTTTCTGCTTTTTCTAGTCAAATTATTTCATGTCTTGATCGGATAATTTTGGCAAAAAAAGAATTAAATTTATTAGCTCAAGGTGGCACAGCTGTTGGCACTGGAATTAATGCTCCTAATAATTTTGATAGAATTTTCTGTAAATTTCTAAATAAAATTACAAAAAATCACTATAAACCATCAATAAATAAGTTTGAGGCAATTTCATCTCATGATGCATTAGTGAATTTCTCCAATAGTTTAAAAACACTTGCGGTTGCTGTTATGAAAATTACAAATGATATTCGTTTTCTATCATCTGGACCTAGATCAGGAATTGGAGAATTAGAAATACCAGCAAATGAACCTGGTTCATCAATTATGCCAGGTAAAGTGAACCCTACACAAATAGAAGCATTAAGTATGGTTTGTGCTCAAGTAATTGGAAATAGCACATCAGTAGATATTGCAGGAGCAAATGGTCATTTTCAACTTAATGCTTTCAAACCAGTTATTGCTTATAACATAATTCAATCTGTTAATTTATTGAGTGATGGTATTGATAGTTTTAATAAAAATTGCTTAAAAGGGATTAAACCAAATAAAAAAAATATTACAACTAATTTAAAAAACTCTTTAATGTTAGTTACTGCCCTAAATAAAACGATAGGTTATGATAATGCGGCAAAAATCGCAAAAGTAGCTTTTAGGGATAATTTAACTTTAAAGCAAGCAGCTAAAAAATTAAAATTAATAAGTGAAAAAGATTTTGATCGAATTGTTGATCCAAAAAAAATGATTTAATTAAATTAACTCGTAATTACTCTCATCAGAAAATAAAGATTTTAGAAGTAAATTATTCAAATAATGACCTGATTTATTACCATAAAAATAACCTTGGATAGGTCCACCAGCTAGATATAAATCCCCAATAGAATCTAAAATTTTATGTCTTACAAATTCGTCCTTATATCTCAAACCATCTTTATTTAATATCTTGTTATCACCTACTACAACAGCATTATCAAGAGATCCTCCTAATGCTAATCCATTCGATCTAAGAGTATCAACATCCTTTTCAAAACCAAATGTTCGTGCTGAAGCTATATCTGATTTATAATTTCCATTTATAAGTTGTAATTGACATGATTGCTTACTAATAAGTTTACTTGGGAAATCAATTTCAAAATCAATCGAAAATTGTTTATTTGGTTTTAACTCCACTGAACTATTATCATTTATAACTTTAATATTTTTTTTAATTTTAATTATTTTTCTTTTTTTATCTAAATTTTTTAAAGGTACTGACTCAATTAAATTTACAAATTCCTTTGAACTTCCATCCATTATAGGTACTTCAGGACCATCAATTTCTATTTTAAGGTTATCAATATGTAAGCCTGATAAAGCACTCATTAGATGCTCTATCGTTGATATACTTACTCCTTCATTATTACTAATAGTTGTACTAAGTTTAGTATTGGTGACATTTGACCATAAAGCCTCAACCGTGTTGTTTATAGACAAATCTGTTCTGATAAATTTAATTCCAAAATCAGCTTCTGCAGGTATTAGCTTCATGGAAACTTTAATACCTGAATGGAGACCAATTCCATTAATTGAAATCGATTGTGATAGTGTAGTTTGTTTAATATTATTATTTATATCAATCATACAAAAAAGTGCTGATTTCAGCACTTTTATGGATATATAAATTTAACGATTTTAACAACTAACCTAATATTTCAAAGTATTTCAGCTAATTAAATTTATTATTAATTTGCCTGCCTTCTAAGAAATGTAGGAATATCAAGTAATTCCTCTTCAGTTTCCTGATTGAACTCCTCATCAATTTCATTTGACTCTCCCTCTTCAGGATTAAACTCGTTTTCAGAGTTATTAGGATTAATGTTTTCATCAAAGTTTTCAGAATTGTTTTGTATTTCATCATTTGAAGCCAAAATTGGTTCTGATTTATCAGATACATTTTCATTATTTTCAGTAGAATCAGAGTTATCCGATGATAAAGTATCAAATAAACTCAGTCGTCTAACACTAGGTTCAGCAGATTTATCTGACTCTTCAGAAATGTCTAGAGAATTTTCATTCAATATCTCATCTTCTTGCTCTTCACTATTCAAAAACTCATTTTTTGTTTCTGTTTCAATTTGATCATTATTTGTTAGTAAAGAATGATCAGACGTATTTTCATTTAGTTCTGAAGATACTAATTCTTGAGTATCAATGTTTTCACTTTCAATATTTAAATGTTTGTCTTCGCCAATATTGACTGGCTCTCCTTCAGTATATTTTTCATCAATACTTTTAGTTGGCAAAGATGAATTTATATCTAAAGAATTTGTTTCAATATTTTCAGTTTTATAGATTTCATTATTTAGATTAATTGGAGCAAAATTTTCAACTTGACTAGAAAAAATATTAGTATTTGCATCAATTCCTGTTGCAACTATACTTACTCTTACCAAACCTTCTAATCTGTCATCACAGGTTGTGCCGTAAATTATATTTGCTTCTTCATCAATTTCTTGTTTAATTCTATTAGCAGCTTCATCAACTTCATAAAGTGTAATGTCTTTACCTCCGGTAATATTTATTATTAAGCCCTTAGCACCTTTCAGTGAAACATCATCAATAAGAGGATTAGCAATAGCTGCTTCAGCGGCAGCAATAGCTCTTCCTTCTCCTGAGGCTTCTCCAGTACCCATCATCGCTTTACCCATTTCTGACATTACAGTTTTAATATCAGAGAAATCTAAATTAATCATACCTGGCTGAACCATTAAATCGGTAACACCTCTAACACCAGCGTATAGAACATCATCAGCCATTTTAAAAGCATCAGAGAAAGTAGTTTTTTCATTAGCAATTCTAAACAAATTTTGATTAGGTATGGTCAATAAAGTATCAACATATTGTTGAAGTTCTTCTATTCCTTTTTCAGCAAGCTTCATTCTTTGAGAACCTTCAAAATGAAATGGTTTTGTTACTACGCCAACAGTTAATATTCCTTTTTCTCTAGCAAGTTTTGCAATTACTGGAGCAGCTCCCGTTCCTGTTCCACCACCCATACCTGCGGCAATGAATAACATATGACTTCCTTCTAATTTTTCTCCCAAATCTTGTATGGCTTCTTCGGCGGCTCGTTTACCAACATCTGGTCGCATCCCTGCTCCCAAACCTCTTGTGCTATTTAATCCTAATTGAATTTTATTTGGGCAATTTGAAATTTGTAGTGCTTGAGCATCAGTATTTGCAATTAAAAAATCAACACCTTCTAAATTTGCATTAATCATGTTGTTAACTGCATTACCCCCTGATCCTCCAACGCCTAAAACTGTGATTTTTGGATGCAAATTTTGAGCTACATCTTGTAATGAAATATTAATAGTCATTGTATTCTCCGCCGTTTTTAAATAGTTTTTAACGATTTTTGATCGAAACCGTCAATATATTTAACTATATATAGTATAACTTAAATATATTGGTCTAGCCAAGTAAAAAATCCCGAAATTCCTAGTTTTTTCGTAGAATTTGACTTTTTTTGATTAAAATTTAATTTATATAAATT
Source organism: uncultured Alphaproteobacteria bacterium (assembly GCA_902560725.1). Lineage (GTDB taxonomy): Bacteria > Pseudomonadota > Alphaproteobacteria > HIMB59 > CACPNW01. Next base: position 15,333 of record CACEMR010000011.1, read on the forward strand.
TGGATCATACATAATTGACCCGATCACATCGCAAAAATTTGGCTTATTATAATTGTTGTTTAAATTTAATTTTTCTAACGGATTAGCAATCCTAGTAGAACTAGCAAAAATCGTCTCAACATATTTTTCAATGTTATCAAGTTGAGAACCGCCACCTGTAATTACAACATTATTTAATTTCTTGTTATCAAATTTATTATCTTTAATTTTCTGCCATAACATCTCTAAAGTCTCTTCTATTCTGGGTTTTATTATTGAATTTAGTGTAGATCTTGTGATTTGTTTAAAAGTATTTTTATCTCCAGATATTATTGGTATTTCGATTATTTCATGGTCGTCACTAGGTGATGAAATTAATGATCCATATAAAGTTTTTAATCTTTCAGCGCTTGAAATTGTTGTTGAAACACCTCTAGCAATGTCAAGTGTAACATTATGACTACCTATGCCGATAGAGTCTCCATAGACAAACTTGTTATTTTCAAAAATTGCTAAAGATGAAGAAGAGTGTCCTAAATCTATACAGATAGTTCCTAATTCTTTTTCATCCTTCGTCAAGGCAGCTAAGGATGATGATAAAGGTGAGGGAATATAATTTTCAATATTTAGTTTTAAATTTTTAATAATATTTGAAAAATTTTCTATATATTTTTTTTTTGTATAAATTTTATAAAAATTAATTTTAATATTATCAGAATAATTTCCTAGTGGTGCTGAATAATATTGATTATTATCAACTACATAGGAAATTATGTTATTAAATAATTCAAATTTATCAGGATCAGAATTAAAGTATTCTGATTGATTAATTATTTTTTTTAAATGTAATTCAGATATTTTTTCATTTTTTATATTTATATTAGAATTATAATAGTAAGATAAAGAATTTATTAGTGAGAAATTAAGATTAATCGAATTTAGCTTTGTTTGTGATTGTTTTTCAGTCTCTAAGATTAAATTATTTACTTGATCAAATAGATTATCATAATTCAATATTATGTTCTTTTTAATATTAACGCTTGGAATACTTGCTAGAGATAATATATCTATATTTGTTGAATTTTTATAATCAGCAACAACGCAAGATATTTTTGAATTTCCAAAATCTAAACCGGCCTTAATCATTTTTAATCAATAATGTTTTCTTAATATTTCTTAAATCAAATGATTTTATATTATGCAAATCTGTTTCGCTAAGATTATTTATAATCTTAAGAAAGTTTTCTAATGAATTTCTTGGATGGTCTTCCGATAACATTAGTAAAGTTTCATTATTTAAAAGGATATCCCATCTTCTTTTTTTTATCAATTCTGCATTTTTGATTTTATATTTTTTCTGAAATTGTAGATTATTTAAAATATCAATTAATCCTTTAGCTTCTAAATTTGAGGATTGACCTTTAAATTCAATAAATAATTCATCAAATTTTTTACTATTATCATAATTATCTATTATCTTGCCATTTACATCAAAAAAGAAAAGTTTGTTATTAAAATTATAAATTCCTAATGGTTTATATTCTTCTATATTAATAAATAGAGTATCTTTATAATTAGTACTAAGCTTAATTTTTTTTATCCAATTATTTTCTTTAATAGAATTACTTATTTCATCTAATGGTAATAAAAATATTGAGGTTTTAAGATACTTTTTTAATTTTTTTTCAATGTAATTTTTTTCAACTTTTTCTAATCCATTTATATTGAAAGTTGCATATTGATATTCAAAATTTTGAGAAAATGACTGAATTGTATTTTTAATTAATTTAGAAATAATTTTTTTTTCGAAATAAACTGTAGTAATTATAATTGTGATTATAAAAAGTAATAAAATATTAAATAATATTTTTTTATTTATGATATATCTTCTGCGATTTAAGTTTTTCATTTTAATAATTTAAATTTTTAAGAAGAGTTAATATAATTTTTGAAAAAGATATATTTCTATATTTTGCTTGCTCAGGTAATAATGATATAGGTGTTAAACCCGGCTGAGTGTTTGTTTCTAAAAAATATATTTTATTTTTAAGAGGATTAAAAATAAAATCAGTCCTTGCTATTGAATTACAGCCAAGGGACTGATGACATTTTATAGCTATTTTTAAGCATCTATCATAATTTTTTTTACTAAGATTTGCAGGTAATAAATGTTTTGAATATCCTTTTGAATATTTAGCCTGATAGTCAAAAAAATTATTTCTAGATTTAATCTCAGTTACTGCCAATGCTTCTATTTTTGTTGAAAATTTAATTGTTGAAACAGTTAATTCTTTACCAGGTATAAATTCCTCAATTACAACTTCTTTATGTTTAGACAAATCCCTTTTAAAAAATTCAATATTACTAATAAATTTATTAAATTCTAATTGATTATTTATTATTCTAATTCCAAAACTTGAACCGCTTTGATTTGGCTTTACAACAAATTTTTTAAAAATTTTTTTTATTTTTAATAATTTATTTTCATTCAATTGTTGAACTTTTAAAATACAGTATTTCGGATTTAATATCTTATTTTTTATAATAATTTTTTTTGCTCTTGATTTATCAAAACAAACTTTAGATGAATTGATGTTAGAATGTGTAAAAGGTATTTTATTTTTTTTTAAAATTATTTGGATTTTTCCATCTTCACCAAAAGGACCATGCAATGCATTAAAACAAACATAATCCTTGTTATATTTAGATATCTGTTTATTAAAATTTTTTGGATTTACTTTTAGAGTTTTAAATTTAATGTTATTTTTATTTAAAATTTTTTGAATTTCTTTAGAAGTTTTTAAGGATACTTCATGTTCTTCATTAAACCCGCCCTCAAGAATTAAAATTTTTTTATTAATCACCTATAATCTTAACCTCCCAATCTAATTTAATATTAAATTTACTATATACTTTTTCAATAATTAAATTACCCAGGTTTTCTATATCAGTTGCTGTAGCTTTTCCTCTATTTATCAAAAAATTTGCATGCTGATCACTAACAAATGCATCGCCATAACTTATTCCTTTGCATCCAGCTTCTTCTATTAATTTGGCTGCATATAAGTTATCTGGATTTTTAAAAGTACTTCCAGATGTTTTATTTTTTATAGGCTGAGATAATATTCTTTGTTTTTTTATATTATCAATCTTATCCTTTATATGGCTATTTTTTCCATAATTTAATTCAAAAATAACTTTTGTAATAATTTGATTATTTTTTATATTTGAAGATCTATAACTTAATTTAATATCATTTTTTTTTATTATTTTTTTTTCAGAAAAATTATTATATATTTCAATACAACTAATTACATCTTTTGTCTCTGAGCCAAAACATCCGGCATTCATTTTTACAGCGCCACCAATTGAACCTGGTATACCACTATAAAATTCCAAACCTTCAATATTATTTTTAAGAGCAAAATTTGACAAATTTATATCTAAAATACTTGCTCCTACTTCTAATCTGTTATCTTTTATATTTATAGAATTAAATCCTTTTCCTAATTTTAATATAGTTCCATTATAACCATTATCTCTTACCAAAAGATTTGAACCAGATCCTAATATAAAAAAATTATCATTATTTATTTCATTTAATATTATTTCCAATTCTGTGCTATTTTCGACTATTGCGAATATTTTTGCATTTCCACCTGTCCTAAACCATGTATATTTTCCAATATTATGATCAAAAAAAAATTTACTTTTTAATTTTTTTGTAAACTCTAATAATTTGTTCGACATCAGTTATTAATATACTTTTTTGCTATATTTGAAATTGATCCAGCACCCATAAAAATTATAGTATTATTAGTAATTGTATATTTTATTAATATTTTTTCTAAATAATTTAAATTTTTCAAATGAATTACATTTTTATTTTTCTTTGATATTTTTAAATAAATATCTTTTGATGTTGAGCCCTTTATTAATTTCTCACCAGCTGAATATGTATCTAAAATTATTAAATTAGGAATTTTTGATAAAACAATAATAAATTCATTCAATAATATTTTGGTTCTAGAATAACGATGAGGCTGAAAGACTACTACAATGTTATTATTTAAATTTTTTGCAGCATCTAATGTTGCAGAGATTTCAGTTGGATGGTGAGCATAATCATCATATATGAAAGCTTTATTTTTTTTTCCTAAATATGAAAATCTTCTTTTTACACCAATATAACTGTTTAGAGCTTTATTTATTAAAATATTGTTAACCCCGACTAATTTTGAAGCAATAATACTTGCAGTAGCATTTAAAACATTATGATATCCAATTGCATTCAATGTAAATTTATAATTATTGTGATGAATAATTTTATTATTATTTATTTTTAATTTAAATGAGGTTTTTTTGGTATTTTTTACAATATCATAAATAAATACATCGGCTTTTTTATTTTTAATTGAATAAGTAATAATATTTCTTGTTTTATTTTTTTTGATTATGGATTTAAGATTTTTATCATCAAAACAAATTATTGCAGTTCCATAAAATGGAAGCATATTTATAAAGCTTTCAAAAGATTGAATTAAATTATCTTTTGATTTATAATAATCTAAATGTTCAATATCTAAATTAGTAATTATTGATATTTGGTGAGGAATTTTTAAAAATGATCCATCACTTTCATCTGCCTCAACAACCATCCATTCACCTTTTCCATATTTATTATTTTTTGATAATGAATTAATAATACCTCCATTAACAATTGTTGGATCTAAATTACTTTGGTTTAAAATATTACCTACCATACTTGTAGTAGTTGTTTTCCCATGTGAACCAGCAATAGCTATAGATTTTTTATTTTTCATTAATTCTGCTAGCATGTCAGCTCTAGAAAGAATTGGAATTTTTTTTGAAACAGCCGCTTTAATTTCAGGATTATTTTTTTTAATAGCCGAAGAAAATACAACTGCTGTGACAGATTTTATGTTTTTTTTACTATGTCCTAAAAAAAATTTAATACCCTTTTTTTTTAATCTTTTAGTATTCTCATTTAAAATAATATCACTTCCTTGAATTTGGTATCCCTTATCCTGCATTAATTCTGCAATTCCAGACATGCCAATACCTGAAATACCTATAAAATGGATTTTAATTTTATCTTTCATCTATAATTAAACTATAAATTAATGAGTTAGGATTTTTAACTTTAATTTTATCAAATTCATCATAAATTTTTTTAACTTTATTTGTATTATTATAAATTTCATAAATATATTTTTTTGCTTTATTTATTTCTTCAATGTTTTGATCTAAAATTATGGCAACGTCATGTTTTTCTAATATTAATGCATTATAATATTGATGATTATCCTTTGATGTTGGCAGAGGTATTAATATTGAAGGAATTTTATTGTTAATTATATCGCCAATAGATCCAGCGCCAGATCTAGATATAACTAATGAACTAGATTGTAAAACTTCATCAATATTAGAAAAGAAATCATTAATAATTATTTCAGATCTTAATTTTCCAATATCATTAGTAATATTTTTGATCATGTGTTTTGGGCATTGTATTATAAATTTTGAGTTTATAATTTTTTCTTTATCAATGCATTTGATAAGCTTTAAAGAAAACTTTGATATAAATTCTGATCCTTGACTTCCGCCAAAAATAAAAATTGTAAATTTATCATTGTAATGTTTATGTTTTTTTAAATAATTTACTGTATTTCTTTGGGGTGAGCCAACAACAAATATTTTATTTTTATATTTACTTTTTATTTTTGATGAAATGTCAAAATTTAATAATAACTTATTTGTAAATTTTAAAAAAAAACTATTTGTTCTTCCTATTACTGAATTTTGCTCATGAATAAATAATTTAATTTTATAAAATGGTTTTAAAATTGCACAACTTAACATTGGAAAAAATGAAGCATAGCTTCCGAAAGATATAACTCTAGTTGGTTTAAAAATAAGTATTATTATAAAAGATTGCAAAAAACCTAAAATAAGATTTACAAATCCAGTAATTTTTAAAATTAAATTTCCACTTAAATTAGAACTATTTATAATGTGGACTTTGCCTTTAAAATTATTAATATATTTATATCCTCTTTTATCTACAATAATTCTACAATTTATATTTTTATCAATTAAATAATTTGCTAAATTTTGTGCAGGTATAACATGACCACCTGTGCCTCCAGTTATTAATAAAATATTTTTATTCATTAATTTTCATTTTTTTTATTTGTTAATGATAATAGAAATCCAAAAAGTAATGCAATTGATATCATAGATGATCCACCATAACTGACAAAAGGAAGTGTCATACCTTTAGTTGGAATTAAACCTAAAGAACTAAAAATATTAATTGAACATTGTAATCCAAATGAACATATTAAACCACTAATTGCTATTATTTTATATGGCTGTTCTACTTTAAGTACATGTAATAAAGTGCGCACAATTATAGATAAAATTATAAATATAATTATTATACAAAAAATAAAACCAAGCTCTTCACCTGCGACAGCAAAAATAAAATCAGTATTTGCATCAGGTATCTTTTCTTTTAAAATTCCTTGTCCTGGGCCTTTACCAAATAATCCACCGTTTTTAAAAGCTTTTAAACTCATATCTATTTGATAAGTATCAGACCCGCCTAATCCACCAAGAAATGAATTAATTCTAGATTGAACATGATCAAAAAAGAAATAAGCAAATATAGAAATTCCTAAAATAAAAAATAAGGCTAGTAAAACTAAAAAAATAGATAAACCAGCTACAAATAACTGGCAAAAAAAAGTTGCTGATACTAGAACTGTCATACCAAGATCTGGTTGTAATAATATTAAAGCTAAAAGAAAAAAGAAAAAGATAAAAAGAATTGGAAGATAAAATTTTTTATCTTCTATAGATTTATTTATACACCATGCTGTTAAGATTACAAAAATTGGTTTTATAATTTCCGAAGGTTGAAGTGTAAAATTAAAAATTTGAATCCATCTCTTTGCCCCCTTTACCTGATAGTCAAAGAAAGGTATTAATATCAGTATGAAAAGTAAGAATATAAAAGCAAATAATGATATTCTTCTTATATTTTTATTATTTGTATCTGCTAGTATAAAAAGCAATAAAATTGACAATATAAAAAAAACTGTATGTTTATTTATAGAGAAATATTCATCGATAGAAAAGGAGAGTATAAGTCCAGTAATGCCCAATGATAAAATTAATATAAAATTTATTCTATCAACTGATATCCACCAATTTATAAAATATTTCATTATTTATTCAGGCTTTCTGTTATTAGTTTACTAAAATGCTTACCTCTTTCTTCAAAATTCTCGTACTGATCAAATGAAGTACATGCAGGTGCAAACAATATATTTGATTTATCTTTATTTTTTTTTAAATCTTTCATTAATTGTTTCATTAGTGATTTTAAATTTACAAATTTTTTCACATTTAATGACTTCTTTAATTTATTTCCTATAAATGTTGCTGATTTACCAAATGTATAGACACTAATAATTCGCTTTTGATACTTTAGTAAAATCTCAAAATTTTTTTCTTTTGCTATACCACCAAGTATTAAATAAATTTTTGAATAATTCTTAATTGAGTTGATTGTTGAATTTATATTTGTTGATTTGCTATTATTAATAACTTTTAAATTTTTATTTTTAAATATGATACTAGACCTATAAGGTAATCCTTTAAAATTTTTGATAACATGTATAAAATTTTTTTCTGGTAATTTTAATATCTTACTGCAGATATAAGCAATTAGTATATTTTGATAATTAAAATGACCTTCAAGTTCCCTTGAAATATTATTGATTAATACTTTTCTATTATTTTTGAAGAAGTTATCAATAATGAAACCTTTTTCCATATAAACATCAGCTGACTGATCAAGTATTGAAAAACTGATTTTATTTTTTATTTTTTTTTGTAGAAAAATTTTTCTTGAATATTTATCATCAATTGAAAATAAATTAATGCCATTTTTTGAGATTATTTTTTTCTTTTGATTTATATAATCAACAAGATTCTTATATCTATCTAAATGGTCAGCAGATAAGTTAGTAATAATTGAAATTTTTGAATCAAAATCTTTTACAGTTTCTAATTGAAAAGAACTTAATTCTATAGCGTGAAATTCGAATTTTTTTTTAGATATTAACGAATTACATAAAGGTTCACCAATATTGCCACCTACAAATGTTTTGATATTATTTTTTTTTAAAATATCTCCTATTAATTTAGTTGTAGTCGATTTGCCATTTGTTCCAGTTACTGAAATAATTTTTTGATTTTCTATATTCGAAATATATAAATTTAAATCTCTATGAAGCTGAAAAGATTTATTTTTAATTTGAAATTTTTTTTGTCTTAGTGATATTCCTGGAGAAACATATATTTTTTTAAAATTATTTAAGTTATCATGAGTTGGATTAAAAAATAATTTACTTTCATATTTTTTTTTGAAATTTTTTCTAACTAATGGATTATCATCCCAAATTTTAAATGCTTGATTTTTTTTTTCTAATAATTTTATAATTGATATACCTGTTTTTTGTAATCCATAAACTAAAAACATTTTATCTAATTCTTAAAGTTGCTAGACCAATTAAAGCTAGGACAATAGTTATAATCCAAAAGCGAATAACAATTGTTGACTCTGCCCAACCTTTTTTTTCAAAATGATGATGTAAAGGTGCCATTAAAAAAACTCTTTTTCCGCTAATTTTAAAAATCAATACCTGAATTACAACGGAAAATGTTTCTAACACAAAAAGACCGCCTATAATTGCAAGCAATATTTCATGTTTGCACATTATTGCTATTGATCCTAAAGACCCTCCAAGAGCTAGTGATCCTGTATCTCCCATAAAGACTTTAGCAGGAGGTGCATTGAACCATAGGAAGCCTAAAGCTGCACCTATCAGGGATCCACAAAATACTGCTAATTCACCAGTGCCTGGAATATATTGTATTAGTAAGTAATTAGAAAATAATATATTTCCAGAAATATAAACTATAAAGGAAAAAGACATTGCCACTATCATTACTGGAACAATCGCTAACCCATCCAATCCATCCGTTAAATTTACTGCATTTGCAGAACCTATTATTATGAAAATTGATATTAAGTAATAGAAAATCCCAAAATCAATAATTAGATTTTTAAAAAAAGGAAAAGTCATAGAGTTGCTTATATTTGAGTCCAAATTAATAATAATCAAATAAGTTATAAAAAATCCAAAAATTATTTGAAAAGAAATTCTAACTTTAGATGATATACCTAAACTTGAATTGTTTTGAATTTTTTTATAATCATCAGCAAATCCAATTATCCCAAATATTAAAATTGTTATTATTGAAATCCATATAAAACTATTTCTTAAATCAGCCCATAAGAATGTAGATACTAAAACACTTAAAATTATTAGCAATCCTCCCATAGTAGGAGTTCCTTTTTTAGCAATTAAGTGTGATTCGGGTCCATCTTCTCTTATTGGTTGACCTGTAGGTTGGATATTAGATAACTTATTGATTATGAAGTTACCAAATATAAGTGAAAAAAATAATCCTGTTAAAATTGATGCACCTGATCTGAAAGTTATATAACTAAAAATATTTAGAAAACTAAATACTGATTGATATTCGAAAGCTAAATATTTAATCAATTCAAATTACCTTTTTTTAATAAATCTTTCGCAAGTTTATTTATTTCTGTTGAATTAGAACATTTAATCAAAATAATGTCATCATTATGAATATTTTTATTTAAAAACTTCATAATTTTATTTTTGTCTTTAAGATAAATAAATTCATTTTGTGGATTATTTATTTTTTTTATAGATCTTTGAAAGAATTCGCCACACAAAATAACAAACTTAAAAATAAACTTATCTAAGTAATATAATAAATTAATATGCATTCTATAAGAGCTTATACCTAATTCATTCATATTGCCTAAAATTAATATTTTTTTACTGTTCATTTTTTTTAAATTTATAAAATATTCAATACTTTGAAACATGGTATCTGGATTAGCATTGTAAGACTCATCTATTACTTTTATTTTATTTTTATTTATAACAATATTATGTATTAAACCTCTTCCATCTACTGGTTTCAAATATTTTTGTCTTTCTTTTATACTGTTTATTTTAAGAGAATTTTCAGAAAAAAAAGCATAACAAAATAATAAATTCATTAATCTAAACATTATTAAAGATTTAGTGTTAAAAATAATAATTTTTTTATTTATTGAAAAATAAACTTTATAAGCATTCTTTTTTGGTAAAATTTTTTTTATAAAATATTTACGTGAAGGCTTGTTTATATTAATAATTTTTAAATTTTTTTCTTTCTTTGCTCTATTTAGAATTATATTTTCTGATTTATTATTTATATTTAAATATAATTTTTTTCTTTGATTGTTATTTTTTAAAATAAAAATATTAGATTTTTCTCTAGCTATATTATTTTTTGTTTGGAAATTTTCAAGATGAGTAGATTGGATATTTGTAATAAATACTTCATTAGGTTTAACAATTTTGGTTAGATATTTAATTTCACCAAAATTGTTTGTTCCAATTTCAAAAATTGCGAATGATGAATTTAAATCAAGATTTAATAAAGAAACTAAAACCCCTAGTTTGTTATTATAACTTTTTTTAGAAAAAGAAATTTTATGATCTTTTTTTAGAAAAAAAGCTAATGTTTCTTTTAATGTGGTTTTACCAGCACTCCCAGTTATCCCTATAATCTTACCTTTAAATAAATCTCTTTTTATTTTTGCTAGTCCTATTAAATAATCATATATATTTTTTACAAATATAACTTTTTCATTTTGAGTATAATTTTTATTATCAGTTATACAAAATCTTGCGCCATTCTTTATAGATGAATTTATAAACTTATTCCCATGATAATTTTTACCATTTAAAGCAAGAAAAATATCATTTTTTTTAATTTCTTTACTTGAAATTTTTACCTTATCTTTTTTTAAAATTATATATTCTTCAAGTTTAGATTTAATATTCATTCTTTAATAATATTTTTAACAATTTTATAATCATCAAATTTTATTTTTTTATTTTTAATAATTTGAAATTTTTCATGACCTTTACCAGCTATTATTAAAATTTCATTTAATTCTAAATCTTTAATTGCTTTTTTAATAGCTTGTTTTCGATTAGCTATTTCTATTCCATTTGGACAATATTTTAATATAGCTTTTCTTATATCAGATGCATTTTCATTACGAGGATTATCATCAGTTATATAAGTTCTTAATGCAAATTTATTCGCTATTATTCCCATAGATTTTCTTTTGACTTTATCTCTTTCTCCACCACAACCAAATAATAAAATGGGTTTTTTATTTTTTAATTTAAATGATTTTAAGGTTTTTTTTAAAGCATCTGGTGTGTGAGCATAATCGATAATGATTTTTGATTTATGTTTATCCAAATTTATTTTTTGAAGACGACCAGGTGGATTAGTAATTTTTGATAATGTTTTAATTATCTTTTTTTCATTAATATTTAATGCCAAACAACATGATATAGCACACTCTAAGTTTTCTAATTCAATATCTGTATTAAGTCTTAGTTTATTAACTATATACTCTTTTTTATTTATTTTTAGAAAGATTGAATCATTTTTCTTTTCAAAAAATACATTATTTTTACCAAAATATATTACTTTAATTCTTTTTTTGGTTAATTTTTTTTTTATATTTAATGTATTTTTTATCCTTGAATTTATCACTGCAAAACTATTATTATCCAAGTGTTTGGTAAATAGTTTCATTTTTGCTTTTTTATATTCTGATATTTTTTTGTGATAATCTAGATGATCACTTGATATATTTGTTATTGCAGCAATATTGACGGGATAATTTCTTATTCTATTTTGATCTAAAGCATGACTAGATGCTTCAAAAATATAAATGTATTTATTTTTTTTATATGAAGAACCATATTTAAATAATTCTTCATAAGCTGGAGTTGTTAAATTAACCTCATTTTTCTTTTTTCCATTGCGAATATGTCCTAAAGTTCCAACTGTAGTGTTGTTAATATTAAGTAAATTTAAAATTTTTGAAATATACCAAACAACTGAAGTTTTGCCATTAGTTCCAGTAATTGCAATTGTTCTATATGGAGTTTTTTTATATAAGTTTTTTAATAGTATTTCAGTTTCTTTATTTATATTTGATACAATAAATTGAGGTATAGATATAAATTTAAAGTATTTATTTGTTATAATTGCTGGAGTTTTATTTTTTACGGCATCTTTAACATATTTATATTTTGCCTTTGAATTTTTATCATAAATTAATATCGTTTTTTTATTGGTATATTTTGAATTAGATGTAATTGATGAAAAAAAATTATTTTTATTTAGATTATAAGTCTTTTGAATATTTATAATATTAGATAATTTAGATAGAAGCATTAAAAATTCTATATAAAAATTTTGTGTCTGCTTTTAGAAATTCATCAATATTTTTTTTTGGAATATTGAAAATATTAATGATATTTATAATTATTTCTTTTACTAGAGGGGCATTTACCCTTGCTCCTGTCATTTTTTGATTGGTTCCCTTTTCTTTTTTAGGATATTCTATTGCGGTATAAATAACATATTTTGGATCGTTAATTGGAAAAACTCCAATAAATGATGTCATATTTCTATCTTTATAATATCCACCATTTGGATTAACTAATTCAGAAGTGCCCGTTTTACCTCCAACTTGATATCCATCAACTTTAACTCTTGGACCGGTATAGTCTGTTTTTAAAACAACTGAATTAAGTAAACTTAAAAAAAACTTAGAGGATTTTTTATTCTTTAATATTTGTTTTTTATCTGATTTTTTATCTAATTTTAGAGTTGGAAAAACTTCTATACCATTGTTTGATAATGTTGCATATGCTTTTACTAAATGAAGAGGTGTTATAGAATAACCATGACCAAATCCAATTGTGGCAGTTTCAAGTTTTCCCCAATTATTTTTATTTCCTAGAGGTTTTGCAGCTTCCCTATTTTCTAATTGAACCTTCTTATTGAAACCTATTGTATTAAAAAATTCTTTTTGATTCTTTTTTCCAAGCATATTAGCTATTTGTGCTGTGCCAATATTAGATGACTCAACAATTATTTTTTCAACATCATAGATTCCATCATCTTTATATCCATACAAATCACTAATTTTGTTTAAAAATTTTTTCTTAACATCAAATGTCATTTTTGAGTCAATTATACCTAAATCAAAAGCCATTGTTGCAGTAATAGGTTTAAATGTTGATCCCATTTCATAATTTGCCTGAAAGACTCTATTAATCAAGTTATTTTTATTAAATGTAAAATTTTGAGGGTCATAATCAGGCAAACTTACAGATGATAAAATTTGACCTGTATTTATATCCATTACAATCGCTAATCCAGACTCAGCTTTATACAAATTTATAGTCTTAATTAAATTCTCTCTTACCTTTTGTTGCAAATTAATATCTAAACTTATGAAAATTTTTTTTGACATATTAAGATCAGCATCAAAATATCTTTCTATTCCACTTTGACCTTTTTGATCAATATCTACATGACCGATAATATGTGAAGAAACATTTTTATATGGATATATTCTTTTAAATTCAGAATGACTTTTAATATTTATCTCTCCTAAATTTATTATCTGTTGGTATTCATATGGAGTAACATTTCTTTTAATCCAGACAAATTTATTCTTGGAGTAAAATTTTTTTTCTAACTTATCAGAATTAAGATTAAGAATAGAACCTAATTTAACAGATAGATCTTTTTTGTTATTAATTTTAGTTGGGTTTATAGATAATGATATGCTCTTAATTGATGTTGCAAGAATATTTCCATTTCTATCATAAATTTCACCTCTTATATTTTTTTTTGCAATATTATGTCCTTCATCAAACACATCTGGGAAAAGCATAATTGTAGAAATTCTATAAATTGAAATAAAATAAATAAATATAAAAATTGTTATAGAAAAAAAAACTCTTCTATGAAGTAATTTTAATGAGTCGCTATCAAATAGTTTTAATTTACTGACCATTAATTATTTCAATTATTTGAATTCACTAATTTTATATTTTTATCTTTTGTTATAAGTTGCTCAATTGATACTATATTAGGTACATAACTATTTTTTGACTCAGGAAAATATAGAGAGTAAAGTTTTTTTAAATATGAACTATTTTTATGAGTAATTAATTCAATTTTATTTATTTTAACATCTTCTGTAATTTTAGAAATTTGTTTATTTAAAATATTATTATTTTTTTCAATATCTCTGGTTTTATTTGCTATAAAAATCATTGAAAATACTAAAAGTAAATTAAGAAATAAAAAAGCTAATATTGACTTTGTATATTTCATTAAAGAACTTTCTGAGCTACCCGAAGTTTAGCTGATCTAGATCTGGGATTTTTCAAAATCTCAGAAGCTGAAGGCACCAATGGTTTTTTGGTGATTATTTTTAATTGAGTTGCCATTTTATCAGGTAACTCCGGGTAGTGGCGGGAGGAACGCCATCGTTTACCACTATTGTGGTTAAAAAAATCTTTCACAATTCTATCTTCAAGACTTTGGAAAGAAACTACTAAAATTAGACCATCTTTTTTTAGGATATTGATAGTCTTATTTAAACTTTTCTTAAGTTCACTTAATTCATCATTTACATAAATTCTAATTGCCTGAAATGTTTTTGTTGCTGGATGAATCTTGTTTTTTGACTGATTTTTTTTTGGTAAGGATTTTTTTACAATATTTGACAATTCTATTGTATTTGAAATAAATTTTATTTTTCTATTTTTTACTATCTCTTTTGCAATTATTCTTGAATATCTCTCTTCTCCATATTTATAAATAATATCTGCCAAATTTTTTTCTTCATATTTATTAATTATATCATAAGCATTTTTATGAGAAAGACCCATTCTCATGTCAAGTGGACCAGATTTGTTAAAGGAAAAACCTCTTTCTGGGTTATCTAATTGATTTGAACTTGTTCCTAAATCGAAGAGAATAATATCGAATTTTTTATCTTTTAATTTTGTTTTTTTAATTATATCATCGATTTGGCTAAATTTATCATTTATAAAAGTAAAATTTGAATATTTTGTTTCTATTTCTCTCGAGAAAATTTTTGAAATTGGATCTCTGTCTATTGCCAATAGTTGGTTTATATCTAGTTTATCAAGGATAGTTTTTGAATAACCTCCTCCGCCAAAAGTTGCATCCATAACATTGAGCGATTTTGTTGATGGTAGAAAAGATATTATTTCATTTATCATTACAGGTGTATGTGAATTTTCCATATTATTTTTGTTGGGTTAACATCATTCGTAATGATTTTTTTTCTTCTAAAAGTCTTCTTCTTGAAACTTCAGTATTTTTTAAACTTTTTTTTGGTTCCCATATTTGAAAAAAGTGTCCCTGGCCTAAAAAAGCTGCTTCAGTTTTTATACCTGCATATAATTTTAAATCTTCAGGTATTAAAAATCTTCCTTCTTTATCAATATTTGTTGTAACTATTTCAGAAAATATTGAAGTTGCAAAATCATCATAATCTTCTGAAAAAAAATCTAAATTATTAATTCTTTTTGCAATTTCTTTTAATCTTCCTACGCCACACCCTTCAATAGAAGGCGATTTTATAGATTTGTATAAAATAATTTCATTTCTATTAGCTTTAGGAAGAGCGTTTCTAAAGTTAGATGGCAAAGAAACTCTTCCCTTTTTGTCAATTTTATTAAAATACTTAGATATAAACAAATCCATGAATTATGGGTTATCATGGGTTTATATGGGCGTCAATGGGTATATGAAAATATGATAAATGTTCTTTATATGTTCTCTTATAATACTAAGATGGTGCATAAGCCGGGTTCTGTAATTTATAAATAAATTGATGATCATTAATCTAGAACAAATGTTACCATTTGCTTCAAGCAGTCTACCCGAATAGCTCAGCTGGAACTGATAGCCATTCCTATTTGACCTTGCTCCAAAAAGGGTTTGCAATGCCTTTTTTGTTACCAAACAAGCGGTGAGCTCTTACCTCACCATTTCACCCTTACCTAATAAAAGGCGGTATACTTTCTGCTGCACTTTCCCTAAGCTCACGCTCGCCAGGAGTTACCTGGTTTTTTTTCCAGTGGAGCCCGGACTTTCCTCTTGATTGCTCAAGCGATCATCGCACCATCTTTTATCCTAATATGTTTTTTTATGTTTTCGTCAATAAATTATTTAACAAATGCTTTATTAAGAAATTAAGTGTTACATTATCCACTTTACCAGTAATATTAGATTGAATGAAATGATTTTGATAAGCCATAATAATTTTAGATAAAGAGTAATTATCTTGTTTTAGATTAATAGTATCATAACCAAGATAACTAAGAATAAATATAGTCATTTTTTTTGAAGTATTTAATTTATTTTTTTTAAACCATTTTTTTATAAAAGAAATTTTATATGGATTTTGTTTATTTGGATCAATTACCAAACTTTTTTTTCTCAATATATTCCAGGGAAATTTTGGTCCTGGATCTTTTTTTCTAAAAGGTGCAATATCAGAGTGTCCAAGAATATTTGTTTTTTTTATATTATATTTTTTTTGTAAAATTATTAAAAGTTTGACAAGTGAATTTATCATTTTTTTAGAATAATTTTTATTTTTTTTATAATTACTAAAATCTAACTCAATACCAATGGATGTTGAGTTTAAATCAGTAATACCATCCCAATATGAAATACCAGCATGCCAAGCTCTATTTTTTTCACTTACTAAATTAAATATAGCTCCAGTTTGGGATATCAGATAATGGGAACTTACTTTATTCTTAGGATCAGATAAATATGATATAGCTTCTCTGTAGTTTTTTAAAGCAGTATAGTGAATAATTATAAATAATATTTTACTACTTTTTCTCTTATCAAAATTAGGTGATTTAAATTTATGTATTAATTTCATTCAAATTTACGATTAGAAGATATATAAATAAATGATGTTTAGATTTTCTCTCATTTCTTTTTTAAGTATAATATTTTTTTTAAGTTGCTCATCAAATAATTCTAAAGAAAGTAATAATGTAGAAAATAATATAAGAAGTCCAGAAGAAATATATGTCCAAGCAATGCAGTTTTTTAATAAAAAAAATTTTACAGTAGCTGAAGAAGAATTTAAAAAATTACAGCAATTATACCCTCTTTCTAATGAAGCTATCCAGGCTGAAATAATGTTAGGTTTTACAAGATATTTGCTTATGGATTATGATGCATCAATCTCAAAATTTAATAAAATTATTCAAAAATACCCATCTCATAAAGATTTAGACTACATATATTATATGATTGGGATGTGTAATTATGAACAAATTACAAACCACGAATTAGATGGTCAATTTAATGATTTAGCTCTAGAATCATTTAACCAAGTTATTTTAAGATTCCCAGATAGTAAATATGCAAAGGATAGTAGACAAAAAATAATTTTAGTTAAATCTAATAAGGCAGCAAAACACATGGAAATAGGAAGGTTCTATTTAAAAGAAAAAAAATATACTGCTGCTTTAAATAGATTTAAAATTGTAATAGATGATTATTCTATAACAAAATTTACACCAGAAGCACTTCATAGAATGGTAGAAGCATATTATGAAATGGGAATGATTGGGGAAAGCATTAAAACTGCCTCTGTTCTCGGACATAATTATCCTAAATCTAAATGGTATCGTTACAGTTATAATTTAATAAAAAAAATTAACAATAAAGAGTCTGTGCTTAAAAAAATTAAAAATATTTTTTAATTAATGAAAATAAAAAATAGCGAAAAATTAGTTATAAAAAGATTAAAGATACTTGCAAAAGTAATTGAAAAACATAACCATCTTTATCATAATCTTGATAAACCAAAGATTACAGATCTGGAATATGATAAACTCGTTAAAGAAAATAATGAATTAGAAAACAATTTTCCTCATTTAATCTTGGGTAATAGTCCAAACAAAAATGTTGGAAGTAAAGTTAAAAGTAAATTTGAAAAAATTAAACATTTGTCTCAAATGTTCTCTCTTGGTAATGCTTTTAATAGTAATGATATTCAAGAATTTATTAAAAGACTAAATAAGTTTTTGAATAAATCAAAAACTAATAATTTTAAGTTTTTAGTTGAACCAAAAATTGATGGACTGTCCTTAAATCTTTTGTATCAAAATGGTAAATTAATTTCAGCAGGAACAAGAGGTGATGGTTTTGTAGGAGAAAATGTTACTGATAATATAAAAAAAATTAGAGATATACCAAATAATTTGAATAACAGCTTTCCAGATTTGATTGAAATTAGAGGAGAAATTTTTATCGACAAAGATGATTTCAAATTTATTAATTCTAAACTAAGTATAGAAAATAGATTTGCCAATCCAAGAAATGCTGCTGCAGGAAGCTTAAGACAGCTAGATACCTCTATTAGTCATAATAGACCATTAAAATTTATAGCACATGGAATTGGCAAAACTTCAAAATCTTATAAATCTATTGAGGAATATTATATTGATTTAAAAAAATGGAATATACCAACAAATAATTTTTGTTATTTTTGTAATTCAATTGATGAAATTATGAAACAATATGAAAAGATAAATAATATTAGAGGTGAAATAAATTTTGATATTGATGGTTTAGTTATTAAAATTGATAGTATGGATTTACAAAACAGATTAGGATATGTTGGAAAAAATCCAAGATGGGCGATTGCATTAAAGTTTTCATCAGAGAAAGCAAACACAATAATAGAAGATATTGATTTTCAAGTTGGAAGAACAGGTGCTATAACGCCAGTTGCAAGACTAAAACCAGTTAATATTGGCGGAGTTATAGTATCAAATGCTTCCTTACACAATTTTGATGAAATAAATAAAAAAAATATAAATATTCTTGATACAGTAGAAATTGAAAGAGCTGGAGATGTAATACCTTATGTAAAAAAATTAGTTAAAAAAAATAATAAATCTAAAAAAAAATTTTTAATACCAAAAGTCTGTCCTGATTGTGGGAGTAAAATAGTTAAAGAAATAGATGAAGCTGTCCTTAGATGTTCAAATAAATATGGTTGTGCTTCTCAAATATTGGGTCAAATCATTCATTTTATAAGTAAAAAAAGTTTAAATATTGATGGTTTTGGTGAAAAACAAGCCAAGCAATTATTTGAATTAAAAATAATTAACAAATATGAAGACATATTTAATTTACTAAAATTCAAAAAAGAAATTTTAAAATTAGATGGTTGGGGAGAACTGTCATTTAAAAATTTAATTAATGCAATTGAAAAATCTAAGGATATTACTTTAGAAAAGTTTATCTATTCACTTGGCATTAGGCATATTGGAGAAATTAATTCAGAAATTTTAGCTAAAGAATTTAGAGATTTAAATAAATTAATTTATTCAATTAATAATAGAGAAAAACTAAATAATATTGATGGACTAGGGCCAAAAGCAATAGAATCTATATGTGAATTTTTTTCAAATGATAAAAATGTGGAGACATTAAAAAAATTGCAAAATTTAGTTAAGATTTCTAATCCGGAAGTAAATAAAATGAATAATTATTTTTCTAATAAAAATTTAGTTTTTACAGGTACTTTATTTTCTCTATCTAGAGATGAGGCAAAATATTTAGCTAAAAATAATGGTGCAAAGATTTTATCCTCTATTAGTAAAAATACTGATTATTTAATTATAGGACAAAAAGCTGGCTCCAAAATACAAAAAGCTAAAATGCTGGGTGTAAAAATAATTGATGAAAAGCAATTTTTATTGAAAATTAATAAATAATTTTTAGAAACTTCATATATATTTTTTTTGAGGAAAATTTTTCAAAATCCACAAGCGCTTTGTCTCCGTCTATATTTAATATTTTACCATTTCCATATTTCTTGTGAAATACTTTTTCTCCAACATTTAATTCTTCATCTGAATAAAAATCTTGATTAATATCCCATTCAATATCTTTATTTTTTAAATTATTAATTAATCTCTGTCTACCAGGTGTAATAAAATCACTTGAAATATCATCTGCATCAATAAACTCATCTAAAAAATTATTCTCTTTAATATACTTTGAATCATTTATCTCAACAATCTCATCAGGAAGCTCGCTAATAAATCTAGATGGTAAATTATAATCATGAGATGCATAAGAGTATCTATTTTGATTTACGTAAGTTATAAAAATTTTTTTTCTTGCTCTTGTCAAAGCGACGTAAGCCAATCTTCTCTCTTCTTCTAATCCTTTATTTCCCAATTCTTCTATTGATCTTTGACTTGGAAAAACACCCTCTTCCCAACCAGCAAGAAAAATATAGTCATATTCTAATCCTTTTGCAGCATGCATTGTCATTAATGTAATGGTTTCTTCAGAGGTATTAGTATTATTTTCCATCACAAGTGATACATGTTCTAAAAAACCTTCAATGTTCTCAAAATCTTTTAAACTTTCCACAAATTCATTTATGTTTTCTATTCTTGATAAATTATCTGGATTATTAGAATTTTTTTCTTCATTTTTTAAATAATCTAAATAAGCTGAGTCTTCAATGATAACTTTTGCAAGTTCAATATGATCAAAATTTTTTTTTATTTTTTGCCATTTAATTACATTTTCAATAAATTTATATAATTCATACTTTGTCTTTGAATTTGTTTTAAATACTAATTGTTGAGCAGCATCAAACATAGATAAATTATTTAATCTTGCTGATGAACTAATTTTACTTATTGTTGATTTACCAATTCCTCGTTTTGGAACATTAATTATTCGTTCAAATGCTAGGTCATCAGATAAATTATTTACCAATCTTAGATATGAAATTATATCTTTAATCTCTTTTCTTTCATAAAATCTTAATCCTCCAATAATTTTATATGGCAATCCTAAATTAATTAATCTCTCCTCAAATGTTCTGGTGTGCGCTGAAATTCTGAATAAAATTGATATTTCACTTAACTTATTTTTGTTTTTAATTAAATTTTCAATTTTGTCTGATACATATATAGACTCTTCTTTTGTTTCCCAAAAACCACTTACTGTAATTTTTTCACCATCAACATTATTACTCCATAATTCTTTCCCATACCTCCCTTTGTTCTTTGAAATAAGTGTTGATGCACATTTTAAAATATTCTTTGTTGATCTATAATTTTGTTCTAATCTTATAATTTTAGTTTTAGAAAAATTATTTTCAAAATTTAATAAGTTGGAGACATCTGCACCTCTCCATGAATATATGGATTGATCATCATCCCCCACACAACATATATTTTTGTTACCTTGATACAAATATTTTACCCACGACTGCTGTATAGGATTTATATCTTGATATTCATCAACATGAATATATTTAAAAAAATTTTGATACTTCTTTAAAACAGTATTATTTTTTTGAAATATTTTGATGCAGTGTAAAATCAAATCACCAAAATCAACTAAATTTAATCTTAATAATTCTAATTGATATATTGAATAAATTTTTCTAAGCTCAGCATCATTTTTTCTGTACTTGTTAGCTTTTAATTCATTTGATGTAACTCCTTTATTCTTTAGACCGTCAATAGTATTTAAATAATATCTTGCAGAAATCTCTTTTGTGTCAATCTTTTCTGCTTCACATATATTTTTTATTAATTTTAGTTGATCATCTGTATCAATTATTAAAAAATTTTTTCTTAATCCTATTTCTTCATAGTGTTGACGAAGTATTCTCAAAGATAACGAATGGAAAGTTCCAACCCACATTCTGTCAATTGGTAAATTTATTATTTTTGCGATTCGTGTTTTCATTTCATTAGCAGCCTTATTTGTAAAAGTAACTGCAAGTACTTGCGACGGAGTAGCTAGTTTTTTATAGAGAATATGTAATATTCTAAATGTTAAAACCCTTGTTTTACCGCTGCCCGCACCAGCTAAGACCAACAATGAACCTTGGGTTGATTCTACAGCTTTCTTTTGTTCATTATTTAATAAATCAAGGTATTTATGTGAATTCTCAGACATTTTTTTGCTATAATATAAGTATATTGTGATTTATAAACTATATTAAGAATATCATACTAAATAATTAAATATGAAAAGTAAATTTTGTTACCCTGTATTTATTTTAATTACACTTCTTGCATTTAATCTGTATGGAGCTGCCTCTGATCAAGTAAGCACTAATCCAGATGACTTTGAAACATCACAAATCGAAGATGAAGTATATGACCCTTTAGAGCCAATTAATAGAGCTATATTTAGCTTTAACAATGTTGCTGATAAAGTTATTCTTGAACCAGTAGCAAAAGGATATAGAAAATTACCCTCACCAATTCAAAGTGGTATTAATAATTTTTTAAGTAACTTAAGAACACCTTTAGTTGTTGTAAACCAAATACTACAGGGTCAGGGACAAAATGCAGTAGAATCAACAGGGAGGTTTTTTGTGAATAGTACCGTTGGTGTTTTTGGCTTATTTGATTTTGCCGAAAAAATGGGATTAGAAGAAAAAGAAGAAGATTTTGGTCAAACACTTGCAACTTGGGGTGTAGGAGATGGCTTTTATATTGTGTTACCACTTTTTGGACCATCAAATTTAAGGGATACAACTGGTATGGTGATGACTATGATGACAGATCCAATTAATGCTTATGCAGTTAGTGAAGGAGAGGCATGGATTGTTCCTATGAGAACTGCCGCTAATGCTGTAGATCAAAGATCAAAAATTATTGATGAAGTAAATGCTTTAAGAGATAATTCTCTAGACTATTATGTAGCAGTAAGAAGTTCATACTATCAAAATAGAAAGGCTGCTATTAACAATGTAGATGATACACAATTGACACCTGTACCTCTAATAAGTATTGAATTTGAATAATGAGAATATTTTATCTATTACTTTTTTTTATTTTTTCTTTTAATTCTAATAATTTATTTGCTGATGAAGCAACAGATTGGTTAAAAAATGAAATTGACAAAATATTAATTTCTTATCAAAACAATGAACTACCTAATGAAAATAGATTTTTGATGATAGAACAGACAATAAACAATAATTTTGCTGGAACTGGTATAGGAAAATTTGTTGCTGGAGAAGCTTGGCAAAAAGCATCTAAAGAAACTAAAAAAGAATATATAAAAAACTTTAAAAGACACTTAGCGTTAAATATTGCCTCAATGATGCGAGGATACTCTAATCAAAAGTATAAATTATCACAATCTAAAATTGATCAAAAAAATAATATTATTTTGATAGATATGGAAATATTCTCAGACACTGGTTCAGTTGTCGTAACTTGGAGAGTTAAAAAGTCTAAAGAAAGATATTTTGTTATTGATCTTATGGTGGCTGACATATCATTAGTTGTAACAAAAAGATCTGAATTTAATTCTATGTTAAAAAATGTTGATTATAATTTATTAGAATTTAACAAAATTTTGTATGATCAAAATAATGAAAGTTATAAAAAAATAATAGATTAAAAAAAACTATCTTTTTAAAGTTAGTATTTCTTTTTCATCTAAAAAATCTGGCTTATTTGGCTTTGTAATTAAATTAATAATTTTATTAGACTCTGCAGATTTAATTATTCCTTCCATAGCCTCTAAAACATGTAAGGATAAATCTAGAGAACATCTTGGTTTTCTATTTTTAATTATCGCATCAATTAAATCAGATAATCCAATTCCTCTATAATTAGCTATTTTGATCCGTTATTTTCAGTTTTGTTTGGAATACCTAATAACATTTCATCATTTGTTATTTTATTCCATTCGCTATTTTCTTTTGAGAGCATTATATCTCCACTAAAAAAATTAGGATCTGGCATAATCATTGATCCACCCATGCCATATAATTCCATATTAGAATGATTATGAGTCCAGACGTCCCAAGAACAAAAGAATTGTATTTTTGAATTATTATTAAAATCTAATACTCCCATAAGAGTAGTGGGTGTTTCAACAGAGATTTTTTGTCCATATCTAGGCTGGCTTTTTATAATTCTTTCTTTTGATGCTGTACCACTTGTGGCATATACACTTCTTATAGAGCCATTTAAATTAATTAACTGAGTTAAGTAATAAACACCAAGATCAAATACTGGTCCAGCTCCTGGTTTGAAAAAAAAATCTGGGTTTGGATGCCAATCTTCCATTCCATGAGACATAATATTAAATGTTCCAAGAACAATTTTTCCTATATCTTCGTTTTCTATTAAGCTCCGTGCTTTTTGACCAGCAGCACCTAAAAAAGTATCTGGTGCACAACCAACTATTAGTTTTTTTTCATTAGATATTTTTTGAATTTCTAATCCTTGTTTAAAATTTATTGCTAGAGGTTTTTCACTAAAACAATGCTTACCATTTTCTAGAGATTTAATAATAATTTCCTTATGGGCAGAAGGTATTGTAAGGTTTAAAACTAAATCTATATCTTTATTCTTAAATAAATCATCTACAGTAAAAGATTGAATATTATATTGAGATGCTTTTTTTTCTGATAATTCTTGTATTTTATCTGCACACGCAGTTATTTTAATATTATTAAAAATAGATTGTGAATTAAAATATGTATCTGAAATATTTCCACACCCTATAATCCCAATATTCATTTTATATTTTTATTAAGTATTCTAGAGATTTATTAATATAATCTTTATAATCTTTAGGGTCATCATGTTCTATAGCTATTACTTCACAAGGTGTTTTAGATATTTTATTTAACAACTCCCTCCAATTTATAAAACCTTCACCTATTGACACTTGATTAGCATGATTTAACATATCATTATCTGAGTAAAAATCTTTTAAGTGACAAGCAATTATTTGATTTTTATATTTATCAATCCAATCACCTGGATTTTGTTTTCCAGCTGCAGTCCACCCAAGATCAATTTCAAATTTGAGTTTTTCATTTTCATCTAAAATTAATTCCATTGGGAACTTTCCACTTGGAAGTTTATCAAATTCAAATGAATGGTTATGATATCCAAGAGTCAGTCCATTATCACTAAAAATTTTTATTTTATTTGAAATATCTTTAGAAAAATCAATCCATTCATTTTCAGTTAAATTAAAAAAATCCTTAAAATCTTTTCCAGGTATTGCTCTTGGTGCAGGAATTATTGCATGTTTTATATTTAAGTACTTTATTTTACTTATAATTGACTCTAAATTTTCAAAACTCTCATAACTAATATGAGCAGACATTGATGATAAACCAAATTCTTGTAATAAATCTTTTAGCTCTTTTTCATCAAAATCTGATAATGCAAATAATTCAATGTTTTTAATTCCTGTAGAAGAAATAAATTCAAATATATCTTTATAAGGCTGAAATTTTCTAGCAGTATATAATTGCACTGATACATCTATTTTATTCATTTTACTCTCTTTCTATTAAATTTAACCAATCTATTTCTTCGTTATTTAATTCTATTTGTAAATTATTTAGACTTGAGTCAATCTCTTTGATTTTTCTTGGCCCTATTAATGCAAATGAAGGAAAATTTAAGCTAAGCGGCCAAGCTCCTGCAATATTTTGACTAGAAGTTTTCATTTTTTCTGCAAGAGAAAATGCTCTTTTTTTTCTTTCTCTATTATCTGCACTATCATAACAACTTAGTGGGCCACTTGAATGTTCACCAGGTTTTCGATATGTTTCTGCTTTAGTAATTTCATCCTCTATTTTTTTAGTAATATCATTAGGTAAAAAATATCCTCTTCCTTGACTTGACCATGAAAGATGTGCTGTTTTAGTAATTTCTAAATAATCTAATATTTGTTTATCATTTGATGACACGCATCCAGTCCATAATGGCCTTATCATTTTACAAAGAGCTAAGTTATTATTTAAGATGCTAAATCCTTCTTTATTATTTGTTTTAGCCCAATCATTAGCTTGTTTAAATCTTTCTAGAGACCAGTTAGAACCCCCAAATATTTTGATTCTACCTTTTTGTTTTTCTTCGTTTAATACATCTATAAATTCATCTACTGGTATTTCTATATTATCTCTGTGCATAATATAAATATCAGCACTATCACACTGAAGCCTATCTAAAGATTCAGTAAGTTGAGTTGATATACTTTTAGGATTACAATTTGGTGTATGTGCCCCTTTGGCTATAATAACAAGATCTTTTAAATTATTTCTTGATTTATGCCATTTACCAAGAAGAGACTCCATAGAACCTCCTCCATAAACATGAGCGTTATCAAAAGCATTTCCACCTACCTCTATCCAATGATCCCATAACATTGATGCTTCATCATAATTAGTTTGATTGTCATTACCCATTATAAGTTTTGAAATATTTTTTTCTAATCCAATAATTTTATCATATTTCATAAGTTGTCTTCTTTTATTTGATAATTTATCTTTTGTCTCCATAGATCTAAAACTTTTAAATTTCCTAGAGTGTCCTCCCAGGTCATTCCTGGATAAGGGACTTGTTGTTTTTCTTTTAATATTGTCTGACTTGAAAGTTCTGCCTCGAAAAAAAATAAATGCTCTGGTCCTTTAAATTCTCTTAGTTCTTCTTTTTCATTTTTAATTATTCTAATAATTGAATGATATGGTCCTCCATTTCTTCCTGGCATCCATGGATCATCAATTATAATTTTACCATCTGATCCATCGATAATTGCATTGTTATCCATATTTTTCATAATTGAAGTATTGGCTTCTGCTGTTACTCCGTTATCAAATTCCATTATGGCAGAAGATACTTCATCAACTCCAGTTTCGCCTATTTCAGCGGTACCAGTAATATTTTTTGGATTTACAAATTTCTTTCCAGAATTAGCGCCTGCAATCATTCTAGAGAATGATACAGGATATAAACCAACATCTAGAATTGCCCCTCCAGCTAAATCTTTATTAAATAGTCGATGTTCTGGAATTATTTTTTTCATATCAAAGCCAAAAGAAGAGGTAATTTTTTTTACATCTCCTATAACCTTGTTTTTAATTAAATCTAATAAGGCTGGGATTTGTGGATGACATCGATACATAAATCCTTCTTTATAAAAGACACCTGCTGCTTGAACGGCTTGTATAACTTTTTCTCCTTGAATAAAATTTACTGCACCTGGCTTTTCACAAAGAATGTGTTTACCTTTACCTGCTGCTTTTATTGTTAGATCTGCATGAAGTGTATGAGGAGTTGATATGTAAACCGCATCAATAGAATCTGAATTTAATAATGTTTCATAATTATTAAACCTTAAATCATTATGAATATTATATTTATCTCCAAAAGTTTTTCTTCTTTCATCATTAAAACTTGCTATTGCTTTCAACTCACCTGAATATGCTGTTAATAAAGCGTCAGCAAAGTTATTTGCAATAGAGCCTGGACCAATTATACCCCAACGTATTTTGTTCATTTAATTTATTATCGAACTTAATTCGCCTGATTGATATCTAGAAGCCATAATTGACAAAGATGATGGTTTGATTTTGGATGCATTACCTGCGGCTCCAAATTCTTCTAATCTATTTTTAACTACATCTTTCATTGCATCTTTGGATAATAACAAATATTTTCGTGGATCAAATTCAGAAGGGTTCTCAAAAAAAAATTTTCTAATTGCAGCTGTAGATGCCAGCCTTAAATCAGTATCAACATTAACTTTTCTTACTCCATTTTTAATACCTTCTTTTATTTCACTTACAGGCACACCATATGTTTCTTTAATCTGTCCTCCAAATTTATTTATTTCAGAAATTATTTCTTGAGGAACAGATGATGATCCATGCATAACTAAATGGGTATTAGGTAATCTAGCGTGAATTTCTTTTATTCTATCCATAGCTAGTGTTTCCCCAGTTGGAGGTTTTGAAAACTTATATGCACCGTGACTTGTTCCAATAGCGATTGCAAGTGCATCAACATTGGTTTGATCAACAAAGTTTGATGCTTCATCTGGATCTGTTAATAATTGATCGTGAGATAGAACACCCTCGGCACCAACACCATCTTCTTTTTCTCCTGTTCCAGTTTCTAGAGAACCAAGGCAACCAATTTCACCCTCAACAGAAACTCCACTAGAGTGAGCAATATCAACAGTTTTTTTGGTAACTCTTACATTATATTCAAAATCAGAAGGTGTTTTTTGATCCTCTTTAAGAGATCCGTCCATCATTACAGAAGTAAAACCTAATTCTATACAATTCTTACAATCTTCTGGAGATCCACCATGATCTTGATGAAGAACTGTAGGAATTTCTGAAAATTCTTCCATAGCAGCTTCAACCATTTTTTTAACAAAAATTGGTCCAGCATATTTTCTTGCCGCTTTAGATGCTTGTAAAATAACAGGGCTGTTTAGTTCTTTTGCACCTTCCATAATTGCTCTAACTTGCTCTAGATTATTAATATTAAATGCAGGGATGCCATAATTATTTTCTGCTGCATGGTCTAAAAGTTGTCTAAGTGATATTAAAGGCATGAAAGTCTTTTATATTTTAACAATTTATTTGCAACAAATTATCCTTTAACTGCTCCAAATGTTAATCCTTGAATAAATTGTCTTTGCAAAATGAAAAACATTATTACTGGAGGAAGTGCAGCAACTACAGATCCCGCTGATACTAAATTCCACGCTGTAGTCCATTGACCTCTTAAAACATCTAACCCCACTGTAATTGGTTTTACTGTATCTCCTTGTGTTAAAACTAGAGCCCAAAAATAATCATTCCAAATAAATGTAAATTCTAAAACTCCTAAAGCGGCAAGAGCAGGTATTGTAAGAGGTATAATTATTTTTTCTATAGATAGTCCATTCAGTTGCTCCATCAGCTCTTGCAGCTTCGATTAATTCAAATGGAAGTTCCTTTATAAAGTTTCGTAAAAAGAAAGTACAAAATCCAGTTTGAAAAGCAATATGAAAAATAATTAGGCCTAAATGCGAATTATACATACCTAATTCAATAGAAATATTTCTTACTGGTATCATTAAGATTTGATATGGAACAAAGTTTCCAGCAATAAACATTGCAAAGACCAATAAATTTAATTTGAACCTATGCATGGCTAATGAATATCCCGCCAAAGAACTTAAAAATAAGGTACCAACTACTGTAGGAATTGTAATTATTAGACTGTTTAAGAAAAATCTTCCCATTTTACCACCTTCAAAAACTGCGGCGTAATTAGAAATTAATGCTGTTTCCTCTGGCCATGTCCAATAATTTCCTGCTAATACATCTTCAAATGTTCTCATCGAAGTTAACATAACGGCAATTAATGGTAACAACCAAATTAACAATGTTAATATTAATAAAAATCTATAGCCAAGATTAACTTTTAAGGAATAATTTTGAATAGGTGTTGGAAACATTATTTCTCCGACTTTTCATTTTTAAATAATCTATAAAGAAACCAAGCTATATAAATATCCATAATTAAAAATAATATTGTAGCAATTGCTGCCCCATAACCCATTCTGTAATTAAAAAGTGATTCTTGATACATTTTATAAGCTAATACTTCTGTACTACCCCAGGGACCTCCAGCAGTCATAACTGCAATCAAATCAAAACTTCTAAGCGCACCTACTATTGTAACAACAATTGCAATTAAAGTTGCGGGTCTTAATTGTGGTAATACAACGTGCCACAACATAGTGAAACCTGATACTCCATCTATGCGGCCTGCCTCAACCATCTCTCTGCTGACACCAGTTAAGCCGGTAATATATAGAATCATAGTATAAGCAATACCTGGAAAAAAAGAGGCAATTATAATTCCATATGTTGCTATTTCTTCTTCCGCTAACACAGGTATTGGGTCTAATCCAAAGAAGTTTAAAATTACAGCTAAAGCACCATATTTAGGATTATAGAACCAAGTAAAGATTACTCCTATTACAACTGCATTGATTACAAAAGGAAAATAAAATAATGATTTTACATATCTAATTCCAGTAATCTTTTGATTTACAAATAAGGCAAGTAATAAACCAATTGGTATAGCCAAAAGACTAAATATTAACCATCGTATATTGTTAAATAAAGAAACATAAAATTCTTCATCATCAAAGAAAAGGATATAGTAATTTTCTAAACCAACCCATTTCCAATTTTTTAGAGTTCCATCTTCATTAAGTGCATTTCTATCCATTCCATTCCATTGATGAAAACTAACCCAAATAGAATCAATAATTGGATAAATAACATAAATTAAAAAAACTAAAATTGCAGGTGCTAGAAATAAAAACGGAGCAATTCTTAACTGATTACGTTCCCAAAATGTCATTTTTATTTATACAAAGTTTAGAGCAGATTGATATACCAAAAATTAACAGGATAATAGAGGCGTATAAATACGCCTCTACAAATTTACTTTATTATAGTGCTCCGTGTATTCTAGCTCTTTCTTTTTTCTAAACGAGCTCTAATTTTATCTTCACGGTCAGGTTTTACCATAAACTCTTGGAAACCCTCCATAGCAGCACCAGCCATATCTGGATTTGAGTCTCGATCCCAGAATTGAGCAATATCATCTGCTTCAGCTAACATTTTAGCTCCCATTACTTGGAATCTATCTGTAGGTTTTGCAGCATTTTTATTTGGACTCAATACTCCCGCAATTTTTGCCCAATTAGTTGCAGCTTCTGCATTAGACAAGAATGCTAAGAATTTTTTTGCATCCTCTACATTTTTTGCTCCACTTGGAATATGAATAGTATCTGTTGGAGCATCTTCAGCAACACCTACACCTTCATAAATTGTAGGAAATTGGAAGAAGTCCATTTTATCAACTACTCCAGCAGACTCTAATGTTGGAACATAAAAATTACCAATAAGATACATTGCAGCTTCACCATTGATTTGTGGTGCTTGAGCATCCTGCCATGAAAAAGAAGCATGATCTTCAAGGAAATAACCTGGATCAATTAATTCTCTCCAATGATCAAACACTGCGTCTAATCTTGGATCTTCATAACTAACTTTTCCAGCTGTTAAATCCATATGGAATTGATATCCATTAATTCTTAAGTTTAGGTAATCAAACCATCCACCTGCTGTCCAAAGAAATTTTGTACCAATTGTAATTGGAGTGATACCATTCTTTTTAAGCATAGCACATACCCATTTAAATTCTTCCCAATCACGGGGAACATTTAAACCTAATTGGTCAAACAAATCTTTTCTGTAGTATACTCCCCATTGGTAGTATCCCCATGGAACACCATATTGTTTTCCATCTACAGTTAATGATCCTTTACTTGATGCCATTAAATCATTTAATCCTGCATCTTCCCAAACATCACTAACATCTTGAAATAATCCCTGATCAACGAAAAATTTCATTCTGTTTCCAGCAAACCAAACTGCAACATCAGGAGCTTCAGCGGTTAGAAAGTTTCTAATAGCTGTTTTATAAGCTTCGTGTTCAAATTCATTTACAACAACAGTAACCTCTGGATGAGCTGCTTTAAAAGCATCAACATACGAGTTAAAGGCATTCATTGAAGATTCTCCAGATTGATTTGAGTTAATAACTAGAGTTCCAGCAGATGCTATTGTTGAGGTAAATAAAATAACTAAAGTTAATAATTTTTTCATTTTTCCTCCCATGAAAAATTTTAATATCTCTGTAACACATCCAAAAACATTTAAAATACTAAAATTTGGGATAATTTTTAAAAAAAGCTTTATGGTGGGCTCTCAGGGACTTGAACCCCGGACCACCCCGTTATGAGCGGGGCGCTCTAACCAACTGAGCTAAGAGCCCTAAAATTTGCTAATACATCTCAATTTTATAAGTTTCAATTAAATTATCTTATATTATGATCTTTAAAAGATCCTTGCCAATAATAGGATTCTTTCCAAAATCAGATTTAATTGTTTTTTTAAGTTTTTTTTCATTAAATTTAGTGGGAACCAAGTGGGTTAAAACTAATTTTTTACAATTAGTTAATTTTGCAATCTTTCCAAGTAAAGTTGATGGTGTGTGATAATCTCTAACATTATGTAATGTTTTTTTTGTTCTCATTTTATTTGTTTCTTTGAATTCTCCATCAATAAAAACTTCATGGAGTAATACATCTGCATCCTGAGCATATTTCATTAAATTCTCACATGGTCTGGTATCACCACTTATAGTTAACTTCTTCTTCTTATTTAAAAAATTAAAACCATATGAAAATTCAACAGGTTTATGATCAACTTCAAAATATTTAATTCTTAGATCTTTTATATTTACGTTACCCGTTGATTTAAATTCTTTTATTATAGTTTTAAATGCAGCTGTAGAAGATCTATTTTCATATTTAATTCTTTGGGTTCTTTCATCTTTCCAAGCATCCATTATTTTAGATACAAATTTTTTAGTTCCCTTTGGTCCATAAATAATCCAAGGTTTCACTCTGTATGAATGCCAAGATGAAATAATAAGCTGATAAAAATCTATAACATGATCTGAGTGTAAATGAGTTAAAAACAATGCATCAATATCTGCCGTGGAAATTTGTATTTGATCTAATCTTTGTGTTACACCAGAACCACAATCAATAAGTACCTTTGTTTTTTTAGTTGAAATTAAATTTGATGGACCAAATCTTTTATGATCAACTTTTGGACAACCTGTTCCAAGGAGAGTTAACTCCATTTATTCATCTAAGAATGTTTTTAACTTTCTTGCTCTTGTTGGATGTTTTAGTTTTCTAAGTGCTTTTGCTTCAATTTGTCTAATTCTTTCTCTAGTTACACTAAATTGTTGTCCAACTTCTTCTAAGGTATGATCACTATTCATACCAATGCCAAATCTCATTCTTAAAACTCTCTCCTCTCTTGGAGTAAGTGATGATAATATTCTAGTAGTTGTATCTCTTAATGAACTTTTTACAGCTGCTTCAATAGGAATTAGTGCATTTTTATCTTCTATAAAATCTCCTAATGAGCTATCTTCTTCATCTCCGACAGGGGTTTCCAAACTAATTGGTTCTTTTGCAATTTTTAAAACTTTTTTTACCTTATCTAGAGGCATATGTAAGCGATCTGCTAGTTCAGTTGGTGTTGGCTCTCTACCAATCTCTGACATGATTTGTCTTGTTGTTCTAACAATCTTATTTATTGTTTCTATCATATGTACTGGTATTCTTATTGTTCTTGCCTGATCTGCAATAGATCTAGTAATTGCTTGTCTTATCCACCAAGTCGCGTATGTAGAAAACTTGTAACCTCTTCTGTATTCAAATTTATCTACAGCTTTCATTAAACCTATGTTTCCCTCTTGAATAAGATCAAGAAACTGCAATCCTCTATTTGTATATTTTTTTGCAATAGAAATTACCAATCTTAAATTTGACTCAATCATTTCTTTTTTAGCTCTATTTGCTGATCTTTCTCCGTTTTGAACTGTGCTAACTATTCTTCGAAAATCAGGCAATGGCAATTCAGAAGCTAATTGAATTTCTTTTATTTCTTCAACTAATTTATTTATTTCAATATGATTTCTGTTAATAAATTTTTCCCAATTTTTATCTTTTGTAGATAAAAGATTTTGTATCCAGTTTTTTTCAAAATTAAAATCTAGATATTGTGAAATGAATTCTTCTCTTTTTACTCCAGAACTAGTTGCCAATCTCAACATTTTTCCTTCTCTTAAAAGAAGTTTTTTATTTAATTCATATAAAGCTTCCATTAATGCTTCAATAGTAGAAGAATTAAAGTGAACTGCTTTCATCGCTGAAACCATTTCCTTTTGAATTTTTATATATTTTTTTTCAAGTGCTAAATAAGTTTTATCATCTTTTTTAGAGGAATTAATTAATTCTGTACTATGTTTTTGAAGTTTTTTGAAAAGTTTTGTTATCTCATTAAAATCATTTAAAACTTTAGGTTTTAACTTTTCCTCCATTGCTGCTAATGAAACATTTAGACCTTCTTCTTCCTCTTCCTCTTCTTCAGAATTTGAATTTCCATCATTATTTAAATTTTCATCTTTTGCTTTGTTATCTTTTTTATCTTCCTTCTCATTTGCTCCTTCAATTAGCTTTAGAGTATCTTCTAGTTTATTTTCAGATATATCCGACATATCATATGTCGCTTCTAGATCTACTATATCTCTTAAAAGCATTGTTCCATCTTTGATTGAGTCTTTCCAATTAATTATTGATCTAATTGTCATAGGACTCTCACATATTGCACCAATCATTTTTTCTCTTCCAGCCTCTATTCTTTTTGCTATCGCAATTTCCCCTTCTCTACTTAATAACTCAACAGCACCCATATCACGT
>CACEMR010000012.1 GCA_902560725.1 uncultured Alphaproteobacteria bacterium
GAGTTTGTAGACAACATTACAAGAGGTGAACCACCTGCTGAACCTGATAAAATTATCAAAATGGAGATTGTTAATTAATTAAATGTTTGTTGCAGATTTGCATAATGATCTTGTGCAAAGAATAATGGAAGGCGAAGATGTTACTTCAATAACACCTCATGGGCATACTGATATTCCTCGACTTAAAAAGTCATGCATTAATTTACAAATATTAATTATTTGGGTATCAAGTAGGTCGCCTGATCCTAATTTTTTTAATAAAGCAAATAAGATGTTTGATGAAATTGAAAAATTATCGAATGTTAAAGATGTTTTAATCCCTAAAAAATTACAAGAGATTAAAGATGGTATCAAAGATAATAAACTTCTTTTGCCTATATCAATGGAAGGTGGAGAAGCAATTGAAAATAAACTAGAAAACTTGTATCATTTTATCAATAGAGGTTTATTTTATTTAGGACCCACTTGGAATCATTCACTGGATTGGGTATCATCAAATTATGATGAGAAATTTAATAAAAAAAAACTTAAAACAGTTGGTTTAAATGATTTTGGAAAAGAAGTTATCAATATTTGCCAGGAGAATAGAGTACTAATTGATGTTTCTCATATTGGTGAAAAAAGTTTTTGGGATATAGAAAATATTTCTACAAAACCTTTTATTGCTTCACATTCAAGTGTTCATAAAATATGCCCACATTTTAGAAACTTACATGATGATCAAATAATAGCCATTAAAAATAAAAATGGTCTTATTGGTATAAATCCTTACCCTTTTTTTATAGATCCAACCTTTAAAGATAGAGAATCCATATTCAGAAATGAACACAAAGAAAAAATAAAATCACTAGAAATACAACATTCTAAAAAATCTTCTCAGTGGTTAGCGAAACAACATTATTTACAAAAAAAACTAGGAAGTATTTGTCCAGATATAGATTTATTTATCGATCACATGGAATATATAATAAAACTTATAGGAATTGACTATGTTGGAGTTGGAAGTGACTATGATGGACTTGATTGTTTGCCCAGAGGATGGGAAGATTGCAGTGATCATTTTAAAATAGCTGAGAAATTAGAAACTAGGGGATATAATCAGGAAGAAATAGAGAAGGTAATGGGAAAAAATATTCTTAGAGTGTTAGAAGAAATTAATTATTAGTAAAATTGAAATTAAAACAAGTACTGTACCCGATATTTTTTGTATAGCATTTATTCTTTTTTGAAAAAAATCTTTTAATCCATAACTAGTTACTATTAAGGCTACCACAACATACCAAATACAATCAATTGCTGATGCTGTTATTACTAATATTGAATTTGTTAAAAAAGTTGAGTCACTTCTAACAAATTGAGAGAAAACTGCTGAAAACCAAATTAAAATTTTCGGATTGAGAATAGATATTGAAAATCCTTGAAAGAAAGAATTTAATTTATTTTGATTATTTTCAATATTTAATTCTTCATTTTTTTGAATAATAAATAAAATACCAAAGATAAAAAGAAATATAATTCCAGCTATTTGTATTGATTTAAAAATATAAATATTTGTTGTCAGAATGATAATTAGCCCAGTAACAGCAAATATTGCATATATGCCCATTCCTAATCCATGACCAATGGCACTCATTATTCCGCCAAGTCTGTTATATTTTGTGCTATTTCTTATTATTAAAGCTAGACTAGGGCCTGGTGACATAGCGCCCGCAATACATACTGCAACAAATTGAAGCCAAAATATTAAAGTCATTATTTAGATGTAATTTCTAAATATTTTTTGATTGTTTTTTCCAATCCAAATTCAAAAGTATCACAAATTAATGCATGACCAATTGAAACTTCTTTAATATTATTAATTGATTTTAAAAAATAATCTAAATTTTCTAAGTTTAAGTCATGTCCTGCATTAAATTCTATTTTAGGAAATTCATTTAATATAAATCTAACTACTGCAATATAAGATTTGATTGCTTCAGATTTATTTTTTAAATAATTATGAGCGTAATCATAAGTGTATAGTTCAACTCTATCAGTTGAGATGATATCTAAATTTTCTAATGTTTTAATTGATGGATTTATAAATAACGATACTCTTATATTGTTATTATGAAACTCTTTAATAACATCGGTTAAAAAACTTTTATTTTTCTCACAATCCCAACCAAAAGATGATGTTAATGCACCCGGTGGATCAGGCACTAGTGTAACCTGGTCTGGATTTACGTTAATTACTTTTTCAATAAAGTTTTTAGATGGATATCCTTCAATATTGAATTCTTTTTTTTCGTATTTTGAAACTAAGTTTTGTAATGGTGTTAAATCAGAAAACTTAGCATGTCTTTCATCTGGTCTTGGATGTAAGGTGATTCCATCTGCACCATACTTAAGACACTTTTCACTGATATTGATAATATCAGGCATGTTAGAACCTCTAGCATTGCGTACTAATGCAAATTTATTAATATTTACACTTAAAGCTGTCATATAATTAGATAACTTTACCGTATACTTGATCCATCCATTTTATCACTTTAGGATTTTTATATACTTCCTCTCTAAGTTTATTTAGGTTTTCAAAGTTGTCTAGTATGTTTGTGGGTATACCATCTAAAAGTCCAGATTTTAACCATCCTAGTAATCTCCATATAGCTAAGTCAGCTATCGTTAATTCGTTACCAACAAAATAAACTGAATTAGTATTTTGCTGTAAAAGATTTTCTAAAAATTGAAACCATTTAGGTAAATGGTTAGTTGCAAGTATTTTTCTAGCTATCTTTTTTCTTTCTTCATCTTTATCTCTACCTGAGAGTGTAACAAGGAAATTTATATCTTGAGCAGCTTCAATAATTTGATCAATTAAAGCAGATTTATAATCATCATTTTTCGGATATAGCCCTGAGAGTTTACCACAAAATCTTGCTATAGCACCAGTTTGTGCAAAAATTTCTCCATCAACATCTAATACTGGTAATTGTTTAAAAGGTGCAATTTTTTTATTAGGTAATTCACCAGATTTCTTAAATTTATGATAGTCATCACCTTCAATTCGATAATCTTGAAAAGGAATATCTCCAATAAACAAAGATATACGTGTAACCTCGGCTCTCCAAAATGGAATTTTAAAATAATATAAAGTTATTTTCATGTCACTAAAGTTTAATAAATGATATCATATATAAAAATGAATAAAAAAATAGATAAATTAATTATCATTATAAATATATTTTTCTTTACCTATTATTCAATTCAACTTCTTGTTTTTACAGATGAATTTGCATTAGCCAATCTTGGCTTTTTTAATCATGCCATAGCTGGTTTATCTGAAATAATTGGAATTATTTTTATTACATTTGTTATAAGTTTAGTTTTGGTTTTGTTTCGAAATATAGAAAAACAATTACCTTTTTTTTTATGTATATTTGTATTTCAACTAGCTACATCAATTAACTTTTGGAGATATGTTCTAACCGATAGTCCAGGAGAAACTGATATAAATACAATTTCAAACAATGCTATTATTTTTACAATAATAACTACTTTTACAATAATTTTAATTATAAAAAATTTTAAAAAAATCTAATGGCATAATTTTATTTTAGAGAATCACTAAAATAGATTATAAAAAATTATATAGGAGGCAGTATGATTGAAACAGCAGGGGGAATGATTCCCTTTATATGCCATGTTTTTCTAATATTATTTGGCGGTTTTTTTGGTTTAAGTTTTGCATTTAACAAAAATTTTGCAAAGAATAGTTTAGGTTTTGAGTCTATTGAAGCTAGGTTTATGGGAAGACCTCTTGGTTTTTTAATGATTGGGATAGTTTTGATGTTAATTGCAACACTATTTCAATTAGGGGGTTTTAACTCAGTAGATGAAATATTAGGTGCTATGTTCATTTTTACAGTTTTAGCATTCACTTATAACTTACTAACTTCACTAAAAATATTAGAGAGTTTTGATGGTAATGATTGGCCTATAAAGCATGCAATTAGACCACTCATACCAATGATAGTAATCATTATAAGATATTTTACATTATAAAATTTTATATATAGCACTCATTTTTGAGTGCTATTTATATTTAAAGTACTATAGAGACTTAATTATATTTTTTTATGATTAAGAAAAACAATCTTACTATTAATGAAAAATTATATAATTTTGTTAACAAAGTAGTAATACCTGAAACAAATTTAAATATAGATAAATTCTGGAATGATTTTTCAAATATTGTCGATGAAGTAGATCCATTAAACAAAAGTCTAATAAAGAAAAGATCAGACTTGCAATCAAAATTAAATGACTGGTATAAAAATAACAAAGGAAAAGAGATTAATATTGCAGAATATAAAAAATTTCTTTTAGACATTGATTATTTGATTGAAGAAGGGGATGATTTTAAAATTGATACAAAAAATGTTGACCCTGAAATAGCTAGTATATGTGGTCCTCAGTTAGTAGTGCCAATAACAAACGCCAGGTATTCGTTGAATGCAATTAATGCAAGATGGGGAAGTTTTTACGATGCAATATATGGAACAAATGTTTTGGGAGATTTGTCAACAACAAAAGAGTATGACATAAAAAGAGGAGAGAGAGTTATAAAATTTGCCAAAGAACATTTAGATAAAATTGTACCCTTAAATTTATCTTCATGGAATAATGTAAAAAGTATTAATTTTATTAATAACAAAATTAATTTTGATCTTTCTACTAATGAAACAACAACACTTTTAGACGAAAATCAAATTGCAGGTATTCGCTCAAATTCTGAAAATCAATTAAGTGAATTAATATTAATTGTAAATAATTTGCATTGTCGCATTCTTATAAATAGAAATAATGCTATTGGAAAAGCTGACATAGCTGGAATTTCTGACATTGTTTTAGAATCAGCTATTTCTTCCATTTTAGATTGTGAGGATAGTGTAGCTACAGTAGATGCAAATGACAAAGTTTTAGCTTATGAAAATTTGTTAGGTTTAATGAAAGGTAATTTAGAGTCAACATTTACTAAA
Organism: uncultured Alphaproteobacteria bacterium; assembly: GCA_902560725.1. Lineage (GTDB taxonomy): Bacteria > Pseudomonadota > Alphaproteobacteria > HIMB59 > CACPNW01. The sequence continues at coordinate 5,025 of CACEMR010000012.1, forward strand.
AATAACAAAAAAATAACAAGAGTTTTAAATCAAGATATAAAAATTAAAACTCTAAATGGAGAGGATAAGACACTTAAGGGAAGATCATTAATGCTAGTTAGAAATGTAGGTCATTTAATGACAACACCAATAATATTAAACAAAGATAATAATCAAATTGGCGAAGGTATTATGGATGGGGTAATCACTGCTTTAATTGCTATTCATGATTTAAAAAAAACATCTAATAAAAATTCAATTTATAATTCTATTTATATCGTCAAACCAAAAATGCATGGACCCGAAGAAGTTGAATTTACAGTAAATCTTTTTGAGCGCATAGAGGCAATGTTAAATCTTCCCAATAATACAATTAAAGTCGGTATTATGGATGAAGAAAGAAGAACAAGTATTAATCTAAAAGAATGTATAAGGGCAGCAAAATCTAGGTTAGCTTTTATAAATACAGGATTTCTTGATAGAACAGGGGATGAAATACATACTTCAACTCAAGCAGGTTCATTTATAACAAAGGCAGATATGAAAAATACTGCTTGGATAAAATCATATGAAGATCGAAATGTAGATATTGGATTAGAGTGTGGATTAAAAGGAAAAGCACAAATTGGTAAAGGAATGTGGGCTATGCCTGATTTAATGATGGAAATGGTAGAGCAAAAAATTTCACATCCAAAAGCTGGAGCAAATTGCTCATGGGTGCCTAGTCCAACTGCTGCTACTCTACACGCAATGCATTATCATTATGTAAATGTTTTTGATATTCAAGATGAAATTAAAGCTAATGGCAAAAGAGGTACATTAAATGATTTACTAACATTACCTTTATTAAATAAAAGAAATTTATCTGAAGAAGAAATAAATAATGAAATAGAAAATAATGCTCAAGGAATTTTAGGTTATGTAGTGAGATGGGTTGATCAAGGAATTGGGTGTTCTAAAGTTCCCGATATTAACAACATTGGATTAATGGAAGATAGAGCTACATGCCGTATCTCATCACAAGCAATTGCTAATTGGATTGAAAATGGACTTATTACAAAAGAGCAAGCATTGAAAGCATTGAAAAAAATGGCTTTAGTAGTTGATAAACAAAATATTGGTGATGAAAATTACATACCAATGGCACCGAGTTACGATACTATAGCATTTCAGGCGGCTAAAGATCTTGTTTTTGAGGGTGTTAATCAACCATCTGGATATACAGAACCTATATTACATAAAAGAAGATTAGAATTTAAATTAAAATATAAATAGTTTATTGATTTTTTAATTATTGTTTATATATTAGTTAAATGAGCAACTTTATGTTAAATATGCAAAGCATTATAAAAAGCTTTCTATACAATTCCTATAACTGTTGCCATACTAGTTTCTGTTGTAAGTAGCAGAAACCTCAAAACAATCTTAAATTAATATCTGAGGTATGAAAAATAAGAATAGTAAAATATATATTATACATGAAAACGACGAGTGGGTTACTCCACTAGAAAAGGAGTTAATAGAATTAAATGCTCCGTTCGAAAAATGGCATATGAATTCAATCTCATTGGATACTAATGCACTACCTCCTTTTGGTATTTTTTATAATAGAATGAGCGCTTCATCACATACAAGAGGTCATCGTTATGCGCCAGAGTATACCGCAGTAATATTAGATTGGTTGGAATATCATGAAAGAAAATTAGTTAATGGGTCTCGAGCATTAAATTTAGAAATTTCTAAAAGTTTACAATATAAAGAATTAAAAAAAGAAGGAATTAAAATTCCTAAATCTCTATTTGCAAAAGGAAAAGATCAACTTATAAAATTATCTAAACAATTTGATCGCCCATTTTTAACTAAACATAATAGAGCCGGAAAAGGTTTAGGCATTAGATTATTTGATGAGCATAAAAAATTTGAGGAATACATTAGTTCTAAAAATTTTGAAGAATCAATAGATGGAGTTACAATACTTCAAGATTACATAAAACCAAAAAATAATAGAATTGTTAGAACTGAATTTGTTGGAAAAAAATTCATATACGCAGTTCAAGTTGATACTAGTAATGGTTTTGAGCTTTGTCCAGCAGATAATTGTGGCCCAGATGAAGAATTCTGTCCTGCAAATTCAACCGGAAATAAATTTATGATTTTAGAAAACTTTTCAAATCCAATAATTAATAAATATGTTAACGTTTTAAATAATAACAACATAGATATAGCAGGCATTGAATTTTTAGAAGATGAAGAAGGTAAGTTATATACTTACGATATTAATACTAATACAAATTATAATAATACTGCTGAAAATTTAACTAAATACAATGGTATGAAAAGCATAGCTGAATATTTATATCGAGAATTAAAACTTTTATAGAGTAAATACTTGTAATTTCTTATGATAGGCTATTAAAAATTTAATCTCGTCTTTTAAAATCATTAACATTTATCGTTAACCATCTCATCTTTTCTCATTGGCATTGAGTCTATTAAATTAAATAATCTTAAAAAAATTTTATCATCAGAGGTATAATCTTTACTAATTCCATCATAACCAATTAACCAGATACCGTATTTATTTTTAATAAAATCTGGTGTTTCAAATTCTTTATTTTCAAATTTCTCAAAAAAAATTATTTCTAAATTTCTATCATCAATTCCACATTTGTTATCAGAGATAAATTTTTTAGTTTTGATAAATATTTGATCATCTTGTTTTTTATAAGAGATAACGAGTAGTCTCTTTTCCCAACTAAATTCTGATATTTGTTTCGCCATTAACTCTATGCTTATAAAGGAAATTAGAAATATAATTATGTATTTCATAAAAAATGGTGCCACAGGGCAGATTCGAACTGCCGGCTTACTCATTACCAATGAGTTACTCTACCCCTGAGTTACTGCGGCTACAAAAACTTAACAAAGTTATTTATATATATATAAAGTATGAACTTATGACAATTAGAGAAGTAACACTTGGTTATTGGAGTACTAAAGGGCTTGGTTCTGTATCGAGAATGCTTATTTTATATGCTGGTGTAAAATTAAGAGCAAAAATATATAAATTATTACCAAAAGAAGAAGAGGGTATAATTACTTTTGATGGATCTTCGTGGCATGAAAATGATAAAGTATCACTCAAAAGTAAAAATAGCTTAATAAATTTACCTTATTTACATTTATACAAAGATAAGGATGAAATTTTAATATCTCATTCAACAACAATTTTAAGTTTTTTAGGAAAAGAATTTGGAATGTTTGGTCAAGATCGAAAAGAACAACTACAATGTGAACAGCTACTTCAAGAAACTGATGATTTAAGAAAGGTTATTACAAGTTTTGCATACGTACATCATAAAAAAAAAGAAGATGAGATTATTTGTGCAAAAGAAGTATTTAATAAAGCTTTTGAAAAAACCAATGCTGGTAAAATTCAAAAATTTGAACATTGGTTTTCTTCAAAAAATGCAACTAACGAAAATATTTTTTTAGTAGGTAATAAAATTTCATCACCTGATTTTAATTTATTTGATATTCTAGATTTGTATGTTGAATTTATAAAATATTATAAATTTTTAGATGACCTAATAGATGAAACTATTTTTGAAAAACTTGGTTATCCTCATGTTTCAAAATTTTATAATAATTTTAAGAAACTTCCTAAAATGCAGAAATATTTTAATTCTTTATTATATAAACTTCCATATACAAATAAATCTGCCAATTTTGGATCTGGTATAAAGGGGAATAGTTGGGATCATAAAAATCAAATTGATGAAACTCCAGATGAGCTAATAATTAATTAGTAATATTTCTAGTGGCAATTAATAAAGCTGTGTTATTCAAAAATAATTAGTTACTGCGGCTAATATTTTATTCATATTGACTTTAATTCTTTTAATTTACGATCCATTACAAAAAACCAAATTGGAGGAATTAAAGCCATCATTAACATTACTGAATAATTAGAGGGCATTTCCATTTTTTTTTCTTCTTGTGATAGTAATGGATAATGTTTACTGGCACTTTTGTGATGTTCACTATGAAGTCCTAAGTTAAAAGTAGACCAATTTGCAGATATATGGCGACTATTCCATGAATGATAATCAGAAAATCTCTCATATTTTCCATCATATATATTTCTACTCAAGCCATAATGCTGAATATAATTTACTAATTCTAATAAAGTTATTGAGACTAATGAATGAAAAAAAATAAAAACTAAACCATTCATACCAGCTATATAAAAAGCTATTAATAAAAATATAAATTCTAATGAAAAATAATGAAGCATTCTATTTTGCCTACTAAAAGTTTTTATATTTTTTTTATAAAGAATATTTTTTTCTATTTTCCAAGATGAAATAACGCTATTAATTACACATCGAATAAAATAAAAATAAAAATTTTCACCCTTTCTTGCTGTTGCTGGATCTTCTTTTGTCGCAACGTTTTTATGATGTCCATAAACATGTTCAATTCTAAAATGACCATACAAACATAGTATTAATAAAGTGACTCCTAAAAATCTCATAAATTTACTTTGTCTGTGAATTAGTTCATGAGCGGTAGTTATACCTATGGACCCCCCTGACATTCCAACAGCTGCGCCTAAAGCCGCCACAGTAAAAATACTAATATTATTTTTTGATACTACAAATAATCCAAAAAATATTAGAAATAAAATACAAGGCAATACAATAATAATTGAAAAGTTATGTAATAAATTTTCGTTTAATTCTTGATCTTTTTTATTGAGGTAGGGAAGCATTAAATCAATTATAGGAACTAAGATGAACACCCATACAAACGGAGAAAGAGACCATGAAGGAGATATTAGTAATCCTAAAGAGCTTGCACTAATTAAAATAAGAGGTGTAACAAGATAAAAAAACATTTTCGATCAATTTCTAATTTAATTTTTAGTTTAAGTTGTTTTATAAACAAAATTTTTAAAAATATGAATATTAATTAATCTTTGATTTATTAATATTCTTGAGATAAAGCAAAGCTATACCGTTTCCACCCCAAATAATTGAAAGTAAATACATATTAAAAGTAAGTCCAAAATATTCTGCTAAATACCCAACTGCTACTGGTCCAAATATAAAACCTGAAAAACCAAGTGTTATAAGATTTGAAACAGTTATATTAATTGACTCATCTGAAATTCTTATTGCTTCTCGTATAACAATTGCAATAAAATTTGCAGTACCAAATCCAAATAATAACATGCCAAATATTATAAAATACAAATTCATTGTTAATACAGATAAAAACAAAACTATACCCGATGCAATAGTAAAATAACCCCCAACAATATAAGTACCCAACGAATTTAATAATCGGCTACCCATTAAACGAGCAACTATTTCGCCTATGCTGAAAAAAATCAAAAGTATTCCTCCTAAAAATAATGGGGCTGATAGATCTCTTGTTAGCCATACAGGAGTCCAATCAAGAATAATTCCTATTGTAGCAAAATTCATCATCATCATAAAACCATATATAAGAATTATTTTTTTTGGTAATTTGAACTTTACAATTTCTTTTTCAGGTTCATATTCTCTTTTTAAACCAAAAATTTTAAATATAAAAACATACACAAATATAATAGTGCCTAAAAAAAAGAAAGTAATTCTTGGATCAGAAATATAACTTATAAAGTAAGCTGCAGCTATTGATCCAAACAATGATCCAGTACTATAGCTAGCCTGAAATATTGGTAGAATAATCTTATCAGTTTTTGTTTCAACAATTGAAATTTGTGTATTTAAAGTCGGAACCATACATCCAATAGCAATTCCAAAAGGGATCCATGATATCACAAAGTAATTGTAGTTTGGAACACTGATTAATAAAAGTGGACAAAAACAAAAAATGACTAATCCCAATATTACTGTATTTGAAGTCCCAAACTTAGGAACAATAATTCTACCACTAATTTGATTAGAAAAAAAATTAGAAATTCCAAAAACAAATAAACCAAATCCTAATTCTGACTCACTAATATCTAATCTATCAATGTTCCAAGGAATATGAACAAAATATATACTTATTATAAACATCATAAGAAATGCACTTGTAAAAGATGCATTTCTTTCTTTATTAAAATTATGATCGTTTACTTTCATTATTTAGATTCACGTTGTAAAATTTCTTAAAAATATAGATAAAAATTAGCAGACTTTGGTCTGCTAATCGTATTTAAGAAATTGTTTCTTTTTTTGCCTCAATTATTCCCAATTAGTTTCTAAGATTCTTACTAGACTCATGCCTCTTGGTTCTACTTCATCCAAAAATTTCTTATGATTAGACCAATAATCTTCACCATTTAGTTTATCCTGTGCTACGCCGTACTCTTTCATATTATTAAAACGAACAGCAAAGCCGTAAGAACCATTATCTTTACCATTTAATCTTCCTACTGTTCCACCTGTAGCTCCACTTTCCATCCATGCTTTAATAAATATATCTCCCTTTTCTTGAATTAAATTAATATCTTTATGAAAAAACATCCAATGTGCAAACACAGGTTTTATTCCAGCATCTGAAGGCATATGATGGATCATGGGTTCATAAAAATTATTTGTTTCCCATTTGGTATCTGAAAAATACGGCTCCATATCTTTTGCCCAATTTTCATCATTAGATATTTGATCATCTACCTCTCCAAAATGAGCATAATTTTCATATCCAATATTTACAGTGTATAATCCATTGTCTCTGCCAAGATGATTTGCTATTGATGAACCAATTGCTCCATATTTTTTAAAATATCCTGCAGCAGTTTTATAGGCCTCTATAGCTTTGTTATTTGATATACTATATGTCCAACTTCCTGTGATCATAAAATCTCCTTTCTTTGTTTTAACCTAAATTTATTGCAAATTTATAAACTATTAAAAATAAATGATAATGTGGATAATTGATTAGTTTGAATAACAAGAATGACTAATTTACTCAGATATTTTACGCGTACTATAAAGAAGTGCTATACTATTTAAAATCCAAATAATACATAAAATTTTTACATTAAATGTTAACCCCATTGTTGTAGCTGAATATCCCACAATAGCTGGTCCTATTAAAAAACCACCCGTACACATTGTTACTAAATTTGAAGCAGTTGTATTTAAGCTTTCAGATGTTTGACTCAATGCGTATCTTATAACAACTGGATAAAAATTTGCCGAACAAAAAGCAAATATTAAAATACCAAAAAGAATGACATATTCATTGTATATCAGTATGCATATAAAAAATATTACACATCCAAAAATTCCCATGTAAGCACCAACAAATTTTTGATTTGTTAACTTTATTAACTTTCCACCTAATAATCTTCCAATAGACTCCCCAGTACCCCAAGCAGTTACAGCTAAACTAGCTACTAGAGCTGTAGTTTTTAAATCTCGTGAAAACCAAAGTGCTGACCAATCTCCAATTATTCCTACTGATGCCATAAAAATAAAACCATAAAGACCAAAAAGCATTATTTTTCTTTCAGGAAATCTAAATTTTTCAGATTTTTCAAAATTTTCAAATTCATTGGGCAAACCATATACAAATATTAACACAATTCCGATAATAGCAAAAATAGATAAGGAGCAGATTACATAAGGTGGATAAAAATTATTATATTGAAACAAACCAGAACTAAGTGCTCCAAATAAAAAGCCTATACTTATAAAAGCTGAAAAAAGTGGTTGAAGTATTTTTTTTGTTTTTAATTCTACTAATCCAGTAATTGCAGTACATGTAGGAAATATCAGTCCTAATGCAATACCAAGTGGAATTGAAGACAGAATAAATGAATAATTGTTATAAGCTAATCCAAAAAAAAATGGTGATGTTGCAAATATTAACATACCCAATGCCAATGTTTTCTTTGATCCAATCTTTGGGATGATAATTCTACCTGATATTTGACTTACGATAATTTGCATCATAGCAAAGAACATAAATAAAAAACCGAGAGTACTATCTGGGAGTTTTAAATTATTTACTAACCATGGTAAAAAAGCAATAATATTTCCCCAAACAAATAAAGGTATAAAAATAGAAATACATGCCGATATAAATGCATTATTATATATTTTTGTTTCCATAAAAATTAAATTGTATTTTTTTTGAATTAAACTTTAATGGATCTTAATTTCATTAGAAACTAAAGTTCCATCAGCTACTGTAAATCCTGAACCGCCAGATTCTAAAATATTATTAGTATCTTCAACTTCTATCATTAATTTATTGTTGATAAAACCGGATATCTTATTATCTTTTACTACCATTTTTAAATCATATTCTTTAAAAAAATCTACCTTAAAATCTATTTCCTTCAAAACTTTAAAATTATAAAACATTTTACCTATGGTTATTTTGTTATTTTTATTTAATTCAAAAGTATAGTAACGCTTTAATCCTTGTACTCTTGATGCAAGCCCACCTGAGCTTAGAGATTGTAAAATAATTTTGGATGATACTGAATAGTCTTTCCATATATCTGTCCCAGTAAAAAGTATTCCTCTCCCTATATTTTGACAGACCCTGAAGTCTTTTCCTCTTTCCTCCCATTTATCTAATCCAGGAACCCAAGCATTTCTCCATATTTGACCATAATACCCCTCTTTTAAGCTTAAACCTCTTTTATACTTGCTTATATGATCTGGAGTTTTAAATGTTTGTTTTGCCTCCCCATAAAAATTTACGTAATTCAAAATGATCGCACCATCATTTTTATTTTCTGAATTAATTATTATTCCAACTTGGCCAATAGGGTTATTTTCTGTGCTTGGTATATTCCAATCTATAATTTTTTCTTCATTAACATTGATTGGATGATTGTCAGAAGCGATTTTAATTAATTTATCATCAACTCCCCAATATTTTATAAATATTTGTATTTTTATTTGCTCTTTAGAAATATTTTTTATTTGAGCTTTAATATTTTGTCCCGGATATACAATAGGGCAAGATATATAATCATAATGAAAGAAATCTTTTCTTTTCTTTCCTTCTAATCCTAAAATTATGTCAGGATAAAATGTATCAACTAATATTTCACAGGTATCTTCTTTTGAAATATTTTCAAAATTTATTTCTAAAGCTCTTTCTCCAATTTCAGACTTATATTCAATATTTTTTATGTTTGTTTTGCTATTTTTATTTTTATCTTTATTTATTTTCCATCCTTGAGTTGAGTCTTCTATTGCAAAATGAAATCTAGATTTATCTTTTGGCTCAATGATATCGAGGCCATTTATTTTTCTTGTTGTATTTATAATCTTATATGCTTCTGTTAGAGCATCTGTTAGAGTTTCGCCTCCGATTGCTGTGGGGCAATATAATACGTCATTAATTGGTGTTAAAAAATCAGGACCAGATTTTAATCCTGCTAAACCATTTTTTATACCTAATATACACCCAACATTTCCTGAATTACAATCTGTATCCCAACCTGCTGTATTTACAATCATCATAGTTTTTTGAAAATCATCATCTCCAAATAAAAGTGACATAATTATCAATGCATGATTTGGAACCATATGACAATTTCCTAAAAATTTATCATAGCCATAATTTTCAGCTATTTTCTCTCTGGCTTGTTCCCAATTTAAATTACCAGAATTCCAATCTTGTATGTCTGAAATTAACTTATAAATTGTTGAGTCTTTTGGAATAAAGTTTTTAGCCTGATCTATTAATTTTTTTGTATCATTTTCAGTAAAAGCCATAGATTCTATTGCAGCAATTACTTGAGCTCCATAAATTCCTTCGCCATCATGGCTTACACTTGCGGCTTCCTTAGCATAGTATACAGCTTTTTCAGGATCACCTGGTGATACTAATGCCCAACCATCAATAAAAATTTGAGCACCTATTTGTTCAGCTATTATTTTTCCATTCATTTCTATTGAACCACTTTTTGGCGCTTTAATTCCTTGTTTAAGATTTTGGTAAGCAGTATCTTCTGCTGAGTGCCCTTTACCTCCCCACCACAGTATAGTTTTGTCTTCGATCAAATTATTTAACCAAGTATCGCCAATTTCTTTTGCAGTTAAATTTTTGTTATAATTAAAATCTCTAAATGCTCTCAAAAAGGTAAACGTACCAGTAATATCATCATCCGAAACTGGAAGAGGAAAGTCTAGTTTATCATTTACGTAATAATTTATTGGACCAAGTTCCTTCATAATTCTTTCGTAAGTCCACCCCTCAAAAGGTCTTCCTAGGAAAACTCCTATGATTTTACCGAGAACACCTGCGTAAACTTTTTCTTCATATATTTTATCTAGTTTATAAGTCATTTACTCTTTAAGACCTCCACTTGTTAATCCAGAAATAAATCTTCTTTGAAATAACATAAATAAAATTGCAACTGGAGCTACCATCATAATAGCTGCAGCACTTTGTAAAGCATAATTGTTTTCAAACCTAGCCTGAAATGAGAAAAGAATAGTTGCCATTGGTTTAAAATTTGGATCTTGGATAAAAGTAAGTGCAAATAAAAACTCATTCCAAACTGCAAGACCTATTATTAAACCAGCAGTTAGTATAACTGGCCAAGATAAAGGCAATGCAATTCTAAAAAAAATTTGAAAAGTATTTGCGCCATCTAATTTAGCAGCATCAAATAATTCATCTGGTAATCTAATCATATATGATCTTATTAAAAAAGTTGCAAAAGGAGCATTTAAAGCTGAATAAATGATTATTAAACCTAGGTGTGTATTCAGTAAGCTTAATTCTTTCCACAAAAGAAATAATGGCAATATATACAATTGAGCTGGAATACTTATTCCTACTAATAGATATATTGCTATGGCAGACGAACCTTTTGGATTTAGTTTAGCCAGACTAAAACCAGCTAATAAAGAGACAGCTAAGCATAAAATTACAGAGCCAATGACTAATTTAGATGAATTAAAAAAAATTTTTGAATATTCACCTGCTACCCAAGCATCAGGAAAATTTTGAATTCTTATTTCGGATGGAGGACCAAGAGGATTTAAGCCAAATTCACTAAATGGTTTTATGGAATTAAAAAATAAAACAAGAATTGGTAAAATCGCTAAGAGTGAAAATGATATCAATATAATATGATTTGGTATTGCTTCTTTGGTTCTAAAATTAGACACTATCATTTAGATTTCCCATCCTAATTTTCTCAAAATTCCAAAAATACTAACTATAATAATCACATAAACAAACATAAGTGTTCCAACTGCCGAAGCATACCCAACATTAAATCTAACAAATGCATGTGTATAAAGATAATTTGCCACGACTTCTGAGCTGTAAGCTGGCCCGCCACCTGTAAGAATATAAACATAATCAAATACTGGTACTGACCAAATAATAATAATCATAAGGCTAAAAATAAAGATAGGCCTAATCATTGGTAAGGTTATATATCGAAATTTTTGAAACTTAGTTGCTCCTTCAATATCAGCTGCTTCATACAAGTGGTTATCAACTTGATACATACCGGTTAAGTATATTACAACTAAGAATCCCCAAAAATGCCAACCATCTACAAAAGCAGCAGCATAAAGAGATGTTTCTTTAGTTGTGAATGGAGAAGATGCTAAAGCTTGAATACCTATTGACTCAAAAAAACCACCAAGTCCATGAATTGGATGAAAAAGATATTTCCAAATTTGACAGTTAATTACACTTGCCAGCATATATGGAAAAAAGAAAGCTAAACGATAAAACATTTGGCCACGTTTAATCCCTGTAAGCAAATATGCACACATAAGTGCAATACATACTGGAACCGTTAAGAATATAATTGTCCATAAAATATTATGGAAAATTGCTTTTTTAAAATAACGGTCATCAAAAAGTTCAATAAAATTTTCAAAACCAACATAATTGATTTTTCCCAAACCACTCCAGTCTGTTAAACATAAAGCAAGACTTAAAATAGAAGGAATTCCAATAACAAAAAGATGAATAAAAACTACAGGTAATACAAAATACCAAGCTATGAAGCTTTTATTAGAAAAAAAATTCATTAAAAAAAGTGAAGCTCATTGAGCTTCACTTTATATATTTATTAATCTCTTAATGGAACAGGCAAAGTTTCATTTTTCTTTCTTGCCTTATCCCACATTTTTTGATGATCATGCATAAAGTCTTCAACTGATATATCACCAGCCCAAACAACTTCCATATCTTTCCATATATGAACACCAGGTTCTGCAGGCCAGAAAGTCCAAGTACAATATCCATAATTTCCATCACCAGTAATTCTAGCATACTCATTTAAGTAGCTTGTTACTTGAGGTGATATTGAGCTTGGGATATCACTTTCATCAAGTAAAAGTGGAACTACAAATTCACCAAATTCAAAGTCACTTGCAATATCAATTACAACGTCTTTGTTTGACATTATCCAGTTCAACACATCTATTGCTCCATCTTTATTTTTAGCAGCAGCATTAATTGACATAGTTGTACCTATTGCTATCATAAAGTTTGGACCATCAGATTGAGATGATAATGAAGGTAGAGGAGCCCATCCCCATTCGTCTCCAGAAGCACCGATACCTAAACTAGTAGCTTGGAAAGTCCAAGTTCCAATTGTCATCATTGCAGCTCCACGAGTTGCAAATTGTGCATGAAAGTCGTCCCAGCCAATAGCATAGTAATTCTCTAAACTGCCAGACCACCATCCTTCATCAACCATATGTTTTTTTAAAAGTTCAAGAGCTTCTACAAAAACAGGATCTGTCCATTCTCTTTCACCAATAATAGCTTCATACACAGCTTGTGGTCCCGCATAGTTGTTTAAATAGATTCCAACTAAATGTTCATGTGTCGGCTGCCATCCTGATGAACCATATGTGTAAACGTCCATTCCTTTAGCTTGAATTTTTCCAGCAACATCTTCTAGCTCTTCAAGAGTAGTTGGAACTTTCCATCCGTTTTCTTCAAACAGAGTTTTGTTATAAAGCATAACCATAGACTCATGAGTTTTTGGTATTGCATACAAACTGCCATCAAATACACCTGAACTGTATGCCCAAGGAATTAATTTATCTTTCCAACCAAATTCAGCTGCATAAGAATCTAGATTTTCCAACATACCTGCTTCTTGATATTCTTTTACGTATGATGGTCCTGGAGTTTCAACTATATCAGGTCCCATACCCGCAAGCATAGATGTTCTTAAAGATTCAATTCTTGTTTCATTTGGCTCAAATTGTATTTCTAATTCGTAATTATTTTGAGCACTATTATATGCATTTTGAAGTTTTTCTAAAAAAATTGGATCTCTATCTGCATTTGACTCCATTGACCATGTTACTTTTGTCTTTGAATGCGCAGAAAATGAAATTGCAATAATTCCGGAAAAAACAAAACTTAATAAAGTTTTAATCATCATTCCTCCAAAGTAATTTTTATTTAAGTGTATCCAATATTAATTTAACTTCAAGATTTTAATAAAAAGGCATAAAATCTCTATTTTTATAGTGTATTTAGTATTAAATTTTATTAGTATTTTTTATTTTTTAAACATATAAAAAATAATTAATGAAAGAAATAGATTTTTGGTTCTCAATAGGAAGCACTTATACTTATTTATCTGTAAATAGAATAAGTGAAGTTTCTAAAAAAGAAAATATTAAATTTAATTGGCACCCATTTAGTGTTAGAAAAATTATGATGGATATGGATAATATTCCTTTCACACCTCCATCTAAGAAAATAAAATCCGATTATATGTGGAGAGATATTGAGAGAAGAGCAAAATTTTATGGTTTTTTTGCTAAAGTACCTGTGCCATACCCTTTGAAAGAATTTGATTTAGCTAATCAACTTGCAATTTTAGGAATGGAAGAAGGTTGGGGTATAGATTATGTAACTCTAACATATAGAAGATGGTTTCAAGAAGGAAAAGAACCTGCAACAGAACCAAATCTTACAGAAATATTAAAAGAATTAAATTTAGATAAAGAAGATATATTAAATAAAGCTAATTCTTCTAAAATAAATAATCAATATTTAGACAACACAGATAAAGCATATAAAAATGGAGTTTTTGGAAGTCCAACATTTATTTATGATGGGGAAGTATTTTGGGGTGATGACAGACTAGAAGATTGCATCAAGTGGATTAAAAGCAACTAGTATTAAATATAAATAATATTTTTATCTGCTTCAAATGGTCTTTTTACAGAATCTTTAAATATTTTTAAAAGATTTTTTTCATTGGAGTTTATATGAATCTTAATTTAATTTTTAAAGCGCAAGCTATTGTTCTTATTATTAATGGTCTAGGATCACTTTTTTTAGGATCACTTTGGATTGCTCAAGGAACTGGCTGGGAAGCTACACCAGACTTAATTGCATTTGGACAATTTACAGGCGTAGTCCTTCTAGTGAATGGCATTTGGAGTTGGAGATTTCCCGACGTGGCAGGTGAAAATATTAAATCAATTGGTATGTTATTTGCTTTAGGAGGACTCTTATTCACGGCTATAATTTTATTTCATATAGTTACAGGCGCTATTGCAGGTGCGACACCATATATAAATGTTGTTTTGACTGCATTGTTTACATTAGCTTTTTACGTTTACAGTCGATAAATATTATGCGGGCTATAAGCCCGCTAATTTTATTTTAAATAACACACAAATTCGATTATAAAGTAAATAATAATGAAAATTTTTGAATATATTTTTCCAAAGGGTCAATGGTCAATCCCAAGATTAGCAATACTATTTATAATTTTTGCAATTCTTGATTACATAGTTATCTTCTATCAATTTTAAAAAATTGTGGTTAGTGATTTAATTTTTTCACTAAGGGAAGTGGAAATTAAATTTGGAAAAAAAATAATTTTTCAAAACTTAGATCTTAATCTTCATAAAGGAGACATGATTGCTTTAGTTGGTAAAAATGGAGTAGGAAAAACTACTCTTATGAAAACAATAAATGGTGATCAAGATATTGATAACGGAAAGATTTGGAATTTGCCAGGTATCAAAGTTAGTAATTTTAATCAAAACTTTATTGATTTTGAAAAAAAGACAACCTCAGATATTTTTCAAGATTTAATTAATGATAACAATAAACACTTCATAGATATTTACTGTAATGAATTAAATTTAGATAAAAAATCTAATTTTCATGATTTATCAGGTGGTCAAAAAAGAAAAATTTATTTAATTAGATCTCTTTTGAAAGAGTCAGATATTCTTTTATTAGATGAACCAACAAACCATTTAGATCTTGAGTGTATTGAATGGTTAGAAAGTCATCTAAAGAATCTAAATAAAACTATAATCTGTATTAGTCATGATAGAGCTTTTTTAAGTAATTTTACTAATAAAGTATTTTGGTTAGATCGAGGTAAGCTTCGAGTAAGTCCAAATGGATTTAAAAATTTTGATAAATGGTCTGAAGAGCTTTTAGATCAGGAATATAGAGAGCTCAGAAATAGAAAACAATTTGTTAACTTAGAATTAGTGTGGGCTAACAAAGGAGTTAAGGCAAGAGTAAAAAGAAATGAAAAACGTTTACAAAGAGCTAAAGAATTAAAAAATAAGTTAGAAAAAGATGAGGCTTCTTATAGAAGCGCAATAAAATCATTAAAACCACAAATTGCTAAAAAATCTGTTGATCAATCTAAATTTATAGCTGAGTATAATGAAGTTTCGGTTAAATATCCCAAACAAAAAGAATTTGTTTTTCAAAATTTATCTCTAAAGATAAGCAAGAATGACAGAATAGGTTTGTTAGGTAAAAATGGTACTGGAAAATCGACTTTTCTTAAAACATTATTAAATGAAGTATCAATTTCTGAGGGTAAATTAAAATTAAAGAAGAATTTAGATTTTTCATATTTTGATCAAATGAGAAATGATCTTAATGGAAGAAAATCTATAAAAGATATATTAGTTCCATCAGGTGGTGACTATCTAAAAGTTCAAGGTTTTGATAGACACGTTTGCAGCTATGTTAAAGATTTTAATTTTGATCCTAAGAATGTTAATCATACAATCCAAACACTTTCAGGAGGTGAGCAAAATAGATTACTTCTTGCTAAAGTTTTAGCTAATCCAAAAACAGGCTTAATTCTTGATGAGCCTACAAATGATCTTGATTTAGATACATTAGATATTCTCACTGCAATGCTAGCAAAATACAATGGTACTCTTTTGATTGTTTCACATGATAGAGATTTTTTAGATCAGACAGTGAATAAAATATTACATTTTGATATTAATGGAAAAGTAACTTTGTTTTTAGGAGGTTACAGTGACTTTCTAAAATCACAATCTGAAAAAAATAAAATTGTATCATTAAAAAAAAATAAAAATAAAGATCACAAAGAAAAAAATATAACAAACACAAGGCTATCCTTTAAATATAAATTTGAATTAGAAGAATTACCAAAAGAGATAAATATTATTCAAGAAAAACTAGATATTATTATGAAAGAGTTGAAAGATACTAATTTATATATAGAAAATTATGACAGATATGTAGAAGTAACTAAAAAAATGGAAGAATTAACCAGAGAAATTAATTTAAAAGAAACGAGATGGCTAGAAGTTATGCAAATAAAGGAAGATTTAAATAAACAAAATGAAAAATAATTATATTAATTTTCTAGGATGGATAATGTTTATAATTTCATCCTTATGTTTTATTATTTCAAGTATAGGCAACTTTTGGTCAATGGCCGGAAGTATTTTTTTCTTTTTAGCATGCTTAATTTTTTTGATACCTTTTTTTAGAAATAAAAATTAGCAATTAATATGTGCTTGAATTTTTAGATTCATTTGATTTATTTTTCATTTCATTAACAATTTCTTGTGAATTAGAACTCATAACTCTAAAATCAGATAATATTGTAACAAATTTGTATCCTATTTTAATCATTTCTTTTGCATAATCAGTACTTCCATTATGAATACCGGCAATTTTACCATGCTCTATCGCTTTTTTTGCAATCAATTTTATATTTGAGAATACTGGATCTTCTTTCACATCAAATTTTGGTTGTAAACCGTATGATGAACTCATATCAGCAGGACCAATATATACTCCAGTTAGATTGGGTACTGATAAAATTTCATCTAAATTATTTACTGCTTGCTCAGTCTCAATCATAGCAAAACTAATTATATTTTCATTTGCGCTATTGAAGTAGTTTGAACCATGGATTAATTGAGCTCTCATAGGTCCAAAACTTCTTTGACCATTTGGTGGATAATAGCAATAAGATACAAATTTTTCACAATCCTCTTTAGTGTTTATCATTGGTGCAATTATACCCATAACACCTAGATCTAACATTTTCATGATAATTCCTGGTTCACTCCACGGCACTCTCGCCATTGGTAACGATTCACTCCTAGAAAGTCCTTGTAACATAGCAATGCTTGATTGATAATCATTTTGACCATGCTGCATATCAATGGTTATAGAGTCCCATCCCATTTTTCCAAAAGCCTCAGCGGTAAATGAGTTGGGTATTGATAGCCATGCATTAATAACTGGCTTATTAGATTTCCAAATTTCTAATAAATTATTCATTTTTATCCTCTATATACTTTTGTTTATATAATAATAAAGTTAAATGTATTAAAACTTTTTAATTTCTAAAAATAAATTAAGTTTTATTATAAAAAATACTTATGAGAACTATAAAAATATCACAAATTCAATTTCAGGCAAATTCAACTCCTGACGATAATTGTCGTCAACTTGAAAATTATTTTAAAAAAGCACTTAAATACAAACCTGATATTATTTGTACACCTGAGTGCTCAAATCTAATTACTAATGATAAAAAACATTTGTTTAAATTTTCAACATATCAAAAAGATTGCCCAATATTAAATATGAGTAAAAAATTTGCAAAAAAAAACAATCTCTATATTAATATTGGATCTCTTTTACTAAAAGTTAAAAATCAAAAGAAACTAGTTAATAGATCTTTATTAATTGATAATGATGGATCAATTAAAACTTATTATGATAAAATTCATATGTTTGATGTTAAAATTAGTAAAAATGAATCATATATGGAGTCTGCTTCTTTTAAATCAGGAAAAAAAATAAAATTAATTAAATTTAAAAATACTAAACTTGGATTAACAATTTGTTATGACCTACGTTTTCCAAATTTATTTAGAGAGTTATCAAAAAAAGGCTCAGAGGTTATATTAATGCCTGCAGCATTTACTGCTACAACTGGAAAAGACCATTGGGAAATATTAGTAAGAGCAAGAGCAATTGAAAATAATGCTTACTTAATAGCTACAAATATGTGTGGTATTCATCACACTAATAGAAAAACTTATGGTCATTCATTACTAGTTGATCCATGGGGTAAAATTTTAAACAAAGCATTTAGTAAACCAAAAATACTTAATACTAAAATTAATTTGGATAGAGTAAGAGAAGATAGAAAAAAAATTCCATCACTTTTACATGGTTAAATCTAAATCTTTAGTTGAAGGTATTGGGAATGTATTAACTACAAAAAAATATTATGATGATTGGTCAGATCAATATGATTTTATTCTAAATCAATGGCATTATAAAGTTCCAAAAAAAAGTATAAATTTATTGAAAAAAAAACTAAAAACACCTCCCAAATATACACTAGATTTAGCTTGTGGAACTGGATTATTTGGTGAGGAGTTAGCAAAAGTTTATAAAAAAAATCAATTATTTGGATCAGATATTTCTAAAAAAAGTCTGTTGATAGCTAAAGAAAAAAATATTTATCAAAATTTGATAAAAAAAAATTTTGAGTCAAGACACAGATTTAATATTAAATTTGATTTAGTTTCAATGATAGGCTCTATGACATATTGCAAGAATTTTGATAAACTTTTTTCAAATGTTAAATTTACCTTATGTAAAAAAGGTTATTTTATTTTCTCTCACAGGATTGACTTATGGAAAAAACAAAATTTTGATAAAATACTTATAGGTATATCTAAAGATTTTAAAACCCACTTTATTTCCAGGCCTCTTTTATATCTTCCTTTGAATAAAGATTTTAAAAATAAGATTAAAATCAGACTAGTATTGTTACAAAAATATTAATATTTCGACTAAAATATTATTGCGTTTGTTTGCAATTAGAGAATCGGTTAAAAGGAATTAAGGTTTATTTTATTTCTATAAGCCAAATTTATAAAGAAGGGATATTTTCGCCGTGTCCCTTCTTTTTTTTTATACATTATAAATCAAGATTTGGCAGAATTTATACAATTTTTTTCGCAGAATTGAATTTTTCCATTTTTTTTAGGGTTTTTTCACTCACATGATGCTCAATTCCTTCTGCATCAGCTGATGCTGTCTTTTGATCGATACCTAAGTTCATAAGAAATTTTAATACAGTATTATGCCTTTTTTTTGATTTACTTGCTATTTGTTGACCCTTAACAGTCAAAAATATTGATCTATAAGGTTGTTTTTTAATAAAGCCTTGGTTATGCAATCTTTGAATAGTTTTATTCGCTGTAGCTTGTGCAATTGAAAGTTCATTAGCTATATCTACTATTCTTGCTTCTCCTTTTGAATTTAGTAATTCAGCTATTAATTCTAAGTAATCCTCTGTATTTTCAGTTTTGTGTGCATTTCTGACTTTTCTAAAAGACATATTCCTTTTTATCACAAAAATAATAAAAATTTAATAGAAATATAGCCATAGCTATATTAATTAGCTATATATATATTATGAATGCCCTAATAAATGCTATAAGTAATCAAAAAAAACTAATATTTGCAAATGAAGGAAGATTATTAAAAAAATCTTTTTTTGGACTTCTTATTTTAGCACTAGCATTTCAAACAGGTGAATTTGGGGAGGTTGTTCGTAATTCTATGATTGAAGCTTACATTCAAGTTTCAGTTTTTGTAGGTTTTACATTATTTGTTTTTATCGGTCTCGATAGTCTTACTAAATTTGATGTTAAGTTTTTTTTATTAAAAACTCAAAAAATCCATGTTCCAATTTCGGCTTTTCTAGGAGCTATACCTGGTTGTGGAGGAGCTATAATTGTAGTTACTCAATATGTGCAGGGACGAATATCATTTGGTTCACTTGTTGCTGTGCTAACTGCCACAATGGGAGATGCTGCATTTTTAATTTTAGCTATAGAGCCCTCAACAGGCTTGTTGATATTTAGTTTAGGTATAGTAGTTGGGTCAATTACAGGTTACTTTGTAGATTTTTTTCATGGTACAAAATTTATGTTGCCTAAATCAAAAATTAATATTGAATATGATAAAATCAAAAAAACTTTTGTATCAAAATTTAATATCTTTTGGATTTTATTGTTTATTCCTGGTTTTGTGATTGGAATATTAACTGCTTTTCAAATAGAGTTTACTACAGATATTTATAATTCAATTTTTATATTATTAGGATCATCTGGAGCTATTCTATCAATATTTATGTGGTCTTTAAATCCTTTAAGTGATTTTCAATGTTCTACCGATAAATCGAGAGGTTATATATCAAGAGTTATAGATACAACAAATTTTGTAACAACTTGGGTAATAAGTGGATTTTTAATTTTTGAAATATTTATGTACTTTACAAGTTTAGATTTAAAAATGCTTTTTGATATTTGGTTACCTTTTGTACCTTTAGTTGCAATTCTATTTGGTTTTTTACCAGGATGTGGCCCTCAAGTGGTTGTTGCTACCTTTTATCTTAATGGCTATATCCCATTTTCAGCAGAACTTGGAAATGCTATCTCTAATGATGGAGATGCTTTATTTCCAGCAATTGCGCTTGCGCCAAAAGCTGCGATAATAGCAACGTTATACAGCGGACTGCCAGCTATAATTGTAGCTTATTCTTACTTTTATTTATTTGAATAATAAAATTAAAAAAATTTTGCCTTCAAAATTTTGCAAAACTTGCAAAAGACCTTTCTTTTGGCGAAAAAAATGGGAGAGAGATTGGAAGAATGTTGTTTATTGTTCAAAAAAATGTTCTAAAAAAATCTGATTTTATATTAATCTTAATTGTGACAGATAAAAATTATAAACAAATAAAAAAAAACCTTGTTAAGGAAAAAATAAGATCATCACGACTTAAAAGATTAGAGAGTCAATTAAAGGCAAACATATTAAAAAGAAAAAAAGCTCAAAAAAATAATGGATAGATTAATTATTTCAGGTAACAAAAAACTAAAAGGCTCAATAAGTATTCATGGCTCTAAAAACGCAGCATTACCAATTCTTGTAGCGTCATTATTAAGTAACCAAAATTTAACCTTGGAGAATATTCCTAATGTTGCTGATATAAATAATATGTTAAAATTATTAGAGGGTTGTGGTGTTAAAATAATTAAAAACAAAAACTCATTAATAATAAATAGCAAGAATTTAAAAAATATTTCTGCTGATTATGACATTGTTAGAAAAATGAGAGCATCTGTTTTAATTTTAGGACCCTTACTATCTCGTTTTGGATATTGTAAAATATCTCTTCCTGGTGGTTGTGCTATTGGAACAAGACCAATAGATATTCATTTAAAAGGACTTAAGAAGTTAGGTGCAAAATTTGAAATTGAAAATGGATTTGTTATTGGTCAAGTTTCTAAAAACTTAATAGGAAATAAAATTAAATTACCTTCACCCAGTGTTGGTGCTACTGAAAATATTTTAATGGCTGCAGTAATGGCGAAGGGAGAAACTTTGATAGATCATGCAGCAAGAGAACCTGAAATAGTAGATTTAGGAAATTTCTTGATATCTATGGGTGCTAAAATAGAAGGACTCGGATCTAATAAAATTTATATTCAAGGTGTAAATAATCTTAAAGCAACAAAATATAAAATAATATCTGATCGAATTGTTGCTGGAACATTTATAATTTTAGCTGTTATGATAAATTCTAAAATTCAAGTCAAAAACTTTAACCCTAATCATTTAAAATCATTAATAAAAATTTTAAAAAAAATGGGTGCAAATATGGATGTATTAAATAGTTCGATTAAAATTTATCCCTCTAAAAAATTAAAATCTGCGAAAATTGAAACAGCACCTTATCCTGGTTTTCCAACAGATTTACAAGCTCAAATTATGTCTCTGATGAGTATAGTAAACGGTAACTCAGAAATTAAAGAAACTGTTTTTGAAAATCGATTTATGCATGTTCCTGAGCTTAATCGTTTAGGTGCAGAAATAAATTTAAATAAGGACATAGCTTTTATCAAAGGAAATAAAAAGTTTAAAGGTGCACAGGTAATGGCAAGTGATTTAAGAGCTAGTGTCAGTTTAGTTCTTGCAGCATTATGTGCTGAAGGTAAAACTACAATTAACCGTGTTTATCACTTGGATAGGGGGTATGCAGAAATAGAAAAATACCTTGGAAAACTTGGAGCTAAAATAATGAGACAGAAAATTTAACTTTTTCTAGTTTTTCTTCTCTCTACACTATATTAACCCGATTTTTATGAATAAAATTATTATAGCTATTCCAAGAGGTCGTATAACTAAAGAATGTAAAAAAATTCTATCAAAAACCTCATTTGCTCCTGACCCAATGCTTTTTGACAAAGAGACTAGAAAATTAAAGTTTAAATCTAAAGATAAATCGATTGAGTATATTAAAGTTAGAGCTTTTGACGCTTGTACTTTTGTTGCATTTGGAGCTGCTCAAATTGGTATTGCTGGTGAGGATGTTATAAAGGAGTTTGATTATTCAGAAGTCTATGCCCCTTTGGATCTTAATATTGGACATTGCAAAATTTCAGTTGCTGCAGTCAAAAGTTTAATAAAAAAAGAAAATCCAGATACTTGGAGCAATATTCGAGTTGCAACAAAATATCCAAATATAACCAAAAAATTTTTTGCAGCAAAAGGAATTCAAGCTGAAATTATTAAATTAAGTGGATCAATGGAGTTAGCGCCTTCATTAAATATGTGCAGAAGAATAGTAGATCTAGTATCTACTGGCCAGACTCTAAAAGTAAATGGTTTGATTGAGGTTGAGGAAATAATGAAAATTCAGTCTAAATTAATTATTAATAGATCTGCTTATAAAACTGAGATGTTAAAAATAAAAGAAATTATTTCTGAATTTGAAAAAGTGATTGAATGAAAATATTAAAACATAATGATATTAAGCTTAAAAGTTTTCTAAGAAGAAGCAAAGTTCTTAATGACGATAGTATATATAAAAAAGTAAAAGAAATTATTTTTAATATAAAAAAAAATGGAGATAAAGCGCTTATAAAATATGCCAAACAATATGATAAAATTGATATTGATAAAAAAGAATTTAAATTAAATTTAAGATCTCAAAAAATAAATTCAAAACTTGATAAAGAAATTTTAAATAGTTTTAAAATAGCTATAAAAAATATAACAAAGTTTCACAAAAAGCAATTACCTATAAATATTGAGCAAAATGAAAATAATATCAATCTCCAATCTGTATGGAAGCCTATAGACTCAGTTGGCCTTTATGTGCCTGGAGGTAATGCATTTTATCCTTCATCTTTAATTATGAATGTAATTCCTGCAAAAATAGCTGGTGTTAAACGAATTGTTTGCGTTACCCCACCTTGTAAAGAAATTAATCCTTATCTTATAGCTCTGCTAAAAGAATTAAACATAAAAGAAACATATTTTGTTGGAGGTGCTCAAGCAATTGCTGCTCTAGCTCTAGGAACAAAAACAATTAAACCGGTGAATAAAATTTTTGGACCTGGTAATGCTTATGTTGCAGAAGCAAAAAAGCAATTATTTGGCAGTGTGGGAATTGATTTAATAGCTGGTCCATCAGAAATTGTTGTTGTTGCGAATAAAGATAATAATCCTAGATGGGTAGCCGCTGATCTAATGGCTCAAGCAGAGCATGATAGTAATGCTCAATCTATATTAATTACTGATAATAATGAATTTGCAAAAAAAGTTATAAATAGCATTAAAGAATTATCTAAAAAGACTCTAAAGAAAAAAATTATTGAACAAAGTTTAAAAAATAATGGTCTAATATTATTGGTAAATAAAATTGAAAATTGTGAAGATTTAATAAACTTTATAGCTCCTGAGCATCTTCATATACAAATTAAATCTTATAAAAAATTATTTTCAAAAGTTAATAATGCTGGTGCAATATTTTTAGGAGAATATTCGTGTGAAGCATTTGGAGATTATATCGTAGGAACTAATCACATTTTACCTACATCTGGAGCAGCAAAATTTTCTTCAGGTTTAGGCGTTTTAGATTTCATGAAAAGAAACTCTGTAGTTAAAATTAATTCAAAATCTTATAATTTTTTAAAAGAAGATACTGAAAATATGGCAAACATCGAAGGTTTAGATGCTCATAAATTATCAGTAAAAATTAGACAAAAGAAATAAAGTTAATTATATAAAAGAAAATTAAAGGAGATAAATGCCAAAAGAAGGTTCGATTGAGTTTCAAGGAGTAGTTTTAGAATTACTTCCTAATGCAATGTTCAAAGTTAAGTTGGAAAATGATCACGAAATTTTAGCACACTCATCTGGAAAAATGAGAAAAAATAGAATAAGAGTTCTTGCAGGTGATAAAGTAACTGTCGAAATGACTCCTTATGATCTTACCAAGGGTCGAATTACTTTTAGATGGAAATAAAAAAACAAAATAAAACTAATATTTTGCCTCTTAAGAAAAAACCTAAATGTCCAACTTGTAAAAAAGTTGCTAGAGAGCCTTTCATCCCTTTTTGTTCGAAAAAGTGTGCAAGCTTAGATTTGATGAAATGGCTTAATGATGAATATCAATCTAATTTAAAAATTGATCAATAATATAAATATTTAATTGAATATAATTACAAAACACTTTATCAGATATTTTTATGCCCAGGTAGCTCAGTTGGTAGAGCAGAGGACTGAAAATCCTCGTGTCGGTGGTTCGATTCCGCCCTTGGGCACCATTAAATATATTAATCCTCTTTCTTAATAAATAAATGCAAGTAATATATTTAATTAAATGAAGAATTACAAATTACTCTCTTTTTTAACTGTACTAATAATTTTTGGTTTTTTTTTATATAAATTAGTAATTGCTGACACTGGTATTTCATTTGCTTATGATTATTTGTTAAATAAATTGGATTTAAATAATACTAGTAATTCAGTTTCAATTAAAATTAGTAATGAAACCAATGAAATAAATAATCAACTATTCAGTTTTGAAAATATTGAAGGGATTATAGATATAAAATTAAAAAATCACAATAAATTCAAACCATCAATCAAACAATTAGAAGAAACTGACTCATGGATTAGATCAAATGGGGGAGATTTTTCAAATAAATATTCAATTTATAATCAAATTAATAAAAATAATGTAAATAAATTAAAATTAGATTTTAAAATAGAATTGGATAATACCATTTTCAAAAAAAAATGGATGAACAATGTTGAAACAAACCCAATATATTTCGATGGATTATTGTATATAATAACACCTTTTAAAGAATTATTAGCAATAGATATTTTAAATAAAAAAATTAAATGGAAATTTAAATCTCTTAAGAAAATTGATTCTCGAGGAATAACTTTATGGATAAACCAAAAAGATAAAAAAAATTCTTGCTTATTTGTACCGATCAGGAATGGTATTTTTTGTATTAACTATAAAACAGGAAAACTAAATCAAAAACTAGGTAATAATGGCTTTATTAAAACAGGTATTGTTAGAGCCGCTCCTATAATTTGGAAAGATAATGTAGTTGTTGCAACAGTAAATGATCAAAAAGTAAAAATTGTTTCGTTAGATGATGGGGAAATTACTGACATAATTAATATTCATCCAAAAGATAGAAAATTTAAAGGGGGAAGTCCTTGGGGTGGAATTTCTTTAGATAAAAAAAATAATTTACTTTTCTTAACTACAGGAAATCCAAGACCAGCTTTGATTGGCACTTCTAGGCCTGGTAAAAATAAAAATGCAAATAGTATAATTGCAATTAAATTAGATGAAAAAAAAATATTATGGACTTTTCAGGAAGTAGCCCATGATTTATGGGATTATGATATTGCATCTCCACCTCTTTTGGCAAAAATAAAAATAAATAATCAATTTTTAGATGTTGTTATAGTCACTACTAAAATAGGAAATACACTTATTTTTGATAGACTTACAGGTAAATCTCTTCGTGATATTAATTACATAAATGTACCACAATCAGATTATTTTGCAGAAAAAGTTTCTCCCAAACAATTAATAATAGAAAATCCGAAATCATTTATGAAGCTAAATGTGTCTACTGAAGATTTTGATGACAGATTAATTGAAGAAAAAAATAAAATTATTAACACTATTGATGAATTTGATTATGGCTCTTTCATACCACCGTCATTTACTAAAAATGTAATTGTTTATGGTTTACATGGAGGCGCTCAATGGCCTGGAGCAGTATTTGATCCATATAATCAAAATATTTATTTACAAGTAAATCAAATTCCCTGGCTATTAAAACTTTATTTAACATCCAACGAACTACATCCAGATAATATGCAAGAGGCATTTAAATTATATCAAACAAATTGCTCATCATGTCATATGAAAAATAGAAGTGGCAATTACACAACTATTGATGAAAAAAGCATTAGCTTTGTGCCAAGTCTCATTAAGGCATATGATAAAAAATATATAAATTTTGATTACTTTAAAGATAAGGTCGTAAAAAAACATAAAGAAAAATATAATAAAGATGATTTAAATAAAATTCATAATTTATTTATTAATTGGGATAAAAAGATTCTAAAATCAAAAAATTTTAATACCAATTTTCAATGGTCTCAGTTTTTATATTCTGATGATTTACCTGTTACTAAACCACCTTGGGGTAAGATTGTATCTTTAAATTTAGTTACCGGAGATATTAATTGGGAAGTTCCAAGTGGTTATATTAAAGACATTAGAATTGGCACCTCAAACTTTGGAGGTTTGATTGCTACTAGTGGTAATTTAATATTTTCAACTGGAACAAATGATAAAAAAATAGTTGCTCTTGACTCTTCTAACGGTGAAGAACTGTGGTCATTTAATATGAAAGCAGCAGGAAGCACTGCTCCTATTACTTTTGAATTTAATAACAAACAATATATTGCAGTAGTTTCTACTGGGGGAAGATATCACAATTATACTAAAAAATATGGAGAATTATACGTATTTAGCTTACAAAGTAATTAGTGGAAAATATTTATAAAAAAAAATCTTTTATTTCAAGATTTGCAGATAAAATTCAAAGACGCAATAGGGGGAATTTATTTTTACTTATAAAGAACTTTATTTTTTATATTCAATCTAAAATTGATAATTTCACTTTGGACAAAAGAGCTTATATTATTAAACAATTTAAAAAAAAATCAATTATTGCCGAAATCGGTGTCTGGAGAGGTGATTTTTCACAAGAAATAGTATTAAATGCAAATCCAAAAGAATTAGTTCTTGTTGATCCATGGATATATGATGAAGAAATAAGAGGATGTGCTCCACAATTTAAAGGAAATGAACCTATCAATCAAAAATTCTTTGATGATGCTAAAAATTTTACTTATAAAAAATTTGAAAGCTTAGATTTTGTAAAAATTCTCAATATGAATTCTGAAAATGCATCAAGCAAATTTGATAATAATTATTTTGATTATATTTATATTGATGGGGAGCATTCATATAAAGCAGTAATTCAGGATTTAAAATCTTGGTATCCCAAATTAAAAATTAATGGAAAAATTTTTGGTGATGATTTTTACTGGCGAGAAGAAGATAATTCTTTTAGTGTAAAAAAAGCATACGAGGATTTTATTAAAGAAAATAAAATAAAAAAATGGTGTGTATTTAAATCACAGATATGTATTATAAAAGAAAATGTCTATAGATAAAATAATTGTAAGTTCATCAGACGCTAAATATTTTGAACTTTTAAAAGAATTATTTTTATCATTAAAACATAATAAAGTTTTAGATGAATATAGCTTTGGCGTACTAAATACAGGAATGAGTAAAGATCAAATTGATTACATGAAAGACAATAATATTTTAGTAAAAGAAGCAATTTGGAATGTTGAAGTTCCAAAATATAAAATTCTTGGAAGAGATCATTTAAAAACACAGGTTGCAAGAGCATTCTTGCCTGATTATTTTCCTGATTATAA
The DNA here is from genome assembly GCA_902560725.1 of uncultured Alphaproteobacteria bacterium. GTDB lineage: Bacteria > Pseudomonadota > Alphaproteobacteria > HIMB59 > CACPNW01. Next base: position 33,162 of record CACEMR010000012.1, read on the forward strand.
AGTTTATATTTGGCTTGATGCTGATTTATGGCTTAATGATTATGAGTCCTTTAAATTGTATGAACAAGGCGCACTCCAGGATTGTATAGCTATCACTCCCCAATCTGACAGAGCATATTTTAATAATGCAAATGTTGAATGGTTTATGAATTTTCCTAAGAAAGTAAAAACGATTAATTATAAAAATATAGGAAGATCAGTTTCAAAAAAACTTGGAAAAAAATATGCATTTTATTCAACTCTAAACGCAGGTGCTTTTGGAATTAGCTCTAATGATAATATATGGAAAGGTATTCAAAATAATATAAAGTTAGCTGCAAAAAAAGGTAGAATATTTGGCACTGATCAAGTTGCTCTGGCCCTTAGTATTTATGAAGATAAAATCCCTACTCAATTTTTACCAGCCTATTGTAATTGGATGTGTGAATTTCATTTACCCTTATATGATGAAGTTACAAATAAATTTTTAGAACCTTATTTGCCAAATCATCCTTTGGCACTTGTTCATTTAGCAGGACTAGATGAAATAAGAGACCAAAAAGGTTTAACAACTAATATAAAAACAAAAGATGGAAAAATATTAAAAAAATCTTTACGTTTTAATGTTTAAGTTTGAAAAATTAGTATTTGGTGACTCAGGGTGGGGCGATGAGTTTCTAATCGCAACTTCGATGACATTACTAGTAAGTATTATGTCCATGGGTTTAGGCCTTACTATAGCAATTATTACAGTTTGGGCAAAATTAATCCAAAATAGAATCACAAGAATAATTGCAAATTTTTATACTACTGTGATTAGAGGTGTTCCCGAGTTGTTAGTAATCTATTTGATTTTTTTTGGAGGTAATGCTGTTGTTATGAAAATAGCAAAAATATTTGGTTACAATGGGTATATTGAACTTAATGCATTAACTATTGCTACTATAGCTATCGCAATTATATCAGCAACTTATTCAAGCGAGGTATTAAGAGCTGCTTATTTATCTATTTCAAAAGGTCAAATAGAGGCAGCTAAATCTACAGGGATGAATAAATTCAGCATTTTTATTAAAGTTATATCACCACAAGTTATAAGACATGCTTTGCCAGGAATAGGAAATGTGTGGCAAATAACTCTTAAAGATACTTCTCTAATATCTGTAACTGGACTTGTTGAAATAATGAGGCAATCAAGAATTTCATCTAATGTTGAACACTCTCCTTTGACTTTTTTAATAACAGCTGCAATTTTATATTTATGTTTAACAACTTTTTCTGGAAGATTTTTTAAATATTTGGAAATCAATTATTCAAAGGGATATTCTATATGATTGAAATAATAAATAATTTTCAAGATTCATTAATTTATAAAAATTTTTTTATTGTTCTATCAGGGTTAGATAATACTATTTTACTTTTATTAATATCATTACCTGTGGGATTTGTTTTAGCATTAATATTTGCCTTAGGGAGAGTTTCTAAAATAAAAATATTATCAAGAACAATTGCAAGTTATATTTTTATTATTAGAGGAACGCCATTATTAGTTCAAATTTATTTAATTTATTTTGGTTTAGGTTCAGTAAAATTTATCAGAGAAAGTTTTTTATGGTATGCTTTAAAAGAACCTTTTTGGTGTGGAGTAATTGCACTCACAATAAATACAGTCGCCTACGGAGCAGAAATTTTTAGAGGTGGAATTCAATCAATCGAAAAAGGACAGGTAGAGTCGGGTTTATCACTTGGTTTTAGTAAATTCATGCTTTTAAGAAAAATAATTATACCAATTGCGATAAGAAAAGTTCTCCCTTCATACGGCAATGAATTAATTTTAATGGTTAAAGCAACCTCATTGGTTAGTTTAACTACGTATATGGAGATGACAGGTATAGCAAGGAAGATAATGGCTAAAACATTTGCTCCAGTAGAAGCGTTTATTGCTGCTGGCATACTATATCTTTTTTTAAATTTCCTTATGATACAATTTGTTAAATATTTGGAATGGAAATATAATCCACATTTAAGATTAAATAATTAATTCCTAAATTTTTTGTGACATGCACCACAATTTGCTGCCATTTGTTTAAAAGCATCATTTAGCATTTGATTATCTTCCAGCTCTGCACTTAGTGAAATCATTTCAATGTCGCTAACAAACTTATTATTAAATTCTAAAAAAGTATCTACCTTGTCAGGATTGTCTGGTTCATCTTTTGTTAACCAAATCGCTTCACTTGCCGTTTTGTATTGACTTCCTTCAGGAAAAGCTTCTTTAAATTCTTTAGCTGAATTCAACAAAGTATTATTCAGTTCTATAATTGTATTGTAATCATCAGACTGAAGTAATTTAGAAATCTGAGAAGATATACTTTTTATCTTTTGCATTAGAGCCATTCTATTATTAACTATTTCTTCTAATGATTTGTCTTCTAATGTAACTGTATGACCAAAAATAACAGTAGGGCTTAATAAAGCTATTATTAACAAGAATATTTTAAACTGAGTAACCATTATTGACTATTGTCTTATACAGATAATTATAGCCAATTTTTGCATATTCAAGTGGATTTGCCTTTTTGGGGTCTTGTTCAGCTTCAATTATTAACCATTTCTTATAATTTGACTCAAATAAAACTTTTATTAATGGCTCATAATCTATGCATCCATCACCTGGAACAGTAAAAACACCATTTAAAAAAGAGTCTCTAAAGCTTAAATCATTTTTTATTGAATTTAACAAAATATCTTTTCTAATATCCTTACAATGAACATGATTAATTTTTGAAATATAGTTTTTTAAAATTCTCTCATAATTTGCCTCAGCAAACATTAAATGCCCAGTATCATATAAAAGAAAAGTATTATCATTAGTTAAATTAACAAACTTATCTACATCCTCTTCTGACTGTATAATTGTACCCATGTGCTCATGATATGACATTGGAATTCCTTCATCCATTAACATATTAGATAAATCATTAATTTTATTGCAATAATTTTTCCATTCATCTTTTTCAAGTTTTGGTCTAGTAGTTAATGCTTGAGTTTGATCTCCTTGAATAGAACCAGAAACATCTGCAAAAATAAATACATCTGCATTAACTAATTTAAGTAAATTTAAATGATCTTGAAGGGCTATCCACTCTTCTTTTGCACTTCTTCCTCTTAATGAGGCGCCATACCATCCACCTGGCATCTCAAGTTGATATTTTTCTAAAAGAAATTTTGTAATTCCAGGATTTCTTGGAAATTTTCCTCCAAGTTCAATACCTGTAAAACCTGATACTCTTGCATCATCCAAACATTTTTCAATAGGTGTATCGCCACCTAATTCTGGCATATCATCATTACTCCAAGCAATAGGAGCAATTCCAAGTTTTATTTTCATGATGTTTTTAATATTTCATGCTAGACTAAAAATAAAGATAAATATGAATATTTTAATAGTTGATGGCAATGAAAAGGAAGCTTCTGATCGATACATTAATATGGGAATGGATACTCAATTTAAAGTATATGAAAAAATATTAAAAAATAACAGTAAAAAAAAAATTAATGTTACAATAATACATCCATCAGTCTATGATGAATATCTTCCAATAGGTATGAATTTAGATGATTTTGATGCAGTTGCCTGGACAGGAAGTTTATTAAATATATATGACGAAACTAGATCAATAATAAAGCAAATTGAGTTAGCAAAAGAATTATTCAAAAGAAAAAATAAGATTTTTGGAAGCTGTTGGGGGTTACAAGTTTTAGTAACTGCAGCCGGAGGTAAGGTTAGAAAAAATCCTAATGGACTTGAAGCAATATTGGCAAAGAATATTAAATTAAATGAAGAGGGAAAAAAACACCCAATGTATATAAATAAAAAAAATTCTTTTAATGCTTTTTGCTGGCATTATGATGAAGCTGAAAGTTTACCAAATGATACAAAAGTTTTAGCGTCAAATGAAAAAAGTAAATTTCAGTCTATTAGTTTTAATATCAATCAATCTCAAATTTGGGCAGTACAGTATCATCCAGAATTCAATCCCCAATGGATGGCTGGATTAATGAGTCAAAGAAAAGAAATATTATTAGAAAATAATATTTATAAAAATTCTCTAGATTTTGAAAAAGAAAAAAAGATTTTTGAAAATCTTAGGGGTTCTGTTGAAGAAGAGTCAAATTACGAAGATGTGCTTGATGTAAAAATGCATTCATTAGAATTATCAAATTGGTTAAATTTTAAAGACTAATAAAAATTATTAACTGTATTAATTATTGATTTCCAAATTTTTATATTTGTTTTAGCTATATTCTTATTAATATTTGCATTTGATATTGTATCTTTTTTCCATAGGTTGCTTATTTCTTTAGTATTTTTTATTACACCTGATTGTAATGCTGCAAGATATGCAGCTCCTAATGAAGTTGTTTCTATATTTTTAGGTCTAATAATTTTTATTTGAGTTATATCTGAGAGACTTTGAAGAAAATTATTATTTTTTACCATACCTCCATCAACTCTAATTTCATTAATTTTTGTTTTTGAATCTTTTTCCATACATTCTATAAGTTCATAAGTTTGATAAGATAAACTATCAAGAGTAGCTTTAATAATATCTTCCTTAGATGTATTCCTAGTTATTCCAAAAAATGTACCTCTAGCATTCGGGTTCCAATACGGTGCACCTAATCCAGTTAGCGCAGGCACAAAGTATAAATTTTCATTTTTGTTTGCTTTTTTGTAAAGTTTATCAGTTTCATTTGAATTTTTAAAAAAATGTAAATTATCCCGAAGCCACTGAATTGCAGATCCAGCAACAAATATACTACCTTCATAACAAAACATTTTTTTTCCATTTATTTTATATGCAACGGTAGTAAGCAATCTATTTTTTGATAACTTAAACTTATCTCCAATATTCATTAAAAGAAAACAACCAGTGCCATATGTACTTTTTGATTGCCCTTTATCAAAACAAGCTTGACCAATCGTTGCGGCTTGTTGATCACCTGCCATTCCACCTATAGAGATTTGCTCTCCAAACAATTTAGTTGATCCAAAATTAAATGAATTTTCAACAACTTGAGGTAAAATTTTTTTTGAAATTCTAAAAATTTTTAACATTTCATTCGACCATTCTTCTTTTTTTGAGTCAAAAATCATTGTTCTTGATGCATTAGATATATCAGTTAAGTGAGATTTACCCTCAGTTAAATTCCACAAAAGCCATGTATCTATTGTTCCAAATAAAAGATTGTTTTGTTTCAAGTTTATGTTTGCTTCTTTAACATTATCAAATATCCATTTAATTTTAGAAGCTGAAAAATAAGGATCAAGTTCCAGTCCTGTAATTTTTTGTATTTTTTTGCCTAATCCTCTTTTTTTTAAATTAGAACAATATTCGCTTGTCCTTCTATCTTGCCAAACAATAGCTCTACAAATTGGTTTACCAGTTTCTTTGTTCCATAAGACAGTAGTCTCTCTTTGATTAGCTATTCCGATAGATATGATATTTTTAGCTATTAATTTATTTTTTTTTAATGCTTTAGTAATAAGATATTTTACATCAGTCCATATCTCATTTGCATCATGTTCTACCCATCCTTCATTAGGAAAAAATTGCTTAAATTCTTTTTGTACAATATCAAAAATTTCAAAATTTTTTTTATAAATAACAACTCTTGAGCTGGTTGTTCCTTGATCAATAATTAAAAAGTACCTTTTCATTTTTATATATCTAAATTTTTTATGAAATTTGCATTATTTTGAATAAATTTAAAACGCAAATCTGCTTGTTTTCCCATTAAAGTTTCAAATAGTTTTTCAGTAATTTTAATATCTTTTTTTGCTTTTTCTGAATTAATTAAAATAAGATTTCTTTTAGTTTGATCCATTGTCGTCTCTTTTAATTGATCAGCTGGCATTTCCCCCAATCCTTTAAACCTGGTTATATTAAAATTATCTGATTTAAATTCCTTTTTAATAATCGTATCCTTTTCTTTTTCATCAAATGCGTAAAAAGATTTTTTTTTATTATAAATTTTAAATAGTGGGGGCATGGCTAAAAATAATCTTTTGTCATCAATTAAACTTTTCATATATTTATAAAAAAAGGTAATTAGTAAAGTAGCTATATGTGAGCCATCAACATCAGCATCAGTCATTAAAATTATTTTTTCATATCGAAGTTTATTAATATCAAAATTTTTTCCAATTCCACATCCAAGAGATTGAATTAAATTTTGAATCTCATTGTTATCTGCAATCTTAGATAATCCAACATTGTAAACATTCAAAATTTTCCCCCTTAAAGGTAAAATTGCTTGTAATTCTCTATTTCTAGCTTGTTTGGCCGATCCTCCAGCACTATCACCTTCCACAATAAAAATTTCTGTATTTTCTCTAGATCTACTTGAACAATCTACTAACTTTCCAGGTAGTCTATTTCTTTCTTTGAAGCTTTTTCTATCTAGATCTTGTATTTTCGAAAGGTCACTTCTTTGCAATGCTCTTTCAACCAAATTTTCTAATAAAATTTTAGAATTTTTTTTATTAGAATTTAGCCACAATAAAAATTCTTGTTGCAATTTATTTTCAATTTCTTTTTGAAGAGAAGGCATAATAATTCTTTTCTTAGTTTGACCCTCAAAACTTGGCTCATTTATAAAAATCGAAATTATGATATCTGAAAAATCAATTAAGTCATTTTGATTGATATTATTAATTTTAGAAATTTGGTTTTTTTGACCGTAGAGTTTTATGGCTTTTATCAATCCATTTTTTAGACCAATTTCATGAGATCCACCATCTGGAGTTTCAATAGTATTGCAGAATGATTTTAAACTAGATGACTCGCTTTTATTAAAAGTAATATAAACTTCAAAATTTTCATTTTGGTTAAGCTTGTTTTTTAGAAAAAAATCTTTTTCAAATAATCTATTTTTATTTGAATATTCTAATTTAAAATAATCTTCTATTCCATTTTTAAAATAGAAATCTTTTTTATTTGGAGTCTTATCATTAATTAATTCTTTATCAATTTTGAATTCAATAGTTGTTCCACCCACTAAAACAGATTTCATATTTATAAAACTATAAAGTTTTTTGGGATCATAAGTTGTTACATCGAAAATAGTTTCATCCGGTAAAAAAGAAATTTCGGTTCCTCTCATTTTTTTACTACATTTTTCGATTTTAACTTTAGATTTTACCTTTCCTTTGGAGTATTCTTGTCTATAAACTTTTCCATCTTTGTATATATCAACTTTTAAAATTGAACTTAAAGCATTTACTACGGAGATACCCACTCCATGTAAACCTCCTGATGTCTTGTAAGCATTCCTGTTAAATTTACCACCTGCGTGAAGTGTAGTTAATACTACCTCAAAAGCTCTCTTGTTTTTATATTTTGGATGGAAATCAATTGGAATACCTCTACCATCGTCTTTTATAGTAATAGACCCATTTCTTTTATAATGAAAAGATATCTTGGACGCATGACCGGCCAAAACTTCATCAATACTATTATCTAATATTTCATTAACTAAATGATGTAACCCATCTTGATTGGTACTCCCAATATACATTCCTGGTCTTTTGCGAACAGGTTCTAGGCCTTCAAGTACTTCAATATCCTTTGCTTTATAACTGGATTTTTTTACCACAAATATTTCTTATCAAAAGTGATGAAGTAAAAATATAAAAAAACCGCCATAAGGCGGTTTTATTTATTTATTTAATTTTATACGTCGTAATATAGTTTAAACTCATGAGGGTGAGGTCTAATATTAATTGGGTCAACCTCACTATCTTTTTTGTAGCTTATGTAAGTATCAATAACATCTTTTGTGAATACATCACCTTCTAATAAAAATGCATGATCTTTTTCAAGAGCTTCAAGAGATTCAGCTAAAGATCCCGGAGTGGATTGAATTTTTGACAAAACTTCATCACTTGCAGCGTACAAATTAATATCTGTAGGATCGCCAGGATTAATTTTATTTTTAATTCCATCCAATCCAGCCATTAACATGGCAGAAAATGCAAGATATGGATTTGCACTTGGGTCAGGACATCTGAATTCCATTCTCTTCGATTTAGGACTTTGTGAATAAGCAGGTATTCTTACAGAAGCTGTTCTATTTCTTTGAGAGTAAACAATATTTACAGGAGCTTCAAATCCTGGAACTAATCTTTTATAAGAATTTGTAGTGGGAGCACAAAATGCTAATAAAGCTGGTGCATGTTTAAGGATACCACCTATGTAGTTAAGTGCTAAATCACTTAGATTAGCATAGTTGCCTTCCTTATACATTAGAGTGTCACCATCCTTCCAAACACTTTGATGGACGTGCATTCCAGAACCATTATCTTCAAAAAGTGGTTTAGGCATAAATGTTGCAGTCATACCATGCTGTTTTGCAACATTTTTTACTACATATTTATATTTCATCATATTATCAGCCATTTTTAATAATGGTGAGAATTCTAAATCAATTTCACATTGACCACCTGTAGCAACTTCATGATGATGAGCTTCAACACTTAAACCTATGTCTTGCATAGTCATAACCATTTCAGTTCTTACATCTTGTAGAGTATCTACGGGTGGAAGAGGAAAATAACCTTCCTTGTGTCTTGGTTTGTGCCCTAAATTTGGATTTTCATCAGACCCACTATTCCAAGTTCCTTCAGTAGAGTCAACTTCATGGAATGCAAAGTTTGATCCAGAATCAAATTGAACATTATTAAATACAAAAAATTCTGCTTCAGGACCAAAGAAAGCTGTGTCGCCAATTCCAGATGATTTTAGATAAGCTTCTGCCTTCTTAGCTATATTTCTTGGATCTCTGGTATAATCTACAAGGGTAACAGGATCTTTGATGTTGCAGTGTAATGCTAGAGTTTTTTCAGAAAAAAAAGGATCAATGTATGCAGTAGCAGGATCGGGTAGCACGATCATGTCACTATCTTGTATTTCTTGGAATCCTCTAACAGATGATCCATCAAAACCAATGCCTTCTGAAAATATATCTTCTTCTAAAAATTTAATTGGTATTGTAAAATGTTGTGTTGTTCCTGGTATGTCAGTGAACCTCATATCTACCATTTTAATGTCCATATCTTTAATTTCAGACATTAAGTCTTTTGGTGTAGAGCTCTTTAATTTCATATCTATCTCCTATTCAACAAAGGGGCATCCTACCAAGTTACCCGGTTAAATCATGCTCTAGTTATGAAATCTATTGGATCTGCGTTCCTTCAGCCTTAGCCTACTTCCGATCTAATAATAATTAGATTGAACGATTTATAACTTTTGCATGCGTTCCTTCAGTACTATGTACCTACTTCCGACTCACAATGAGTTGAACGATTATGGCCTAAATACTAACTTTATTTGAAAAGTAAAGAAAAATTAGACAGCCTCACTGTCTTTTTCTCCAGTTCTTATTCTAATAACTTGCTCAATATTAGAAACAAAGATTTTTCCATCTCCAATTTTCCCTGAATATGAAGATTTTTTAATTGCTTCTATTACATTTTCAACTTGATTATCCTCTACAATGACCTCTAGCTTCATTTTTGCTAAAAATTCATCATCATAGCTATCATTTGTATCGATACCGCCAGTCGAACCTCTCTGTCTCCCAAAACCTTTAACGTCAATAACAGTCATTCCTGAAATTCCTAATTCATGAAGTGAGTCTTTAACATTCGATAATTTAAATGGTTTTATAATCGCCTCTATTTTTTTCATATTGTAGATATCCTTTTAATAGCTTCTTCAATTTTTTCTAGAGAATTTGCAAAACTTATTCTTACATATTTTTCAGCATTGTTTCCAAAGCTTGTACCAGGAACCAAAGCAACTCCTTTTTTTTCAAGCGCTATATCTGAAAACTCCTTGCCACTTAACCCTGTTTTAGAGATATTAGGAAAAGCATAAAATGCACCACCAGGATTGAAACAAGATATTTTATCAAGTTTATTTATTTCTTTGTAAATAAATTCTTTTCGTTTTTGAAATTCATTTACTATTTTAGTTAATTCTTCTTGTGGACCTTTTATTGCTTCAATTCCTGCATATTGAGAAATTGATGATGGACATGAATGATTATTCACACATAATTTATTTGCATACTCAATATAACTACTTGGCCATACACTCCAACCAAGCCTCCAGCCTGTCATGCAGTATGTTTTACTCCAACCATCTAAAACTATAAGTCTATTGTGCAAATTTTTATACTTAAGTAATGTTGGCATAGTATTATTATCAAATATAATTTTGCTATAAATTTCATCACTTAAAATATGAAGATTTGGATACTCTTCCAGTATATTAATTAATTTATCTATTTTGTTTTGATCCATAAATGAGCCAGTTGGATTGTTTGGATTATTAATAATTATTAAACTTGTTTTTGAGGTAATTAAATTTTTTAATTTATCAAAATTTATTTCAAAATTATCCTCTTCATCCAAAAATAATGGTACTGGATTAGCGCCACTAAATTTTATCATTGATCTATAAATTGGAAAACCTGGATCTGGGTAAATAATTTCTTTATCTGGTCCTCCAAATATTAAAGCAGAAATAAAAATAACAGGTTTACCACCTGGAGTAATTAAAATGTTTTCAGAATTAATTAATACATCATAATCCTTTAAAATTTTTTCTGCTACAGCATCTCTTAATTCAGGCAATCCATTAGATGGAGTATACCCATGTTTACCCTCTTTGATTGCTTTTATAGCTGCTTCTTGAATATTTTGTGGGGTAGGAAAATCTGGCTGGCCAATACCTAAATTGATTATATCCATACCTTTAGAAGACAAATTATTAGCTTTTGCAAGAATAGCAAATGCTGTTTCAGTCTCTAGTTCAAATATTCTTTTTGAAACTTCCATTTATTTGGTATAGCGAAATTAAATAAAAATTTAAACTTTTTATTATCATTTATGGCGAACGTAGCTCAGTTGGTTAGAGCGCGGCCTTGTGGTGGCCGATGTCGTGGGTTCGAATCCCATCGTTCGCCCCATTTTTTATATTTTATATTTTATATTTATATTCCCTATTGTTTTTTAGATGAAACTACATAAAAGCAAAAATGAAATTGGGCCGGTGGTGGAATTGGTAGACACGCTAGATTTAGGTTCTAGTGCCGTGAGGTGTGAAGGTTCAAGTCCTTTCCGGCCTACCAATTAAACATTGGAGTTTGTATTATGAATATAAAAGAAGTTAAGTCAAAAAAACTCTACAAAGAATATTCATTAGAGATACCCTTTAAGGATATTGATAAAGAAATAAATAATAAAATAAAAGATTTAATACCAACCGTTTCAATTCCTGGTTTTAGAAAAGGTAAAGCTCCAATTAATATTGTTAAAAAAAAATATGAAAGTAGTGTTTTAAATGAAGTAATTCAAAATGTTGTGAGCTTAAAAACTAAAGATTTAATCAAAGAAAAGAAATTAAATTTATTTAGAGAACCAAGATTGAATTTAAAAAATTTTGCAAAAAATAAACCCGTAGAGGTCGAAATAAAAATAGACCTACAACCAGATATTAAATTAATTAATTTTAAAGATATTAAATTAAATAAATATGAGATTAATTTTTCAAAAAAAAATATTGATGAGCAATATAAAAAATTTATTGCATCTCAAAAAAGTTATAAAAAAATTGAAAATAATAGATTAGTAAAAAAAAATGATAGAGTTTTTGTAAATATAAATACATCTAATGAAGATGTTCCAGAATATTTAAGAGCTCAAAAAAATTTACCTATAGACACAGCTTTTGACCAAGAAATATTACCTGGAATTAATAAAGAATTAATTTCTAAATTTAGAGAAGGTATGAAAAAAAATATTATTTTTGATTTATCAAATTTATTGAAAAATGAAAAATTAAAAAATGTTTATTACGAGATAGAGGTTGTATCTATTGAAGAAAATGTAAAATTTGAAGTTAATGATGAATATCTAAAAAAAAATGGTTTTAAAAATGAAAAAGATTTAAAAGATCTTTTGAAAAACAATTCTGTTCAGCATTATACTAATGGAATTATGCAGATTGAAAAAAAATGTTTAATGGATTTATTAGATAAAAAATATAATTTTGATTTACCTGAGGGTGTTTTAGATGAGGATTTTAGTGAAATATGGCATAGATTAGAGCTTGCAAAAAAAGATGGAAAATTAGATGAAGACGACAAATCATTAACTGATGAACAGTTGAAAAAAAGATATAAAAAAATATCTGAAAGAAGAGTTAAACTGGGAGTATTATTGCAATTTATTGCGAAAGAAGAAAAGATTGAAATATCAGAGGATGAATTGAGTAAAGGAATATTGCAATATTCTAGTCAATACCCAGGTCAAGAAAAGCAAATAATCGAATATCTCAAAAAAAACCCATCTTCAGTAGAATCCATAAGGGGCCCACTACTAGAACAAAAAATTATAGATACCATTTCTTCTAAAGCTAATAAGACAATTAAAAAAATTGATGAAGAGCAGTATAAAAAACTTGAAGAAGAAACATTTGATATTAAGAGATAGAATATAATGAAAGATCCTATAGATAATTTAACTAATAATCTAATACCTATGGTTGTCGAACAGTCATCAAGAGGTGAGCGAGCTTATGATATTTACTCGAGATTATTAAAAGAAAGAATAATTTTTCTCACTGGTCCAATTGATGACAACATTGCTAGCTTAATATGTGCACAAATTCTTTTTTTAGAATCTGAAAATCCAAAAAAGGAAATTTCTTTTTACATAAATTCACCAGGGGGCATAGTTTGGTCAGGTTTAGCAATTTATGATACCATGCAATATGTTTCATCTAAAATAATGACTATATGTGTTGGTCAAGCAGCTTCAGCTGGATCTTTATTATTAACTGCTGGAGATAAAGATATGCGTTTTTCACTTCCAAACTCTAGAATTATGGTTCACCAACCAAGCGGAGGTTATCAAGGTCAAGTAACAGATATAGAAATTCAAACAACTGAGATAAAAAAAACAAAAGAAAGATTAAATGAAATTTATGCAAAACACACGGGTAAAAAAATAAATGAAATTTCTACAATAATGGAAAGAGATAAATATTTTTCACCTAAAGAGGCAATAAGTTTTGGTTTAATTGATAAGATTGTGGAGAATAGAAAGTAGTGACAAAAAAAACTGAAAAAGATTCTCTATACTGTTCTTTTTGTGGAAAAAATCAAAAAGAAGTAAAAAAACTCATTGCTGGTCCAACAGTTTTTGTATGCGACGAGTGTGTCGAATTATGCATGGATATTATTAAAGAGGATAATAAAAATAATAAATCAAAGATCAAAAAAGATATACCAAAGCCTTCAGAAATAAATAAGTTTTTAAACGAATATGTTATTGGCCAAGATGATGCAAAAAAAGTTTTGTCAGTTGCTGTGTATAATCACTATAAAAGACTGTCAAATCCAGATTATGATAACTTAGAAATTTCAAAATCAAATATTTTAATGGTTGGCCCAACAGGTACAGGAAAAACTCTTCTAGCTCAAACACTTGCTAAAATTTTAGACGTTCCATTTACTGTCGCTGATGCAACTAGTTTAACTGAAGCTGGTTATGTAGGTGAAGATGTTGAGAATATAATTTTAAAATTACTTCAAGCATCAGAATACAACGTTGAAAGAGCACAAAAAGGTATAGTTTATATTGATGAAATAGATAAAATTGGAAGAAAAAGTGATAATCCATCCATTACAAGAGATGTTTCGGGTGAGGGTGTTCAACAAGCACTTTTAAAAATTATGGAAGGAACGGTTGCTAGTGTACCACCTCAGGGTGGAAGAAAGCACCCTCAGCAAGAATTTTTACAAGTTGACACATCAAACATCCTCTTTATTTGTGGTGGAGCATTTTCTGGGTTAGACGATATAATAAAGTTTAGACTCAAGGGAACTTCCATAGGTTTTAATTCTAAAATAAACCTTAAATCTGAAAAAGTAGGAGATTCTCTAAAAAAATTAGAGAATAGGGATTTGCTAAAATTTGGAATGATACCTGAATTTATTGGAAGACTTCCCGTAATTACAACACTAGAAGAATTAAACGAAGAAATGCTTATTAAAATAATGACTGAACCTAAAAATGCACTTGTTAAACAATTTAAAGCTTTATTTAAGATGGATGGAATTAATATTGAATTTAAAAATGATGCTTTAAAAGAAATAGCTAAATTAGCTGTAGATCAAAATACAGGAGCAAGAGGGTTGAGATCTATAATTGAGGATACACTTATGGATCTAATGTACAGTTCTCCAGACATCAAAGATTTGGATAAAATTGTTATTAATCAAGAAGTGATAATCCGAAAATCAGATCCTATAATGATATATTCTAATAAGCAAAATAATCAAAAAATAATAGCAAGTAACTCTTGATTTTGCACTCGTAACCATCATTTATATTATATGATTAAAAATATTTTACCCGTTTTACCTCTTCGCGATATAGTTGTTTTTCCTAACATGGTAGCTCCTCTTTTCGTCGGGAGAAAACACTCAGTTAATGCTCTCAATTCAGTTATGCTTGGTGAAAAAAAAATATTTTTATTATCTCAAAAAAATTCAGATGTTGACAATCCAGACGAAAAAAACTTATACAAATATGGGACCGTTGCAAAAGTACTTCAACTTTTAAAATTGCCAGATGGAACCCTTAAAGTTTTAGTAGAAGGACAAAATAGAGCCAAAGTTTCAAAGCTTACTTTTAATAAAGATTTCATAGTAGCAACCATAACTGATATAAAAAACAGTTACAAAAAAAATTCAAGTATTAAAGCCTTACAAAAATTAACAGTAGAGCAATTTGAAGAATACCAAAAATATAACAAAAAAATTAATATAGATTTGGTTAACAATATTAAAACTTATAGCGAAGCTAATAAAGTTGCTGATGTTATTTCCGCTAATATTAATATTTCTCTTGAACAAAAACAAGAAATCTTAGAAATTGAGAGTGTGGAAGATAGATTAAATAAAATTTATAGTCACTTAACAACTGAAATAGACTCATTTCAAGTTGAAAAAAAAATTAAGGGTAGAGTAAAAAGACAAATGGAGAAGACTCAAAAAGAATATTACCTTAATGAACAAATGAAAGCCATTCAGAAAGAACTTGGAGAAAGTGAAGATATTGATGAAGTATCAGAATTAGAGAAAAAAATTGAAGAATATTCCCTTAGCAAAGAGGCAAAAGAAAAATGTAAATCTGAAATCAAAAAATTAAAATCAATGAGTCCAATGTCTGCTGAAGCTACAGTAATACGAAATTATCTTGATTGGGTACTGTCAATACCTTGGAATAAACCAAATCAAATATCTAAAAGTATCAAAAAAGCATCAGATATTTTGGAAAATGATCATCATGGATTACAAAAAGTAAAAGAAAGAATTTTAGAATATCTTGCTGTCCAAAAAAGAATGGATAAAATAAAAGGTCCAATCCTATGTTTAGTTGGTCCTCCTGGTGTTGGAAAAACATCTCTTGGTAAATCTATAGCAAGTGCTACAGGTAGAAATTTTGTTAGAATGTCTCTCGGTGGAGTAAGAGATGAAGCAGAAATAAGAGGTCATCGAAAAACATATATTGGTTCTATGCCTGGAAGATTTATTCAATCAATGAAAAAATCTAAATCATCAAACCCATTAATTTTACTTGATGAAATTGATAAACTAGGTTCTGACTGGAGAGGCGATCCTTCGTCAGCACTTCTAGAGGTTCTTGATCCTGAGCAAAATAGCAAATTCAATGATCATTACTTAGAATTAGATTATGATTTATCTGATGTTATGTTTGTTTGCACTGCTAATACTTTAAATATACCGCCAGCTCTTTTAGATAGAATGGAAATTATTAGAATTCCTGGCTATACTGATAAAGAAAAGAACCAAATAGCACAAAAATACCTTATACCTAAACAATTAAAAAACAATGGCCTGAAAAAAAATGAAATAAAATTTAATGTTAAAGCATTAAATCAAATTATAAGAAATTATACTAGAGAGGCTGGTGTTAGAAATCTTGAAAAAGAAATATCTAAGATATGCAGAAAAACAGTAAAATTAATTGAAACTTCAAAAAAAACTGATGTAAAACTTGATAATA
>CACEMR010000013.1 GCA_902560725.1 uncultured Alphaproteobacteria bacterium
CTTAGTAAAGTTTTCTTTTTCTTATCTTTTTTACAAAAAAGAAAACGGGGTTCGGCCCCGTTTTTTTATTGTTTAAAATAAAATATTATTTAGACAAAGAAAAATGCTTTTAGTTCAGAATTTAAGCTTATACAGATCAAATATTAAAATATTTGATGATGTAAATTTTTCTTTAGGATCTAGTAAAATAATAATCCTAAAAGGAAAAAATGGGTCTGGAAAAACATCTCTTTTAAAAACTATTTTATTTTTACTGCAACCCTCTTCAGGTTCTATATATTGGAAAAGTAAAATAATTAAAAAATCAATTTATGATTTTTATAATAACCTTACATTCATTGGTGACAAAAACACTAGTATAAGACAATTAACCATTGCCGAAAATATAATAATTTGGAAAAAAATATTTTTATCTAAAGTTGGTAATGAAGAAATTAACAATATTTTATCTATTCTAAAACTTGATAATTTTAAAAATAAAAAAATTAATACATTATCTTTAGGTCAAATAAAAAAGTTGGAATTAATAAGATTAATAATTGAAAATAAAAGATATTGGATTTTAGATGAGCCTTTCACAAATTTAGACACTGAAACCATAGACATTATAGCGCAATCCTTTGAGGACCATTGTAAAAATGAAGGATCTATTTTATTTAGTACACACCAGGACGTTAGATTTAAAATGTTTGAAGAAATAACTTTGTAAATATGTATAATTTTTTAAAAAAACTAATAAATTTTTTTTATAGGGAATATAAAATAAATTTAAGTGGTTTTCATGATATATTAACAAATATTTCTTTCTTTTTTATTTCAATATTTATTTTTATTTTTTCAATTGGTCCTGAAAAAGAAACTTTATCTTTATTAAGTGTAGGAATAGTTTGGAGTTTAATATTGCTTAGTCTAACATTATCATTAAGAAAGTTTTATCAAGATGATTTTGATAATGGAAATTTGTTAATAATGCATCTAAATGGATTTAGTTTTGAGTTGATTTGTATTTTAAAGACAATCTCTCATTTCATTTATGTGCAAATTCCTTTTTTGATTTCAATACCAATAGCTAGTATTTTATTAAATATTTCTTTTGATAAAATATATTATTTATTAATAAGTTTTCTTTTTGGATCTCTTATATTATCAAACTTAGGATCGATTTCTTCATCTATGAACCTATTAAATCAAAGAAATTACTTACTCGGAAGTATTATTGTAATGATATTTAGCATACCAGTTATAATTTTTTCAGTGGCTGTAATTAATCAAGAAGAGAACTTTCATTATTTAATTAATATATTATTAGGAATATTATTAATTGTATTTGCAATAAATCCATGGGCTAGTGGCGCTTGTTTAAAGTTAGCTTTACAAAATAATTGAGATATGAGATTTTTAGTAAATCCTAATAGGTTTAATAATTTTTCAGATATCATTATTAAGCCCTTAACAATTATAGCAGGAATTTTTATAATTACTGGTTTAATTTTTTCTCTTTACCTTTCTCCTGACGACTATCAACAAGGATCAACTGTTAGGATAATGTATATACATGTTCCTAGCGCGTGGTTATCACTAATGACATATTTAATAATGACTATCTATAGTATTGCTGCTCTGGCATTTAGAACCCCCTTTGGATTTATTATAAATACTGCAGTGGCGCCTATAGGGGCAGTATTTACTTTAATATGTATTATTAGTGGATCGTTGTGGGGAAAGCCGATGTGGGGAACTTGGTGGGTTTGGGATGCGCGATTGACTTCAGTTGCTGTTTTGTTTTTAGTTTATTTGATCATAATATTTATAAATCTATCTTTTGAAAATAGAGTCGTTAGGGAAAAAATAGCTGCTATATTTATTCTTGTAGGATTTGTAAATCTTCCAATTATAAAATTTTCTGTCGATTGGTGGAATACATTACATCAGCCAGCAACTATCAGTAAGTTATCTAAACCTAGCATAGACCCTTCTATGATGACACCACTTATCATTATGACATTTGCTTTTATTTTTATTGGAATTTTAGTAGCAATCTTAAGAGTAAAAACAGAAATACATAATAGAAAGCATAATATATAGCTGTTTGTGACTATTAGTCCCTTGGATTAGATATCTTTATTGAATATTTTTGCTAATAGGAAAGAATGTATTTTTGGTTCATCTTTGGGGCATATGCCTCTGCTTTTATATTGTTGTTTTTGCTTATTCTGATCAGTTATTTTGAATTTAAGAATAGAAGAAATCAATGACATTACGGTTTCAAAGATTATTAATAATTTTAATATCAATAATAATGATTTTAGGAGCTGTATTACTTATATTATACAATGCTCGCGAAAATATTTCTTATTTTTATACTCCATCTGAATTATTAGAGTCAAATATTGATAAAAATAAACAAGTTAGGATTGGTGGTTTTGTTGAAAAAAATACCTTTATTAAAGTTTCTGCTGGTTCATTTAAATTTAGAATAACTGATAATATAAAATCTATAGATGTAACTTATAATGGTATTCTTCCTGATTTGTTTAGAGAAGGACAAGGAGCAGTAATTGAGGGAAATATGATTGGGCAAAATTCATTTAAAGCGAATAATATATTTGCAAAACATGATGAAAATTACATGCCAGCCTCTATTAAAGACGATCTAGAAAATAAAGGTTATTGGAATAAAAATTATAAATGAGCTCTTTAATTGGTTTTTTAAGTTTAATTGCTGCAACTGGAATTAATTTTGTTTTGCTCTCTTCTAAAATTTTTATAAATTTTAATATAAATAAATATAATACATTAGTTCGTTTTTCATCAATACTTACTTTTATTTCATTCTTCTCACTTATGTATGCATATATAACTTCAGATTTTTCAAATTTTAATGTTTTTCAAAATTCTCATACAGATAAACCATTAATTTATAAAATTTCAGGCACATGGGGTAATCATGAAGGATCAATGCTGTTATGGATATCTATATTATCAATATATGGTTTCTTTTTTTCATTTACAAAAAAAATAGATATAGAATTAAAAAAACTTACACTTTTAATTCAATCATTTCTTCATCTTTTGTTTTCTTTTTTTATTATATTTACCTCTAACCCTTTTTTAATAAACTCTGTTGTCGTTACTGAAGGACTAGGGTTAAATCCTATTTTACAAGATCCTGGGTTAGCAATTCATCCCCCATTGCTCTATGCCGGATATGTAGGCTACTCAATAATTTTTAGTCTAGCTATTGCTTCTTTGCTAAATAAAAATAACAATGAAGAATGGTTATATATTGCAAAAAAATGGTCTTTAGTTAGCTGGACATGTCTAACAGGTGGTATTGCTCTAGGCTCATATTGGGCATATTATGAATTGGGATGGGGAGGTTGGTGGTTTTGGGATCCTGTGGAGAATATATCCTTAATGCCCTGGATTGCAGGCTTAGCTTTAGTTCATTCTCTTTTAATGATTAGAGGTGAGCAGGTACTTAAAAGATGGATTATTTTTTTATCTATTTTATGTTTTTCTTTAAGTATTTTTGGAACATTTTTAGTAAGATCAGGAATACTTACAAGCGTTCATTCTTTTGCAGCAGATGCTTCAAGAGGATTATTTATTCTATTAATATTTTTTATAATTACAGGTTTTGGTTTTTTGGTATTTTTACTTAAAAAGCCAGAAACATCAAAACCAATAACTTTATTATTTATTAATAAATTTTCTGCGCTTATCTTTAACAACATATTGATGATAATAGCAACATTAACAGTTTTACTTGGTACAATTTATCCTATCATTGTAGAAGTTTTAACCAATAAAAGAATTTCAGTAGGTGCTCCTTACTTTAACTCTACAGTAATACCGATAATGATACCTGGATTTTTATTAATGAGTATTGCTCCAATATTGTCATGGCAAACAAACAAAATTAGGAGTGCAAGAAATTATGTAATTTTTTTCATTCTAATCAGTTTAATAATTGTAATTCAGTCGTATTTTTCCAAATTTAATACTTGGGGAATTGTTGGTTTAATTTTAGGAAGCTGGATAATATTTGCTTCATTGTTTGCTGTGCTTACATCATATAAATTAAATTTTAATTTTAGGTTTTTCCAAAAAGTGAATCCTCATATTGCACATATAGGTGTTGGTATTGCAATAGTTGGAATAACTTTTTCAAGTGTATTTAAAAATGAATTTACTTATAATATTGTTGAAGGAGAAAATTTTAAAATAAATAATACTGATATTGTTTTTGATAAAATTGAAACAACTAATGAAAAGAATTTTCAATCATTACGTGCTAATTTCTTAATAAGTAAAAATAAAAAAGTGATAGGAAATGTCAAAGCAGGTAAAAATTATTACCCTGTTTCAAAAATGATTACTACTGAAGCTGGCATATTTCATGAATGGTTTAGAGATGTTTATTTTATTTTAGGTGAACAAAAAGATAACGAATGGCTTGTTAAAGTTCATGTTAATCCATTTGTAAGTTTTATATGGTTAGGGGTGATTATTATGGTTTATTCTGGCTTAATTGGGGTATCTAGAAGATGAATAGATTAATTTTAATTTCACCTTTAATAATACTTTTTGTTATTTGTTTATTCGTTTTAATATATTTAGTTAGTGGAAAGAATCCTAATAAGCCTCCAAGTGCATTGCTAAATAAAGACACTCCTTTATTTAAGAGTGTTTCTTTATATGATGATAAGACTTTTATTAATAATGAAAGTATTAAAAATAAAAAAGTTTTAATAAATTTTTTTGCATCCTGGTGTACACCTTGTAAAGTTGAGCATCCTTTAATTTTTGAATTAGCTAATGAGAATCCTGATCTATACATTCTGGGTTTTAACCATAAAGATAAAAAAGAAGATGCAAAAAAATATCTTAAAGACGATGGTGATCCTTATAATTTTGTTGGAATTGACTCAGATGGGTTGATTGCATTAGAGTTTGGTGTTTTTGGACTTCCAGAAACTTTTTTAATTAATGAAGATGGAAAAATAATTTATAAATATATGGGCCCTCTAACAGAAAAAATAATAAAAGATGAAATTGAATCTCTTCTCTAAAATTTCAATAAAAACTCTTTTGTTTTTTTGTTTTTTTGGAATTAGCTTAAGTGCGAATGAAAATATAGAAGAGAAAGTTAAAAAACTTACTTTAGAATTACGTTGTATGACTTGTCAAAATCAAAGTGTTTATGACTCAGATGCTGATTTCTCTAATGATATAAAAAATTTAGTTAAAAATAAATTTGAAGAAGGTGAATCAGAGTATGAAATTAAAAAATTCCTTGCTGAAAGATATGGGGAATATATTCTTTTTAGGCCTTTCTTTAATTATAATAACTTGTTTCTATGGGGCTTTCCATTCATATTATTAACAATTAGCCTGTTTTTCTTGATATTTAAGACCAGAAAAAAATAAAATAGATTACACAATTTATTTTGTTTTTTTTTATTTAGCTTATATGGTCTATTCATAATTTGAAATACTTCTTTAAGGGGGAAACGTGAAAAAATTTTTATTAATAGTTTTATCTCTTAGTGTGCTTGGATTGGCATCAATAGCTAATTCACAAACAATAAGAATTGGTACTGAAGGTGCTTACCCACCATGGAATAATCTTAATTCTGCAGGAGACTTAGAAGGTGCTGAAATTGATTTTGGTAACGAAGCTTGTAAAAGAATGGGAGTGACATGTGAATGGGTTACTCAAGATTGGGATGGTATAATCCCAGCTCTTCTTCAAGGTAAATATGATATTATAATTGCAGGAATGTCTATTACCGAAGAAAGAAAAGAAAAAGTTAATTTTACAACAGGTTATATGACAGATGGTGCAAGATTTGCTGTTTTAAAAAATAGTGGTTTATCAGACTTAAATATAGCTGGTATGGCAAAGGTTAATTTAAACAATGCTGGTGGTAAAGAACAAGCAGCTATTGGGCAATTGATTGCAGCTATGGATGGTAAAACCGTATGTGTTCAATCATCTACAATTCATCAAAACTTTTTAGAAAAACATATGTCAGGTGCAGTAGATGTTAAATTGTATCAAGCAGTAGATGATCACAATCTTGATTTAGCAGCTGGAAGATGTGATGCTGTATTAGCTGATGTTGGTTCTATAATTGATTTTATGGAGTCAGACGGCGGTGTTGATGTAGCCTTTACTGGTCCTACTTTTTCAGGAGGAGTTTTTGGTGATGGTGTTGGTGGTGCTGTTCGTAAAGAAGATACTGATATTTTAGAATTGTGGAATGCTGCAATTTCAGAAATGTCTAAAGACGGTACAACTGCAGAAATTACTAAAGAATGGTTTGGTAGAGATATATCTATGTAAACTTTTTAAATTAGGTGGCCGATTTTCTTAAAGGCCACCTAATTTATACTTGAAAGTATTGGAACCTCATTGAAATTAATCTTTTTATCAATATTTTTATATCTTGTTTCAAAGCCTTTTTGCATAAGATAATTTTTTACTATTAACCAAATTGACTCGGTATTAATATTAGAATTAAAATCATTTCTAATTTTTTTTGTATCCCAATTATAATTATTAAATTTTGTTTCATTAATAGTATTTTTAATCAATTCTATTTTTATTTCATGATTAAAATTTTTGCTAATTGGCAATCCTTGTTTAAAATTTTGATTAATTATATAATCGGGTAAAACATCTTCAAAACTGTCTTTGAGTATAGATTTAAGATTTCCACCTTTGATTTTTTTTTCTAAAGGTAAAGACAATAAATATAAATATACATTTTTATCTAAAAAAGGTGATCTGATTTCAACAGAACTGGCCATCGCAGCTTTATCCCATTTGTGAAGAAAAAATTGCATAAAACCACAATGGGTTTTAAAAAAAGTATATTGAAAATCAACATTATAAGATGAAATATCTTTTTCCATACTCTTTATTAAAACATCTATCTCTTCATCATGGTAGCCTAAATTACTTGCATTAACATAACCACTCATAAAATTTTCAAAATTTATAAAATTTTCAAAATTTATTGAAGCATTTTTAAAACTATTTCCTAACGAGCCAAAATATTTATTCATGAAATTAATATTTTCAGTGAAATTAAATTTTTTATTCATTTTATTTAAATCTACAATATTATTAAAAAAAGAAAACGAGAGCTGAGGAAAAAAACTTGGATTTCCTAAAAATTCATCTGGTCCAAGACCATCAATGCTGACATCTATTCCCAGTTTTTTTTGAGCCTTATATAAATCTATTTGTTTTGAATATTCTTCAGTAATTTCTAATTGACTAAATATATTTTCAAGTTTTTCTGAATTAAATTCTAATTCAGGATTTACTATATTATATTCCCTATCGTGAAGTTCAGAAAGTTTTTTAGCTTCATCAAAAGAGAGATTATTTTCATAATTAACAATTGTAGGATTTAGGTCTATTTTTTTATTAATATCTTTACTAAACTCTAATTCATTTAAAATTGTAAATATAATAGATGAATCTATTCCACCACTTAATGAAGTTCCTATTTTTAAATCAGCATCTAATCTTAATTTAACAGCATCATGTAACTTTTGCTTAAGTTCTAGTTTGTTAGTTTCATAATCTGGATGAATGGAAAATAAGTTCTTTAGTGGATAAAACCACTGTTTTTCTGAAATTGCAAGATTGTTTAAACTAATATCTAAGTACCATCCTGGTTTTATTTGTGAAATATTTTTAAATTTAGTAGAATTTATATTATAGACAGAAAGTTGTGACATGCCAATTGTGTCGTAATTAAAGTCAATCGAACCCAAGGCTCTAAAACCTTTTATTTCAGAACAAAAACTAATAATATCTTTGTCTTTCAATACATAAATTGGTTTAGTTCCCAACCCATCTTTTGCTATTATAATATTCTTTTTAACTTTATCTAAAATACATATTATCCAATCACCATTAAATAAATCGAAAGATCCTATTCCCCATTCTTTAAAAGAGTTTAAAGCTACTTCTGTATCGCTATTGGAATAAAATTTATAACCTTTATTAATTAATTTTTTTCTTATTTCTTTATAATTATAAACTTCTCCATTAAATATTATTGAATATCTATCGTCGACGGACATTGGTTGTCTCCCTAAATTTCTTGGATCCATAACAGCATATCTAAGATGAGATAAAAATAAATTTTGAAATTCTAAAAAACCATTTTGATCTGGCCCCCTGTGCTGAATAAGAGAGCTCATTTCAACAATTGAGTTTTTCAATAAACTCTTATCTTTCAATTTACTAAAAATTATTCCTGCAAGTCCGCACATTATATAAATATTATATTAAACTAATATGCATCTTAATAGTATAAAGATTAGTAAATATTATATGAAACACACCAGTGACTATGCTGTTTTTACAAATAAATTAACAAGTCAAAGACTTGTTTTTTATCCAGTAGCAAAAAATGCAAATTCATCAACTAAACTTTTTTTATTAAAACATTTGGGCTTAGAAAATAAATTCTATTTTCTTGAAGACGATATGCCAAGATATTTAATAACAAAAGAAATGAGAAATAATTTAAATAATAAAAATGATCTTATAGGTTTTCTACCTCCTTTTACTAAATTTAAAAAAATGAATGTTGATATTAAGTGCTGCATTGTTAGAGATCCAATAAAGAGATTTATTTCTACATACAAAAATCGTATTATGTTTCACAAAGATAAAAATTTTTTTAATCATTCAATTGACCAAGTAATTGAAAAACTTGAAAATAATTTAATAGAAAACAAACATTTTTTACCTCAAACTTATTGGCTGGGTAATGACTTAAGTTATTTTAGCTTTATAGGTAAAACAAATGATTTGTCTGATTTTATAAATAATATTAATAAATTTTTTGGACAAAATATTAGATTCCCATGGATACAAACTGGCGGAAAAAAAATAAATGTTAATTTAAATTCTGATCAGATAAATAAAATTAAAAAGATTTATGAAGAAGATTATTTTTTGCTAAAAGATGTTAATTTTTAGAATATCACAATTTACTTTTTTGAATTAAAGCCTTATGAAGTAGTTATAAATGAATTCACTACTTGGATTAATAATACAACTAATAAATTTATATCAGTTTATTTTAATAGTCTATATTATAGGTACATGGCTTTTAAATTTTAATATTATTAATGCATCAAATAGATTAGTTTTTACCTTGATGGATTCTATGTACCGTCTATGTGAACCAAGTCTTAATATAGTTAGAAAATACTTACCAAGCTTTGGGAGTGTAGATTTTTCACCTATCATAGTTTATCTTGGGCTCTGGTTTATAAAAAGTTTACTGATTGAATACTGGCCAAGGTAATAATGACAAAGATAATAGATGGCAAATTAATAGCTCAAAATCTAAGAGATGATTTAAAAAAAGAAATATCTCAATTAAAAGAAAAACATAATAAGGTTCCTGGATTAGCTGTGGTACAGGTTGGAAATGTGGCGGCAAGTAGTGTTTATGTTAAGGCTAAAACAAAAAGCGCTTTAGAGGTAGGTATTTCTATTATTGATCATCACCTAGAAGATAAAACAACACAAGAAGAATTAATTTCTCTAATACATAAACTTAATAATCAAGAAAATGTTAATGGAATTTTAGTACAACTTCCTCTTCCTAATCATATGAATGAACAAACTATTCTGGATAGTATTGATCCTAGTAAAGATGCTGATGGATTTCATCCATTAAATGTTGGTAAGCTGTCTATCAGTTCAAAAAATGATGATAATTTATTAATACCATGCACGCCCTATGGATGTCTAATTATGCTCAAAGGTCTAAACATTGATTTAAAAGGAAAACATGCAATTGTAATAGGCAGATCAAACATTGTTGGAAAGCCTATGGCTCAATTATTACTAAAGGAATCATGTACAGTTACAATTGCGCATTCCAAAACTGTAAACTTACCTGAGTTATGCAATGAAGCTGACATTTTGGTAGCCGCAGTAGGAAGGCCGGAAATTGTTAGGGGTAATTGGATAAAAAATGGAGCGATAATAATTGATGTAGGTATAAATCGAATACAAAAAGAAATTAATGGCGAGATTAAAAATAAACTTGTTGGTGATGTGAGTTTTTCAGAATGTGAGAAAAAAGCTTCTGCAATAACTCCTGTTCCAGGAGGCGTTGGCCCAATGACTATATCTTGCTTACTTCGTAACACAACAATAGCTTTTAAAAATTCTATAAAATAATAATAAAAATCCTATCTTGTATTTAAACCTTTGTAACCTTTGTTATGTATAATGTAAGGTTTAAGCAATTCACTATCACTAACATTGGTCTTATAACTATCAGAATTCACTTCTAAAATTTTTTCTTTGTAATTTGAGTATTCTAAAACTTTTTGATGCAAAAATTTAAATCTCCACCTGGTTGCATCAAGAGCATGACAATCAGTAAATGCTGGTAATGCATAGATTAAATCATAAATATACAGTCTTGTATAAAGATTGAAAAATTCATTAGATATACTTTCACCTTTTTGATTTAAAAGTTTATTATTAAAAGCTAAAAAACCAGTTTCAGTGTAAAAATTTATTCTTTCATGAAGAGTTAAAAAAGTATCTGAAGGTAAACATAAGTCAAACCAATCTTCAGGTATTGATTTTATAAATTCTATATCACTATCTATATAAAATATACTATCAGCATATTTTCTTGAATCACTTTGAGAAAAAACTTTATAAGAAAATCTACAAGCATCTAAAAGAAAACTTGCTTCAGCTAGTTTCTTGTGTCTTTCAAAATTTCTTTTCACAAAATTATAACATTCAGGTTGAGACGAATAAATATTAATAAAGTGTATATTTTTATTTTTTGGATATTGATCTATTTCATCCTCTACATAACAATACAAAGGGATTAATTGGTTCGTATTTAAGTATGTATCAATTAGTTTATATGCATATTTTTCATACAATTTTTTGTTAAAAGTAGTGACAAAAATTTTTTTCATAATTGAGATATATATTTTAAATAATTCAAGTTATTTTAAGTTTTTAAGACGAATAGAATTAATTTTAATAAATCCTTCTGCATCTTTTTGATCATAGTCGCCCTTCTCATCAAAAGAAACTAGACTATTATTATATAAACTGTTTTGAGATTTTCTACCAAGTACAATTACATTTCCTTTAAAAATTTTAATTTTTACATCCCCACTTACTTTTTTTTGTGTTGAGTCAATTAGTTTTTGTATTGCGTATCTTTCTGAAGAGAACCATAAACCGTTATATATAATCTCTGCATATTTTGGCATTATTTCATCTTTTAAATGAGCTTCACCTCTGTCTAGTGTTATACTTTCAATTGCTCTGTGTGCATGTATCAAAATTGTACCACCTGGTGTTTCATAAACACCCCTGGACTTCATACCAACAAATCTATTTTCAACTATATCCACTCTTCCAACGCCATGTTTTTCAGCAATTTTGTTGAGTTTTGATAGTATCTCATGTGGCTTAAGTTTTTTTCCATCTAATTTGATGGGATCACCTTTTTCAAACTCAATAGTTATAGTTTCAGGATCATCTGGTGTTTCCAATAGATCTTTTACTCTAGTGAATATATATTCAGGTGGCTCAATCCACGGATCCTCTAAAATTTTTCCCTCTGAGGATGTATGGAGTATATTGGCATCTGTACTAAAAGGTGGCTCACCTAACTTGTCTTTAGTAACAGGAATTTGATTTAACTCAGCAAATTTAATTAAATCATTTCTAGTTTCAAATTCCCAATCTCTCCAAGGTGAAATAACTTTAATTTTTGGATTATTTGCATAGTATCCAAGCTCAAATCTAACCTGATCATTTCCCTTACCAGTTGCTCCATGTGCAACTGCGTCTGCGCCAACTTCTTTCGCAATCTCTATTTGTCTTTTTGCAATGAGTGGTCGTGCAATAGCTGTACCTAGCAAATAATTTCCTTCATAGATAGTATTTGCTCTAAACATTGGAAATACATAATCTCTAACAAATTCTTCTTGTAAATTTTCAATGTAAATCTCTTCTACTCCAAGACTTTGTGCTTTTTTTTCTACAGGTTTAAGTTCTTCTCCTTGACCGATATCGGCAGTGAAAGTAACAACGGGACAATTATAAGTATTCTGTAACCATTTAAGAATAACGCTGGTATCCAAACCGCCAGAATAAGCTAAAACGATTTTCTTCATCAACAGTCTTCAATTAATTTGTTAAATGCAGAAGTAAAACCTTTCAGTGTGTAAGTATCATTGGTAACAGTACCTCTTGAAGATTCACCTGTTACAACTAAATCTAAACCCTTTTTCATAGCAAAAATTACTTTATTATCTTCTTCTGTCCATGCAGCACTTGGTACATCTACATTTGTATAAAAAATGTAATTTCCTCCGTCTATATTTACATTTATGTCTGGTCCAATTTTATAATCATAACCTGCTTCGATTTGAATTACGGTTTCTGCGGTCCCAATGTTCTTATAAACAAGAATATAAAATTCACCTCTATTTTTTTCAGGTGATAAATCACTTTGTATAGCTAAACTTCCTATGTAACAGTACTCATCTGTTTTTACAAAACTCCATTTTCCTTTTTCAAGAGTTATTGCTTGGAATGAAAAAAAAGTGCAAAGTGAGAAAAAAAGTCCTAAAAATATTTTCATCTATTTCACCTTTTAGTATATCTTACACAATTAGTTAAGAGTGATTAAAGGTAAGTAGTAAAAATTAAACATGGATAAATCTAAACTTTCCGAATTAATGGTCAAAGTTAAGAATGACCGCGACCAAATAGCATTTTCAAATTTATTTGATTTTTTAGCCCCTAAATTAAAGGCATATTTTATACAAAATGGTCTTTCTGCTGACATTTCAGAAGAATTAACACAAGAGGTTATGAGCATTATATGGTCAAAATCTGATAGGTATGATTCTTCTAAATCTGCAGTTACTACTTGGGTTTATACCATTGCAAGAAATAAAAAAGTCGATTTTTTCAGGAAAACCGCAAAAATTAATGTCAATGATGATGATATAAGGGAGTTTTTGTATGAAAATGGTGATGAAGATAAATTATCCAGAAAAGAAGCCGCTGAACAGGTAAATAGGATCAATAAGGAACTCAACCAAGATCAGCGAAAAATGATCAAAATGAACTTTTTTGAAAACAAAAGTCATAAAAAAATTGCAGAGGAGCTTGAAATTCCTTTGGGCACAGTTAAATCAAGAATAAGAAATATATTAATAAAAATGCAGAGATTGTTATGAACGGTACATTAGTTAAAAACCAGCTTATTTTTGATTATGCCTCTGGTTCCCTAGGTTTTTCAAAGTCGGTATTTGCTTCCACATATTTGTATTTAAATTCAAAAGCATCAAATATAAATTCTACATTTGAAGCCATGCTTGGTGAAGATTTATTAAACAACGATAACATACCTGTTACAAAACTCAAATATACCGATTGTTTAAAAAATGAAAAAAATGATACAAATGAGATCTATGCTGATGTAAGCCCCATATCTAAGCTTGTTGGTCCATTAAACCAAATTAAATGGAAACAAGTTTATAAAGGCTTCAAAGAATTTAACCCTAAAGTTTCTGATGAAAATGAACTTAAACTTATTAAAATGGATCCTGGGGCATCTGTTCCTCTTCATTCACACGGAGGCCAGGAATACATATTAGTTTTAAATGGTAGCTTTTGTGATGAGTATGGCAAGTACAATAAAGGCGATATGCAAATCAACGATCAAAAAATTAAGCATACACCAATTGCATGTAAAGACGAAGGATGTATTTGCTTAACAATTACTGAAAAGGAAGTAATATTTTTTGGTAGATTTGGATCTTTCTTAAACCTATTTACTTTTATAAAATCTTTTTTTAAGTAATTTACTAAAACTTGTTTTATAATAAACAAGTGAGATTAATAAAAACAAATTTCAAAAGAGCAAATATTGTCGAAAGTTATCACAAAATAAAACTGCTGATAAAAGATTTAAATGGAAAAACTCTAATCAACAGTGGAAATGAAAATGACTTCATATATCCAAGATCTTCAATAAAAATTTTTCAGGCGATTCCCTTTATTAATTCAAATGCTATAAATAAATTTAAACTTAGTTCAAAAATTATCGCATTAAGCTGTTCATCTCATAGAGGTGAGTCCTATCATTTAAAAGAGTTGGAAAAATGGGCTGAAAAGATAAAGTTTAATATAAAAAATTTGCAATGTGGTACTCATTATCCATTAAATCAAAAAGCTGCAGTTAAGATTTTAAAATCAAACAAAAAAATAAATCAATTATATAATAATTGTGCTGGTAAACATTTAGCTATGATTACAAGCTGCATAATGAATAACTATAATACAAAAAATTATCTTGAATTTAATCATCCGCATCAAATAAAAATTAGGGAAATATTTGAAAAATTTTCAGGTAATAAAATTAATATTAAAAATTATGGAATTGACGGTTGTAGCGCCCCTCAATATTCATTCAAAATTAAAGATATAAATTCATTGCTTTTGAATCTAATCAAGAGTTATAAAAATAAATTTGAAAATTCTAGTGAAACTAAAGTCTTAATTGACTCAGTCATTAAAAATCCAAATTATATTGGGGGCTCAGATAGTTTAGATAGCACTATAATGAAAATATCTAATAAAAAAATTTTTTGCAAAGGTGGTGCCGAAGGGGTTTTTCTATTTATTGATTTAAAAAAAGAGATAGGGGGAGTTATTAAAGTCGCCGATGGAAATGAAAGAGCAATTCCATATTTGATATTTTCATTGTTTAAGAAATTGAAAATAATGAACAGTGCTGAATTAACAAATTTAAAAAAAATATATAGTTTTAAATTACTAAATCATGCTAATCTTTCTGTAGGTAGTGTAGAGACTATGTTATAATTAATATCGAAGAAGCAACTATTAACAAAGTAAGGGGCAATCTTAATTCGATAAATGGTTTTTTATTAGAATTTTTTGCATATATTATAAAATAATCAGATATTAATTGAGAAAATAAAAAGAAGAGTGTTGCAGTAATTAAATTATAAAAAGAAAAATTAAATTCATTGAGAGTAATAATAATTAATGCAAATAAACTGGGAATGAAACCATAAATTACTCTAAAATTATTGATTTTTTCCTCTAATTTCCAATTTATAGCTCCTATAAATGCAGTTATTATTAAAATGTAATTTAATATAATCTGTTTAAATATTTCTTCATTTATTAAATATAAAAAATATTTATCTAAGATTATATAAAGAAATGGAAATAAACCACAATAAGAGAGAAAATATTGGATATTAAATTTAGGAAACATTTTTAATGATTGATAATGAAGATCGTAAACATATAGAAAAACTAATAGATAATAAAAAAATTATAGATAGCAAGTTATTATCTAGTTCATTTGGAATTAATTGTTTTAAAATTACAACCTCAGATAAACAAGATCTTATTACAAAGTTCTATAAGAAAAAAAATAATGATTTCAATGCTATAGTATCTGAAGCTAAAAATCTTATTTTTTTAAATGATCTAAAATTAAATTTTTTTCCTAAGGTACACAGAAGTAATAGCCATTATTTAATTATGTCGTTTATAAAAAACAATGAAATTAAACCAAACAAAACTGAAGAGGATTTACTTAATGCAATAATATCAATTCATTCAAATAAAGATGAAAAATATGGTCTTAACTTTGATTCACAAATTGGCGGAATAAAGCAAAAAAATAAAAGAAGTGATAATTGGGTAGATTTTTTTAGAGATTTAAGACTTGGTTACGTTTACGAATTAATAAACTCCTCTTATCCAATGGATGGCTCTATAAATGCAAAAATTGAATTGTTATTAAAAAATTTAGGAAATTTTATTCCAAAAAATCCAAGAGCCTCATTGTTGCATGGAGATTTGTGGGAAGGAAATATATTATTTAATTTTAAAAGTTTTTCTGGTTTTATTGACCCTGGGTCTTTTTATGGTCATAACGAAATGGAAATTGCATATTTAAGATGGTTTAATCCAAAATTTATCGACAATAATTTTTTAGAAAAATATCAAGAAAGAATTTACATTGATAGTGACTACATGAAATATGAATTTATATATCAGCTTTATTATTCTTTACTAAATGTCTATTTATGGGATAGGTCTTATATTGATAATGTATCTGAATTATTGAAAAAATTAAAATTATAAATTTAATAATAATTTAACTAAGAAAAAAAATTATACACAGGGATTAGGATCAGATAAGTGAATATTTTCTATCTCATTTAATATTTCTTTAGGAAGAGTTAAATTAATACTATCAATATTTTCTTTGAGTTGGTCCATGTTGGTTGCGCCAATTATATTACTTGTTACAAATGGTCTATCGTTTACAAAAGAATTAGCAAACTTAGAAGGGGGAATACCGTGTTTTTTTGCTATTTTAAAGTATGACTCAATTGCTATCTCTCCTCGTTTTGTGTGGTGACGATTAAAACGTCTAGGCCAAAGGGTATATCTAGCATTTTTTGGTTTTTTATTTCCTATATATTTTCCACTAAGCCTTCCTCCAGCCAATGGCGAGTAAGCAAGTAAACCACATTTTTCTCTTATGGATACTTCTGAGTTACCTATATCAAATACTCTATTTACTAAACTATATGCATTTTGAATCGACATCATTCTTGGAAGTCCTTTTTTCATAGCAATTTCTAAAAATTTCATCATGCCCCAAGGTGTCTCATTCGATAAACCGACAAATCTAACTTTTCCAGCTTTAACAAAACGATTAAGATTATACAAAACCTCTTCAATTGCAGTCCAATCATTGTCTTTTGGATCATATTCAAAATCAAGAATACCAAATCTTGGAACTTTTCGCTCAGGCCAATGAAGTTGATAAAGATCAATATAGTCTGTTTTTAGTCTTTTAAGACTGCCATCTATTGCTGCTTCCATATTTTTTTTATCAAATCCCAAACTTTTGGATCCTTCTCTAATCCACTCTAGATCATCTTCAGACTTGGAAGCAATTTTTGAAGCTAGAACTACTTTATCTCTATTTTTTCTTTCTAGAAACCAATTTCCAATTATTTCCTCTGTTTTACCATATGTTTCTTTTCTTGGCATAATTGCATAAAGTTCAGCTGTATCAAAAAAATTCACTCCTCTATCAAGGGCGTAATCCATTTGCTGGAAACCCTCTTCTTGAGTATTTTGCTCACCAAATGTCATAGTTCCTAAACAAATTACACTGACATCAATATCTGTATTTCCTAATTTTCTATACTTCATACTATTTTTTCAAAATGCCTTGAAATTAACAGATTTATAGCGATATTAGTAATTAATAAAAGGAGAATTTATGGCTTTAGACTTTAATCAAAAATCATTTACTAAAACAGTAGATCAAGCGTCAATTGATGAAGGATTGCGAGCTTATATGCTTAAAGTCTACAATTATATGACTATTGGTTTGTTACTTACTGGTTTTATCGCATATTTTTTTGGTAAAGCATCAATTGTTACCAATGAAGTAGGACAAATTGTAGGAGTCACCCAAATTGGTGCGTTATTATTTGGTTCTCCCTTGAAATGGATTGTTATGCTGGCACCATTGGGTTTTGTTTTTTACCTAAGCGCTAGAATTAATAGAATGTCTGTATCTGCTGCTCAAATTACTTTTTGGCTGTTTGCTAGTATAATGGGATTATCTCTTGCATCAGTATTTATTGAATTTACTCAAACTTCAATTGCAAGAGTGTTTTTTATCACTGCTGGAACATTTGGTGCAATGAGTTTGTATGGTTATACAACTAAAAGAGATCTAACAAAATTAGGTGGTTTTTTATTTATGGGCCTTATCGGCATTATAATTGCAAGTGTTGTAAATATGTTTGTCGGATCAACTGCTTTACAATTTGCTATATCAGTTATTGGTGTTCTTGTTTTTGTAGGTTTAACTGCTTATGACACTCAAAATATAAAAAATATGTACTACGGCGGAGATAGTGAAGATATTGGCTCAAAAAAAGCTTTGATGGGTGCATTAAAATTATATTTAGATTTCATAAACTTGTTTATACTTTTACTTCAGCTATTCGGTCAAAGAAGATAATAAAAACTAATATTATTTTACTTTTATTATACCCAGTCTGTTTTATTGATAGACTGGGTTTTTTTATATGACAAATTTAAATAATAAAATATCAAAAATTTTAATTGAATTTAATACAGAAAATCAAAATACTGCATTCAATAAAATGCAAAAAATTTATGAAATAAAACCATATGATATTGAAATAAATAAAATATATGGGAAAATGGCAGTTAAATTAAATGAAAAAAATATAGCAACACAATCCTTTAAGTATATCTTATCAAAAATACCAAATGATAAAGAAATTTTAAAAATTTATTATCAATTGCTTATTACATTAAACAAATTTGATGAGGCTTTAAATTATATTGATAAACTGCTCAAAATTGAAAAAGACAATTTTAAAGCTATTAAAGATAAGGCTTTTGTTTTCTATAATTTAAAAAAATTTAAGTCAGCAAGAAAATATATTGATTTAGCTATAGAGATTGACTCGGAAGATTATTTTGCACAAAATATAAAAGGATTAATACATCTTAAAGAAAATAATTTTAAAGATGCAATACCTTATTTTAAAAAAGCAATTAAACTAAATAAATATTATTTAGATAGCTACAACAATCTTGGTGTTTGTTTTTTTGAGTTAGATAATATTTTATTAGCTTTTAGTTGTTTTAAAAAAGCATATAGAATTAATCAAAAAAACCCTTTAACTTTGAATAACTTAGGGAATGTTTTAAGCCTGATCTACAAAAATGAATTAGCTCTAATCTATTATAAAAAAGCATTATCAATTAATCCTAATTATGGAGAATTATTAACTAATTTATCTATGTGTTATATGAAAATGAATGATGTAAAAAATGCAAATCTTTATTTTAAAAAATCTATCGCTATGAATTCAAATGACAGTGAATTAAAATATGCATACTCAACTTTTCAACTTAATATTGGCAATTTAGATTTAGGTTGGATGTATTATGACTCACGCTTTTATAAACGAAAGAACCATAAGAGTATAAAAAACTTCAATTTAGTTAAAAATAAATTAGCAAATACAGAAAGTATTGATTTTAAAAAAAATACTTTGATTCTAAGAGAGCAGGGACTTGGTGATGAAATTGTATTTAGTTCAATTTACCCAGATATTATTAAAAATTTTAATAGTGTGAAAATAGAATCAGATAAAAGGTTAATAAACATTTTTAAAAACTCATTTAATAAAGATATTTTTTACCCTGAAGGTTTATTTTCATGGAATGAAAAAAAATTAAATGAATTTGATCAAATTTTTTATATTGGCAGTCTAGCAAAATTTTTTAGAAAAAGTGAAGCTGAGATACCAGGATTGCCTTATCTTATTGCTAATAAAGAAAAAATAAAATCCATTAATGGCAAACTTGAACAATCAAACAAAATACTCAGGGTTGGAATTTCGTGGAAAAGTAAAGATAATATTTTAGGAAATTTAAAATCATTGTCTATTAGTGACTTTATTCCTCTCTTTAAGAAAAATAGATCAATTATTAATTTACAATATGGGGACATAAGAAAAGATTTAGATAAAATAAAATTTTATAAAAAAAATATTATTTTATTAAAAGATGTAGATATATTTAATGATCTTGATTCATGTATTGCATTGTTAAAAAATTTAAATTTTTTTATTACAACTGATAACTCTACTGCCCACATGGCAGGTGCTTTAGGAGTAAAAACAATACTTTTACGCCCAGCAAAGTCTTCTGCACATTTTTATTGGAAACCTAAAGATGGATTCTCAATTTGGTATAAAAGTGTTAAAGTCATTGATATTAA
Organism: uncultured Alphaproteobacteria bacterium; assembly: GCA_902560725.1. GTDB lineage: Bacteria > Pseudomonadota > Alphaproteobacteria > HIMB59 > CACPNW01. The sequence continues at coordinate 19,947 of CACEMR010000013.1, forward strand.
AGAATCAGTATCAAAGGTAATAAATGCAATTGATAAAATTATTTCAAAATAAAAATGAATAGTGAAGAAATAAATTCAATTCTTAAACAATTTTATGAAGGTGATAAAAATATTGCATATACAAAGTTAAAAAAAATTTTTAATGAAAATAAAAATAATACAAAATTAAGATTCAATTTAGCTGTGATTCAACAATCATTAAATTTAAACAATGAAGCAAGATCTAATTATAAGTTTTTAATTAATTCTGAGCAAGATATCAAATCAATGTTTAATTTATACTTAATTGAAGTAAAGGAAGAAAGATATTTAGATGCTTTAAATTTAATAAATAAAATTATCGATAAAAATAATGATCATGAAAATATTTTCGAAGATAAAGCTTTTATTTTATATAAATTAAAGAGATATTCTGAGTCAATTGCAATTTGTAAAGAAAAACTGGAAATAAAAAAAGACAACATTAATTTTTTAAATATTTTAGGGCTAAATTATTTTGCTAATAAGGACAATAAGAGATCAAAAGAAATATTCAATAAGGCTCTATTAATAGATAAAAACAATATTTCAGTTTTAAATTCAATAGGGAGAATATATCATGAAGAAAGAAACTCAAAAAAAGCTGAGGAATATTTATTAAAAGCCTATAATTTGAAACAAGACTCGTATGAAATAGTTAATAATTTAGCTGGTTTCTATAGAGAAGAGAGTGATTACTTAAAGGCAGTAGACTACTATAATAAAGCACTTAAAATAAACCCAGATAATCCATCTATTATTAACAATTTAGCAAAAACTTATTTTGATATAGGAGATTTAGATTTAGCAGAAAATTATAGTTTAAAGGCTTTAAAGTTAAATGAAAATGATGGAAATATTAAAAAAATATTATCATTTATTTATTTAAAAAAACAAAATTATAAACTTGGTTGGTCATATTTTGATGGCAGATTAAACTTAACTGACTTCGTTGAGAAAAATACTACTATCAATAAATTAAGAAAAAAACTTTATACCAAAAATAATATTGATGTTAATTCCAAAATATTGATTTTAAGAGAACAGGGGGTTGGAGACGAAATTCTTTATGGAACAATCTATAAAGATACACTTAAAAATTTACCAAATGCTAAAATAGAATGTGATAAAAGATTAATAGATTTGTTTAAAAATTCATTTACAAAATATAAAAATAGTTTTGTTGAACTTGGCTCCATATCAAATAATGATAATAAGTTGAAAAGTTTTGATAATGTTTTGTATGCAGGAAGTTTGGGAAAATTCTTTAGAAGAAAAAAAGAGGATTTTAAATGTGACAATTATTTAATTGCTAATGAAAACAAAATAGAAAAATATAGATTATACCTTAAGCAATTTAATAAAAAAATTAATATTGGCATATCGTGGAGAAGTTTTAAGAATAGATATTCTAATGAAAAATCTTTATCACTCTATGATTTTGATAAAGTTTTGAACTCTAAAGATTGCAATTTTTTTAACCTACAGTATGGTGATGTCGATTCAGAAATATTAGAATTTACAAAAAAAAATAATATCGAAATAATTACAAACAAAGAAATAGATTTATTTAATGACTTAGATAGCTTGGCGGCATTTTTAAAAAATATTGATCTTTTTATCACTGTTAGTAATAGCACAGCACATTTATCAGGCGCTTTAGGAACAAATACTATATTAATCAAGCCATCAAATCATGCATTATTCCATTATTGGAATCAACCAACAAATAAAACCCCTTGGTATAAATCAGTAAAAATAATTGATAAAGATGAATTGAAAAATATTAATATAGCAAAAGAATATGTTAATTTTGATAATTAAATTTTTTGCTTAAGTATTCATCTCTTTCATTAATCCATTCTTTAGCATATTCAACATCTTGCCATTCTGAAAACCAAGGCCCGCCTCTAGTATAATGAACAGCGAAAGGCTTATTGTGATTATGGTTTGATGTCCAGCCTTCTAACCAATTCCATCTCTCATCTAATTTTCCGATTTCTTCATTTTTACACCATTTAAATTGATGCAAGTACGCCCCATTTTCACTATTAACAGTTTCAACAGTAAGATTTTTAGTACTTGGATGTGAACAATTAAAAAGAATAAAACTAGACCAATTTTTCCTAGGATAAATGGTTTGTTTTTGACCATCCATTTTGTGTTTTTCTTTTGGTGTGTAATCGTGTTGAACACAATAAACAGCTTTTGAATCATCTAAGTTTTTTATTAAATTATTTACATCATCTAAAAAAATAAAATCACAATCACAAAAAACGGCCCAACCAGTATAGTTCATTAACTTAGGAACTAAAAATCTTGAATAAGTAAACTGTGTAGAAGCAAGTGGGTCTACTGTTCTTGTATATAATTTTTTTGCTATAAGTTCATCTAATTTTAAAGAAAATACTTTTACTGTAGTTGATGCTCTTTTTAATAATGAATATTTGCATATTCTATATGCAATATCCTCCTTAGGATCATAACCAATAAAAAAATTTATACTCATTTAAATAATATTTTTACTTATCATTTTTGGATTAGATAAAACAAGTGAATTAAAATAGCCTGAATCAGATAAACTATTCCACTCATATTGAGATTGATTGGTATTTTCACAAATCCACACATTTTCAACAAGTGAATTTTCTGATCTCAATAACCAAGAATCACTTTTTTGTTTATCATTATTTTCTCCAAGTTCAATATCAGACATAAATAAACATATCTCTCTTGTTGGGTTTGTACCAATTAATCCAGTAATATTTTCTCTTGCTATATTCCAGTTTTTATTTTGTATAGCAAAAAATATTAATAATTTTTTAGACTCTTCAAAATCACTATTACTTTTTATAATTTGATTAATAAAAACAAGATCATCTATTTTATTTTTAATTATTATTTGAGTTATTATTGATCTTAATAAAGAATTTGGATTTGTGTACCAATATTTTTTTATTAATTTTTTTAATTTGCTTATGTTATTTAAGCTGGAAACAACTTCTAAATGTAATTTTATAAAGGGAGGAAAGTTTTTTTTCAAATCAAGAGCTTTAGTTATATTTTTATTGGCATCATTAAGATTGCTTTCTAATTTTATTTTTGCAATTTCGTAAAATCCAATAGCTTTGTTTTCTTGGTAAATATCTTTATCAATTATTTTTTTTGCATATGCTTTATCGGTTATTGTAATTAACTGATTCCAGTTTTTAGTTTTAGCAACAATATTAATTAATGTTTCATATAATTTTTCAATAGAAGGATTAAGATTAAAAAGTTTTTCTCCATATAAAAAAGCATGATGGTAGTCTTGATTTTTTAAGTTCTGCTCCATCAAACCTCTATAACCTAATGATTCAGTTTTTTTAGATTTTATCATTGTTTCATATACCTGAGATAACTCATCATACTTTCTCTCTATTTTATAAACTTCAGATTTAAGCAGTAGTGATAATGAAGGATCGTTTTTTAAATATGAATTCATTTTTTTATGAGATTTTATTGCATTACGATTGTCTTTATTTGCAATTGCTATCATGGCCTCTACAAAATGAAAGTAACCTCTTTCTAATTTTTTATATTTATTGTTAAGAAAATATTTCTTAACTGAAAATCTAGATCTAAAAAATACATAAATTAATAAGTAGAATAGAAATAAAAATACAAGAAACACTCCAGCAAAAATATTTGACACAAAAGAATATTTATAATTCCCTATATCCAAAGATATAATAAATGGATTAGAAAAAATAAAAGTAAGAATAGTTAATAGTAAAATTAATTGTATAACAAAAATTATAAGCCTATACATTATTTTAAACTAAGCAATTCTTTTTTAAAAATTAAATATTTATTTATTTCTAAATAAGTTTCTTCAAAAATATTTTCATAATTGTCTACATTCTTGAGATTAACTAAAACATTTTCAATATTTTTATTTTCAAGATGTAGTTTTGTTTCTTTAATTTTTAAAATTAAGTCATTACTTATTTTATTTTCTGAGGTGGGAGAAATTTCTAAGTAAGGTAAAATAATTTTACTAAATAAAGATTCTGGATTTGTATTAATAATTTTTTTTAGATATGAGTTTACTTCCTCATTAAATTTTATTTTAAGATATTCATGACCTTTGTAAGGTTTGGTTGATAAAATTGCAATTTTTTCAATATAGGTTGATTTATCACTATTTATTATTTTTTTTAAATAATTAAGTTCTTGATCAAACATTAAATTGTTTTCATATTTAATTAATATTAAATCTATAATTTCATTCTTATTACTATCTATTAAATCCAATTGTTCTTTGTTTTTAGTCAAAGATGTATTAGTTTGATTTTTTTTTAAATCTTTAATTTCATTAGACAATAAATCAAAATTATTATTTAATAACTCAATACTTTTGTTCAAGCTTGAGGCGTTATTATCTTTATTTTGTTTTGATAATAAATCTATATTATTTTTAATTTCAGATAATATTGATTCATTTTGTTTTATTTCAACTACAATTTTTTCAATTAACTGTGAATTTTTTTCAATATCTTTTTTAATTTCTTGTTCAAAGTTATATTGACTTGTAGAAATTATGTTTTCATTTTTATAGTTAATATAAAGAATATATAATACTCCAATAAGACAAATTAAAAGAATAAAGCTAAGGGATAACTTAGAGATTATATAAAAATTATCTAATATTTTTTTCATTTCTTTTTTTTAACATTATTAGATTGTTGTTTCACAGAAGAAAATATTGTACGGGAAATAATATGCTTGTTTTTGCAACAGAAACGTCTTGTGATGAAACTTCAATATGCCTGATGGAGAATAATAAAATTATTGAACATACTATATTTTCCCAAGAAATTCACAATAAACATGGTGGCGTTGTTCCAGAGTTAGCGTCTCGTTCTCATTTAGAAAAACTGCAAGAAATGACAATAAATTTATTCAGCAAAAAATATATAGACCCTAGTCAAATTGATGTATTTTGTGCAACATGTGGTCCTGGATTAATTGGTAGTTTATTAGTTGGGTCAACATTTACAAAATCTTTATCAATAAATTTTAATAGACCTTTTATTCCAGTTAATCATTTGGAGGGACACATATTATCTACAAGTTTTAACAATGAAATAATATATCCTCACCTTGTTTTACTTTTAACTGGTGGTCATACACAAATTTATTTAATGAAAAATAATATGCAAATTGAATTGCTAGGCGAAAGTCTAGATGATGCGATTGGAGAAGCATTTGACAAAACTGCAAAATTGATTGGATTGGGTTATCCTGGTGGTGCTGAAATAGAGAAAATGGCTACACTGGGGGATGAAGATTATTTCTTATTACCTAAGCCATTAATTAATAAAAAAAACTTAAATTTTTCTTTTTCAGGAATAAAAACCCACATTAACTTACTAACAAAAAAAAATGAAATAAATGATAAATTTGTTAGTAATCTTTCAGCTTCTTTTCAAAAAACAATAATTGAAATAATTTCTGAAAAATTAATCACCGGTCTTGATGTTCTTAAGCAAAAAAATATCATTGTAAATTCTGTTTCTATTGTGGGTGGTGTAGCTAACAATAATTATATTAGGCATAAATTAGAAAATTTATTTGATAAGAGAAAAATTAAACTTTATTATCCATTAAAAGAAATGATGAGTGATAATGCTGCAATGATTGCATGGGCGTGTATTAAAAATTATAATAAAGATAAAATTAATATTTTTTTTAAACCAGATCCCAGACTTAAGATTGTATAAAATGATTGATGAAATTTTAGAAAATTTTAAAAATTCAGAACTTTGTAAAAAACCCTTTTGGTATAAACATGTTAAAAATATTTTTCCTATTTCATATTATAAAGAATTAATTGAAAATCTTCCTAATATCTCAAAATATACTGCAATTAATAAAACTGGAGCTGTAAGTAGTGACTATTCAAGTGAAAGATTTGTATTTGATTTAACTAATGAAAATATAGATAAACTTGAAATAAATAAAAGAGATACTTTTAAAAAATTAGTAGGAGTTTTTACAAATCCTAAATTTTTTAATGTAATTAGCTCTGAATTTAAAGATACAATTAATGATAGAATAAAAAATTTTAGTGAATACGAAAAGAAAAATTTTGGAGTTAACAACTTTCAGTTTAGTGGACATATGTCATTAGTAAAAGATTTTAAAAAATATAAACTAGGAGTTCATACAGATACTAGCAAAAAATTTCTTACTTTTTTATTCTATATTCCTGAAAATAATGATTTGGAAGAATTAGGTACTGCTCTATATGAAAAGGATGAAAAAGCAGATATAGATTTTGGAATAGAGAACAATAAACATATCGATGAAAGGTATTTCAAACTTATTAAAAAGATTCCTTTTTTGCCTAATACGCTTTTGGTTTTTCCTCGAACAAATAATACTTATCATGGTGTTCAAAAAATTAATATTGAAGGTGTAGAAAGAAACCTAATCCAGCTTAATTACTATTTTAAAAATATAATATAAAAAGTGAACGAGATAAAAGATATTGAAGATTATAAAAGAAGATTAAATGAAAAAGAAAGATTAATTATTTTTAAAATATTTGATGAATATTCAAAAAAAGAATTAAGCTTTTCAATTAAAAATAATATAACTCATGAAAGAGCGACAACTTTATTTACAAAAGAACCTCTTACAATAAGTTGGATAAGAAACTTTGATAATAAAAGTATTTTTTTTGATATTGGGGCAAACATAGGTGTCTACAGTTTATATGCAGCACTAATAAAAGATATACAGGTTATTTCTTTTGAGCCTGAGTCAAAAAATTTTCAAACCTTGATAGAAAACATCTTAATTAATAAATTAAGTAGTAAAATATCTGCGTATCCAATTGGAATTAGTGATAAAACAGAATTTAGTAATTTATATATTAGTCAGTTTACTTTTGGGGGTTCACATCATTCTATAGGAGAATACCCAACAAATTTGCAAACATCAGAGCCTATTAAAACTGATGTAAAGCAAGGGATTTTTACAACATCACTGAATGATTTTTTAATAAAATGGGATATGGAAATTCCCAATTACATTAAAGTAGATGTAGATGGAATTGAGCACAAAATTTTTAATCAAGCAGATAAAATTTTAGGTAATAAAAATTTAAAATCAATATTGGTAGAAATAAATGAAAAAAGACCAGAAGACAAATTAATATTAAATAAATTACTAAAATATGATTTTAAAATAGATTACAAACAGATGAATAATGTAAAGAAAAATATTCAATTTAATAAAGATTATGTAGAGTATTTGTTTTGTAGATGATATTTATTATCTGTGTCAAAAAAATATTGGTTATTGAAATCTGAACCTGGTACTTGGTCATGGGAAAGCCAAGTAAAGGAAGGTCCATCAATGTGGGACGGTGTTAGAAATTATCAAGCAAGAAATAATTTAAAAGAAATGAAAAAAAATGATTTATGTTTTTTTTATCATTCAGTTACAGAAAAAAGTATTATTGGTATTGTCAAAGTAGTTAAAGAGCATTACCAAGATCCTACAGACAAAATGGGAAAATTTGTAGTTGTCGATGTTGAAGCTGTAAAAAAATTGAAAAATTCTGTTTCCCTTGATCAAATAAAAGCAAATAAAAATCTAAAAAATATTGCTCTTATTAAACAGAGCAGATTGTCAGTTATGCCACTTAGGAAAATTGAGTGGGACACAATAATAAAGATGTCGGATTAGCTTAAAAGTATAAATTACTTATTGATATTTAAATAATTTAGAATTAATCTCAAAATATGGAAATTAAAAAACAGTGGTTAGAAAATGCCAAGATTGACAAAGAAAAATATTCATTAATGTATGGTCAATCCTTAGAAAATAATGATAAATTTTGGGAAGAACATGCAAGTCGTATTCATTGGTATAAAAAATTTACAAAGATAAAAGACATAAAGTATTCAAAAGAAGATGTTAGCATTAAGTGGTTTGAAGATGGAAATCTTAATGTATCTTACAATTGTATAGATAGGCATGCAAAAAATAACCCTAATAAAATTGCAATAATATGGGAAGGTGATGATCCAAATGAAACAAAAAAAATTACTTATAAAGATCTTCTAACAAATGTTTCAAAAGCTGCAAACGTACTTAAAAAAATTGGTGTTAAAAAAGGCGACAGAGTAACAATATATTTAACTATGATTCCTGAGTTAGCTTATATGATGTTAGCCTGTGCTAGGATAGGGGCAATTCATTCTATTATATTTGGAGGTTTCTCTGCTGAGTCTATAGCTGGTAGAATTAAGGACTGCAAATCTGAATATGTAGTAACTGCTGATGAAGGCATTAGAGGGGGTAAAATTATTCCTTTAAAATTAACCACAGATAAAGCTTTGGAGTCATGTCCAGATGTTAAGAAATGTCTGGTTATTAAAAGGACAAATAAAGAAATAGAATTAAAAAAAGAAAGAGATTTGTTTTATGAAGATTTTTTTAATGATGTAGATGATTATTGTGAGCCAGAAGTTTTAAATGCTGAAGATCCTCTATTTATTTTATATACATCTGGGTCAACTGGTAAACCAAAAGGTGTTATGCATACATCTGGCGGTTATCTTGTTTATGCATCAATGACACATGAATATATTTTTAATTATAATAGTGAAGATATATATTGGTGCACAGCTGACATCGGATGGATTACTGGACATAGTTATATAATATATGGACCTTTATCAAATGGTGCTACCACATTAATGTTTGAAGGTGTTCCTAATTATCCAGATTTTGGAAGATTTTGGCAAATTGTAGATAAACATAAAGTTAATATTTTTTATACAGCTCCTACAGCTATTAGAGCATTAATGCGTGAAGGTAATGATCATGTTACAAAAACAAGTAGAGAGTCACTAAAACTCTTAGGTACTGTAGGTGAACCAATTAATCCCGAAGCTTGGAAATGGTATTTTGAGATACCGGGTAATTCAAATTGTCCAATAGTTGATACATGGTGGCAAACAGAAACAGGAGGTATATTAATTTCTCCTCAAACCGGTGCAATTGAATTAAAACCAGGTTCTGCTTCTAAACCTTTTTTTGGAATTGAGCCATGTATTGTTAACAAAGATGGTCAAGAACTTGAAGGTGAGTGTGAAGGAATGTTATGTCTAAAAAGATCATGGCCTGGACAAATGAGGACTGTATATGGAGATCATAAAAGATTCATTGAAACATATTTTTCACAGTTTGATGGTAAATACTTTACTGGAGATGGTTGTAAAAGGGATAAGGATGGTTATTATTGGATTACTGGTAGAGTTGATGATGTTATAATAGTATCTGGACACAATCTAGGAACAGCAGAAATAGAAAGTGCTTTTGTATCACATCCTAAAGTTGCTGAAGCGGCAGTGGTTGGTTATCCTCATGAAATTAAAGGTAATGGATTATACTGTTATATTTCTCTAAATGTAGGAGTAGATAGTTCAAAAAGTTTAGTTAATGAATTAAAACAAACTATTAGAGAAAAAATTGGACCTATAGCTTCGCCAGACTTCATCCACGTAACTAGCGGATTGCCTAAAACAAGATCAGGCAAAATAATGAGAAGAATACTTAGAAAAATAGCATCTAATGATTTTGAAAATTTAGGTGATACATCAACTTTAGCAGATCCTTCTGTAGTTAAAACCCTTATTGATGAAAGAGAAAATAAATGATCAGCGAGGCTCCCAATGCTTCAAACACCTTGGTTCATAAATATTTGCAGCGCCTACTTGTGTTCTCTCTCCACCTTCTTTTTTTCTATAAGTCTTTGTAGCTTCAATACCACAGACATTACAAAAGCCGTATATTTTTAAAATTTTATCAGAAAGACCAAGCAACATAGAAGATGTTTCCCATGGCTTACCTCTTGAATCTTGGTCTAAACCTGCACAAACTACGTCTATTCCCTTGTTTAAAATTTTTTCGACATTATCAAGTGTTTCATCATTTTTCATAAATTGAATTTCATCTAAAAAAACTACATCAACGATATTTTTTTCAAATTTAAAATCTTTTAGTGTTTGCTTCCAATTAACCATTGCATAACAATCATGACTTAAATCGTTATGAGTTATTATTTTGTTGTCAGAGTATCTGTTATCTATACTTGGTTTAATTACAATAATTTTTTTGTTTTGGTGCTTTGCCCACAATATTCTTTTGAGCAGCTCACTGGTTTTACCAGCAAACATAGCCCCAACTATAGTTTCTAAATTTCCTCTCATTAAATTAGCAATATTTAAATAATTTATATTACATTTAAAATTAAAAGTAATTAAATAGATTTTAATATTTTATGAATAACGGTATTAAATTAAGAATAAAGATTTATCATATTTTATTAGATGTTCACAAATTTAGTCTAACAATAGATAATTCTTTCATAAAGAATAAAGTATATTCTCTCAATAAAAGAGATATTGCATTCATAAATAATGTTTCTATGAATTCTATGAGATACTTTTTTCATACAAATAAAATTTTAGATATTTATACTAAGAAACGACCTGGATTAAATGATAGGATATTAATGTGCAGCGCTATAACACAAATTGTTTTTTTAGATTTTAAAAGCTATGCAGTTATAAATAGCACAGTAGAAGTAGCAAAGAAAATAAAAAAATTTCATGGTTTTTTTAATGCTGTTTTAAAAAAAATATCAGCAGATAAAGGTAAATTAAAAAATATTAATATTGAATACAGTGATTTACCATTGTGGTTTCAAAAAAATACACAAAACTTAACAAAATTTTATAAAGAAAATTTTTTAAATTCTTTTTTTCACGAACCAGATTTACATATCGTATTTAAGAATAAAAAATATTTATCTAGTTTTAAAGAAGATATTTTTCCTACTTCAGAGAGCTCAGGATTTTTTATAAAAAGAAAAAAAATTATTGATATTCCATCTTTTAAAAAAGGTAATTGGTGGGTTCAAGATTTTTCATCTTCATTTCCTCTCACTTGTATAGAAAATAAAATAATTGAGAAGCAGTCTATAGATTTATGTGCAGCTCCTGGTGGAAAATCATTTCAAATTATTTCAAAGGGAGAAAATATTATTCTTAATGATAAAAATAAAGAAAGAATTAAACTTCTTGAAGAAAATCTTAAAAGATTAAAATATAAAGCTAAAATAATTAATAATGATGTCACAAGTTTAAATGACAAAGAAAAGTACAATTTTATTATACTTGATGCACCATGTTCTGCTGTTGGAACAATCAGAAAAAATCCTGAAATATTTTTTAAATCTGAAGAACCAAAGCTTAATTATCTAGTCGAGCTTCAGAAAAAAATGCTTGATAAAGCTGCGGCCATTACTAAAAAAAATGGTATAATTCTCTATATGGTTTGCTCATTTCTCCAGATTGAAACAACAAATCAAATAAAAAATTTTCTAGAAAGAAATAGTACTTTTTCAACTTATAAGTTTTCTAATAATAACAAAAACTTATATTATGATAATTTAATAAAAGATAATTTAATGTTTACATTACCTACTAAGATTAGTGGATACAATATTGATGGTTATTTTGCGGTATATTTAAAAAGAATTAAATGAAAATTTTAAGAAAAATATTTTTTGTATATATATCATCAAAACTTTTAAAATATAATAATCAATTAACTTTCAATGATTTGAATTTTAAAAAATTAGACTTTACTAATTATAAACAAATTAAATCTTTTATTTTTAAAAAAGATTTTCATGAATTAAAAAATAAATATGTCCAAAGTTTTGAATTTTTAAATTTTTCAAAAAACTTAGGTGGTAAACTGGGAATCAATTTGTCTAAGGTTAGTATTTTGAAATGGTTTAATATAAATAAAAAAAAAATTGGACATCCTTGGACTGAAGATCTTTCATCAAAAAGACTAATAAATTTATTATATAATTATGAATTTATAAACTCATCTTCAACTGTTAATGAAACTAAACTTTTAAACAAAATTATACTATTTCATATGAATAGAGTAATGTTTGATTTTAGACATAAAAATATTGATGAAATTACATCATATGATTTAATTGCAAATACTTTGTCTATTTTTGTATTAGATAAAAATAATGATAGAAATATTAATTATTTAGATCTTATAATTAACAATCAAATTGATAGTCTTGGTATGCACAAAAGTTATAACATTTTGGAGCATGCTAAATTTTTAAACAATATTTCTGAATTAAAAAATATTTGCTTATATTTTAAATATACTATTTCTAATAATTTAGAAGAAAGCATTTTTAAAATGAAATCTTTACTTAACGAATATTTTCATTTTGATGGATCAATTCCATTATTTAATGGGGCCAATAATAATTATACAAAAAATATATACGAATCTCTTAACAAAGAAGAGTTTTTCAAATCTAGAAGCTTTTCCAAAACTAAAAATGGATTAGCTTTCTATTCCAGTAAAACCAAAAAATTATTTTTTGATGTTGTCCAACCAAAAAAAAACAAAATTTCACAAAATCTAAGCGCTGGAACTCTTGCTTTTGAATTTAGCTGTTTAGGTGAAAAGATTATTACTAATTGTGGTGCATCTGAAAGTCTTGGTAGGAATCCTGAATATTTAAGATATAGCGCCGCTCATTCAACAATTATAGTTCAAAACACAAATGTTAGTGAAATAAGAGAAGGTGATCATCATCTTAAATATCCTCAATATGTTTCTTTCCACAAAAATATTTCAAATAAAAATACATTTTTTGAAGGTTCTCATAACGGATATCAGAAAAAATTTGACAAAATTATTAAAAGAAAAATAGAAATATCAGATGATAAAAATAAAATTATTGGCAAGGATACAATTATCTCAGTTAGAAATACTAATGATAGAATAATTTATCACATAAGATTTCATCTTGCTCCTGGTATGAGTTACAATTTTACAAATGGTATGAAGAATATTATTTTAAAAACAAAACTAGAGAATATTTGGTTATTTAAATGTGACGAAGAAGTTGTTATAGAGGATAGCATATTGGTCGATAATAACACTACAATTCCAACAAAACAAATAGTGATGAAAGGTGTTATAAATACAAATAAATTAATAAAAACATGGTCATTAGAAAAAATATGAAAAAAAATTATGCATTAATATCAGTGTACGATAAATCTAATTTAAAATATTTATGTAATAATCTTGAAAAAAATAATTATAAATTTATTTCAACTGGATCGACTTGTAAAAAAATTAAGTCACTTGGCTTTAATTGTATAGAAATTTCTAAAGTTACAAAGTTTAAAGAAATATTAGACGGTAGGGTAAAAACTCTAAATCCTAAAATTTATGGATCAATTCTTTTTAAAAGAAACAATAAAAAACATATTAATGAATTTAAAAACCTTCAAATTCCAAAAATAGATATAGTGGTTATTAATCTTTATCCATTCAAAAAATTTTTAAATAATAAAAATCATGAAAAAACCATTGAAATGATTGATATAGGGGGAACAAGCTTGCTAAGAGCATCAAGTAAAAACTACAAATATGTCACAACTATTTCTAATACATATGAATACAAATTATTAATACAAAATTTAAAAATCAACAAAGGATTTACAGATTTAAATTTTAGAAAAGAAATGGCAACTTCCGCATTTAAGAACACTGCTGAATATGACAAATTAATATACGAATGGATGCAATTAAAAAAACAATCAAATAAGAAAAAAAAATTAAGATACGGAGAAAATCCAAACCAAAAATCTTTTATTTTAAATAGCACATCAAGTTCTATATTTGATTACCAAATTAGTGGTAAAGAAATAGGTTATAACAACATTATTGATGTAGATAGTGGTATTAAATGCTTAAAGGAATTTACAAAACCTACATGTATAATTATTAAACATAACAATCCATGTGGAGTGGCATCATCTAATAATATTAACTTAGCTTTTAAAAGAGCCTATGAAAGCGATAGTAAAAGTGCATTTGGCGGTGTTGTACTTTTAAATAGAAAAATTGATGAAAGTTTTTCTAATTTTATTAGCAAGTTTTTTTTTGAAGTAATTGTTGCGCCATCTTTTGAAAAAAAAGCTGTTAAAGCTTTATCTCAAAAAAAGAAATTAATCTTATTAAAATTAGGAAATATAAGTCTTAAAAAACAAGAAAGTCGTTCAACATTATTTGGCACAATTTATCAAAATATAGATAATTCAAAAATAAATAGAAGTTTTTGCAAACTAGTAGCTCATAAAAAAGTAAGTGTGAGTTCTATGAATGATATAATTTTTGGTATTAAAATAGTTAAACATTTAAAATCAAATGCTATTGTGCTTGCAGCAAACGAGCAAACTGTGGGCATAGGTAACGGTCAAACAAACAGAGTAGGCGCATTAGAAATTGCTATTAAAGGTCTTAATAAAAATTTTAAAAATAAAAAGTTTATTTGTGCCTCTGATGGATTTTTTCCTTTTACTGATAGTTTAAACTTATTAAAAAAAAATAAATGCAAAATAGTTGCTACACCATCTGGTTCAATTAATGATCAGGAAAATATTATGTATGCCAACAAAAAGAAAATTTCATTATATTTTATAAAAAATAGATTGTTTAAACATTGAATAAAAAAGTTAAAGAACCTAAGTATTTAAAAGATCTTGTTAAGCAATTCCCAAAAATTACTAGTGGAAGAAAAAACTTTTCTCAACATCATGGTAGAATATTAAAAACCCTATATTTGATTAAAAAATATATTAAAAAAAACTAATAGTTGAATTTGTTTATCCACTTTTCTAAATATTTTAGTGAATCTTTGGAATTACTATAGTTTTTCCAACGATCAATGGAGGAACTATACAATGGACTAATAACCTGACTATAACTAGGTGTTGATATTTTTGTTCTTTTTTTTGCAGTTATATAAAATTCTTCCAATTTTTTTTCATATTCTAATCCCAAGAAATTTATTAGGTTTTTAATTTGTACACTAAAATCATTTACAACATTTTCATATTTAATAATAAAGTAATTTAAATCTAATTGACCTTCATAAAATTCAAACAAGTCCAACACCTTATCATAAAACGTTAAAGTATCTTTCCATTTAAGAAAATTAACCATTGCATCATTGATTTTGAAAGAGCTAAAAAAACAACTAATAATGACATCACATGGATGTCTCATTGCTAAAATTACTTTAGATTTTGGAAAAATACATTTTATAAAACCTAATTCAATCATTGATAGTGGAAGTTTATCAATAATAATCTTTTTTTTATCTTCTTCGCTTTCAATAATTTTTTTAAAGTAATCATTTCTTATATTATCTTTTTCTTTTTGAGTAATGTTTATTAATTCTACAAGATCGTTATTTTTATTATTAAAAAAGTTATGACGAAGGTCTATAAGATATGGTTTTTCTTCAAGTACTTTAATTTTAGAGTGCGTTCTCAAAATAGTATCTAGTAATGTTGTTCCTGATCTTGGAAATCCAACTAAAAAAACTAAATTTTCATCATTTTGATATTCTAAATTATTTACAATTTTTTCTATATTTTTTTTTGTGTAAAATTTTTTATACTTTTCCATTGTTTCAAGTATTTTGTTACCATTGTATTTTTTGTTTTCATCTAGGTTAAATATAAAATTATTTCTTTCTTCTACTTTTTTGTATGCTTCATTATAATTTTTTAATTTCTCTAAGTTTTTTGACTCTAGATCTAAAAGCTTACCATAAAAAAATTTATCATTTTTAAGTTTAATCTTCAAATTAGTAATAGAAATTATATTTTGTGAATCTTTAAATTTTTTTTCTCTATTTAATAATAAGCATTTGTATAAATTAAGTATCTCAAGCTCATATTTGTTTTCAAAAATTTTAAAAGCGCCATCTATTAAGGTTTGTAGTTTTTTTAAATCATTCGTGGACTCTAATAAATTTAAAAGCTTTTTATAGCTATCAAAAAAATATTTATCACAGTTAATAGATTTCAA
>CACEMR010000014.1 GCA_902560725.1 uncultured Alphaproteobacteria bacterium
TCCTTAAAATTATTATTATCTTCATCATATCTATTCGGATTAATTATTGAATGAACTTTTGGTAACTTAAATTCACTTAAATGATGATCAATTACTATAACTTCAATTTCTTTAAATTTAGAATTATCAATTGTGTTAAATGCCGAGGTTCCACAGTCAAGTGTAAATAATAATTTAACATTATCTTTTAACATTTCATCCATTATTCTCAAATTAGGACCATATCCCTCTGATAATCTATTAGGTATCTTACAAACTATATTTGAGGTAAAATTATTTAAAAATTTATATAATATCGATAAAGATGTTGAACCGTCCACATCATAGTCTGCAATAATTCCAATTTTTTCATTATTTTTTATTGCATCTATACATCTCGCAATACCTTTCTCCATATCTTTTAATTCAAATGGATTAGGAAAGTCTATTAGTATGTTAGGATTTAAATAATTGTCATAATTGTGCTCATCGATACCTCTGGAAATTAATAATTTAGAAAAGAATTCTGAAATAGATTTTTTTTGTGATAAAGTTTTAATAATATTGTCATCAATTTTTTTTTCTTTCCATGCTTTATTAGACAATGATTTATTAGATATCACAAATATTAATTATCATGAATCGGCAATAGTGTAATTTTTTCTTTAACAAATTTTAGTTTTTCTAATTTATTTATTACATTTGTTAATATTTCTTTTTGAATTTTATGAGTAGTAATAATTATAGGAATTGGTTTATCTAATTTAACATTTTCTGGTAATTGCAGTATTTTTTCAACAGAAATACCTGTATCAGAAAAAAGATTAGTAATTGATGATAATACTCCAGGTTTATCTTCAGTCATTATTCTCACATAGTATCGATTAACTATGTTATCAGAAGAAATTTTATTAAATTCCTTTAAATCATTAACTTTAAAACCTAAGTTATCAAATGTTATATTTTGAGATATGTCATATAAATCAGATAAAACTGAGCTAGCTGTAGGTTTACCTCCTGCGCCTTGTCCTTCTAAAAAAAGATTATCTAGATGGTCTGTTTCAATATTAATTGCATTTAATGCATCTCCTACGTTAGCAAGAGGATTACTGTAATCAATCAATTTTGGAGAAGTAAAATTGAATATTTTTTCATTAACTATTGAAGTTTCAGATATTAATTTAATTCTATAGCCTAATTGCTTGGCAAAATTAATATCTTCGATTTTAACATTAGAAATACCATCTATAAAATTATTATTAAAATTTAAAACTGAACCAAATCCTAAAGTAGATAATATTGTAAGTTTATGCGCAGCATCATATCCACCAATATCTAGTTTTGATTCGTGATCAGACGTGAATCCCTTCTCTTTTGCTATTTCTAATACTTCGTCAAATGATAAATTATCCTCTTCCATTTTTGAAAGAATATAATTTGTGGTACCATTAAGAATGCCTGATATTTTACTTATTTTATTTAAGTTTATATTATTCTTTATTGTTTTAATTATTGGTATACCTCCAGCTACAGCAGCTTCAAAAGATAATGCTAATGAATTTTTTTCTGCTAATTTAAATAATTCTTTTCCATAATTTGCTATTAAAGCTTTATTTCCAGTTACAACATGTTTTTTATTATTAAGTGCTGACTCAATTAAATCATAACTAATACCTTTTTCTTGACCAATTAATTCAACAATTACGTTACAATCATTTAATTTAGACATCTCTATAGGATCATCAAACCATCTGTATTTCTTAATATCTACATTTCTATTTTTATTTTTATTTTTTGCTGAAACGCCAATTATATTAAATTGAAAAGAGGATTTTTTTTCGTAATAAGATTTATTTTCTTCAATAGACTTAATTAATTCTGATCCAACATTTCCAATTCCTGCAATACAAATATTTAGTTTATTCATAATCAATTCTTACTTTTATAATCATTAACACAATTATCTATATTTATTTTATTTGTATTTATACTTGAACAATAATCATTTATTTCCTCATCTGAGAGGTAAACATCGTTAAAATCTGGAACATTATCAATATCTGGATAACCGCATGATGTTAAAAAGAATAATATAAATGATACAAAATAATACTTCATTATAACAAAGCTGTAGTTTCTTCTAATCCTGCACTCAGATTGAAACACTGAACTGCTTGACCAGAAGCACCTTTAATCAAGTTATCAATTCCACTAACTATAATTATTTTATCATCACTGTGGTGATCGAATATTTTTATTTTACAATAATTTGTATTTTGTATTGAGAAAAAATCAAGTTTTTCATTATCTTCAATATATTTTATAAATGTATTATTTTTTTCAAAATTTTTTAACTCTTCAATTATATTTTTCTTGTTAATATTATTATTAAGATCACAGTATATTGTAGATATCATTCCTCTAAAATTTGGAAGAATATGAGGATTAAAGGAAAAATTAATTTTTTGATTAATAATATATTTTGATAACTCTTGTTTAATTTCTGAAATATGTCTGTGATTATTAGTATTATAATTATAGAAATTTAAATTATCATTTGATTTTATTTGGTTTAAATCAAATTTTTTTCCAGCACCACTGAAACCAGATTTTGAATCAATAATAATATTATCAGTTTGAATTAAATTATTTTTAATTAATGGGATCAAAGGTAATAAAATTGATGTTGGATAACATCCTGGGACGGCAAAATTCTTTGACTTTGATATTTTTTTTCTATTTATTTCGACTAGTCCATAAACAAATTCTGATATCAATTCTTTACATTCATGTATATCTCCATAATATTTTTTGAAAACATTAAAATCATCTAATCTAAAATCAGCTGATAAATCTATAATATTAATTTTATTAAAAAATTTTTTAACATATTTATTAGAAACACCATGAGGTAAGGCTATAAAAACATAATCAGCTGAAGATGGTTCAAAATTATTATTGTCCTGTAAAATAGGTAAATTATTGTATTCTTTATTATTTTCAATATTAGTTAAAAATTTACCTTGTTTAGTTTCTGACCCTAAAAAGTTAATATTGATGTTTTCATGTTTGGACAATATTTTTACCAACTCCATGCCAACATATCCAGTAGAGCCTAAAACGGCCACATTAAATATATTTTTCATTGGAATTTATCTTTTTGAGAATTGATAACTTCTGCGTGCTTTGGCTAAACCTGATTTTTTTCTTTCAACAACTCTTGGATCTCTGGTTAAAAATCCAACTTTTTTTAAAGCTGGACGATTTGTTTGGTCATAAAGACTTAAAGCTTTACTTATTCCATGTCTAATTGCTCCAGCCTGACCTGATAAACCTCCACCTTTAACCGTAGCCATTATTTCATATCCTTGCTCAGATTGTATAACGCTTAAAGGTTGATTGACAATCATTTGTAATACAGGTCTGGTAAAATATTTATCAAGAGACAAACCATTGATTTTAATTTCTCCTGTTCCACGTTTAATCCATACTCTTGCAATGGAGTTTTTTCTTCTTCCAGTTGCATAAGCTCTTTCTTTATTATCAAGATTATTTAGATTATTAATTTCTTCATTATCCATAATTATAATATATTCTTTCTATTAAGAGATGAGAGATCAATCAATTCTGGTTTTTGTGCTTCATGATTATGTTTAGAATCTTTATAAATTTTACAATTAGATAATTGCTGTCTACCTAGTGGACCTGAAGGTATCATTCTTTTAATAGCAAGTTTTATAATCTCATCTGACTTATTTTTTTCTTTCATTTTATTTGGTGTTGTTTCTTTAATTCCACCAGGGTAACCAGTGTGTCTGTAATAAATTTTATTTTCTGCTTTTTTTCCAGTTAACTGAACTAAATCTGAGTTAATAATAATCAAATTATCTCCACAATCTTGATTAGGAGTGTATTCAGGCTTGTTTTTACCTCTTAGAATGTTAGCTGATAAAACAGCTAAACGGCCCAAAACAGCGTCTTTAGCATCAATAAGCATCCATTTCTTCTTTATATCACTCTTTTTAAGAGAAAATGTTTTCATGGCAGGCCAAATACATATTATAAAAAATTAAGTCAATCATTTAATAAAAAAAACCCTCTAAAAAGAGGGTTTTTTTAAAAAAATATATAATTTAATTATGCTTATGCTGAGTCTTTAGCAGCAGCGTTCCAGATAATTAAACCAAATAAAATTTTGTTAACAAAGTCAGCTAGGTTGTATACCCAGTTTAAAGTGTTAGCATCAACTGATCCCATCATTAAACCAAATACATATCCTAGTGGATAAATAGCCCAACCAACAAGAACGATTAATCTCATTGCATTGAATGCGCTAGTTACAGACTCTTTAGTTGTTGCAGCTTGACTTGCTTCACCTCGGAATATTTCCCAGATAATTACAGCCCAACCTATCATACCAATGATGAATCCAAGAAGAACAGAAATCATTCCTGACTCTCCCATATATCCACCAATTACCATAACAAGAGTACCAACTAGAAGTCTCCAGAAAGCACCTCCAGATACAGCAGCACCAGCAGCAACTAAGATTAAGAAGAATTCAACCATTTGAAGTGGCACAGTTAAAACCCAATCAATATATCTATATACTGTTGGTGAAGTACCTGTAGCAACCCAAAAGTCTCTCATGTACATATAGTGTACAGCAGCGATAAAAGTAATTAACCCTGCAACCACCATTGATGTTCTCCACTTTGCCGAAACTCTCATACCTTCATAAAAGAAGAAAATAGTAGCTGACCACATTCCAATTGAAACAATCCAGAACGTAATACCTACAAAATCATCACCTGCTAAAAACGTGTCAGCAGCAAATGCTGGAACAGCAATAAATGCTATAGTCGCAGCAATCATACCAATAATACTAGTCTTATTTAACATAAAAACTCCTTATAGTTTGTTTCCTTACTAATAAGATGAGCTTCATATATTTGAAATGGCGAACAAGTTAAATACTTAAAATTATTAATTTTTAATAATTTTTTGTATAAATTTAGCATTTAAAACATTGAATTATATAGATTTTTTTTGAATATTAAAAAATTTTAAATTTTATTTCAAGAATATCCTCATTTTTTTAAGAATCTGATCAATTTTTTGGATTCTTTCAGATTTTTCCAGGTTACTAATAAAATTTGTATTTTTTGGAGGATTAGAGTTTTTTCGTTTTGAAGATATTATTTGTTCGGCTAAATTTAGAGAAGGGTTATGGTCTCCATTGTTATAAATTAAACTCTTTAATTTTTGTAATTTCTTTAGATTATCACTATTAAAATATCTCGTCCCTGCTTTGCTTTTTGTAGAAATACCTTCAATTCTTATTTTGTCTGTTTTAGGATTAACAGAGTCCCAGTATCTAATTGTATGTTCTTTTATACCTACTATTTTAGATACTTCACTTATGTTAAGATACTTCTTCATCTATTTTTCTTGATTAATATATTTTATTACATTTTTGCTCATTTTAAATGTTATTACATTTCGATCTTCAATCATCACTTCTTTTTTAGTTTTAGGATTTCTTCCGATTCTTCTATTTTTTTTCTTTAATTTAAATGTACCAAAGTTATGAATTTTTACTGAACCTTGAGAATTTAACCCTTCAATAATAATTTCAATAATATCATTAACTATATCCAAACATTCTTTTCTAGAAAAACCAAATTCTTTATGAATAGTATCTGCAATTTCATCTCTTGAAATATTTTTTTTTGTAATCATAAATTTCTAATTGAGTTATTTATCTGAGTATTTAATTTATTTATAATAAAATTATAACATTGATTAAGTGCATAACTGAATGCCAAAGGACTTGCACTTCCGTGACTTTTAATCGATATACCATTTAGTCCAATAAGGGTTGCTCCATTATACTTCTCAGGGTTAACTTGATCCTTCAGCTTGATTAAATCTTTTTCAATTAATTTATAAGCAAATTTATTTATTATCGATTTTTGAAACATTGATCTTAAATTTGAAGTAATAAAATTTGAAATACCTTCCGCTGATTTTAACATAATATTACCTGTATATCCATCTGATATAATTATGTCACATTCTCCTGATGTTATTTTATTAGGCTCAATAAAACCAATAAAATAATCTTTTAAAAAACTATTAGATATTAAATCTGATGCATCTTGTAAAAATTCTAAACCCTTATTATTTTCAGTACCAATATTTAATATCCCAATTTTTGGTTTTGATTTTTTATCAATAATTGAAAAATAACATAATCCCATTATGGCAAATTGAAATAAATTTGATGGTGTAACAGTTACATTCGCGCCAAGATCTAACATTAATGAATATTTTTTTTGATTTGGAATCAATGAACAAATAGCAGGTCTATCAATTCCATCTATCATACCTATTAATAACCTAGATAAAATCATAATTGCAGCTGTGTTACCAGCAGATACAAAACCTGAATTATTTGTTTTCTTCACAAATTCTAAACCTTTATAAATACTACTATTCTTTCTAGATCTTAAAATTGTACTTGCACTATCTTCATCAGAAACATCTTCTGTAGTATTTATTATTTTATAATTTGTTAATTTAATTTTTTTTGATTTAATTTCAGAATTAATAATTTTTTCATTACCAAACAATAAAATATTAACTGAGTTATTATTTTTTAAAAACAATTCTGTGCCTTTAAGAACTTTAAAGGGACTATTTTCACCTCCCATTGCATCTATAGCAATGTTAATTTGTCTTTCAGACATTATTTTCTAATTTGTTTTTTTTGATTTTGTTTTTAAAATCTGTCTTCCTTTATATATACCTGTGGATTTATCAATTTTATGCTGAAGTCTTGGTTCACCCGAGTTTTTATCTAAAATAACATTAATATTTTTAATACCCAGATGAGATCTTCTCATATTTTTTTTTGAATTACTGGTTTTTCTTTTAGGGACAGCCATATATTGACCACATATTAGAAATAATAATTTTTGCAAGATAAATTTATCTAAAACTAAAGTTATTTAGATATTAAATGCAGATTTACTTATATGTATCAGATATTTTTTTAAACTATTCCAAATAGTTTTTGATGCATCTAATCGACAAGAGGTATTAACGAAATCAAAATTTTTCAAATATTCTTGAAAAAATTGATAATTAATTTCCTTAAGTTCTATATTAAATTTTGATAATCTAAAATAGAATTTTTTTACATATGATTTGACGTACTTTCCAATTGACATATCACCTATTCCTTTTGTTCTTAAAGACTCATCTAAATCTAATATAAATATATCAATTAAATGTTGATTAATTATTTTATAATTTTTAATTTTATTTTGTATATTTAATTTAATATAAAAAATTAATAAAATTGAAACAATTTCAAATGATGAACTATAATTTTTTTCTTTAAAATAATTATTCTCTTTCAACAAAACGCTACTTTTGTGTATAATTTTTTTGTATAAATCTTTTGCATTTTTTTCGTCAATGTTTTCTTTTTTTTTAAAATAATGTAAGATCATAATGTGAATAAATTATTTCTAATATTTATATCATTATTTGTATTAAACAATTGTTCAAATCAAATAACTTATTCAGGAAAAATAATAAATCAAAATAATCTAGATAATTTAAATTTTGAAAATAAAGAAAATTTACTAAACCAATTTGGAGTCCCTAGTTATATAGATCCAATAAGTAATAAATACTTTTATTTTTCAGAAAAAAAAGAAAAGAAATCAATTTTTAGCACAAAAATTAATTACAGTTATGTTTTTGTTTTTGAATTTGATCCAAGTGATAAATTAATTAAATCAAAAGTGTATGATTTAAAAGATAAAAAGAATATAAAATTTATTGAAGAAGAAACACCAAATGAAGTCATTAAAAGAGGTATTATAGAAAAAATGTTTGGGGGAGTTGGTCCTCAACAACAGATTTCCAATTCCCCCTAAAGTTAATTTATAATGATATTGCTGCTAATAAAAGTAGTGCTACAATATTTGTAATTTTAATCATTGGATTAACAGCGGGTCCAGCTGTGTCTTTGTAAGGATCCCCTACTGTGTCACCAGTTACTGCAGCTTTGTGAGCTTCACTTCCTTTTCCTCCATGATTACCATCTTCTATATATTTTTTAGCATTATCCCAGGCTCCACCACCAGCAGTCATACTTATAGCAACAAATAAACCCGTGATAATAACACCTAATAACAATGCACCTAAACAAGACAAAGCTGCGGACTGACCTGCAATTAATAAAATTATAAAATATACCGCTATTGGCGATAATACAGGAAGCATAGATGGAATTATCATCTCTTTGATTGCAGACTTTGTAAGTATATCAACACATGTGCCATACTCAGGCTTACCCTTACCTTCCATTATACCCGGAATTTCTTTAAATTGTCTTCTCACTTCCAACACTACAGAACCAGCTGCTCTACCAACAGCAGTCATACTTAAAGCTCCAAATAAAAATGGAAGTAAACCACCCAACAATAATCCAACTACTACATAAGGATTTGATAAATCAAATGAAACCTCAATACCATAAAGAGGGCTAGATGGATCTTTAGCAAAATGATCTAGGTCTTCAGTATATGCTGCAAAAAGAACAAGTGCCCCAAGACCTGCAGATCCAATTGCATATCCTTTTGTCACAGCTTTTGTTGTATTGCCTACGGCATCAAGAGCATCAGTTGTTTTTCTTACATTTTCATCAAGGTTAGACATTTCAGCTATACCTCCAGCATTATCAGTTACTGGTCCATAAGCGTCTAAAGCAACTACCATACCTGCTAAAGCTAGCATCGTGGTAACTGCAATTGCTATTCCAAAAAGTCCAGCTAGCGAGTAAGTAGAAATTATACCAGCTACTATTATTAAAGCAGGTAAAGCTGTTGCCTCTAAACTAATGGCCAAACCTTGGATTACATTTGTTCCATGTCCAGTTGTTGATGATTGTGCAATACTTTGAACAGGTCTATAATTAGTACCAGTGTAGTACTCTGTAACCCAAATAATAAGTCCCGTAATTATTAAACCCAATAAACCACAAAAGAACAAAGACAAACCTGTAAAATTAATATTAGTCCCATCTACAAATAAGTTAGTATCAAGACCTACAACATAATCTGTAACAAAATATAAAAGTACTGCAGAAAGAATTGCTGAAACTGCAAACCCTCTATAAAGAGCTGCCATAATATTGTTATTCTTACCTAATCTTACAAAATAAGTGCCTATAATACTAGTCAGTGCACAAACACCTGCAATTGCTAATGGATAAAACATCATTGTATAAGAATTATCTACAAAAAATATTGATGCCAAAACCATTGTAGCAACAACAGTTACAACGTATGTTTCAAAAAGATCTGCAGCCATTCCAGCACAGTCTCCAACATTATCTCCAACATTATCAGCAATTACTGCAGGGTTTCTTGGATCATCTTCCGGAATACCTGCTTCGACTTTTCCAACTAGATCAGCGCCTACATCAGCACCTTTAGTAAAAATACCACCACCTAATCTTGCAAATATGGAAATTAAAGAAGCTCCAAAACCAAGTGAAACTAAAGGAGCAACTATTTCCCTACCTGGAAAAGATCCTGAATTATGTAAAATAAAATAAAAAACCGCAATTGATAATAAAGCAAAACCAGCAACCAACATTCCTGTTACAGCTCCTGCTTTAAAAGAAACTGACAATCCTTCAGCAAGACTTTTACTTGCTGCTTGAGTAGTTCTAACGTTTGATCTTACTGATATGTTCATTCCTACATATCCAGCTGCTCCAGAGAAAAAAGCTCCAATTAGAAATCCTATTCCAGATGCTAAATCAAATACTATCCAAATTAAAACAAAAATAACAATACCTACAATAGCAATAGTCATATATTGCCTATTTAAATAAGCTCTAGCACCTTCTTGAATCGCGCTAGCAATTTCTTTCATTTTATCATTACCTGTGTCTAATGAAAGAATCTGTCTTGATGTTATAAGACCATAAAGGACTGCAGCAAGGCCACATAAAACTATTAAAATTTGCATTGTTGTCATTAAAAACTCCTTAAAATCTGGGTGATATGTCAGAAACAATGATAAAAATCAAGCTTTTAGGAGAAATGATCAAATTCCTTGAAATTATCTATATTAAATTGTGAATCGAAATGAATACCTTTTTTTCTAATTATTTTTCCAATACATGAGATTTTAGTTTTACTATCTAGAGCGATATTTTTAATTTTTTTTCTATATCTTGGATTGGATACAATGATTAAACCATAATCATCTCCGGCATTTATAATATTTTCTAAATTTATATTATTTTTACTATTTATAATTTTATTAGCTTTTATACTTACTGGAATATTTTTTATATTAATTATTGCTCCTGCCTTATTATTTAAAATTTTATTTAGATCTCCTATTAAACCATCTGAAATATCTTTCATTGAAGAACAATATTTAGCTAATTTTGGTCCTAGTTTGCATGGAGTTGGAAATAAATATTTATTTATGAAATATTTTTTTGTATTTTTATCTAATAAAATTTTTTTTCTTAAAACTTCTAAACCAATTTTTGACTCACCAATATTCCCAGAAATCCATATATCATCATTAAATTCATATTTATTTTGAAATACATCTAAATTTTTTTTTATATATCCAAAAAAAGTTGCTGAAATTATAAGTTGATTTGATTTTGATAAGTCTCCCCCGAGTAAGTAATATCCATACTGTAATTGCAATTTTTTAAGTTGGTTTGAAAATATATTTAACCAATCATTATCTATATATGAAGGTAAACATAAATTCATTACATAGGATTTAGGATTTGCACCCATTGCATATATATCGGATAAATTAACAGTCATAATTTTTTGTGCAATTGACTTTGGATCATCATTTTTAAAAAAATCAACGTTTTCTATAATAGTATCTGTTGTAATCGCAATTTTATATTTATTATTGATTAAATTTAAATAAGCTGCATCATTTTCAAAGTTAAAAGTGCCTTTCTTATTAAAATTTAGTTTTTTTAAAAAATTATTTATAATGTTTTTTTCATTTAATTTATTTTTTTGAAATTTCATTTTTATCTAAATATTTTTGTATTATAGCATTTATTAACTTTGTTTCTTTTAAAGAAACTAAACTTTTAGAAATATTTAAATAATCATTAAAAACTATCTTAATTTTTTTTTCATCTGTTATTTTTAGTTCAGATATAATAGCAAATATCAATGATTTTAATATATTATCCCATTTTTCAAATCTTCTATCAATACTGCTGTAGGTATTAATATCTTTTATAATATTATTTTTATCAAAATTAGTTTTATAATTATTAAATAATTTATTTAAATAATTTTTATTAAATTTAAGTTTAAATTCTTTTTTTTCATCAATTATGGCAATGTTTGAATTATAAAAATGTTTTTGGAAATCTTCAATACTTGGAAATACATCTGCATTTAAAAATTCTGACTGAAAAATATATTGAATAAAAGCAAGTCGAGTTTGTGACTTGATAAAGTTTTGCATTTTATTTAAGCAATTGTATACAAGCTAAAGCTGCTTCTCGACCTTTATTTTTTTGATTTGTGTCACTTCTTATAATTGCTTGATTTAAATTGTAACAAGTTAAAATTCCAAAACCAATAGGAATATTATATTCTAATGAAAGATCCATAATTTTTCTTGAAGTTTCATTTGAGATTACCTCAAAATGATAAGTTTCACCTTTGATAATACATCCCAGAGAAATGAATCCTTCATATTTATCAATATTTTTTTTAATTAAATACGGTATCTCAAAGCAGCCAGGTGCATTAATTAAATCGTAATCGAAACCATGTTCTTGTAAAGTATCAATAGTTCCCTTTTCAAGATTGTTTGATATTTGTGTATAATAATTCGATGATACTATTAATATTTTGTTATTCATATTTTTTGTTGATCAACTATCTCAATATCAAATCCATCTAGGGCAATAATGCGTTTCTTTGAATTTGTTAATAATATAATTTTATTAATTTCAAGAAGTGATAAAATTTGAGCTCCAACACCATATTCTCTTAGTTCTAATTTATTATCTGGTCTTTCCCTTTTATTAAAAGTTTTTAATATATTTGGAGACATATCACTATTAATTAATACAATTGCTCCAGATCCAGATTTTTCTATTAATTGAAATGCAGTTTTGATTTCACTTCCAAATATATTTTTTTCCTCAAAGATGTCTTTAGTTACATTTAATCTATGCATTCTAACCATTACTGGTTTATTTTCTTTACTAATATTTTTTACAAGAGCATAATGTTTTTCTCCAGAAATAGTATTTTGAAATATTTTTAAAGAAAACCCAGACCCCATTTCACTTTCAAATGGTCTTTCAGAGATAAGCTTAACAATTGCAGTAGTTTTAAGTCTGAATTTAATTAAATCACTTACGGTTCCTACTTTGATTCCATGATTTTTTGCAAATTTAATAATTTCAGGCAATCTTGCCATTGAACCATCATCACTCATTATTTCACAAATTACTCCAGAAGGATTTAGATTAGCTATTTTAGAAATATCTACAGCAGCTTCTGTATGACCAGCACGCTCCAATACACCACCATCCCAAGCCATTAATGGAAACACATGTCCTGGATATACAAGATCTTCTTTATTACGATTATTATTAATTGCTACTGATATAGTATGTGCTCTATCGGCGGCAGATATTCCAGTTGTGACACCTTCTTTTGCTTCAATAGAAACTGTAAAGGCTGTGAGATCATTTTTTATATTTTTTGGATTCATTAGAGGTAAATCTAATTCTTCTATTCTATCCTTAGTCATAGCAAGACATATTAAACCTCTTCCATATTTTGCCATAAAATTGATTGCTTCAGGGTTAGCATATTGAGCAGGAATAATTAAATCACCTTCGTTTTCTCTGTCAGGATCGTCAACTAAGATATACATTTTGCCATTTCTTGCATCCTCTATAATTTCATCAATAGAAGATAAATTATTTTCAATAAGAGATTTACTATTCATTCAAAACAAATCTAGCAAGATAATCAAATTCGATATTAACTTGATCATCAATATTTAAAAATTTTAAATTTGTATTATTGAAAGTATGTTCAATAACGGAAATCATAAATGAGCTATCTTTAACATTTGCTATAGTTAATGATATTCCATTTATACAAATTGAAGCTTTTTCTTTAATAAACTTGTTATTTATACCGAAATTTTTTTCAAAATTATATTCCCAGCTATTATCAAGCTTTTTAATTTCCTTTAAGGATGTAATCACATCAACATGGCCATATACAAAATGGCCTCCAATCTCATCTCCAATTTTTACAGATTTTTCTATGTTAATTTTTTTATTGTTCAAAATATTGTTCCCTAAATTTGTTCTCATTAAAGTCTCTTCCCCAATATTTACCTCAAATACTGAGTTATGATTTTGATTTTTTTTTATATTTTTTGCAGTCAAACAAACCCCATTGCATGAAATGGACGAACCTTCTTTAGTTTCAGATAAATCAAGATTTGTAATTACTTGATAAAGACCTTCATTGATTAATTTAATATAACCTAAATCTTGAATAATACCAGTAAACATTATAAAACCTTATAATTAAAATATTTATCATCTTTAAAGTTTTTTTGCATAATTAAAGATAAATTTAATTCTTTTATTTTTTTCCCCCAAAGAGCAGGTTTACCATTTTCACCAATAATTATTTTGGATTTAAATAAATGAACTTCATCAACTAATTTATTTTTTAATAATTCAGTAAAAAATATACCTCCTGCTTCAACTAAAATATCTGAAATTTTTAATGAATATATTTTTTTAAAAATATTTTTTAAATTTAATTTTTTAAATTTATTTATCTTACAATAAATAATCTCACAGCCAAGATTAGTTAATTTAACTGATTTTTTATTTTTTTTTGAAGTAAATATTATAATTCTTTTTTTTGATATATATTTCAAAATTTTTGAGTTCATTGGTATTTTTAAATCTTTATCGATTATTATAATTGGAATGTGTATTTCGTTTTTTTTTAATCTTATTGTTAGCTTAGGATTATCCTTAATTATAGTTTTAGAGGTTGTAAGAATCGCTTGACTAATGGATCGTAATTTATGTCCATATTCTCTGCTATATTTATTTGATATCCATTTACTTTTGTAATCAGACCAAGCAATCTTTTCATCATTAGAGATTGCAAGCTTTACCTTAGTAAATGGTTGTTTTTTTGATAAACTTTTAAAAAAAAATTTATTTAAACTATAGGTTTTATTTTTTTCTATCCCAACATTTACAATAACATTATTTTTTTTAAGTTTATTTATGCTCCTTTTATTAGTTCTAATATCTGGATCTGGAGCAGAAATAAAAATTTCTTTTATACCTGATCTCAAAATCTGATCTGCACAAGAACCATTTTTAGAACTATGAAAGCATGGCTCAAGTGTTACATACATAGTGGCTCCTTTGGCCTTAGGTCCAGCCTTAGAAAGTGCGATCTCTTCAGCATGTGGTCTACCAGATAAGCTAGTAACTGCTTTTGAAATAATTTTTGAATTTTTAGAAATAATACAACCCACAGATGGATTAGGAAAAGTTTTCCCAAATTCTTGTTTAGCAATATCATGAGCTAGATTAATCATTTTTAAATTCTGTTTAGACACAAAGAATTATTTATCTTCTAAATTACCTAAGAAATCCTCAAAGTCTTTTGCTTCTCTGAAATTTTTATATACTGATGCAAATCTTACGTAAGCAACTTGATCTAAATGCATGAGAGCCTCCATAATATACTGGCCAATTATATTAGATTTTACCTCTGTTTCACCAGAGTTCTCAAGTTTTCTAACGATGGCGTTAACGATCTTCTCTATCTTTTCATTATCTACACTTCTCTTTCTAAGTGCGAGAGATAAAGATCTAAACATTTTATCTCTATCAAAATTTTCTTTTTGCCCTTTACTTTTAATAACTACTAAATCTCTAAGTTGAATTCTTTCAAAAGTTGTAAATCTCGAACCACATTGATCACAAACTCTTCTTCTTCTAATTGATGTATTGTCTTCAGTTGGTCTTGAGTCTTTTACCTGAGTATCTTCGTTACTACAAAAAGGACATCTCATCTAAAATGCCTCATCGTAAATTGGATAACGAGAACATAATTGAATTACGTTTTTTCTAGTTTTATTAAAAACTTCTTGTCTTTCATTTTCTGAGAGAAGGAGACTATCTAAAATATCAGCAATCATATTTCCAACTTGTCTAAAATCTTCTTGGTTAAAACCTCGAGTAGTAGCTGCAGCAGTACCAAATCTTAGTCCGCTTGTTACTTTGGGAGGATTAGGATCATAAGGGATTGCATTTTTATTGCACGCTAGTCCAACTTCCTCGAGAATTTGTTCAGCTTTATCACCTGTTAATCCTTTTGGCGTTAAATCTAACCAAACTATATGTGAGTCTGTTCCTCCAGTTACAATTCTAAAACCTCTATCAACTAAAGTTTGCGACATAACTTTTGCACTTGCAATTACATTTTTAATATAATTTTCAAATTCTGGTTTTAGAGCTTCACCAAAACATACTGCTCTAGCAGCTATAACGTGCATTAAAGGTCCACCTTGTAATCCCGGAAAAACAGCAGAGTTAATTTTTTTATATAAATCTTCATGATTAGTTAATATCATGGCACTTCTTGCGCCTCTTAATGTTTTATGAGTTGTTGAAGTTACAATGTGTGCATGCTCAATTGGATTAGGATACTGTTTACCTGCAACTAAACCTGAATAATGTGCCATATCAACTAAGAAATAAGCACCTACTTTATCTGATATATCTCTAAATTTTTTCCAATCTATAATCCTTGGATACGCAGAAGCTCCTGCAATAATCATTTTTGGCTTATGTTCTAACGCTAAAGCTTCAACTTCATCATAGTCTATTAGATCTTTATCATTGCCATCTTTTTTTACACCATATTGAATAGCATTAAACCACTTACCTGATAAATTTGGTTTTGCTCCATGAGTTAAATGACCTCCTGAAGCTAGAGACATTCCTAAAATAGTATCATGAGGCTGAAGTAGAGCGAGAAAAACAGCTTGGTTAGCTTGAGCTCCACTGTGTGGTTGAAGATTTGCATATTGACAATTAAAAAGTTTTTTTACCCTTTCTAAAGCTATTTCTTCTGCTTGATCAACAAATTCACAACCTCCATAATATCTTTTACCTGGATATCCCTCAGCATATTTGTTTGTCATTACTGAACCTTGTGCATTTAGTATTGATTTTGAAGCGATATTCTCAGATGCAATTAGTTCTATTTGATTTTGTTGCCTTTCTAACTCACGGCTTAAAGTGCCATATACTTCTGGGTCTGCTTCTTTAATTCCTTTAGTAAATAAATCTGAAATCATAACTTATTAATCCTTTTCTTGTGTCTTCCAGACTCAAACTTTGTAGAAAGAAAAGCCTGAATACTTTTTTTTGCCTCACTGGTATTCATATACCTACCCGGTAAAACTAATACATTAGCATCATTGTGCTTTCTTATCAATCTTGCTATTTTTGAATTACTTGCAAGACCTGCTCTAATACCTTTTTTCCTATTAGCAGCAATACTCATACCAACTCCAGTTCCACAGATTAAAATTCCAATATTTTTCTTATTCTTAAGAACTTGTTTTGTTAATTTGTGTGCAAAATCTGGATAGTCAACACTTTCTTTAGTGTTTGTTCCTAAATCATAAAATTTAGGAAAATTCTCTAATAGCTTGGTTTTAAGATCAAAACCAGCATGATCAGATGCAATATATATGTTTTTGTTTTTCATAACAATTTTTGTGGTTATTTACATTAAAAAAATGATATTGCCTAATATTGTATGAGACAAAATAACTGGTTTGACCCCTTTTATATTCAAAGCCACTTAACTGAGGAAGAGTCAAATATTCAAAAAAATGTAAGAGAATTTTGCAATAAGGAGCTAAAGTCAATTGTTATTGATTCTAATAAAAAAAATCTATTTGATATAAATCTTTATCAAAAGTTTGGATCTCTTGGAATATTAGGACAAACTTTAAATTCACATGGTGGTTCAGGGACTTCAAATCTAGCATACGGCCTTGTTGCTTATGAAATTGAGAAGGTAGATAGTAGTTACAGGTCATCAATATCAGTACAATCTTCTCTTGTAATTCATCCAATTAATGAATTTGGAACAGAGGAACAAAAAAATAATTTTTTACCTGACTTAATCAAAGGAAAAAAAATAGGTTGTTTTGGTCTTACTGAAAGCCAAGCTGGTTCTGATCCCTCTTCAATTAAAACAGTATATAAAAAGACTAAAGATGGATATATTTTAAATGGAACGAAAAATTGGATTACAAATGCACCTATTGCAGATGTTTTTATAATATGGGCAATAGAAGAAAAAAAAGATCATAAGAGTATAAAAGGTTTTATATTGGAAAAAAATTTTGAGGGATTAAAAACATCAGTAATAGAAAATAAAACAAGTTTAAAAATTAGTCCTACAGGGCAAATTATTTTAAATAATGTTTTTGTTCCTGAAAATTTATGTTTAAAAAATACTGACGGATGGAAATCAGTTTTTAGCTGTCTTAATAAAGCAAGGTTTGGAATAAGTTGGGGTGTTTTGGGAGCGGCATCAGAATGCTGGATAATTGCTAAAAATTATGTTGAAAATAGAATTATGTTTAAAAAACCTCTAGCCTCTAATCAATTAATTCAAAAAAAATTATCAGAAATGCAAATAGAAATAAATCTTGGATTAGCGTCATGTTTATTAAGTGCAAAAGCTTTAGATCAAGGGAAAGATATCATTAATGCTATAAGTATATTGAAAAAAAATAATTGTAAAAAATCATTAGATATCATTAGAGATGCAAGAGATATGCTTGGTGCTAATGGATTGTTAGATGAATACCATATAATGAGACATTTAGTTAATTTGGAGACGGTGAAGACTTACGAAGGATCAGAGGATATTCATTCATTAATATTGGGTAAAAATCAGACAGGAATTTCAAGTTTTTAATATTTTTCTTAATATTTATTAAGTATTAGAAATTAATAGATTTTATATTTTTTTTGTGTAGTTTTATTAATAAATTAATTAATTAATTCATATAATCTCGGGAGGACATATGAAAAAAAACTTAAAAAGGCGTGACTTCATAAAAAAAGCCGGAATAGGTGCAGCTGCTGCTGCTGCTGTATCATCATTTCCAGCTCCAGCTATTGCTGCAGATAGAATTGAAGTTAACTGTGTTGCGACTTGGGGTAGAGGGTATCCTGGGTTAGGAACTGGTGGAGAAGCTGTTTCTCAAAGAATATCAGATTTAAGTGATGGAAGAATTGTAGTTAATCACTATGCAGGTGGAGAGAGAGTTGGGCCACTTGATGTATTCACAGAAGTAAGTTCCGGAAATGCACAAATGTACAACAGTGCTGACTATTATTGGGTTGGTCAACATCCGGGCTGGGGATTTTTTGCTTCTGTCCCATTTGGAATGATTGCAACTGAAATAAACGGATGGATCAGACATGGTGGAGGTCAAGAACTATGGGATGAACTTGGAGATGAATTTGGTTTGAAAAATTTTATGGCTGGTAACTCAGGAGTACAAATGGGTGGTTGGTTTAATAAAGAAATTAATTCACCAGATGATTTTAAAGGTCTAAAAATGAGAATTCCTGGTTTAGGAGGCATGATGATGTCAAAGCTTGGACTTTCAGTTGTTGGTGTGCCAGGTGGACAAATTTATGAAAACCTTATTAATGGCACAATAGATGCAACTGAGTGGGTTGGACCATGGAATGATGAAAGGTCAAGATTTTATGAAGCTGCAAAGTATTATTACTGGCCAGGTTGTCATGAGCCTGGAACTTTAATTACACTTGGTACAAATAAATCATGGTTAACAAGTCTAAGTAAGACAGATCAAATGATTATTGAGCATGCTGCAACAGTTCAAAATGAAATGATGTTAACAGAATACAATGCAAATAACGGTGCTGCATTACAGAGACTTGTAAATGATCATGGTGTTGAGCTAAGAGAATTTAATGATGATGTTATTGATGCTATGGGTGAAGCTGCAGAGGAGCTGTATGAAGAACTTGCTGAAGGTAACGAGTTAACTGGAAGAATTCTTGCAAGCTTTAAAAAGTCAAGAGATGAAATCAGCGGATGGTTAAAAAAAGCTGACTCAGCATTCTTTGCTCAAAGAAATAGAGTTTTAGGAAGCTAAAAATTATTAGTGGGGAGTCCTCTCCCCACTAAAAACTTAATGAATACATCTAATATTTCTAAATATTTATCACTAAGTTTAATTTTTATAATATTTGCGTTTTTAATTAATAATTACTTAACTTTTGCTGGTGATTGGCCAGGTGCTTTTAGTTTAACTGACACAATAAATCCTTACTCAATAATTCAATTTCTATTATATGTTTTAGCAATTATTTTACCGATATTATATATTTATACAAATCAAGATTTAGATAATTTAAAACTTGCAAATAATTTAGAAAATTTAAATGGATTTATAATAAGATTTGGATTTTGGTCAGTCTTTATTATTGGCATTATAGATGCAATTATTTCTTTATTAATTATTGAGGGATTTTTAGAACAACTAATAGGTAAAAGTTGGAACATCAAATTTTCAAATAACTCTTTTAGAGCTCCTTATGTGCATTTTCCACTTTTATTTTTATCATTAATTTTCGCACACTATTTTAAATCACTTAATTTTTATTGGTTAGCGTTTCTTGTTGTTATTGCTGAATTTCAAATAGTAATTTTGAGATTTGTTTTTTCTTATGAACAAACGCTAATGAGTGATCTTGTTAGATTTTGGTATGGAAGTTTATTTCTTTTTGGCAGTTATTATACATTGATAAAAGATGGTCATGTTAGAGTTGATGTTTTATATACAAATTTTAGTGAAAAAAATAAGGCCAGAGTAAATCTTTTTGGAAGTTTAATTTTGGGTATTCCTCTTTGTTTAACAATTTTTTTTAGAGGTATGTATTGTAAACAATGTGTTTTAAATCAACCAATTATTAATTTTGAAACATCTCAAAGTACACAAGGTATGAATATTAAATATCTAATGGCAGGTTTTTTAATAATATTTGCTTTAACAATGTTAATTCAATTTATTATTTATTCATTAAGAAGTTTAGAAATAATAAGAAAGAATTAATAAATGGAGTTATTTTTTCTTTTTCTTTTAATATTTTTAATGGCTTTTGCTTTAGCATCAGGTTATACATTAGCATTTGCTCTTCCTGGTTCTGCAATAATATCAATTTTTTTAGCAGGTTTATCTGGATATTTAATTGAAGGAAATCCTAATGAATATTTTATATCAGATGGTCCCTTCCAATGGCTAAATGCAGGAATTACAAATTTCAGAGGGGTATATTGGGAAGTTGAGAGAGACACTTTAATTGCAATACCACTCTTTATCTTCATGGGAATTATGCTTGAAAAATCTAAAATAGCTGAAGATTTACTAATAAGTATGGGACAATTATTTGGACCTATTCCAGGAGGATTAGGAATTTCTGTAATTTTTGTTGGAGCTCTATTAGCTGCCACAACGGGTATTGTAGGAGCAACTGTAGTAGCAATGGGTTTAATTTCGCTTCCTGCAATGATGAAAAATAATTACAATAAATCACTTGCTTCAGGAATTGTATGTTCATCTGGAACACTTGGTCAAATTATTCCCCCATCGATTGTTTTAATTATTTTATCGGATCAATTAGCTTCAGCTTCAGATGCAGCTGATAACATGAGAATAGAAAATTATAAAAATATTACTGGTTCAACAAATATTCCAAGTCAATTTAGTGTTGAATCAGTTAGTGCTGGAAATATGTTTCTAGGTGCATTTCTTCCAGGTTTGGTTCTAGTTGGATTATACATGTTATATGTTTTATTTATTGGAGTTTTTAAAAAAGAATTAGTTCCACCTGTAGAATATGAAGGTGAATACGATAATGATTTTTTTAAAAGAGTTTTTTTGTCTCTTGTTCCACCTTTAGCATTAATTTTTGTAGTATTAGGATCAATTCTTCTCGGAATAGCTACTGTAAATCAAGCTGGAGCAATTGGAGCTGTAGGTGCAGGAATTATGGGTGGTTACAGATTATATGATAAAGAAAAAAACAAATTTACACCTGCAATAATTACAATTCTTTCCTTAATTGTTATCAGTGTAATAGTTATAAATTTTAATCTTAATATAAAAAATATTTCTTCAAACAATGAAATTATAGCTCTTATTGTAGCTATAATTGCAGTTTTATTTTTAATTATTGGAGTAACATGGAGTTTTTGGAGAACTTTTAAAATTAATGATGTCTTAAAAAATGTCATGATTGAAACAAGTCTTACTACATCTATGGTTTTTATAATTCTTATTGGAGCTGCTATGCTAACTGCAGCTTTTAGAGGTTTTGGTGGAGAGGAAATAGTTAAAGATTTCTTAACAGGTTTACCTGGTGGTTTTTGGACACAATTTATTGTAGTCATGGCTGTTATTTTCATTTTAGGATTTTTTTTAGACTTTATAGAAATTGCAATTGTGGTAGTTCCAATAGTTGCTCCAATATTATTAGCTGAAACATCTGCAAATGTTACTGCTGTTTGGTTAGGTGTGATGATTGGAGTAAATATGCAAACTTCATTTTTAACTCCACCATTTGGATTTTCATTATTTTATTTAAGAGGTGTTGCTCCAAAATCAATTAAAACAACTGAGATATGGAAAGGAGCAAGTGTATTCATAGTTTTGCAATTAGTTGGACTAGGTGTTGTTGGATATTTTCCACAGTTAGTAAACTATTTACCCTTAAGATCTTATTATTCTTCAGAAGTCTCACCACCTCCAATTAATCCAAAATTACAAGAATGCTTAATAGACTATTCTTATAATAAATATGAAGAAAATTTTTCTGACACTCTATCTATTATAGATAATATAAATTCATATAATTTAAATTTTTTTCCAGAAAAGCAAAATAAAATCATTTCAGATATGATTCAAAATATAAGTATTTCAAAAAAATTAATTGAAGAAGTTAAAATATCTAGAAATAATTTTAATGATTATTCTTTAAATTATAAACCGTTACACACAAAAGTAAGAAATATTGAAAAAAATATATATAAGAAAATATCAAAAATTGAAAAAATAAAAAAAGAAATTAGACTTGAAACAGAACAAGAGGAAATACAAAAGTTAGAAGAAAAAATATATAATTTAGAAAATGAAATAGAAGATATAAGAATTACAATTCCTTCAAATTGGAAAAATGAAAATAAAAATTTTAATGCTATTTTGAAAGATTTTAATAAAACTAAGTTAAATTATAATAAATCTGTAGATAGTTCTTTCAATGAATTATTAAAATATATTCAATTGTTTAAAAATGCTGAAAAATTTTCATTAATCGAAAATAATTATAATGAATTAGTTTTAAATATTACTAACGAGGACAATGAGATTGAGGAAATAATAAAAAATTTTGAAAGATTATTTAATAAATTTAATGATACTTCAGAAATTAAAAAACCATTAAAAAAAGTAAGAAAATTATTAAAAAAGAATTTTGATAAAAAAGATGATGCTCTAACATTGGTTAATGATTCAAAAGAAATTTATTTAATAGAAAAAAATTGGAGATTAGAAGGTAATAAAATATTATTAGACCATTTAATAAAATTATCTAACACAGGCTCTGAAACATTTGGCTTAAGGAAACAAGATAAATTAAATAAAGAACAAGCTATTTATTTAGCTTCTTGTAAATCTGTACATGAAGATATATCTTTATATTTTTAATTAGACTTTTTGTATATCCATTACTATATGTATATAATCCATAGCATGTCCTTCTGGGGAATTTGAGATTTCTTCCATGTATGAATTATAAAATTGATCAACAATTCTAGTAATTTCATCAGGATTTCTTTTTTCTAAAGCTGTTTTAAAAACTGTTTCTGACCAACTTCTCATTGTTGGAATTAATGACGCTGCATAATCTCTTGATGACATAGTTGATTTATTATTATTATAATGAATCTTAAAAGGACAATCTGTAAACATTGTTTTACAAGATTTCAGAATAAGTCCAGATTTTGTGACTTCAGAATTTTGATCATCAAAAGGTTTTCTAAACTCATCTAATGTTCTATAATGTTGAGTAAAAGTTGCATTAACAAATTCTTCATTGGTAATAAAGCCATCTTTCTCTAAATTTTTCCAATGTTTAGTGAAATTATTAAACATATTATGACCACCAGTATTTCCTAAATATCTACCATCTTCATCTATTCCAAAATTGATACAAATAAATCTCCCCCCTGATATTAATTCTCTAGATCTATTTAACAAAATTGTTTCCCAATCTTTAAGTGCTTGGTTTTTAAATTTTTGTTTTTCTTCTTCATTAGAGCCGACCATGTGTACGTGATCATTTATTAAACATGGTCTTTCAGAAACATAATGCATTGCGGTAGCAGAAAAACCTAAAGATAGGCTATTATTTGCCATAAGTTGCTCATGAAAACCAGTTCCACATCCATGAACAAATATATTTGAAAATTTTTTTTGATATGCAAAATCTAAATTTCCTTGCATACCTTGCATCATTCTAAATAAAACGGAAAAGTCATTTGAAGCTAAATCAGTATACAAAATTTCAATTTGTCTTTCATCACCAGAGTTTTTGATTTTTTCTATTATGTTAAACCACATTTCCTGACTGGTACCTCCATCAGCGCTACCATAATCAGCCATTTTTAAAATATCTGTTTTTGGTATTACTTTTAATGCAGACTCAATTATGGATTGAGTTTTATCAATTGCATTCTTAGCACCTAAAGTTTTTTGTGAGTAATATCCCTCACCTTTCATAGATAAAACAGATTGGGTATTTAGATTTGTATTTGTCATTGAATATTTTTAAACTTATTAAATTATAAATAGAAGTCCTTATTCGCTAAATTTTAAATTTTTATTAAAAAATTTTGGAATTTTTTTACCAGACTGGGCTCTTTTACCCAACCAAAAATCTATTTTATCAAGTTTTCTATTTTTTGATCCAGTATTCCAAGTTAATCCTTCTTCAGGATTTAAATCAACCAAATCAGATAAATAATCTTTTTCTTTTATTTTAATTAACTGAACTCCTGAACCTTTTTGTAGTTCCGGAATTAAACTAATATCAAAAGCTAACATTTTTTGTAATTTAGTAACACAAACTATGTGTGATTTTTCTAATAAAAATACTTTAATTACAGAATCATTATTTTTTAGATTGAAGAATTGTTTACCTTTTCTTTGATTAGTAATAAAATATTCAATGTAACTTATAAATCCCTTTCCATTTTTTGAAGCTGCAAAGATTTTATTCTTACTTGAATCAATTAAACCAACAACTTTATCATTTGGCATACTATCTACGAAATAGATAAAAGATTTAGGATTTGAATTGCCACTAGGAATAGCATTAGGATCGATTGAAAAAACTTTTCCAGAAGAAACAAACAATAATAGTTTTTGATTTGATAAAAGTTGCGATGAATAAAGTATGTCTTTATTATTTTTCTTAAGATCCTCAAATTCTATATGATCTTTAAAACGTTTAAGATTAAATTCTTTATCTATTACTATAGTAAATTTTTCTACTTCTTTAAATTCGTCAATATTAACATCAGAGCTATAATTTGACTCTTTTAAAATAACTGTTTTTCTTTCTTTAATTAAAGAATGTATTTCATTATTTATATTCTTTAATTCCTCAGATATAAAATTATCTAAAGATTTTTTATTAGTAATTAAATTTTTTAAATATTTTAAATCTTTATTAAGTATATTTATTTCTTGATTTATATTTTTTTCATCAATTTTTTTTAGTGATCCTAATCTCATAGATAAAATTGAGTCAACTTGAAGTTCAGATAATTTAAATTTTCTTAATAATTCTTTTTTTGGTTCATCTTTAGTCCTTATAATCTTAATAATTCTATCAAGATTTTTGAAAACTATTTGAAAACCTTTTAAT
The DNA here is from genome assembly GCA_902560725.1 of uncultured Alphaproteobacteria bacterium. GTDB lineage: Bacteria > Pseudomonadota > Alphaproteobacteria > HIMB59 > CACPNW01. Next base: position 25,139 of record CACEMR010000014.1, read on the forward strand.
ATTTCTAATCTTTTTTTAATTTTATTAATATTAAATTCTGATTTTCGTTTTATTGAGTTCTTTCTATGATCAAGAAAGTTTAATAAAATTTCAATTATTCCAATTTGTTTTGGAATAGTCCCATCAATAAGCACATTAAAGTTGCATGAATATCTTGTTGAAAGATCAGACAATTTAAAACATATTTCAATAAGTTTTTTAGGATCAATATTTCTATTTTTAGGCTTTAAAACTATTCTGATATTTTCATCAGACTCATCCACTATATCATCTAAAGGAATTTTTTTTGTATTAATAAAATTTGCCAATTGTTCAATTATTTTTATTTTATTAACCTGATAAGGTATTTCATAAATAATAATTTGATACATTCCATTTTTTAGATCTTCTTTTTTCCATTTAGAATTTATAATGAATGAACCTTTCCCTTTAGAATAGATTTCTTTTTTCTCACTATTGCTTAAAATTACTTCTCCACCTGTTGGAAAATCTGGTCCATTAAGTAATTTATTTATTTGTGTAAAATTAGTTTTGGGATTTTTAATTAATAAAATCAAACAATCTATAAGTTCACTGATATTATGAGGAGGTATATTTGTAGCCATTCCGACTGCTATTCCCATTGAGCCATTAATTAGAATGTTAGGTAATTTAGATGGTAAAACTTCTGGTTCTAAGTTTTGACCATCATAATTTTCTTTAAAATCTACGGCATTTTCTTCCAATCCATCAAAAAAATAATTTGTATAATGTTCTAATCTAGCCTCAGTGTATCTCATAGCTGCTGGATTATCTCCATCGATATTTCCAAAATTACCTTGGCCATCGATTAGTTTTATTCTTGTGGAGAAATCTTGCGCCATTCTCACTAAACTATCATATATAGCTTGATCGCCATGAGGATGAAATTTACCCATGACATCACCAACAATTCTTGCAGATTTTTTATAGCTTGAACTATCAAAAAGTTTTAATTGATACATTGAATAAATTATTCTTCTGTGGACTGGTTTCAAGCCATCTCTTACATCCGGTAAAGACCTAGAGACAATTGTTGAAATAGCATAAGAAAGATACTTTTGACTTAAAATATCATCAATATTTTTTTTGAAAAGCTTGTTCATAGTTATTTAATTTTATCAATAATTAGTTTTTTAAATAAATAGTACTGATTTGGCAAACGAAGATTGAAATTCGATAGATGATTTCTTAAGTATACAGTTTCAAATATATTAAAAAAATTAATCACATTAACAGTATCAATTTTAACATTATTTTTGTCTAAAAGATTATAGGGAAATTCAACTGATGTTTTTGTAATTACATTTTTAAATTCAAGTAAATCTAAATCAAAATATTTTTTGTTTTTTGCTTCTAAATAATCAATTTCGTATCCAATAATTTTTAGTAATTGAAACAAGAAAGAGCAAAAATCAGCAAACCATTTTTTGTTATTAAACATATTTAACAAAAAATTTTCTACAATATAGAAAATATTTTTTATTTTTTGTCCCTCTATAATAGATAAATTTATCAATGAAGTAACACATATTAAACAATTTAATTTGTATTTGTCGTTTATAATCTTTGAAATAAAAGGTTTTGATAATTCTGCATTGATTGATGAAGGCCTATTTGATTTATATGATACTTCAAAATCTAGAAAATAACCAATTTGAAAAATATTTCTTTTTTTTTTTGAGAGACCTCCATAGACAATACCAGAAATTAATTCATCAGAATTAGACAAAAATTTAACTAATAAATCGTTTTCCTTATGTACTTTTAAGTAAAGTAAGATACCTCTATATTTTGTCTGCATTTAATGTAGTTAAATGTATATATAAATGTATCTTGTTTTTTAAGATTTTAGATATACTAGTTTGACTTTTTATTCTTATTTCTTTAATTTTTTCACCATTTCTACCAAGAATAATTTTTTTATAACGTTTATTTTTGATTTGAATTTCTTGTTTAATTTTAAGATCTCCATTTTTAAGATATTTAAACATTTTATTTTTAATTTTAATATTATAAGGAATTTCTTTATGCAAAAGTGTTAAAATTGCATTTCTTGTACTTTCATTTGAAATAAAAATATCATCTTTATTAGAAATTTCATTGTTATTATATAACCAGTCAGAATTATAAGCTTTTGATAAAAGATATTTATTTAGTAGTGTTAATCCTAATTTTTTTTTAGCTGAAATAGAAAAAAATGAGTCAAGTTTAATTTCTTTATTTAATTCTTTAATTTTAGGAAGAATTTCTTTTTTATCAATTAAATCATTTTTGTTAAAAATAATTATAATATTTTTTTTTAATTCATTTAACTTATTTATATTATTAATAATTTCATTTGAATTATACTTTCTAACATCTACTAAATAAATTATTAAATCTGACTCGTTAAGGCCATTCCACAAATTTTGTTTTAATTTTTTATTATTGATATTAATTTTTTTTAAATGTTGCAATCCTGGTGTATCGTAAAAAACTAATTGATTGTTTTTTATATTAAGTATTCCAAGAATAAGATCTTCTGTGGTATTTATTTTTTTATTTGTAATCGATATTGTTTCTCCAATTAATCCATTTAACAAAGTTGATTTTCCAGCATTTGTTTTGCCTATTATACTAATTTTAAGTAATTTTTTTTTCATTAATGATTTTTAAAGCTTCACTTGCTGCTTTTGTCTCAGCTTCTCTTATGGATGATCCTTCAGCAGTAATCTTTTTCAAGTCTAAAACATTTAAATTAATTGTAAATAATGGAGAGTGAGCAGGACCTTTTTTTTTAATAAGTTTATATTCTGGAAGTTTTTTTGATTTTTGCTGTGATATTTCTTGTAATGATGTTTTAGGATCTTGTGTATTTGAAATTTGGATATCTAAATATTGGGACCAAAATTTTTTTACAAAATTGAAAGATGATTTGTATCCGCCATCAATAAATATAGCGCCAATAATTGATTCTACAGAATCAGAAAATATTGACTTTAACATTTTTTTATTATTTTTTTTAAAATTGTATAATAATATTTTATCAACTTCTAATTCTAATGAAATTTTGTGTAAAAAATTTTTTTGAACTAAGTATGAATATCTTTTAGATAAATCCCCTTCATCAAAATTTTTGTATTTATTAAAAAGTAATGATGCAATTATTAAACCTAATACTCTATCACCAAGAAATTCAAATCTTTCAAATTGATTAAAATTTTTTAAATAAGAATTATTATCAATATAGTAACTTGGATGTGTTAAAGATTGTTTTAATATTAAAATATTTTTAAATTTATAGTCAATCTTTTTTTCAAAAGAATTTAATTTTTTTTTTTGTATCATTGAATTTTTTGAAACAATCTATCGTATCTAATTGAATAAGGCCATTTCCATATTTCTAAAAATCTAGAATTTTCTAATGAAAAAAATATAAATTGCGCTTTACCAATAACATTTTCTAATGGAATAAAGCCTACAGTATTAAATCTACTATCTTGTGAATTATCTCTATTATCCCCCATTACAAAAATTTTATCAGCTGGAACATTAAATTCTTCAGTATTGTCAGCTTCGGTAAAATCATAAATATCTAATACTTTTACTTCTTTATTAAAAAAATATTCAAGAAATTGTCTTCTTCTACCTTTATTAACAATAATTTGATTTTTTTGCGTATCAATAAAAGTTTCAATTTTCTTTCTCAAAACTAATGATCCATTAATTCGAATTTCTCCATTAATTATTTTAATTTTATCACCTGGTAATCCTATAACTCTTTTTATATAATCAGTTCTATTATTTTGTGGGGTTTTAAAAACGACAATATCTCCTCTTTTTGGATTTTGAGATAAAATTTTTCCTTTTATTATCTTTCCTTTTGAGTCACCAAGAGAGAAAGGAAATGAATGTCGCGAATATCCATATGAATATTTTGATACAAAAATAAAATCACCAACTAATAAATTAGGTTTCATTGACCCAGATGGAATATTAAATGGCTCAAATAAGAATGATCTAATTAGTAAAGCTATAAATATTGCAATTAAAATAGATATTGTATTATTGAAAATTTTATTTTTTGATTTCATTTTGAAATAATAACATTTGCTATTGCAAATTCTTTTTCATCACTTAAAGAAACTTCAATTTGGTAATTATTTTTACTTAATTTTTTTAAAATTTTTTTAGCATTATTATGAAGAACAATATAAGGTTTTCCAAACTTGTTATTTCTAACTTCTATATCTTTCCAGAAAACACCTCTGGCTAAACCTGTGCCTAATGCTTTAGCACATGCTTCTTTTGCGGCATATCTTTTAGCATAAGACTCAACTAAATTATATCTTGAATCAGACTTTTTAATTTCAAATTCATGGAAACATTTTCTTTTAAATCTGTTACCGTATTTATTAATTACTTTTCTTATTCTTCTAATATCAATAATATCTGCACCAATTCCAATTATCATATTCTAACCTTTTAATCTCTCTAATGAGGAAACTTCAGACTCCATTCTTAACGCTGCTATTATATTTTCTAAATGATTAGCATCTCTAACTTCTATATCAATTATTATTTCAAAAAAATCAGCTTTTCTGACTGAAAAATTAATATTTGAAATATTGCCATTATTTTTTGCAATAACTGATGTTACTTTTCCTAAACTACCTGGCTTATTATTTAAAACTACCACAATACGAGAATTCGATATTACATCTTGATTACTATTTAATTCCCATGAAACATCTAACCACCGATCAGGTGCATCTTGATATGATATCAAAGTTTCACAATCAATAGTATGTACTGCAACTCCAATCCCTGCAGTTACAATACCAACTATTTTATCTCCTTTAATAGGAGAGCAGCATCCTGCAAGATGATATGACATTCCAGCAGTTAAACCTCTTAGTTGAATAGAATTATTCGATTTATCATTAAATTTTTTATTCGCTTTGTGATTATATTCTGGATATATTTTTTTCAAAACTGAAGCCGCGGTAATTGAGCCAGATCCAAGCATTTCATATAAATCTTCAATAGATTTTAGTTTAAATTCATTTTTAATCTTTTCTTCAATAATATTATTAATTTGATAATTTTCTTTTTGAAAAAAAGTAATTAATATTTCTCTACCAAATAATATGTATTCATCTTTTTTCTTTGATCTAAAAAATCTTTTAAGTTGAGATTTAACCTTTGTTGTAACAGCAAATCTCTGCCATAATGGAGAAGGTTGAGATTGTTGAGATGTAATTATTTCTATTTGATCTCCATTTTTTAGAATTGTTTTCAATGGCTGTAATTTTTCATTAATTTTAACAGCTACACATTTATCTCCCACTTGACTGTGTATAGAGTAAGCAAAATCAATTGGTGTAGCATTTTTAGGTAATTCAATTACATCTCCTTTAGGGGTAAAAACATAAATATCATTTTGAAAAACTTTTAATTTAGAATTTTCTATAAGTTCATCCTGTGAATTTGATGTATTCATGGAGTCAATTAAATCATGAATCCACATATATTCTTTTGCATCTTTTTCCTTGATTTTTTTTGGATCTTTATATTTCCAGTGAGCTGCAACACCATAATCTGCAATTTGGTTCATTACATTTGACCTGAATTGAATTTCAATTTTTTTATTTTTTGGACCCATAACAGATGAATGTAAAGCTCTATAGCCATTTGATTTTGGAGCTGATATAAAATCTTTAAATCTTCCCTGGATATATGGAAATCTTCTGTGAATAATACCTAAACATCTGTAACACTCTCTTGTTGAGTTTGTAATTACTTTAAAAGCCATTATATCTGACAGTTGTTCAAAAGATATATTCTTGTTTTTAATTTTATTCCAAATTGAAAAAGGTGATTTAATTCTACCTTCAATTTTACAAAAAATATCTTCTTTCAAAAAAATTTTTTTTAAATCATATCTTATTTCATCAATAATATTTTCATCTTTTGATTTTAAATATTCAAGTCTATCTAATATTGATTGTCTAGCTTCAGGATTGATTATTTTAAATGCAAGATCTTCTAATTCATCTTGCCATTCTTTCATACCTAATCTCTGCGCTAAAGGAGCATAAACTTCAAGAGTCTCTAGTGATATATTTATTTTTTTATTATCATCGTCTAAAAAATTTAATGTTCTCATATTGTGTAATCTGTCCGCTAACTTTATTAATATAACTCGGAGATCTTTTGTAGTAGCTAATATTAATTTTTTATAATTTTCACCAAATTTTTGTTTATTAGCCTTTAGATAGTATTTACTAATTTTAGTTAATCCTTGAACTAATTCAGATATTTGTTTTCCAAATCTTAAATTAATTTGATCAATACCCAAATCTGTATCTTCAACAGTATCATGAAGTAAACCAGCAGCGATTGAATCACTATCTAATTTTATTGAAGTTAGAATTTTTGCTACCTCTAAAGGATGAACTATAAATGGATCACCTGATTTTCTTAATTGATTACTGTGTACATTTTCACTTAATGTAAGTGCTTCTTGAATTTTTCTTCTTTCCTCAGCGTTTAAATAATAAGTTAGCTTTTCAAGTTCTTTCAAAATCTCCTTGATCATAGTTGTAAAGAAATTATTTAATAAAGTTTAAATATCCTAATTTTATAGAATTGTAGATATTTTAATCACTTACTTCTTCTTGAGACTCTGATATTTCATCAATTGAAGAATCCATTTCAGCATCTATTTGTTCTGTTTCTTCATTAGGATTTTTTTTCTCACCTATAACTTCATCTTTTTCTTCTTGAGAAAGTTGCAATAAATTTTCTTCTTCACTAGATGTATCATCAATATCGTTATTTAAATCAGTTTCTTCTTCATCTTCTGTTAGAGTTACAGTTTGATATTCTTCAATTAAATCATTTTTTAACTCATCAATTGATAATTTTTCATCAGCTATTTCTCTTAGAGCTATAACAGTATTTTTATCATTATCTTTATCGACATTAGGAGTCTCACCAGAATGAAGTTTTCGTGCTCTGTTTGAAGCAACTAAAACTAATTCAAATCTACTAGGAAATTTATCAATACAATCTTCTACAGTAATTCTAGCCATATGGGGCTTATAAATATCAATTTTAAAAAGTAAACAATTTAATTTTGTGTCAATATTCTTGATTTTTTTATATTCCAGTCTTTTTCCTTTATTGATTGCCTTTTGTCATATTTTTTCTTTCCTTTTCCAAGTCCAAATAATAACTTGGCAAATCCTTTATCTGAAAAATATAGATTAATTGGAACAAGTGAAATCCCACCTTGTTTGATAGCTCCTAGTATTTTGTTAAATTCTTTTTTTTTTATTAGTAGTTTTCTATCTCTGTTAGGAATATAATTTTTATTGGCTGCATTGTTATATTTTTTTATAAAACAATTAGATAACCATAATGCACCATCTTTTTCCATTATATAAGAACCTCTTAATGATCCTGTATTAATTCTTAATGATTTAACTTCTGAACCTAACAGAACAATACCAGCATCAATTTTTTCAGAGAAAAGAAAATCATAATTAGCTCGCGAATTTGCGGCAATAATTTTCATTTAAATCAAGTCGTTATCTTTTAAACAATTTTTTACCTCTGCCTTTGTTTTGTCATTAATTTCAACAAGAGGTAATCTAGTATCTGGTTCACAAAGACCTTTTAAATGAGCGGCATACTTAACAGGTCCTGGACTTGACTCTAAAAATAGAGCATTATGCAGACTTGCTAATTTTAAATTTATTTCTTGAGCTTTAGTTATATTTCCATCTCTCCATTGTTGGTGCATTTCTGAACATAATTTTGGTGCTATATTAGCGGTAACTGAAATACATCCATGACCTCCTTGTGCCAAATAAGCTAAAGCAGTTCCATCTTCACCTGATAAATAACAAAAATTACTGTTCATTCTTTTACTAGTTAAAACTGGTCTGAATAAGTCATTTGTAGCATCTTTAACACCTACAATATTTTTTAATTTTGATAACTTAATCATAGTATCTATAGACATATCTACAATGGACCTACCAGGTATGTTGTAAATTATAATTGGTATGTTTGAATTATCAGCAATAGATTTGTAATGCTCATACAAACCAGATTGAGTAGGTTTATTATAATATGGTGTAACAATTAAAGCTGCATCTGCTCCTGCTTTTTCTGCATGTTGTGTAAACTCAATAGCCTCAATTGTGTTATTAGAACCTGTACCCGCTATCACAGGTACTCTTTTATCATTTATTCTAATAGTCTCTTCAACAATTTTTTTATGTTCATCGTGTGATAATGTTGGTGACTCTCCTGTTGTTCCACATGGTACAAGACCATTTGAATTATTGCTTATTAAATATTCTAAAACTTTACTAAGAGATTCATAATCAACTTCATTATTTTTGAAAGGTGTAATAACAGCAGGAATACTTCCGTAAAACATAAATTATGTGGCGGAGAGAGAGGGATTCGAACCCTCGGAAGGAATTACTTCCTTCGCAGGTTTAGCAAACCTGTGGTTTAAGCCACTCACCCATCTCTCCTGTTGTTGTTTCATAGTAGTATTATTAACTAATAACGAAAATAAGCCAGAATCTCAACATTATTAAATTGATATTTTGAAATAATTTTAACATTACTGCAAATTTACCTTTTTCAATTTTCTTATATTTGTTCCCTATTACTCCCAAACTATGCAAAAAATTTATATAAAAATATTTGTATAATTATGTTAGTTTAAAAAAAAATGATTAACTCTGCATTAATTAAAGATTTTTTTAAAGGAAAAGTGAAACTTTGGAAATCTTATTGGCTTGTTGGAGAATTATTAAATGGATTAATTTTACTAATAATCTTTAATCTTGAAATT
>CACEMR010000015.1 GCA_902560725.1 uncultured Alphaproteobacteria bacterium
CTTGGCTCTAGATCTTAAAATAAATAAAATCATTATTATGACAGCTAAAACAATCAACAATCGGATCATATCTTTTTTGTATATTTAGATAATAAAATTTGCAATCTTAAATATTTATAAATAAGTATTTATTCTTAATTAATATGATTAGATTAAGTTTATTAGTATTATCAATTTTTTCATTAATATACGGAGTATATTTTCTTTTATTTCCATTTAATTTTGTAAGTATAACAAATGCAGAGGAAATAAATGTTGCCTGGTTAAGAAATATAGGGGCATCTATAACTGGTTTATTATTTATTGGACTACTTTATATTTATATTAGTCCACAAAAATCATTAAAATTACTTATAATAATAACTATTACTTCGATTATACAAACTACTGCTTTGATTTATTCTAGATTCTTTAATGAGTTTTCTGCAAAGAAACTTTTATTGATTGATATAACTATATATAGCGCAATAATTGTAACAGTTTATTTAGTTATTATTTCAATAAAATATAAAAAATTATTTTATTAATTTTTCTTTAAATTAATATTAGCGAAAATTCTAAATATTATAATTACAGCAAAAATTATTAATACTAGTATGATTTCAATAGAAAAAAAATTTTTAATAGAAAAATATTTTATTTCCAATAAATTAGATATTCTGTCTCCAGCATAGGAAAATATTAAAAAATATGGAGTGAAACCTATTATTGATGAAATTATGAATTTGAGTTTTGAAATTTCTAAAGTTGATATAAATAGGTTTTGAACAATTAGCGGTATGCCAAATATAAGTCTTATTAATATTAAATATTCATAAGAAGATTTCTTAATAATTTTATTTAATTTATCAGTATATTTTGAAAGATATTTATTAAAATAATTTATAAAATAATATTTTGATAAGATTGTGAAAAATAAACTACCAATAGTTATCGATATAATATTTATTAAAAAACCAATATAAAAACCAAAGAAAAAACCAGATGATAGAGTTACAATTAACCCCCCTGGCAAGGAAAGAAAGAAGAAAGAAATGCAAAATAAAAAATATATCATTAAGGCTAATGTATAATTTTCCTCAATTAACAATTGTGTATAATTTAATATAATAAGAATATAATCAATCATTTTATAATATTATATCCTCTAAAATAAACATAAGCTGTAATTGTAAACGAGAAAATTATAAAAAATAAAATATAGATATTTTGCTGTAATTGAAATGTATAATCGTTGTTAAAACAATTTCTAAAAAAACTTACTACATAATAATAAGGATTGTAATACAGTATGAATTTTAAATTTTCAGGTAAATACCCGATTGAAAAAAAAGTACCAGATAGAAAATTTAATGGTATTACAAAAAAATTTGAAAAAGTACTTTGAGTATCCCAGGTATTAAATAAAATACCGACAAAACATCCTAAGCATGAAAAAAAAATTATTACTATTATTAAATAATAACAAAAAAATAAATAATTGTAGATTTGTATATCTATAAAAAATGAAAAAATAAATAAATTAGAAACTGCAATAATAAATCCAATAATAATTGAACTAATTAATAATGAAATTAAAATTTCAATTCTAGAAATGGGTGCAATCAACCAATCATTTAAAGAACCGATTTGTTTCATGTTAACTAAAGCAACCGATGGAATATCATAACTTTCTTGAGCTACAATCATTATGATTAATCCTGGGGCAATAAAATATACAAAGGATTTTGAGTCTATAGATAAAGAATAATAACTTTCTATAGTTATAAAAACTAAAATAAAAAGTACATTAGTTGTAATTGGAGCAAGCAATGAATACTGATACTCAGAAAAAAACTCCTTTAATCTAAATGCAATTATTGAATAAATTGCACTGAAATTAATCATAAAAATTATTTAGAAAAATACTTTTTTACTAATTCAACCCAAAAATTTACACCTACTGGTAGAAGATTATCATTAAAATCATAATTAGTTGTATGAAGATGAGCCTTATGATTATCATCACCCTGTCCTAAATATAAATAAGTTCCTGGTTTTTCTTCTAATAAATAAGAAAAATCCTCTCCCCCCATGGACGGATCAATATCCGTTATTACCATGTCATCTCCAACCAACTTTTTGGCAACATTTGCTGCAAATATTGTTTCTTTCTTTGAATTTATTGTTGGCGGGTATTTATTTACTAAATCAAATTGGATCTTAATTTCAGCACCATGAGCTTCTGCAATTCCATTACATAATTCTCTGAGTCTTTTTTCAATATAAGATCGAGTTTCTTTTTTAAAAGTTCTAATTGTACCACCCATTTTTACCTGATCATCAATAACATTATATGCTGTGCCAGCATTAATTTTAGTAATACTAATTAAAGCTTTATCTACAGGATCAGTTGATCGACTGATTATAGTTTGGACTGCAGATATAACTTGAGCAGATATTACAACAGGATCAATTGCTAGATGAGGTGACGCAGCATGACCTCCCTTTCCTTTTACTATAATATCAAATTCATCAACTGCCGCCATCATTGGTCCACTATTTACTCCAAATGTTCCTAATGGTAACTCAGGCCAATTGTGAAGTGCATATACTTCATCAATTTTAAAATCATCAAACATACCATCTTCGATCATTTTTTGACCTCCAGCAAAACCCTCTTCTCCTGGCTGAAAAATAAAATAAACTCTTCCGTTAAAATTATTGTTTTCACTTAGATATTTAGCTGCTCCCAGAAGCATTGTGGTATGACCATCATGACCACAACCATGCATCATGCCTTTATTTTGAGATTTATGATTAAATTCATTTTGTTCTGGCATAGGAAGAGCATCGAAATCTGCTCTTAAACCAATTGTTTTATCATTAGAAACTTCATTACCATCCACCCAAGCAACAACACCTGTATTAGCATAACCATCTTTAAATTTAATATTAAATTCTTTTAATTTATTTTTGATATATTTTGATGTTTCAAATTCTTGAAGTCCTATCTCAGGAATTTTATGTAAATCCTGACGCCATTCTGTCATTTCATTTAACATTTGATTAATACTATTTAAAATGGGCATTAGAATATTCCAAATAAACCTTTTTTGTTAAGTTTATTTTCACAACTTTTTAATTGTTTATTAAACATATTCGTATTTCTTTCTACATTTTTAGCTACTTCAATCAACCATTCTTTAGATTTAAATGTCTCTTTGGACCAGCCATTTTGTCCCTCATGATAAGCTAGATATTGATTATAATAATCTTTCTTTGATATACCAACCATGTTTTCAGATTGTGTTGTGTACCAACCAATAAAATCAGTTACATCATTAAAATTAGCTCTAGATGCATTTTTATTTCCAGTTTTATTCTTATACCAATCCCAAGTTGGATTTGTAATTTGTGCATACCCAAAAGCTGAAGACGGTCTAGAACTAGGAATAAAGCCTAAAATTTTTTTTCTTTTTGGTTTTGCAAATTGAGTAAAAGAAGACTCTTGCTTAATTATAGCTAATTGAAATGCTATGGGAGTTTCCCATTTATCGTAAGATTTCTTTGTTGATTTATACCAATTCTTCTTTTGATCAAATATAATACAACTATCTGCAGTATTTGTTAGTTGATTAGAAGTACAAGCGTAAAGAAATAATATAGAAATACATATTATTTTTAGACAATTATCTAATTTCATTAATATTCTGATTATCATAAGTTTTGACTATATAGTCTTAAATGTGGCAAAAAATTATTGCTTACTATTGAATTATGAATATGAATGCTTAAATCTTTAAAAAATGGTAGAAAAATCTAAAGAAAACTTAACTTTTCAAGCTGAAGTTAGTAAGCTTTTAGATCTAGTAGCAAATTCTTTATATAGTGAAAGAGAGATATTTTTACGCGAATTAATCTCTAATTCTGCAGATGCATGCGAAAAATTAAGGTACCAATCACTTTCTAAAAAAAATCTTCTTAAAGATGATAAAGATTTAAAAATTAACATAAGAGTCTCAAAAAAGAAAAAAATTATAGAAATTGAAGATAACGGCATAGGTATGAATAAACAAGAGTTAATAGATAATCTTGGTACAATTGCTCGATCAGGTACAAGTCGTTTTATAGAAGCTATGAAAAATAAAAAAGAAGGTGATATTTCTGCTATAGGTCAATTTGGTGTAGGTTTTTATTCTTCCTATATGGTTTCAGATAAAGTTGATGTGCTATCAAGAGATGCAGCAAATAATGAAATAAATCTCTGGTCATCAAATGGTAAAGAAAATTATTCAATAGAAAGTTCTGAAAAAGAAAAAAGAGGAACATGCATAACTCTTAATATTAAAAAAGATGCAGATGAATTCTTAGATTCTTTTCGATTAAGATCAATAATTACAAAATATTCAAATTATATACCTTTTCCGATATACCTAAATGATTTGGATGATAAAGAAAAAGAAGAAAAAATTAATGAGGGTAGTCCCTTATGGCTTAAGGATAAAAATGACATAAAAGATGAAGATTACAAACAATTTTATAACAATATTTCATTTAACTTTGATGAACCTCTTAAAACTATTCACTACAATGCTGAAGGTGTAATAAGTTATAGAGCTTTAATTTATATTCCTACTAATCAACCAATGGATTTATTTAATGCTGAAAGAAAGAATAAGATTAAGTTATATGTTCAAAAAGTTTTTATAACTGATGAATGTGATGATATCATGCCAAACTGGTTAAGATTCATTCCTGGTGTTGTAGACTCTCAAGACATTTCTCTAAACATAAGCAGAGAAATGTTACAAAATAATCCAATTATATCTAAAATTAAAAAAGGTTTAACAAATAAAATACTTAACGAGATTGAAAATTTGTCAAAAAAAGAGAAGACTAAGTTTGAAACTTTTTGGAATAATTTTGGAGCTGTTTTAAAAGAAGGAATTTATGAACAAAATGATCATCATGAAAAAATACTTCCATTACTTAGATTTGAAAATTCGATAAATGATAACAAAATATCACTTGAAGAATACATAAAAATAATGGCCAAGGATCAAAAAGAAATTTACTATTTTGCAAATACTGACAAAGATCATATAAAAAACTCACCTCAATTAGAGGTTTTTGCAGATAAAAAAATTCCAGTTTTATTTATGGTTGATGCAGTTGACGAATTTTGGATCCAAAATGTAAGTAAATTTAAAGATCTTGAGTTTAAATCAATTACAAAAGGGAAAGTAGACGTATCAAAAGTTGGAGAAAAAACTAAAGATAAAAAAGATGATAATAAAAAAATAGATAGTAAAATCAAAGACTTAATTAATATACTTAAAGAAGAACTTAAAGATAATATTTCAGAAGTTTTAATCTCAGAAAGATTAACAAAGAGTCCAATTTTGTTGGTTGCTGAAGAGTCAGGTATGGACATTAATATGGAAAAATTAATGAAAATGCATAATCAAAAAACTCCTGCTTCAAAAAAAATACTAGAAGTTAATCCTTCTCATCCAATGATAGTTAATTTAGCAAATAATTTAACTAAAGTTGATCATAAAAAAATGTCAAATCTTTTATTAGATCAAGCAAATATTTTAGATGGCAATATCCTTTCAAACCCCTCTGGATATTTAGAAAATTTGACTGAAATTTTTATTAAGTAATAGAATTAATTATATTATTTTTATTAAAATAATCACAAAACTGATTAGCAATCATTTCAGCAACAACAATTTGAGCTTCATCAGTAGAAGCAGCTATATGTGGTGTAAGAATAATATTTTTTAAGTTAAATAGAGGACTTTCTATAGCAGGTTCATTCGAAAATACATCTAGCGCGGCACCTTGAATTAATTCGTTTTCTAGTGCATTTTTGAGATCATTTTCATTAATTAAATTTCCACGTGCAGTATTAATTAAGATGCAGTTCTTCTTCATTAATTTTATTTCATTCATAGTAATTATTGAACTATTATCTTGATTAGGTTTACAATGCAGGGAAATTATATCTGAGTTTTTGATAATATTATCTAAATCACTAGAGATATAATTTTTATAGTTATTTTTTACAGAATTAAAATGTGATGAATAAATGGATACACTCATACCTAAAGCACTTGAGATTTCAGCAACTCTTTTACCAACATTTCCAAAACCAAAAATACCTATTTTTTTGCCCTTTAGCTCGCTTCCTTTCATTTTCTTCTTTTCCCACAATCCTCTATGAGTTGTATCATTAGCTAAAGGTATTTTTCTAATTAGAGCAAATATTAGACCTACAGTATGTTCAGCAGTAGCATTTGTATTTCCACCAGGAGTATTCATTACAACAATATTTTTATTTTTTGCAGCTTCTATGTCAATATTATCGACTCCAGCCCCTGCTCTTCCAATAATTTGTAAATTCGATGTTAAGTTAATTATATCTTTTGTAACTTTTGTTGCAGATCTAACAATTAAACCATCATAATTTAAAATTATTTTTTTTAATTCATCTGGTTGTAAATTAGTTTTTGTATCAACCTCGAGACCATTATTTGAGAGAATTTCTGATGCAATATTATCCATTGCATCTGAAATTAATATTTTAGGCATGTTTTGATTTTATCTCGTTGTATGCCCAATCTATCCATGGAAGCACAAGTTCAACATTAGAAGTTTCCACTGTTCCTCCTGCCCAAATTCTAAATGAAGGTGGTGCTTTAGGGTACCCATTACAATCTAATCCGACATTATTTTCTGATAATAATTTACATATTTCAGCCATAATAGATCTTTGTTGAGATTCGTCTTTACTCGTAAACCAATTTTCAGTTATTTTAAAAGTTATACCTGTATTTGAAATATAATTCATGTCTTTATATTCAGAAAGAAAAGTTAAATAATTATTCTGATCAATCCAATCACTAATTTTTTTAAGTGAATTTTGAGATTTTGATATTAAAGAATTTAAACCTCCCTGACTAGAAACCCAATTCAATGAGTCAATTATGTCTTCTACACAAATCATAGATGGAGTGTTAATGGTATTACCTTCAAAAATACCTTTTATTAATTTGTTTTTTTCAGCAAGTCTAAACAATTTTGGAACAGGCCAAGAAGGTGTGTAACTTTCTAATCGCTCTACAACTCTTGGTGATATTGCAATCATTCCATGAGCAGCTTCACCACCTAATATTTTTTGCCAAGACCAAGTAATTACATCACATTTTTCATAATCAATTGGCATTCCAAAAATTGCAGAAGTTGCATCACAGATAGTTAATCCCTTTCTATCATCTGGTATCCAATCGCCATTTGGAACTTTAACACCTGAGGTTGTTCCATTCCAAGTAAATATTACGTCATTATCAAAGTTTACTTTACTTAGGTCTGGTAGCCTTCCATAATCTTCTTCATGGATATTTAAATTTTCTATTTTTAATTGACTGATTGCATCAATAACCCAATCTTTACCAAAATTTT
This sequence comes from uncultured Alphaproteobacteria bacterium, assembly GCA_902560725.1. Lineage (GTDB taxonomy): Bacteria > Pseudomonadota > Alphaproteobacteria > HIMB59 > CACPNW01. The sequence goes on from CACEMR010000015.1 coordinate 7,450, forward strand.
CCCAAGCTAAAATATCAACCCCAGTTTTTCCAAGAAGACACCACATCGCAGCCTCTAAGGCTCCAGTGTTCGATCCTGGCATAATTCCTAACAAATAATTATCAGGTAAACCTAAGATATCTTTGGATTTATCAATTGCCTCTTTAAGTCTTGCTTTACATTCAACAGATCTATGTGATCGACCTGTTAAAGCACCACTTAATGCCGTTATATCCCAACCTGGTCTTTTTGAAGTTGGTCCACTTGAAAAGTTTGGGTTAGCAGGTTTGATATTAGGTTTATTCATTATTATTTTTCAAATTCATAAACTACTAAACCATCCAAAGGCTTCGGATCAAACCATGTTGATTTCGGAGGCATAGTTAATTTATTATCCGCAACTTTCATAACATCACTTATGTTAGAAGGAAAGATAGAAAATGCCACACTGTCTTTGTTTTCATTAACTTTTTTTTCTAATGCATCAAGACCATGACAACCAGCGATAAAACGTATTCTCTCGTCATTATTGACATCTTGAATATTTAAATATTTTCTAAAAATAGAATTATTTAGTATATTAATATCAAGAGTATCAATAAAACTATTATTTTTTAATAATTCTTTATACTCTAAAGAGTACCAATTATTTTCATGATACATCCCAAACTGCTTATTTTTAATAGGTTTGAATGGCTTATCTTCTTTCTTAATTTTGAACTTTTCTGATATTAGTTCTAAAAATTTTTCTTCAGATAGTCCATTTAAATCCTTAACTACTCTATTATAATCAAAAATTTTTGCTTCATTGCTAGGAAATGCAGCGATCATAAAATTGTCCTGAATAATATTTTTATTATATTTTAACTCACTTATTAATTTCATTGCCCCCATACGGTGATGACCATCAGCAATATAAAAATTGTTTACTTCTTTAGAAAACACGGATGATAAATCTAAAATAAAATCTTTATCTGAAATGCACCAAAGTTTATGTACAGATTTATCAAAACTTTCAAAATCATAATCTGGAATTTTTTTAGTTTTTTTATTCAATAGATCAGACACATTGTTATTTTTCTCAAAGAAGACATAAATTGGTCCTATTTGAGTTTTTATATTGAGCATTTGTTCAGCTCTTTCTCTCATTCTATTTTCATAAATTTTTTCATGAGCTTTTATTTTTTCATTTCTAAAATCATCAATATTTGCAAGAGATAAAAAACCAGTTTGAGTATGTCCTTTAAAAGATATTTGATATACATAATAGTGATTATCGAAATCTTTTTTGATTACATTATTTTGTTTCATTTCATCAAAATGAAGTTTAGCCTCTAATAAAGTATCAGTTTCTTTTAATTGACCAACAGGATTAAGTATTTTTAAATAATTCCAGTAATTATTTTTTCTAAAAATCTCTATATTTTCAATGCTTAAATGATCAGTTGAAGGAGCAATTAAAGATTTAGCTTCCTCGTTAAATGGACGTGTTCCTTTAAAAGGTTTTATATCAACCATAATTCGGAAATACTATTAAGTTATATATTTAAAAATAAAACTTAAATTTAAGCAACTTCTGGTATTAGAGAGATAGATTTATTAATTCCTTCTTCGTCAACTACATCATCTGCCATATTGCCATTTAAATAATCATCATATGCAGTCATGTCAAAATAACCATGCCCGCAAAGATTGAAAAGAATAGTCTTAGACTCACCCTTTTCTTTGCATTCAAGAGCAGCATCTATTGCGCCTTTAACTGCATGATTACCCTCAGGAGCAGGAATAATACCTTCTTGTTTTGCAAATATTAAACCAGCTTCAAAACAATCTTTTTGAGCATAAGCCTTTGCTCTCATCAAACCTAATTCATATAAATGACTCAAATGATAAGACATACCATGATATCTCAATCCTCCAGAATGATTTGCTGGAGGTAAGAAATCAGATCCTAATGTATGCATTTTAATTAGCGGAGTCATTTTAGCCATATCTCCATGATCATAAGCATATTTACCCTTTGTAAAAGAAGGACAGGATGCTGGTTCACATCCAATAATATCTATTTTTTGACCACCTCTTAATTGTTGACCTAAAAATGGAAACATTAACCCTGATAAATTACTTCCTCCCCCTGTACAACCAACAATAATATCTGGATAATCCCCGGCCATTTCCATTTGCATAATTGCTTCATTACCATTGATTGTTTGATGCATTAATACATGTCCCAAAACACTTCCCAGTGAATATTTAGCTTTACCTCCACTTTTGACTGTAGCTTCAATAGCTTCAGATATTGCTATACCCAAACTACCTGGGTTATCAGAATTTTCTGAAAGAAGTTTTTTACCAAAGTCAGTCAATGATGAAGGACTAGGATGACAATTAGCACCGAAAGATTGCATCATAAGTTTTCTATAAGGTTTATGATCAAAACTTACTTTAACCATAAACACTTCAATATCTATTCCAAAAATTTGACCGGCAAAAGCAAGTGAACTACCCCATTGTCCTGCTCCTGTTTCCGTAAAAATTTTACTAATACCTTCTTCTTTATTATAAAAAGCTTGAGGTACTGCTGTGTTCGGTTTATGACTACCCGTTGGACTTACTCCTTCATATTTATAATATATTTTTGCCGGAGTATCTAAAAATTTTTCTAATCTTCTAGCTCGAAATAACGGTGAAGGCCTCCATTGTTTATACACTTCTCGAACTGGTTCAGGAATTTCAATTTCTCTTTCTGTAGAAACTTCTTGCATAATTAAACTCATAGGGAATAAAGGTGCAAAATCGTCTGGTCCAGCTGGTTGTTTTGTTCCGGGATGTAATGGTGGTGGAGGTGGACTTGGCAAATCCGAGTTAATATTGTACCAAAACTTAGGAGCTTTGCTCTCTTCTAAAAAATATTTAATTGAGTCAGTCATAATAAAGATATATTGAACTAAAAATAATAAAATATCAATATTAAATGAAGTATTTTAATTTTAAAAATGTATCTATTCTTGTAGCTATATTATTAATCTTATACGTATTTTTTGGATATTTTACTCACTAATTTGCTTTGTCCCAAATAAACTCCAATTAATATAAGGGATATTCCAATAAATGAGTTAATACCGATACTTTCAGATAAAATAATATATCCCCATATAACTGCAAATGCTGGAATTAAATAAGCAACATAAGATAAAAAAACAGGTCCAGATGTCTTTGTAATATAATATCTAAATTGAAAAGCTATTGCCGTAGGAAATATTCCTAAATAAATTACTGCGTATAAAGAATTATAATTAAAACTTAGTTCCGTATAATTAATATCAATTATAAAAAAAGGCAATGAAAAAATAGCTGCAAAAGTAGTAGCAAAAGTTGTTATTGTAAATGAATCAACATTTTGTAATTTTTCATATGCTAATATATTTGAAAACATATAACCAAAAGCTGATAATATAACTAAAAATTTTGCAATTAAATCTATGTAATTGTTACTATAAAAATTATCTAGAGATTGAATATTAAAAATAAATAAAACACCTATTAATCCAACTATTATTGAAAAAAATTTAATAATTGTAAATCTGTCATTTTTTGTCAAAAAATGAGACATAACTAAAGTGATGATTGGTCCAATAGCCATTAACATTCCAGCAGTTGATGATTGTATATATTGCTCTGCCCAACTAATAAGAAAAAAAGGAATAAAGTTTCCAATGATTCCAATTATGATTAATAAAAATACTGTTTCTTTAGTAAATTTAAAATTTTTTTTTTGTAAATAAAAAAAAAATAATAAAAAAATTGATGCGATAATTAACCTTAAAGAAGCAATAGAAATTGGTGAGAAACCATCTAATCCAACTTTAATAGCAAAAAAAGCTGAACCCCAAATTGCAGATAATAAAACTAATAAAAAAAAATTATTAAAAGGTATAGTTTTAGACAAAAATTAAATTTTATTTTTTGGTTGTGGTATTTGAATTTTTTCAGTTTCTTGCATTAACTCATCTCTTCTTCCATCCCAGAGATAATCAGCATAATCAAACTCAGTTATCATTCTGTCAGATCTTTCAAAAGTTAAACCGTATTTTCTACAATAACTTGCAAACTCTTCAGCATTATCAATTGGAAGATTTTCAACTGTCCATCTTCTAGAGCTTCTATCAAATTTAAAACCATTTTTTTTAAACCAGTCTCTATGATAGTATGAGTCTCTGCCAAAAGCTGAAAAGGTAATTTTTTTTGTCATTTTGAAATTGAAGCTTTTATAAAGAAATAATTCAAATAAACAATTAATATTTTTTAGATAATAATCATAATAATTAAATAGTAGATATTATTTTTATAATTATGTAGAATAAAAGAATGGATCTATATAATAGTACCGAAATTACTGTACACCAGCTAAATGAACTTAGACAGGATGATATTAACAAAATTCAGATTATTGATGTTAGAGAAGATACTGAGAGAGATCATGCCTCTATAAAAGGTACAATTCATATGAAACTTTCAGAAATAGCAAAAAGGCATACAGAACTTGATAAGGATAAAAATATTTTTGTTATGTGTCACACTGGCACAAGAAGCCAAGCTGTATGTAAATGGCTTAAAGCTCAAGGTTATCAACATTGTGTAAATGTTCTTGGAGGGATAGATGCATGGGCAGCTTTAATTGATAGAAATATAAGAAGATATTAAGTATTACTTTGTAAATACAAACCATAAAATATTATAATTATGCTTACAAAAAATATCAAAACTCTAAATACTATTTGAAAAAATAAATTTAATTCTATTCTTTTTTTAATAATCAATCTGTATAAAGGATTACTTATTGATATTGAAATAAGAATAGTGCCTATAATTATAATTATCCAATGCATAAGATTAATAAATACATAACTGAAGATTTAAATTTTTCAAATCAAACGATTGAAAAAATGAAATTAAATTCAAAAAAATTTTATAATTTAATTAAAAAAAGAAGAAGCGTTAGAGAATTTAGCAATAAATCATTTGATATTAATATAATTAATAATGCTATTCTTTCAGCTGGTACAGCACCAAGTGGAGCAAATCTTCAACCATGGCACTTTGTGATTATAAAAAATAAGCAATTAAAAAAGAAAATTCGAATTGCTGCAGAAAAAGAAGAAAAAGAGTTTTATAATAAAAAGGCACCTAAAGAATGGCTTGATGCCCTAAAGCCTCTAGGAACTGATCAAAATAAAGAATTTTTAGAAACAGCTCCATATTTGATTGCAATTTTTGAAAAAAAATTTTCAATAAATAATGATACAAAAGTTAAAAATTATTACGTTAGAGAGTCAGTTGGAATAGCTACTGGGATATTAATTTCAAATTTGCATCTTTCTGGATTAGCAATGTTAACTCATACACCGAGCCCAATGAATTTTTTAAATAAAATTTTAAAAAGACCTGATAATGAGAAAGCTTTTGTATTATTAGTTGTTGGGTACCCCAAAAAAAATACAAAAATTCCAAAATTTGCTAGACAAAAAAAACGATTACAGGAAATATCAACTTTGATTTAACCTAATTCCTCAGGTTTCATTGTTTCGTATTTTTCATAAGGCATGTGTATCCAGGGAGAGTCCTCTAAGTAATCTACGTAATAATCTGGTTTAAATTTAGAAACCGCTTTATAAAAAAGCACTCCAGTTCTAATAGGTTCATCAATATAAAAGCCATATGTATGTTGCAGCCATTCAATACTTTTTTTTAATGTTATGCCTGAGTCAGCAAGATCGTCCACTATTAATACTTTCGATCCAATATTAGGACTAGTTTTCGCTAAATCTCTTGAAAAAGTTATAGCTCCTCTTTTATTTTTAACACCTTCTCCTCTATATGACTCAACAGATAATATAGCTAATGGAACATCAAATACTCTTGCCATAATATCTCCTACTCTCATTCCTCCTTTAGCAATGCAAACTACTTGATTAAAATTCCAGTCATCTTTGTATATTTGACTAGCTAATTGTTCAGTTTTTTTTCTATATTCATCAAATGAAATATGCAAATCAGCCATTATTAATCCTTTTAATTGAAATAATTAAAACCTCTCTCAAAAGAGAGAGGTTTAAGTTTTTAAATATTATTGTGGAACTTCTCCGTCAATACCTTGAACATAAAAGTTCATACCTAAAAGCATTCCATCTGGTGCAACTTCACCTTCAGGAACAACTAATTCACCAGCTTGATTATAAATAGGACCAGTGAAGGGGTGTAATGTTCCATCCTTAATCCCAACTTCCATATTTACAGCTTCTTGAATTAAGCTAGCTGGCATTAATTTGTTATTATATGGTGACATAACAACCATACCTTTATCCATACCATCCCAAGTATCTCCAGATGACCAAGTGCCGTCTACAACAGCTTTTGCTCTTTCAGCATAATATGGTCCCCAGATATCCTCAATTGATGTTAAATGTGCATCTGGACAAAAAGCTTCTTGATTTGATGCTTGACCAAATGCATATACTCCTGCCTTTTGAGCAGCTTGGCATGGGGCATACGTATCAGTATGCTGAACAATAATATCAGCTCCTTGATTTATTAATGTATTTGCAGCATCAGCTTCTTTTCCTGGATCATACCATGTAAAAACCCAAATAATTTTCATTTTAATATCTGGGTTTATTTTAGCAGCTGCTAAATAAAAAGCATTAATACCTCTTACAACTTCAGGAATTGGAAAGGATGCTATATATCCGATAGTACCTGTTTTTGACATATGTCCCGCTATGTGACCTTCAATCATTCTACCTTCATAAAATCTTGCTGAATATGTAGCTACATTATCTGCTTGCATGTAACCAGTAGCATGTTCAAATTTTATATCAGGAAAATCTTTTGCCACTTCATGAGTTTGATCCATGTAATTAAAAGAAGTAGTAAATATTAGATCATGACCGGAATCTGCTAATTTTCTAATTGCTCGAACTGCATCAGCATTTTCAGGAACGTTTTCTATATAAGTAGAAGTAATTGAGTCTCCTAACTGACTCTCCATATATTTTCTACCAACATCGTGCATATAAGTCCAACCATGATCACCTGGAGGACCTATGTAAATAAAACCAACCTTTTTAGGGTCTGCATTGGCTGATCCAAAAGCAAATACTAAAAAAGAAGATAAAAATATAATAAATTTAATCATTTTAACCTCACCTGCTAAATATAATGACTACTCAACGATTTTTTTAAAGTTAGTTCAACGATTCTACATTAGATTAATCTAAAAAAGAGTGGATATTTATCTACCTTTATAAAAAGGTAGGGTCAAAGAAGCTGGTGCACTTAGTTTAATTCTCAGTTTATTGCTGGAAATAAGAACAAGAACTACAATAGTTGCTAAATATGGCGCCATACTAAAAAATTGACCAGGAAAACGCAAACCTAAGGCTTGAAGATTCATTTGCAGAATTGTTACACCTCCAAAAATATATGCACCTATTAATACTCTCTCTGGCTTCCAAGTAGCGAAAACTACTAAAGCAAGAGCAATCCAACCTCTTCCGGCTGTCATACCTTCCTGCCACATTGGTGCATAACATATTGAAATATATGAACCAGCTAATGCACACATTGAACCTCCAAATAGTATTGATAAAAATCTAATTTTAATAACACTGTAACCTAATGCATGAGCTGAATTATGTGATTCACCGACGGCTCTTAAAATTAGTCCCATTTTTGTTTTGTAAAAAAAATAACTGACTAAAAAAACAATAACAAAAGAAAAAATCACAAAAAACCAAGGTGACAATCCATCAATAGGAGTACCAATATATTCTTTTCCAAGCATAGAACTTAATCCGATACCAAAAATTGTTAATGCTAAACCAGTAGCGATTTGATTAGACATTAAGAATAAAACTAAAACTGCAAATAAACCAGACATAATTACACCTGATAATAAAGAAATGAAAAAAGCAAAAAAATAACTTCCTGTAATTACAAGTGTCACAAAAGCTGTAACAGCTCCAACTAACATCATTCCTTCAACACCTAAATTTAAAACTCCTGATTTTTCAGTAACAAGTTCTCCAATTCCTGCAAATACTAAAGGTGTAGTTGCAATTAAAACAATCTGTAAAATACCTAAAATTAAATCTACACTCATTATGTTCTCTTAAATGATAATTTATAATTTATCAGTAATTCAGCACCTAATAAATAAAACAAAACTAGACCTTGAAAAATAAATCCAACAGCTGAAGGAATTTGCAAAAATAATTGAGCATCCTCAGCTCCTAAATAAGTTAAAGCAATTATTAATGAGGCAAATATTATTCCTACTGGATGTAATCTACCTAAAAAAGCAACTATAATTGCAGTAAATCCATAATTAGGAGATATATCTCTATACAATAACCCAATTGGTCCTGATACTTCTGATAAACCTGCTATCCCTGCAAATGCACCACAAATACCAAACGCTAAAAAAATAAGTGTTGTTTGATTAAAACCTGCATATCTTGCTGCTTTAGGGCTAAAGCCAGATACCTTCAATTGAAAACCAAACATCGTTTTTGAAAAAACAAACCAAGAAACAAATATTAAAAATATAGTTATAATTAACCCAAAATGGACTCTTAACCCGTCAAAGAGCAAAGGCATTCTTCCAGAGTCACTAAATGCTCTAGATTTTGGAAAGCTAAAACCATTTGGATCTTTCCATGGACCAACAACCAAAAAATCTAAAATAAATAACGCAACATAAACTAACATTAAACTTGTTAAAATTTCATTAGTATTAAATTTAGTTTTAAGAAGTGCAGGAATAAGCCCCCAAATTGCCCCTCCTATTGCTCCTGCAAAAATCATAACAGGAAGAAGCCAAAATGTATTCGTATCGTGAAAAAGTATTCCTATTCCTCCTCCAAATATTGCACCCATTGTTAGCTGACCTTCTGCACCAATATTATAAATATTATTTTTGAAACAAAAGGCTAAACCAATAGCGATTAAAGCAAGAGGGGTTGCTTTCACAAGTAATTCAGATATTCCATATGAAGAAGAAATGGGTGATATAAAAAAAGTATATAAGGCATAAAACGGATCAAATCCTAATAATAAAAAAATAATAAAGCCCGTTATTAAAGTTAAAAAAATAGCAATAATTGGTACAAAAAAATTCATAATATTTGAAGTTTGAGATCTCGAAACAATTATAGGTAAAAAGTTATTCATCTTTGCCACCCATTAATAAACCTATTTTTTCTATTTCAACTTCATTTGTTTTAAATGGATTTGATAATTTACCATTATAAATTACAGAAATTTTATGTGTAATTTCTATAAGTTCGTCTAAATCTTGAGAGATAACAATTATAGATGTACCGTTTTGAGAAAGTTCTATTAGAGACTCTCGGATTGAATGTTCTGCTCCAGCATCTATTCCCCAGGTAGGATGAGAAATTATTAACATTTTTGGATTTGATGAAATTTCTCGTCCAATAACATATTTTTGTAAATTACCGCCAGATAAACTAGAAGCTTTAGCATCATTTCCTGGAGTTATTACATTAAAATCTTTTATTACGGTATTTGCATAATCATCAATATTATTTTTAAGAATTATTCCATTCTTCAAAAAATTATTTTTTGGAAACTGACTTAGTAAAATATTTTCAGAAAGACTTAATTCAGGAACAGCACTATGCCCTAATCTATTTTCAGGAACAAAAGCAATAGATAAATCTCTTCTTTTTTGGGGACCTAAACTTTGAATTTTGTTTTTGTTAAAAATAATTTCACCTGAAGAAATTTTAATATTTTCTCCAGTCAAAACATCCATTAATTCTGATTGACCATTTCCAGCAACTCCAGCGATTCCATATATTTCACCAACTCTAACTTTAAAGGAAATATTTTTTAAATCTGTAAGAAATGGATCATTAAATTCACAAGATATATTATTAACTTCAAAATTATATTCTTCTTTAATATGATCATAATTTGTTTTTAAATCATCAAGTTTTTGACCTAACATTTTAGTTGCTAAAGTTTTTGCAGTGAAATTAGATGTTGAAGAGGTATCAATAACTTCGCCATTACGCATTATTGTAACAGTGTCACAAATAGAAATTACTTCTTCTAATTTATGAGTAATGTATAATATTGTTCTTCCTTCTTTTACTAAAGCATTTAGAGTTACAAACAAACTCTCAACCTCTTGTGGGGTTAAGACTGAGGTTGGTTCATCCATAATTAATATTTGAGGATCCTGAAGTAAAATCCTTACAATCTCAACTCGTTGTTTTTCTCCTGCTGACAATGAAGTAATTGGAGCATCTAAATCTAACGGAAGATTGTATTGAGAACTAATATTTTCTAATTTTTTTTCTAGATTTGAATAAGACATAGCTTCATCTATTCCTAAAATTAAATTTTCTCTGACTGATAAAGACTCAAACAAGGAAAAGTGTTGGAAAACCATTCCAATTCCATTTTTTCTTGCTTCAGCTGGAGAGCTAACTTTAAAGAACTTATCATTGTATTTGATATAACCCTCGTCAGGTTCTAATAATCCATATAAAATTTTAACAAATGTTGATTTACCTGCTCCATTTTCACCCAATATTGCATGAACGGAGTTTTTTTTAATACCGAAAGTAACCTTATTATTAGCAATTACTCTTGGAAAGGACTTAGTAATATTTTGAATATCTAAAATTAAATCACTCATAATTTAATTCAAAAATCTCTGATTTATCAAAATTATAGATCTCAATATTGTTTTGTGCATCTTTTTTATCTATAGTAATATACTTAGCATTGTCTAAAGAAATTAATGGGAAATGCCACACTTTAGGATTAAAATTTATACCATCACCATCAGAGACTTTAAAAATTTCAATTTCATCTAAGTTTGGTTTTATTGCAATAGGGGCAACTAAAACTAAAAAAGTTGTATTTAAAAAAGGTAAAAAAACTTGTGAACTATAAGGATGATTCTCTAACATATTAATTTGAAGTGGAAAAATTCTTTGCTTAGCTTCAAAAATATTCAAACGAGACCTTTTATCCTCTCCCTCAATTTGTATATTTGCTAAATCAAAAAAACTATTAGTAGTTTTTTTATTAATTTCATCATAGTTTTTTTCTTTTATAGATATTAAATCACCAAACTTTTTAAAATTTTGATTATTTATATTTTTAATTTGATAATTCACGCAATCTTACCCAAAGATCTTATTCGAGAAATACCTCCATCAGGATAGATATTAAGTTTTAAATAATTTATTTTTTTTGATTGTTTTAATAATTGTTTTTTAATTGAAGAATGAGCTTTTAATTTTAAGTATTTAATTAAATATTCCCAATTTTTGCTACTATTAACAACTGAATTTATATTCATATTTTTATTTGAAAAATAACCTTGAACTGAACAATGTGACGGAAAATTACCTTTAAAATAATGAGTTTGAATATCAAATTTTTGAATAAATCCAGGTTTTCCTAATTTTATTATAACCCAGTCAAAACCTGCACCTCTTCTTCTTTTTGTTTCCCAGCCATTACCCATATTTCTAGATTTAAATGGTAAAAGTAAGTTTTCTGCTTTTCCAAAATGCTCATCACTACAAGCAACAATTTTAGAACCTTTAAGAACATTAAGTAAATCAAATTTATTTTTTGAAAACTTAATTTTATCTACGACAACATCACCAAGAAGTTTTAATCTTGCTACACCGCCGTCAGGATAAATATTTAGCCTTATGAAATTAAATATTTTTTTTGAATTTATTATTTTAAACCCATGTTTTGCATCTGGTTTTAATTTTTGTTTAGATAGAATACTGGACCATTTAAATTTTTTTGATTTATTATCTAAATAACAAGCATCAATACTTGCATACTGTGGTTGGTTTCCATTAAAATAACTTGTATCAATTTCGGCAAAACTAATTTTTCCAGGTAAACCTAATTTAATTATTACAAAGTCATTTCCTTTAACTCTTTTTCGTCTTGTTTCCCATCCGTCCATCCATTTACCATTTTTGTCATATACACCATCTTTAAACACTGGAGGTTCATCTTTTAACATTCTGCTTGCTAATCCAAAAAACTGATCAGAATAATCATAAATTTTTGTACCCATAACTGGACTAGATAGATTGATATAATTTTTCTGAATATATTTTTTAATCATTAATTATTTCCTCTAATCTTAATTTAGCAATTTCTCTAACTTGATTAATTGATATTTCTATTTCTTTTTCAACATCACTATTATTAAGTCTATTTTTAAAATCCTCAATAATTTCATTTTTATTTTTATTACGAACAGCCAAAATAAATGGGATATTAAATTTTTCTTTAAAATTAGAATTTAACTTTTGAAACATATTGAATTCTTTTTCTGTACAATCTTTTAAACCTGATCTACTTTGTTCGTCATTAGATAATCGTGATAATCCTTTATTTATTTTAACTTTATCAGCTAAGTCTGGATGTTTTTTTATAATATTTATTTTAATATCTTGTTCAAGATCATCAAATATCATTAAGAAATTTGTAATCATGTGATTCTTGTTTTTAAAAGGTCTTTTCGTTTCGACTATTTCAGTAATAAATCTCGATTCTTCAAATATGTTTTCAAAAGAAGATATAAAATCAATTTTGTCTATTTGATTAATATTATTAAGATTCATTATTAAAGTTTGAATACCAATATTCAGCTATATCTTTTCTTTTGCAAATCCAAATATCTTTGAAGCTTTCAACATAATCTAGAAATTTTACTAAAGAAAGAAACCTACCTGGTCTTCCAATTATTCTACAATGCAAACCAACATTCATCATTTTTGGTAAATTATACTCAACAGATTCATTGTAGAGAGTATCAAAAGAATTTTTTAAATAGTTAAAAAAATCATCTCCTGTGTTGAATCCTTGATACGTTGTAAACCTCATATCATTATTATCTAATGAATATGGAATTATTAAATGTTTTTTATTATTATGACTTATCCAGTAAGGTAAATCATCTGCATATGAATCACTATCATAAATAATATTAGTATTTTCCAAAATAATTTTTCTTGTATTAGGACTAGTTCTTCCAGTGTACCAACCTAAAGGATAATAACCAAATATTTTTTTAATTATATTATTGCATAAAATAGTGTGTTCTTTTTCAGTTTGCTCATCAATATTTTGGTAATCTATCCACCTATAGCCATGACTAACAACTTCATAGTCTGATTTAATAATTTGTTCACAAACATCTGGATTTTTTTCCAAAGCCATTCCAACACCGAATATTGTTAATGGTATTTTTCTTTTATTGAATTCTTTATGAATTCTCCAAAAACCCCTTCTAGAACCATACTCATACATAGACTCAATATTCATGTGTCTATTTCCAACAATAGGTTTTGCATTAATTATCTCTGAAAGAAATATTTCTGAAGATGAATCTCCATTAAGTATTGAATTTTCAGCACCTTCTTCATAATTTAAAACAAATTGAAGTGCTAGTTTACTTTTATTAGGCCATTCAAAACTAAAATCTTTAGCTCCATATCCAATGTAATTTCTATTATCTTTCATACATAAATGCTTGATTTAATATTTAAATAAATACTGTATAAAAGAAATATTATTATGTCTAAAGGATATTTAACAACTCATGTACTGGATACATTCAATGGAAAACCTGGGTCAGGAATTCAAGGATCTTTATTTAAGATAGAAGGTGAAAATAAGATTAAACTTAACGATTTCAGACTAAACAATGATGGCAGATGTGATGGTCCTATTCTTGAAAAAGAGAAATTTTTAGAGGGTAAATATGAGTTATTATTTCTTTGCGGGAGTTACTTTAGTGAATATACAAATCTTGAAAAACCATTCTTTCTTGACGATGTAATAATAAGATTTGGAATTAACAAAATAGATGAACATTATCATGTTCCTTTATTAATTACCCCGTGGAGTTATTCAACTTATCGGGGTAGCTAGTGTTTAATTCCAAAATAGAATTTGTTTTAAATAACAAATTAATATCAATAAATAATTTAGATACAAATACAACAGTATTAAATTTTTTAAGAAATGAAAAAAATTTAACAGGTACAAAAGAAGGTTGTGCTTCTGGAGATTGTGGAGCTTGTACAGCAGTAGTTGGAGAATTAAAAAAAAATAAAATTGAATATAAAAGTATCAATACATGTATTACTTTTTTATATACTCTTAATGGAAAACAATTAGTGACAATTGAACATCTAGGAAATCGTAGTTTACATCCAGTACAAAAAGCAATGGTAGATAGTGATGGATCACAGTGTGGATTTTGTACTCCAGGAATTGTAATGTCTATGTATTGTATGTATGAAAATAAAGTAAAACCTACTAACGATAATATAGATAAATATTTATCTGGAAATCTGTGTAGATGTACTGGTTACATTCCAATAAAAAAATCAATTAGAAATATGTATAATTATAAGAAAAATAAATCTGATCAAAAAAATATAATTTCATTATTAAAAAATATAAATAGAAATGATATAATGATAGAAAACAATGAATCCAAGTTTTTTGTTCATTACAATTTAAAAGGTCTCATTAAAGATTATCAAAAAAATAACAATTCATATTTATTAATAGGTGGAACAGATTTAGCATTGGAAGTAACAAAAAAAAGAAATAATTTAAAAAATATTTTTTATTTGGGTTCAAACAAAGAATTGAATTTTATTAATATTAAAAATAATAAAATTCATATTGGTGCTGCAACTCCAATTAGCGACATCATACCAAAACTTGATAAAATTTATCCAACTTTTTCAAAAATGTTTGAAAGATATGGATCCGAACAAATCAGAAACTCTGCCTCTTTAGGTGGAAATCTTGGCAGTGCTTCTCCTATAGGAGATAGTCTTCCTGTCCTTATTGCTCTAGATAGTAAAATTGTTATTCAAGGAAAAAAACAAAGGACTGTATCTTTAGATGATTACTTTATTAGCTATAGAAAAACAAAACTTAAAAAAAATGAATTTATTAAAGAAATAATAATTCCGATTAACCAAGAGAATATTTTAAAATGTTATAAAATATCAAAAAGAATTGAT
This sequence comes from uncultured Alphaproteobacteria bacterium, assembly GCA_902560725.1. Taxonomy (GTDB): domain Bacteria; phylum Pseudomonadota; class Alphaproteobacteria; order HIMB59; genus CACPNW01. The sequence goes on from CACEMR010000015.1 coordinate 22,551, forward strand.
GATGATATTAGCTCCGTATTTATGGCTATTAATGCTAATTTAAAAAATAATACTTTCAAATCTATTAAAATCGTATGTGGTGGTATGGCAGAAATACCTAAAATAGCAAAATCTACTCAAAAATATTTACTAAACAAAAAATTTAATCAAGAAAATATAAATGAAGCAAAAAAAATTATTGCTAAAGAATTTAATCCCATAGATGATATGCGTGCGTCAAAAGAATATAGAGTAAAAATAAGTAAAAATCTTCTTGAAAGATTTTTTAATGAACAAAATAAAATAAATACCCTTGTTTACTAATGGATAAAATATTTACAAAAAATATTGAACATGAAAGTGCTATTAAACATGTAACAGGCAAAGCAATTTACACTGATGATATCGCAGAACCAAAAAACATATTACACGCTGTAATTGGATACAGTAGTTGTAGCAAAGGTATTATTAAGAAAATTAATTTTGATGAAGTTTATAAATCAGAAGGTGTTGTTGATATTATAACTGAAAAAGATATTGAAGGTATAAATGATGTTGGGCCAATCTTTAAGGGTGATAAAGTTTTTACTTCAAAATATATAGAATATTATGGTCAGCCAATTTTCGCAGTTGTAGCTAAGACCAATAATTTAGCAAAAAAAGCAGCTTTAAAAGTAAAAATTGATATTAAAAAAACAAAACCAATAATATCAATTGAAGAAGCCTTAAAGAAAAAATCATATGTTTTAAAACCCAAATATCTTAAAAGAGGAAATATTAAAGATGGATTTAAAAAATCTAAAAATATCTTAAAAGGTAAGCTATATTCAGGAGGTCAAGATCATTTCTATTTAGAAGGGCAAATTTCAATGACTGTTCCACAAGAGGATAATAATTTTTTAGTTTATTCTTCAACACAACATCCTTCTGAAACACAACAAATTATAGGAAAGGTTTTAAATCAAAATTATAATAGTATCCATGTAGTGGTAAGAAGAATTGGTGGTGGTTTTGGTGGTAAAGAAACGCAGTCTTTCTTATTCGCAGCAATAACAAGTATTGCAGCCAAAAAATTATCAAGACCTATTAAATTAAGAGTAGATAGAGATGATGATATGATCATGACTGGTAAAAGACATGATTTTTTATTTGATTATGAAGTTGGTTTTAATAATGAAGGTGAAATACAAGCTCTAAAATTGATGATGGCTTCAAGGTGCGGTATATCCGCAGATTTATCAGGAGCTATAAATGATAGAGCAATATATCATATTGATAATGCATACTTTATTCCTAACATCGAGATTAATTCTTACAGATGTAAAACTAATACTGTTTCAAATACTGCTTTTCGAGGTTTTGGAGGTCCACAAGGAATGTTTTGTATTGAAAATATAATAGAAAACATATCACAAAAATTAAATAAAGATTCAAGTGAAATAAGAAAAATAAATTTTTATAAAGAAAAAAGTAGAAATACAACTCATTATGGGATGAAAATTAATGATAATGTAATTGAAGATATTTTTAATAAACTCATAAAGAAATCAAACTTTAAAAAAAGAAAACTTCGGATTAAAAACTTTAATAAAAATAATAAAATTCTTAAAAAAGGAATTGCGATTACTCCAGTAAAATTTGGTATATCTTTTACAACTACTCATTTAAATCAAGGTGGGGCTTTAGTACATATCTACACTGATGGATCTATTCATTTAAATCATGGTGGAATTGAAATGGGACAAGGATTAATGACAAAACTTGCTTTAGTAGCATCAAATGAATTTGGTCTTAACTATGAAAATATAAATATTTCTTCAACAGATACAGAAAAGGTTCCAAATACATCTGCTAGTGCTGCTTCAGCTACAACAGATATAAATGGAGCAGCTATTGTTAATGCAATTAATAAAATCAAATCTGGTCTTGATCAATTCATATATGATTATTTTAAAACAAATAGTAAAATTAGATATGAAAATAATTTTGTTTATTTTGATAAAAGAAAAATATCTTTTAAAGAGTTAATTAATACTGCTTATCTGAACAGAATACCATTATCCTCCTCTGGATTTTACAAAACTGATAAGATTAATGTTAATACCAAAACACTACAAGGTAGACCATTTTTATATTTTACATATGGTGCTGCTGTGACAGAAGTAATTATTGATAAATTAACAGGTGAAAATAAAATTGTTCAAGTGGACATAATTCACGATGTGGGTAATTCAATTAATAGGAGAATTGATATCGGTCAAATTGAAGGAGGTTATATTCAAGGATTAGGTTGGCTTACAACTGAAGAAGTATCATGGAAATCAGATGGAATTCTTACAACTCATAGTCCTTCAACATACAAAATACCAACTGCTAGTGAAACACCTTTTAAATTTAATGTAGAAATATATGATCGTGGATTTAATAAAGAAAAAGTTATTAATCGTTCAAAAGCTGTTGGTGAGCCTCCATTTATGTTGGCAATTTCAAGTTTTATTGCAATAAAAGATGCTGTCTTTAATGCGAATAATAATAAAGACTCTAATAATTTAATTGCTCCAGCAACTGCAGAAAATATATTAAAAAGTTTAAATTAAAATGTATCTTAAAAAATTAAGCCAAAATATAAAATTTAACAATGAGATAATAAAAGGGAAAATTTTAGATGTTAAAGGATCATCACCAAATAATATAGGTGACATAATATTAATTTGTAAAGATGCTATTTTTGGAACTATCGGTGGGGGAAATTTAGAATATTTAGTAATAGATGAAGCTAAAAAACTATTAAATAAAAAAATAAAAAATAAAATTCTAAGTATACCTCTTGGTCCAGGAATTGGACAATGTTGTGGTGGATATGTACAAATTAAACTTAGCTTTCATAAAAATTCCAAAGAAGCATTAAAAAATGAAAGTTTAAAAAAAAATAATAAACCTAATTTATATATCTTTGGATCAGGACATATTGGTCAGGCAATAATTTCTAAATTAGAAGATATAAATTTCAATACTTTCATAATTGACTCAAGAGAAGATTATTTAAATATGACTAATATTAAAGATGTAAATTATTTACTCTCTAAAAAACCTTGGGAAGTTGTGTCTAAACTAGATGATAATTCCTATTTTATAGTTTTAACTCATAGTCATGATTTTGATTTAAAAATATTAAATGAAGTTTTAAAAAAAAATAATACTTTCGTGGGTTTAATTGGATCTATTACAAAGAAAAAAAGGTTTTATAAAAGATTAATTACCAATGGTCATAATAAATCAATAGTTGAGAAAATTGAATGCCCAATTGGAATAGATATTGGTAATTCAAAAGATCCAAATGAAATAGCTTTTTCTATAATAACAAGAATATTATGTATTAAAAATAATATGAAATATTTATCAAATAATAAAGTTAAAGAAGTAATATGACAAAAATAGATTTTATGAAAAGAGCTATTGATCTATCAATTCAGAATATTAAAAATAATGGAGGTCCATTTGGATGTGTAATAGTTAAAGATAATAATATTATTGCAGAAGGAGTAAATAGAGTAACATTTAACAATGATCCAACTGCACACGCAGAAATAGTAGCTATAAGAAATGCATGTAATAAGTTGAATACTTTTAACTTAGAGGGATGTGAATTATATTCTAGTTGTGAACCATGTCCTATGTGTTTAAGTGCTATATATTGGTCTCATGTAGACAAAGTATATTATGGTAATTCAAGAGATGATGCTGCGAAGATTCAATTTGATGATAAATTTATTTATGATGAATTATTGTTAAATATGGAAGAGAGAAAAATTCCAATAAGTCAAATTTCTAGAGATGAAGCAATAAAAGCGTTTAATCTCTGGGAAAATGAAGAAAATAAAATAAAATATTAAAATGGAATTATTTCTAAAAATTGTCTCACCAATTCAATCATACGACTTTCAGACTTTTTCACATAATTTATTATTAACTCTACCTGCATCAATATTAATTGGTGTAATTCTTTTTTTTGTTCTTGGTGCTTTTGTTGGTTTTAAATCAAAAGAACAAAGAATTTATATTGTTGGCGCAACTACAATTGTTATTTCTTTTACTGCTGCATTTTATAATTTAGGAGTTCCTTTAGAGACTTTAATTTCAGTATATACTGAATGGTTACATTTAATTGTAAGATGGGTTCATATTGTTGTTGGTGTAGCCTGGATAGGTACATCATTTTATTTTAACTGGTTAGATAGCAGACTTGAGAGAGACGATCCAGATTTCAAACATCTGGACGGTTATTTATGGTCTGTACATTCTGGTGGTTTTTATAGAATTGAAAAGTTAAAGGGCCCTCCAAAATCACTACCTAAGGTACTTCATTGGTTTAAATGGGAAGCCTACGCAACATGGATTAGCGGATTTGTACTTTTAATTTTAGTTTATTATCTAAATGCTAGTTCAATGATGTTGGGGGGAAGCGGTATAGAATTAACACCTCTTCAAGCAATAATAATTTCAATAGGTTTATTAATAGGATCATGGATTTTGTATGATTATTTATGTAAAAATGCATTAAAAAATAATGAGCAAATCTTAATTGGAATAGGTTTCTTATTGTTTGTTATCTTAAGTTATTTTTTAACTCAAATATATGGATCTAGAGCTGCATATATTCATGTAGGCGCTATTATAGGTACTATTATGGCTGCTAATGTTTTTCGAGTAATAATTCCTGCACAAAGAAACCTTGTAACTTCAGCAGAAAATAAAGTTACTCCTAATTTAAACCTATCTATAGAAGCAAAAAATAGATCGATTCATAATAATTACTTTACACTACCTGTTTTATTTATAATGATCAGTTCGCACTTTTCATTTACCTATGGAGCAGTAAATAATTGGTTGATACTTGCTTTTATATCAATTGCTGGAATATTAACGCGTCATTATTTTAATTTACGAAATAAAAAACAGTATAAATTTTGGATTTTACCATCTGCAGGTTTAATAATGTTTTTTTTAATGACATTAAGTAGTTTATCTGTTTTTGAAAAAAAAGATGTAGATGCGGCTATCTCACTAGAATTAGTTAGCTTTAATGAAGTTGAGAATATAATTAAATATAGATGTGCAACATGTCATGCTAAAAACCCGACATTTGAAGGTATAGAAGCAGCACCAAAAGGCGTAGTATATGATACAGCTCAAGATATTATAAACAATATAAAGTTGATAAAAGCACAAGCAGTTGATGCAGAGATTATGCCTCCTAATAATCTAACGGGCATAACTAAAAATGAAAGAGAAACACTGAGAGTGTGGATTGAACAAGGAGCAAAAACTAATAATTAACAGGAATTGGATCTAATGATCTCCATAAATACCAAGTAGCTTGAGAACTATAAGGGCTCCATTTTTTATTAAGGTATTTAAGTTTTCTTTCGCTTATTGGAAGTTTAAGATTATAAAGTTTTGAAATCGCTTTTAAAAAACCTAAATCACCAATAGGAAAAATATTTGAACTGCCATAACTAAACATTAAAAACATATGTATAGTCCACTTACCTACTCCTTTAATTTGAATCAAACTGTTAAAAATTTCCTCTTCAGAATATTTTTCAATATTTTTTATAAAACTTTTATTTTCAAGAAAATATTTAGAAATATTTCTTATATATAATATTTTTTGTCTCGATAGACCGCATTTTCGCAAATCATTAGTCTTAATTTTTGAAACATTAAGTGGTGTTATATTTTTTTTGATACTAAAAAATTTATTTTTAATAGAATGTGCTGCAGAAACTGAAATTTGCTGACCTATAACTGAATTAATCAATGAGTGAAAGTAATTATTATTTAGATTTAGATGTTCTTTTTTGTAAGTTTTAATTAATTTCTTCAAAACTTTATCTTTATTTGATAAATAATTTATACCTTTATTCCAATAAGAGGGCTTCATATGAGTTATTATAACAAATTTAAAAAAATATTATCATATATAAATTTTATTTTTGGAATTTATTTATGGGCATTAATTATATATGCTTTATTAAGAGCTACAGGATTAATAAAAAGATTTGCTTTACAAGAACATCTTTTAGGAGAGTATTTATCATTACCTATTAAATTGATTTTGAGTTTATTTTAAAATAAATGATTTACTATTATTGGATAGCAATAGCAGCGGCTTTATGTTGGGCTATAGCTTCATTAATTTCTGCTGATGTAACAAGAAATTTAGGTGGTCTTGCATTTAATAGACTCAGATTATTTTTTGTCTCAATAATGTTAATTTCATATACTTTTTTTATTGATACATGGTCTACAATTAATGCAGATTATCTAAATGTGATATTAATATCTGGAATAATAGGAATATTTATTGGAGACACTCTATTGTTTGTAGCGCTTCAAAAAATAGGCCCTAGAAGAAACAATATTTTATTTTCTTTAGCGGCTCCTTTTACAGTTATAATAAATATTATTTTTTTAAAAGAAATAGCATCTTTTATAAGTATTCTAGGATGTTTTATTGTATTCTTTGGAGTTGTAATTGCAATAGCATATGGAGACAGAAAAAATATTAATCATAGATGGGAAACTATAGAAGGTTCTCTAAAAATTGGTATTTTTTTGGCAATTTGTGCAGCTCTTTGTCAAGCAATCGGAGTTGTTATGATGAAACCTATTTTAAATCTAGGTGCAGATCCTATTGCATCTGCTGCAATAAGAACAGCATCCTCCTGTGTTTTATTATCATTTACTTTTCTTTTAAATTTTGAAATATTTAAAGCTAAAAGAAGTTTAAATATAAAAATAGTACTTCAATCAATACTAAGTGGATTTTTAGGTATGGCATTAGGTATGAGTTTATTATTAATTGCATTACAAAAAGCAGATGCAGGAATAGTGGCTACTCTTTCATCAACAAGTCCAATTATGATTTTATTTTTATTATGGATATTTACAAAAAAGATTCCAAATATAGCAGCTTGGATAGGTACTATAGTTGCAATCTTTGGAACAGGATTAATTTTTGTCTATTAATTTTATACCTAATTCTTCTAATCGTTCTTTATCCATACTTGCAGGTGCGTCCATCATCAAATCCATAGCTTGTTGATTCATTGGAAAAGCTATAACTTCTCTTATATTAGGTTCATTCGCAAGTAACATTACTATTCTGTCTATACCCGGAGCACTACCTCCATGAGGAGGGGCACCAAATTTTAAAGCATTCAACATTCCTGAAAATTTATCTTCAAGTATTTTTTTGCTATAACCAGCAATTTCAAATGCTTTATACATAATCTCAGGTTTATGATTTCTAATGGCACCTGACGATAATTCAACACCGTTACAAACAATATCATATTGAAAAGCCTTTATTTCTAAGGGATCTTTTTTTTCTAATGCTTCCATTTCGCCTTGTGGCATAGAAAAAGGATTATGACTAAACTGAATTTTGTTAGTTTTTTCATCTATCTCAAACATTGGAAAATCTACTATCCAACAAAATTCAAATGAGTCTTTTTTTAACAAACCTAGATCGTTACAAATTTTATCTCTAACAATTCCAGAAAAAGTTTGAGCTTCTTTTAATTTATCACATATAAAAAAAATTGAGTCATTATTTTGTAGTTTAAGCATCGATAATTGATTTTCATTTAAGTTTTTAGCTATGGGTCCCTTAAAATCATTCTCAATAAAAGAAATATATCCTAAACCAGCTGCTCCTTCATCTCTTGCCCAATTATTAAGTTTATCAAAAAAACTTCTTGGTTGATTGGCCGTATCATTTACAATAATACCCTTAACTACAGAATTTTTTTCTATTTGATTACTAAAGATTTTAAAATTAGATCCCTTAAATACATCTGTATAATCAGAAATTAATAAAGGATTTCTTAAATCTGGTTTATCAGTTCCATATTTTTCCATTGATTCATTATAGGGTATTCTTTTAAAAGGATAATTGCTTACTTTTATTTCTTGATTTTTTTTATTTTCATCAAATATTTCAAATAAAACTGGTTCAATTGCATCAAAAACATCATCTTGAGTTACAAAACTCATTTCGAAATCTAATTGATAAAATTCACCAGGAGATCTATCAGCTCTACTATCTTCATCTCTAAAACAAGGTGCAATTTGAAAATATTTATCAAATCCGGAGATCATTAATAATTGTTTAAATTGTTGAGGAGCTTGTGGAAGGGCATAAAATTTACCTTGATGAATTCGTGAAGGAACTAAATAATCTCTTGCTCCTTCAGGTGAGGAAGAAGTTAAAATAGGTGTTTGAAATTCAACAAAACCTCTTTCGTTCATTTTTGTTCTTATATCCGATATAATTTTATTTCTAAGTAAGATATTTTTATGAAGCTTGTTTCTTCTAAGGTCTAAAAAACGATATTTTAATCTTATTTCTTCTCCATATTCAATATCAGAATTAACTGGTAATGGAAGAACACTTGATTTTGATAATAATTCATAGTCTTCAATTTGAATCTCAATTTCACCAGTTTTTAGATTTATATTTTTAGTCTCTTCAGATCTTTTAACAACATTGCCTGAAATTTTTATAACACTTTCATTTGTTAAATTACTAATTTCAGAAAATAGACTGTGCTGACCATCAATAACACATTGCGTAACTCCATAATTATCCCTTAAATCAATAAATAACAAATTACCATGATCTCTAATTGTATCCACCCATCCACATAAAATCACTTTATCATTTAAATTTGAAATAGATAAATCAGAACAGAAATGAGAGCGATATTTATTCATAAAAAAGATCTCTACAATATTTCTTTAATTAATGGTATTGTTAATTGTCTTTTTTTTTCTATCGATAAAGTATCTAATTTTTTTACAAGATAATACATATCCTCATATGATCTATTTGCAGTTTTTAAAATAAATTGAAATATTTCATTAGAATTTATTATGAATTGTTTTTCTATAAATAGTTTGGTCAGTACATGAATTAACATATCATCATCCGGATTATTGATCTTAGAATAAGTAAATGTTTTTAATCTTGAAGTTAAATCGTTCAAAGAAAAATTTATTTCATTAATTTCATAATGAGATGTAATTAAAACTTTTAGATTATTAGAATTGTAATGATTTAACATATGAAACAGTTCTTCCTGATTTAATAAATTATTAATGTTATCAATTAAAAGATTTTTTTTATTATTTATTATATAATTAAAATTATTTTCATAAATAATTCCTTTATTAATTTTTAACCAAATATTTGAAAGAATAGACTTCCCAGATTTTTTGGGACCTTTTAAATATATATTTAAATTATTTGAACTATTAATTAAATTATATGCATCTATATTAGTCTTATTAACATAAAAATCTAAATTACTATTGTTATTAGAAAAATCAAAATTAAATATTTTTACATTTAATATTGCTTGTTTCTATTTTTTCAACATTATCAAAGCTAAAAATATTTGCAATTAAACCCTCATATGTTTTCAGTTCTTTTTTAATAAAAATAAGTGATAGAAAATCATTATTTTCAATCATAAAGAAATTATTTTTAGTAAGTAATTTGCGAATTTTAATTTTTCAATTTCATTGTCTTTAATACTTAATTTAAAACCTTCATTTAATTGAAATACAAATTGATTTTTTTCATTATATATATACCCTTCTTTAGCATATATAATATTCTCTTCTTTATCAAAAAAACTAATAAAAATATCTTTAAAAATATTATTACTTTTTTTAAAATCTAATGTAGTTGTTTCATTCAGTTCAAGAAAATTAGATGTTAGCATTTGATTAAAATCTATTGTGTTTCTTAAATCAAATTCTTTAACTTTATATTTTTCATATATTTTTGGAGAAAAATAGAAGTTTAGTGAAATATAAAAAATAATTAAAAGTAATGAAAATAAAATTAATGAAAACTTTATTGGCTTTAATTGCATCCCCAAACTATATATCGCAATTATTTCTTTATCTTTCTGGAGTTTGATAAAACATAGTAATATTCCAAAAATAATAATAAAAGGGAGAATTACTGATATTAAATTTGGTATAAGATAAAAAGATAAAAAGATTACATTTAGTATATCGACTTGAATTAAGTTTGTTAAAGTAAATAACCTCGTTAATTGCAATAACCAAGCTATTGAAATAAAAATAAAAAAAATCAATGTGCATGATTTTAAAATATTGAAAAAAACATACATATTTATTCTATTAATCATAATTATTAAATTAACTTTTATATCAAAAAGAATGAATTTAAATAATTGTTTCTTAATAAATGTTTAATTAATTCAAATAAATAACCACTAATTTTAAATTTATAATTATAAATTCTATGTTTATTCTTATGTAGACAAAAATAATTAAGTAAATTAGATAACTAAATACAAATATTTTATCTAATAATTAATATTTAAAATAAAGGAAATAAATATGAGTAGAACTTTCTCAATAATTAAACCAGATGCAACTAAAAGAAATTTAACAGGATCAATTAATAAAAAAATAGAAGAGAGTAACCTAAAAATTATTGCCCAAAAAAGAATTAAACTCTCAAAAGATCAAGCTCAAGGATTTTATGCAGTTCATAAAGAAAAATCATTTTTTAATGAACTCATTGAATATATGACATCTGCTCCAGTAGTAGTACAAGTTCTAGAAGGTGAAAATGCAGTAAATCTATATAGAGAACTAATGGGTTCAACAAACCCAAAGGATGCTAAAGTAGGGACAATAAGAAATGAATTTGCAATAGATATTCAAGAAAACTCTGTTCATGGATCAGACTCAGATGAAAATGCAAAAATTGAGATAGATTATTTTTTTAATAATGAAGAAATTGTTGGTTAATTAAAATAGTGAAAAAATTATAATAAGGATTATAGCAATAAAAATAATTGTATAAATTGTTAATTTATTGAATGATTTCCATGTTTCTGCCTTATCTTTAGCTAAATTATCTTTATTATAATCCATATAAACTTATTAAATTAAAAAATATTTTTTACAATATAATATATGAGAATCTTTTTAATATTATTGATATTATTTTTTTCTA
>CACEMR010000016.1 GCA_902560725.1 uncultured Alphaproteobacteria bacterium
TTCTAATTGCTTATTCATAAATACTAAATTACAGTTTTTACAAATACTTGCAGGGTATTTTTTTGAAATAGTCCATAATGAAATTTTATTATTATTGCATATTATGCATTTGAATATTTTTTTGACTTTATAATTTTTGTATAAATGTGTTAAATTCTCATTCCTAAATTTATAAATCATTTTTTTTATCTGAAAAACTTTATTAAATCATTAGCAGCTTTTTTGTAAGCTATATTTCTTCCCTCATATGTCATACCTCCAATATGAGGAGTAATAAACACTTTATTTGAATTTTTTTTACTTAATTTAAGAATTTTATTATTTAGGTACTCCTTATGAGAATTTTAATGAAGATATAAAATTAATTAATAAAGAAATTATCAGTAAGGGTAAAAATACAAAAATAAGCCCACCATTTTTTGAAAATATGATGTCCTTAATTTTTCAAAAAAACTAATGTTTCTAGCATTAACCGCAATTAAAAGTTTATGGAGAACAGATAAACAAATCTTGTTTTTAGGAAGATGGTGTATTCGCGATAGAAAAAATATTAAAAATACTGATTATCAAATTTTAGATTACCATTGGGATGATCAAGACAAAGTAGAAAAAGATAATATATATATATTTAATACTTATAAATTATTAATTCCATTACTTGCTAAAAAATTAAACGAAATACAAAAAACAAATCTTAGTGTTAGATATTGGGAAATTCTAGTAGGAGTTTGGTTTGTAAAATTTATTGAAGTACTGTTTGATAGATATACTATTATTAATAGTTTAAAAAATTATGATAATTTAGAAACTATCATAACAAGTGATTTTATCACAGTAGAAAAATTTAATGATTTTTATTGGAATTCTCAAGAAGATTTTTATAATTTTTTTCTTTTTTCATTTCTAATAAAAGAATTAAAGATAAGTATTAAAATAATAGATTACGTTAATAACATTGACAAATTTCCATCCTCAGTAAGAGATAATATTAAAGATTATGAAAAAAATTTTTTTAGATTTAAAGAAAAAAATTTACTTAACAAAATAAAAAATATAAATATAAATATTATCAAAAATAAATTTAAAAATTCTAGATTTATTAAGAATTATATTATTTTTCCTTTAAAATATTTTATTTATTTTATTAAGTTACCCTTTGCAAACTTATTAAACAAAACTTTTTTTAATTTAAGTCTTCCAATAACTGGTAATGAGAAAAAAATATTGTATAGAAAATTTAATCAAATATATAATATTAGTCCACAAAAAACTAAGCTTAGTAGTAAATTAAATATAAATGATTACGAATCTAGAATTGAAAGTCTTTCAAATTCAAATAATTTAGAATATGATAAATTTCAAAACTTTATAATTGATCATGCATTAAAATTTATCCCAAAAGAATACTTAGAATATTATAAATCAAATAGAAAAAACTTTAAAAAATTATTACCAAAAAAAAAGCCAAAAATAACCGCTATACGTTGTCCCTTAGAGTACAATACTGACTCAAGATTTATAACTGCTGAACTAAATAATTCAGGGTCAACCATACTAAGTTGCCAAGAAGGTGGAGGAATGAATGTGCGAAAAATAAATAAACTTGATGAAAATTTAAACTTTATTGGTTGTGATAAATTTCTAACATGGGGATGGAATCCAACAAATATAAATTCTTCAAGATTTTTTATGACTAAAACATTTTGGTTAAATAAAAATAAGTATAATTCTAATGGACATATATTATTAATAGGTGGATCATGTAGAAGATATCATTGGTCTGTTTACGAAGGTCAATTGATAAAATTTAACAAAGAACATATCAATAGAAATATAAATTTTTTAAAAAAATTAGATAAAAATATAATAGAAAATCTTATTTATAGATTCCATGTTCAGTATGGTCAAAATGAAATTAAAGACGTTGTTGAAAACATACCAAATATAAACATTAGCTTAAGAGAAGATACAACTATTGATTTTTATAATATTTTATATGAATCTAAACTTGTAATAAATTCTAGTGATTATACCGCTAATCTTCAATCACTAATAATAAATATTCCAACTATATGGTATTGGGATAGAAATTATCACACTATAAGACAAGAATCTCAAAAATATTATGATATTTTATTAGAAAATGGAATATTATTTTATGATGAAACTAAATTTTTAAATCATCTTAACAAAATAATAAACGATCCTATTTCATGGTGGAGATCAGATAAAATTCAAAAAGCACGAAAAAAATTTTGTGATAATTTTTGTAGAGTTAGTAAAAACATTGAAGATAGTTTTTTTGAAATATCTAATCTAATTGTAAATCAAAAAAAATAGTCTATAGTAATTTCATGAAATCGTACTTAAAGTTATTAAGTCCAAAAGAAACTATTAAATCAAAATATTATAAAAAAATATTAAATAATAAACCTAAAGTCTTAGGCTCAGTAGCTTATCATATGGATTGGACTTTTATTTTTGAGCAAATTGACACTTGGAAAAAAAACAATAGAAATAAAATAGCAACAATCATTGATGTAGGATGCGGAAATAGTACTTTCCATACTTTTTTAGAACAATATTACAAACATGGTATAATTGGTGTTGATAGAACAGATAGCACTAAAGATTATAAAAAATTTGAAGAATTAGGACATAAAATGGTAAACGCAATAGATATATGCTCTGATTTTGTAGATAATGGTGAAAAATATTTTTCTAATAAAGCTGACATTATTTATTGGAATTCAGCAATAGAACATAATAACATTCCTAGAATTAAAAAAGCAATAAAAGTTAGTATGAAATGTTTAAAACCTGGAGGAATATTTATATCTACCTGGGCCTTAGGTGAAAAAACATTTTGGTACAAAAATGCTATTGCAACAATATTATCATCTACAGATGCTGAAAAAATTTTCAAATCAAGATGGATCATAAAACCAGATTTTAATAAAGTTAAACAGGAATATTTAGATAATCTTCTAGGTTTAAAAAAATGGCACAAAAAAAGATTTGGAGATCTTGATATAAAATATCTCCACAGTGGCAACGTAACAAAAAAAAATTAATTATCTATCAAAAAACTTATATTAATTGATTTTCTTGATGTATTCTCAGGAATATTTAATCTTGATACACTATGCCATGAATATGAATTTTTTATAAATCCGTATAAATTTTTCTCATCAAAAGGAGTATTATATATAAGTTTACTTTCATTGATAAATTTTACTTCTTTTTCATTTTTATAATGAATATTTTCATAATTACTTACATCAGAAAGCCAAAATTTAGTTCCTAATTCTTTGTTTGACAATTTCTTTACTGATTGGTCTGGAAAATAGGTTAGCATTGATACTAATTTATTTCTATTATCTGTATGAGGAACTACACAACCATTATTATTAATATAAGAAAATTCAATAATTGGACGAACTTTATTAAATAAAATATTAAAAAAATCTTTTTTATTTAATCTATTTGTATTGAAATAGGGTAATTTAAATAATCTTAATAAAATTCTTATATCCCATTTTCTTGCATATATAAAATTTGAAAAAAGATTATTAAATATTTTTTTCATTAAATTTTTATCAAATACATTTTCATGAAGTTCATTTAATACTTTATTTTCATCAATCAATTTTTTATAAAAATTACTTTCAGAATTAAAATAATATTTATTATTATATTCAGTTACTTGATTGTTGCTTATATATTCTATCTTTGGAAAGTTATTTAGAAGTGAATCAAATCCTTCATCTGTATAAAAGTTATTAATTTTAAATATACAATATGGTTTTTTTTGAATGTATTCAATTTTTAGGTTATTCAAATCAATAATCATTTTTATGCCTAATTGTATTAAAAATATATAAAATATAACGATTTACATATATTAATACATTATTTAATTATAGAAATAAATATTATTTAATCTTTTTGAATTATGAAAATTATTGATTGTACTCTTAGAGACGGTGGCTTCACATGTGACTTTAATTGGTCTAAAAATTTTTACTATGATTACTTTAAATTAACTAACTTTTTAAATGTTGAATATGTAGAAATAGGTTATTGGCAGCAAAAAAATAAAAGTAAAAATTTATTTTACAATATAGGTTTTGAAGATTGTTTACGCTTCAAAAAACTTACTAATAAAAAAATTTCAATTATGAGTGATTATCATTATTCATCTAAAAAAGTTAATACTTATCCAAAAAAAAAAGATAAATTAGCCTCAATTATAAGAGTTACTTCAAGATTAGAAGATATTGATGAATGTATAGAATTCACAAATGATCTTAAAGAATATACTAAATTAAAAATATCTATTAATTTTTTTAATTTTTCTAACTATTCAAATCAAGATATTAATAAATTAAAAATTAAAATAAAAAAATCAAAATGTGATTTTGTATATTTGGCTGATACTCATGGAAATTTAAATTTTAATAATTTTGATAAAAAAAAAACTAAAGCAATTTTTGCACTAAATAATAATCAATACAACCTTGGAATGCATTTCCATAATAACATTGGTACTGCAATGTCTAATTATATTTATTGCAAATCAAAAGGTATTAAATTTTTTGATACAACAATTTTTGGTATTGGAAGAGGTGGTGGAAATTTAAAAACAGAACAGGTAATAAAAAATAGACCAGTATTAATTAATCACTTTATTCATAAATATATCAAAGACCTAACTTTAGGATTTAATATGTATGAAAACATAACAGGTTTGAATTCTGTTTCAAATGTATATGCTAAACATGCTTTAAAAAATAATATTGATATAAGAAAATTTTCCGATTTTTGTAAAAGCCTAAATAGAAAACAAAAAGATAATTTTAATTTAAAATTATTTAATGCATTGTAATTTTATTGTATTGATTTAATTAATTATAATAGTATATGATTTCTAATGACAGACGAAAAAAAAGTTCTTTATAATTTAGATTATATTAAATTACTTAAGCTGCCATTTTTTCCAGAAAAAAGAGGTGATTTATCTGTTATTGAATCAAAAAAGCAATGCCCATTTAATATAGAAAGAATTTTTTCTGTTCGTGCGCCTTTGAATGAAATTAGAGGTGAACATGCTCACAAAGAATGTACTCAATTACTTATTTGTTTAAATGGTGCGGTCGAAGTAACTTGTGATGATGGTAAAAATTCAAAAACTTACTTATTAAATAGTCCAAGTTTAGGATTGTACGTACCAATAAGCATATGGCAAATACAAAAATATATTCAACCTGAATCTGTACTCCTATTCTTATGTGATAAACCATATGATGTTGAAGAATATATAAATGATTATAATAAATTTTTAAATTATAGAGAAAGCTGATAAATGAAAGTAAGTGTTGTAGGGTTTGGACATGTCGGTAGTGTAATATCAGCAGTTTTAGCCGATAAAGGATTTAATGTTATTGGAATAGAAAAAAATGCAGAACTAATAAATTCTTTTAATAAAGGTTTATCTCCAATTAATGAGCCAGGTCTCCAAAATTTAGTCTCTAAAAATATAAAAAGAAAAACATTAAAGCTTGTTTCAGATATTTCCTATGTAAAAAAGACTGACGTTATAATTATAACAGTGGGCACTCCACTTAATAAGAAATATAAACCTGACTTAAAACAATTAATTAATACATGTTATGAAATGAAAAAATTTCTTAAGTCTAAACAAATAATTTGTATTAAAAGTACTGTACCACCTGGAACTACTAGAAACATCATATCTAAAATATTTAATAAAAAAAATGTTTATCTTTCTTTTTGCCCTGAAAGGTTTTCTGAGGGAACTGCAATTAAAGAATTTAAAACCTTACCTATAATAATAGGAGGTATCTCTAAAATAGCTACTAATCAAGCTGATAAATTTTGGAAAAAGGCTTTAAAAATTAAAACAATAAAAGTTTTAAATTCTGAAACTGCAGAATATGTTAAGTTAGCAACTAATGCATGGATAGATTTAAACATAGCTTATGCTAATGATTTAGCAAGATTATCAGATGTACTAGATTCTAAAATAGATATACTTGAAGTAATAAAAGCTTCTAATTCTCTAAAGAAAGGTAATAATTATGTTAATATATTAACGCCCTCTATTGGTGTTGGCGGATATTGTTTAACTAAAGATCCATGGTTCGTATACTCAATTGGTAAAAGTAACAAACTAGATCTTAAAACAATAAAAGCTGGAAGAAATTCTAATGATATAATGCCTGATTATGCAGCTTCTAAAATACTTAATTACTTGAAATTGAAAAAAATTAAAAAAACAAATGCAAAAATAGGAATTCTTGGCTTATCTTTCAAAACTAATAGTGGTGATATACGTTATAGTCCCGTTATTCCATTTATAAAAAAATTAAAAAAACATAATATAAAAAATATTTTAGTTTACGACCCTTTAGTAACAAAAAAAGATCAAAAAACTATTAAAGTTGAAACAATAAACAACTACAAAAATGTTATAGAAAATGCAGATTGTATTATTTTTTGTACAGCTCATGATCAAATTGTAAAAATTTCTAATAATTTTATTGTTAAAAACGTAAATAAAAATGCATTTATTTTAGATGGGAGACGTTATTTTAGTAGAAAGGAAATTGATATATTTGAAAAGAATGGGTTAAAATATAGTGGTATAGGAAGATGAAAAAATCTACTAAAAAAGTTATTATATTTGGTGTAGGGGGATTTATAGGTAGTCATTTAGCTGAAAAATTATTAAATCAAGGTTATGTTGTATATGGGTTTGATATAATAAAATTAAATAAATCTAAAAATTTAGAATTTATAGCCAATAATAAAAATTTTAAATACACTAAAGGTAATATAAATAATAAATCAGACGTAAGAAAAGTCTTCAAACACAAAGTTGACGTAGTCTATCATTTAGCTTCAATTGTTGGTGTAAGAAAATATATAGATAACCCTCTATCAGTTATAGAGACAATTGTTTTAGGATCAAAAAATGTAATTGATATGTGTGTTAAAAATAAAACAAGAATATTATTTTCTAGTACTAGTGAAATATATGGAGATAATCCTCTAACTCCATGGGCAGAAACTTCAAATAGGGTTTTAGGGGACCCTAGTATTGATAGATGGTCTTATTCAACAAGCAAATCACTCGTAGAACATATGCTATTTGCACTATTTAAATCAAAAAAAATAAATTTTTCAACTGTAAGGTTTTTTAATGTTTATGGACCAAGACAAAATCCAATTTATGTTGTTTCACAAAGTGTATACCGAGTCCTTAGAAATGAAAGACCAGATATCTATGATGGCGGTAATATGACTAGGTGTTTTACTTATATTGATGATGTTATTGATGGCATAATATTAGCTGCAAATAAAAAGAGTGCTATTGGACATGTTTTTAATTTAGGTTATCAGAGTCCATCCAAGATGAAAGATATAGTAAAACTATGTATCAAGTTATCTAATAAAAAAATTAAACCAAAAAGTATTAACACAAAAAAATTATACGGCTCAAAGTATCAAGATATAATTAATAGAATTCCTAATTCAAATAAAGCAAAAAAATTATTAGGCTGGAAAGCTAAAACTAATCCAACAGAAGGTATAAAAAAATTGATTCATTGGATTAGTTTAAATGATTGGTATCTAGAAAAATAAAAATAATATTGACAATTAAATTCTAAAACAATACATAAATTAATCATCATCAGTTAAATGAAAAATAATCATAATAATTGCAGAATATGTAATAAAAATATTGCACCCTTCATGAGTTTTGGTGAAATGCCTATAGCAAATGGGTTTTTATCTAAAGATCAATTTCAAAATGAATATTTTTTTAAAATGGAAACTGCTTTTTGTGACACTTGCAAAACTTTTCAATTAATTGATCAACCTCAGCCAACAAAAATGTTTAATGAAAATTACCCTTTTTTTTCAAGTCTTTCAAAATACATGCAATTACATTTTGAAAAATTTAGTGAATATATCTTAGATAATTTCATAAGTAGTAAAAAAGA
The DNA here is from genome assembly GCA_902560725.1 of uncultured Alphaproteobacteria bacterium. GTDB lineage: Bacteria > Pseudomonadota > Alphaproteobacteria > HIMB59 > CACPNW01. The sequence goes on from CACEMR010000016.1 coordinate 8,031, forward strand.
TACATTTGTAATTGAATTAGGTAGTAATGATGGAATAATGCTCAAAAACTTCAAAAATAATAATATTAAACATCTGGGTATTGAACCTTCTACAAATGTAGCTAAAATTGCAAAAGATAATGGAATTGAAACAATCAGTAAATTTTTTGATGAAAACTTAGCCGAAGAAATACTCTCAAATTATGGAAAAGCTGATGCAATTTTTTCAGCAAATTGTATTTGTCATATCCCAAATTTGAATAGTGTTTTCCGTGGAGTATTTAAACTTCTTAAAGATGAAGGAGTATTTATTTATGAGGATCCATATTTAGGAGAAATGCTAAAAAAAACCTCATATGATCAAATCTATGATGAACATGTTTATATTTTCTCAATCACATCAGTAAAAAATATAGCAGAACGTAATGGTCTAGAGTTATTCGATGCAGAAAGACAAATAACGCATGGTGGTTCAATGAGATATATGCTAGCAAAAAAAGGATCAAGAAAAGTATCTAGCAATATACATACATTTTTAAAAGAAGAAGATAATTTGAAAATGAATTCAATTAACAGATTTGATATATTTAAGGAACAATGTGAAAAATCTAAAAAAGACTTATTTGATTTACTTGTAAAATTAAAAAGCCAAAATAAGAGAGTAATAGGATACGGTGCTACATCAAAAAGTACTACTATATTAAATTTTTCTAATATTGACGAAAATTTAATAGAATATATTTGTGACACTACGCCATTGAAACAAAATAAATTTTCACCTGGTATGCATATTCCAATAAAAGATTATAATAATTTTAAAAATAATTATCCAGACTATGCTGTATTATTTGCTTGGAATCATAAAAAAGAAATATTTGATAAAGAGCAAGATTATATTAAAAAAGGAGGCAAGTGGATTCATTTTATTCCAGAAGTTTCTATTGAGCCATGATTTTTTTTGCTAATCCATATCTACAGTATTTAGAAAACAAAAATGAAATAAAAAAAAATATAGATAAATTTCTTAAAAAAGGTGTTTACATATTAGGTAATGATGTCATAAATTTTGAAAAAGAATTTTCTAATTATATAGGTACTAAATATTCTTTAGGAGTTAATAGTGGAACTGATGCAATATTAGTTTCATTAAAAGCATTAAATATAGGTATTGGAGACGAAGTAATAACAACATCTCATACAGCAATTGCAACTGTTTCAGCAATAATTTCTTCTGGAGCCAAACCTGTTTTGGTAGATATTGATGAAGATAATTATAATATCAATCACAATTACATAATTAAATCTATTACAAAAAAAACAAAAGCCATTATTGTTGTTCACATATATGGAAATCCAGTAAATATTAAAGAAATTATTTCTATAGGTAAAAAATACAAAATTCCTATTATTGAAGACTGTGCACAAGCGACAGGTGCTACATTTGATAATAAAAAAGTTGGCAGTTTTGGAACTTTTGGTTGTTTTAGTTTTTACCCAACAAAAAATTTAGGAGCTTTGGGAGATGGTGGTTTAGTAACTACTTCTAATAAGCAACTCGCAAAAAAGGTTAATCGTATAAGACAATACGGCTGGAACAAAAAAAGAGACATTGCTTATATAGGTTTTAATTCAAGATTAGATGAAATACATGCAAATATATTATCTGTAAAATTAAAATATCTAGATGAAGATAATAATAGAAGAAAAAAATTAGCAAAGTATTATCTCCAGAATCTAAACCCTAAAAAATTTAAGTTACCAAAAACTAGTGAAAATTCTGAACATGTATATCATTTGTTTGTTGTACAAACAAAAAAAAGAAATCAATTGATTCGCAGATTAAAAGATAAAAAAATATACTTGGGAATTCATTATAAAAAAGCAGTTCATCAAGAAAAAGCTTACGCAAAATTTTGCAAAATTCCTAAAGGAGGTCTTAAAAACACAGACAAAATTATACCTAAAATTGTTTCACTTCCAATGTATCCACAACTCAAATTTAAAGAAATTAAACACATTTGTAGAATTCTAAATGAAGAATAAAAAAATTTTAGTTATTGGAGGAACTGGCTTTATTGGAACATCTTTAATTAAAAAATTAATTGATCAACAAAACGTTGTGTATATTTATTTAAGAGGAAATATAAATAAAAAAATAATAAATAAAAATATTAAGTATATAAAAGGTAATCTCTTTTCTAATCAATTTTGGAAAAAAAATATTCAAAATAAAGATTTTTTTATTAATCTGGTAAGTAATGAAAATAAATTTGGAGTAAATATTGATCTAGTAAAAAACTTTGACGTCAATGTAAGGATTTTATTGATTGCACTTTCAAATGCATTAAAATTTAATAATAAAATTAGAATCATTTCATTTGGTTCTGAAAATCAACATGGAATTGCAAAAAAATTACCCGTTAATGAAAGTAAGCAAGATGTTCCTCAAACATATTTTGGAATTAATAAATTAATAGCAGAATATTATATTCAGTTTTTTAAAAAAAATTTGGAATTAAAATGTGTTAATTTAAGACTCCCAAATGTATATGGACCTTCGGATAATATAATAAATTTCAAAAAAATAACTTTAAATAACATGATATTATCTTGCACCAAAGGTAATGTTAAACTATTCAAAAATAAAAATTGTTATAGAGATTATATTTTTATTGACGATGTTGTTGACGCAATAATTTTTGCAATTAAAAAATTTGATAAATTAAATAACCATTTTTATTATATTGGTTCATTAAATTCAGATAAAATTGTCAATGTGATAAAAAAAATAGAAAAAATTCTAAAAAAAAATAATATAATTAAAAAACTAAGAATAGATAATTCAAACATTCAACTTTCAAATTTTGATAATCGTAATTTTATTGCTGATCCAACTAACTTTATTAAATTAACTGGTTGGAAGCCTAAAAATAATTTAAATACTGGTTTAGAAAAAACAATCAATTTTATACTAAATAATGGCTGGTAAAAAAAAAACAATACTTATAACTGGGGGTCTTGGACATATAGGTTCAAATTTGATGAAGGTTATATTATCAAAAAGAAAATTTAACCTCGTAATATTAGATAATTTATTAACACAGAGATATCCAAGTTTATATTCAAGATATAATAAAAATTTTTTTAAATTTTATAATTTAAGTATTTTAGATCCTAATATTGAAAATATTTTTAAAAAAGTTGATACAGTTATACATCTTGCAGCAATAGTTGATGCAGCAAATAGCTTTGATAAATCAAAAGATGTAAAATTAATTAATTATATTGGAACAAAAAACATTGTTCATTTATGTAGTAAATATAATTGTAATTTAATTTTTCCATCAACTACAAGTGTATACGGATCTCAAAATAAATTGGTTGACGAGAATACATTACAAAAAAATTTAAATTGTCAAAGTCCTTATGCCGAATATAAACTTAAGGCTGAAAATTATATTATCAGATATGCAAAAAAAAATAATCTTAATTTTATAATTTTAAGATTAGGCACGATTTATGGTGCATCTATTGGAATGAGATTTCAAACTGCTGTAAATAAATTTTGTTGGCAAGCTTCATTAAATGAACCACTAACAATATGGAAAACTGCTCTAAAGCAAAAAAGGCCTTATTTAGGTATAGATGATGCAATCAAGTGTTTTCTTTTTATTATAAATCATAATAATTATTCTAATAATATATATAATGTTCTGAGTTCCAATAATACTGTAGAAGAAATAATTAATATAATCAAAAGATATAAAAAAAATTTAAAAATAAATTTTGTAAGCACAAAGATTATGAATCAATTATCATATGAAGTATCTTCTGAAAAAATTAAAAAATTAGGCTTTAAAACCAAAAGTACTTTGAAAAAGGGAATTTCAGATACTATTAAACTTCTAAGTAAGATACAAAATGACTGATTTGACTATTGTATTACCTTTAAAAGACAAATCACACTTTACGATTAGATGGATGCAATATGCTAATTTATATTTAAAGAATTATAAGATTCTAATTGCTGATGGGGGTAAAGATGAAATTATTGAAAAACATTTAAAAAATAAATCTAATTACGTAAATCTAGATTATGATTATTTTAAATATCCTTATGATAGAGATTATAAGACATTTTTTAAAAAGCTTTCTGATATAATTAATAAAGTTAATACAAAATATTGCCTCTTAGCTGATAATGATGACTTTTTTCTTCCTAAAAGTATACAAAACGCTCTTAATTTTCTAAATAAAAATGAAGAATTTGTTTCTGTAAGAGGATGTATTGGAAGCTTTCACTTAGATTCTAAAAATAAATTGATTAAAAATATTTCAGTTTTTAAGGAAGAAGAATCATTAGTTTTCAATGATCCAATAGACAGACTAAAAAAGGGATTTAGCTCTAACCATAGTTATTTACCTACTTATTATGATGTTCACAAAACTGAAAATTTAAAGAAAAATTATCAAATTTTACATAATATGAATACTGAAGAGTTTTTAATGATAGAAGTTTTGACTAACTTATTAGACACTATTGATGGTAAAATAGGAAGATTAAATGATATATACCTATTAAGACAGTTAAATGATAATGAGTCATCAAATGCTGAATATTTTTACAAAACTGGAGACATTTTAGACAGAATAATAAATAATAAATATATTGATGATTTTAATAAAATGAAAAAAATATTGTTCGATGAAGTAATTAAAAGCGGTTACAAAGATAAAGAAAGGGCTAGTAAAGTTATTAATACATATTCCAAGATTTTACTATATAACTTTATAAAATCAATCGACAAATCAAAAAAAATTAAAAGAAATAATGCAAACTTAATAAAAAAAATATTTAATAAATTTAAATTTTACTTAAATATTTTGTTAAAAAAAAATATTGATCAATTAAGTGAGATAAAAGAATTAAAGGCTTTTATAAATAAACAATGAAGAAAATTTTAGTAACAGGAGCTTTTGGTTTTATAGGATCACATCTTGTAGAATTTCTAACTTCAAAAGGTTATAATGTTATAGCATTTGATAGATATAATATAAATAATGATTATGGATGGTTAAATAATTCAAAATATAAAAATGATATAGAGTTTTGTTTAGGAGATATAAGAGATTTTGACTCAGTTTATAAAGTTGTCAATAGGTCAAAATCTATTTTTCATCTTGCTGCTCTGATTGGTATTCCTTATTCTTATTTATCCCCGTTAGCATATTTGAAAACTAACCTTGAGGGCACATATAATATTCTTGAGTCTGCAAAAAATTGTAAAATTAATAATATCCTCATTACTTCGACTAGCGAAGTATATGGATCAGCAGTTAAAATTCCAATTGATGAAAATCATAGATTGTTGGGTCAATCTCCATACTCAGCATCAAAAATTGCAGCTGACCAATTAGCTCTAAGTTATTATCTATCATTTAAATTACCAATAAAGATTGTTAGACCATTTAATACTTTTGGTCCGAGACAATCTACACGAGCTATAATACCGACAATAATATCACAATTAATGCAAAATACAAAAAGCATTAAGCTTGGAAATGTTAATACAAAAAGAGATTATACTTACGTTAATGATGTTTGCAGTGCTTTTTTAGAAATTTCAAAATCAAGAAATCTTTTTGGTGAAGTAACAAATATTTCTACAAATCAAAATTATTCAATTGTAGAAATTTTAAATATAATTTCAAAGTTAATGAAGGTTAATCCAGAAATAATTAAAGATAAAAAAAGAGTTAGACCAAAAAATAGCGAAGTAATTGAATTAATTGGAGATAATCTTAAATTAAAAAATAACACAAAATGGAAAAATAATTATTCATTTAAAAAAGGATTAAAAGAAACAATTAATTGGTATAAAAAAAATAAACATAAGTATAATTTTATAGATTATCATGTTTAAAATCAATATTGGTCTGATAGGTACAGGTAATATTGCTGAAGAACATATAAAAATCTTTAAAACTATGAAAAATATATGTTTATATGGTGTAACCTCTAAAACAAATAAATTTTCAAATCAAATTAAATTAAAATATAATTTTATTAAGGTTTTTAAAAATTATAATGATATGGCAATTGATAAAAATATTGATGCATTGTTTATTGTAGTTTCACCTGATCAATCTTTTAATGTCATTAAACATATAATAAAATATAAAAAACCTTTTTTTTGTGAAAAACCAGCAGGTTTATCACTTTATCAATCTAAAATCTTGAAAGACCTATATTTAAAATACAAAACTCCAAATTTGATTGGCTTCAACAGAAGATATTACTCAGTCTTTAAAAAAGGTTTAGATCATCTAGAAAATAATGGAGGTATAAGAGCTATTAATATTGAGGCACACGAGAGATTTTGGAAAATAAAAGAAATTATTAAGCCAAATATTAAAAAGAAATGGCAATTTGCAAATAATATTCATATGGTAGATCTAATACTTTTTTTTGGAGGTAAAATCAAAAAGATACACATTAATTCCAAAAAATACGATAAAAGTAATATTGTAAATTATTTAAATGCTTCATTTGAGTTTAAAAACTCAATTATTGGTTTGTATTCTTCATATTGGAACTCACCTGGTGGTTGGTCCGTAAGTATTTATGGAGATAAACATTCGATAGTTTATAAGCCTTTAGAGAAAGGAATTATTATTAATTCTAAATTTAAAAATAAAATTATTAAACCTAATTATGAAGATATAAAATTTAAACCTGGATTTTATTACCAATTAAAAGATTTTATAGAACTAATTAAAAATAATAAATTAAATACACCTAACTTATTAACTTCTTACAACTCCATGAAACTAACATATACACTATATAAATAATTAATGAATAATATTAGTATTATAGGTGTTGGAAAAATTGGCATTAGACATTTAGAAAGTCTACTTAAAATAAATAGCAAATTAAACATATATCTATTTGATAAAAATTTAAATTTAAAAAAATTAAATCAATATATTAATCTTAAAAAAATTAAATCATTTCATAAAATTTATTTGTACAAAGATTTATTTAAAACGAGTATCCATTTTGACATACTTATTATTTCTACAAATTCTGATGTAAGATATGAAGTTTTTAATAAATTTATAAAATTAAATAAAGTAAAAAATATAATTTTTGAAAAAATTGTGTTTCAGAATAATTTTTTATATAAAAAAGCAATATCTACTTTAAATAAAAATAAAACAAAAGCTTATGTAAATCTTCCTAGGAGGGTTTATCCAGTTTATAATTATGTTAAAAAAAATTTATCTAAAAATTTACCCTTAAACTTTACTTATTCATCTTCAAACTGGAATCTAGCCTCAAATTCGATTCATTTTATAGATTTATTTTGTTATTTAGAAAATTCATACTTTATTAAAGCCGATTCAGATTTAGAAAAATCTATAGTAACGTCAAAAAGAAAAAATTTTTTAGAATTTAAAGGTAGTTTAAAATTTGAATCAAATACTAAAGGAAGTCTATTTCTGTCAGATATTAATAATAATCACAAATATATCAATTGCATAACTATTAAGCAAAAAAATAAACTATTTTTAGTATTTGAATCTGAAAATAAATGTATTTTTATAAAAAAAAATAATAAAATATCAGTTAAACATTTCGATTTTAATACCCCATTTCAGAGCCAACTTACTAAAAATATAGTTATAAATTTGTTAAATAAAAAGAAAATAAGTTTACCTACTCTTAAGCTATTAAAAAAAAATCATGATATGATGATAAATATTTTTAAAAATCATTTAAAAGAGATAAAATACACAAAAAAAAATAATTTTATAACATGAAAAATATTATTCCAATTCACGAACCAGCTTTTTTTGGAAACGAAAAAAAATATATCAATTCTTGCATTACTCAGGGTTGGGTCTCAACTTCTGGAAAATTTATTAATTTATTTGAAAAGAAGATTTGTAAAATAACTAAATCAAAATATGCATTAGCTACAAATAGTTGTACTTCTTCCCTTTTTTTAAGTTTAATGTTGGCAGGAGTAAAACCAAATGATGAGGTAATAATCTCTAATATTACTTTTATATCTCCTATCAATACAATCTTGTATAATAGAGCATTTCCAGTATTTATGGACTGTGATGAAACTTTAAATATTGATATAGATAAAACAATAACGTTTCTTAAATTTGAAACTTTTACTAAAAAAATTAATAATAAAACTATTACTTTTAATAAAAAAACTAATAGAAAGATTACAGCAATAATTGTTGTTCATACATTTGGAAATCCAGCAAATATTTTGCCATTAATACAGATATGCAAGAAAAAAAATATTAAAGTTATTGAAGATGCAGCTGAGTCTTTAGGGTCTTATATTAATACCAAAAATAAAAAAAAGCATTTAGGAATTTTGGGTGATTATGGATGTTTGTCATTTAATGGTAATAAAATAGTGACATCAGGAGGTGGAGGAGTAGTTTTAATAAATAATAAAAAAATTTATGAACGTCTATTACATATTGCCTCACAATCAAAAATAGATAGTGTAAATTTTAAGCACGATACTATAGGTTATAATTTAAGGATTAATAATATCCAAGCTGCTTTAGGTTTAGCACAATTAGAAAATTTATCCTTATTTTTATCAAGAAAAAGAGAGATTCATTTACTTTATAAAAAATTATTTTCTAATAGTGAAAATTTTATGTTATTATCTGATACTTTAGGAAATAGTAACAATTGGATTAATATTTTAAAATTTAATAATAAAAAAATTAAAAAAGATATAATCTTCAAAAAATTTCAAATGAATTTTATTCAAACAAGATCTATTTGGTATCCTAATAATAACCAATCATTCTTAAAAAAGTTTCAGTCATATAAAATTTCTTTAAGTAAGAAGATTTTTGACTCAACTGTTTGTCTGCCATCTAGTTATACTCTAAAGAATAAGCAAATAAAGATAATATCCAATACTCTATTAAATATTGAAAAATAATATGAAAAGTAATTTTAAAAAATTAATAATAGGAAAAAATGTAACTATTAAAAATGCAATTTATAGATTAAATAATACTGGAAGAAAATGCCTTATTGTTGTCCAAAATAAAAAATTATTAGGAACATTAAGTGATGGAGATCTTAGAAAAGCTATAATTAAGGGAGGCTCTCTTAAAACTAAAATTACAAATCTTTATAATAAAAATCCAATTACACTCCCAATTAATGATTTTAAGAGTGATACTGCAAAAAAGCTTTTTATAAAAAATCACATAGATTTAATTCCCATTACTAATGAAAAAAATGAAATAATGGACGTATTATTTTGGGAAACTGAAACTAAAAATACAAATAAAATATTAAAAAATCAAGTAGTTATAATGGCTGGCGGTAAGGGGACAAGACTTTTACCTTTTACCCAAGTTTTGCCAAAGCCATTAATACCTATAGGTGAAAATACTGTAATCGAAACAATTATTAACAAATTCTTCAATTATGGATTAAAACATTATTACTTGATAGTAAATTATAAAAGTAAAATTTTAAAAGCATATTTTGAAGAATTAAGCCCCAAATATAAATATGAATTTGTTAATGAGGTTAAACCTCTTGGAACAATTGGGGGCATTAAAAAGTTAAAAAATAAATTTAAAAATGATTTTTTTGTTACAAACTGTGATATTGTTGTTGATGCTGACTATCAAGATATAATAAAATTTCATAAATTAAAAAATAACGACATCACCATAATTGTTTCTACTAAAGCTCAAATTCTACCATATGGTGTTTGTAAAATTGACAATAATGGTCAATTAGAAGAATTAATTGAAAAACCAGAATTAGATTTTTTAATAAATGTAGGACTTTATGTCATGAAACCATCAATTTTAAATTTAATTCCAGCAAATAAATATTTTGACTTTCCTGATTTAATTAAAGTTGCTAAAAATAATTATAAAAAAATTGGGATTTATCCAATATATGATAACAAATGGTTTGATATAGGTCAGTGGTCTGAATATCAAAGAAGTTTAAGAAAAATAAAAATGTAATTAAGTACAATAATAATGCTTAAATAATTATGAAATCTAAAACATCAAATTTTAAAAATAAAAATATTTATATTATTGGTGGTTCAGGTTTAATAGGTTCTGAAATCACTAAAATTTTTAGTAAAACTGATGGCAATGTCTTTGTTTTAGATTTAAAAAAAAGTAAAAAATTAAATAACTATAAATATAAATTTATTAAATTTGATTGTACAAAACTTAATTTAATAAAAAAAAACCTAGATTTAATTTTTAAAAAAAATGGTTACCCAACACATATGATAAATGCATCATATCCAAGAACTAAAGATTGGGGTAAAAATAATTTTTCTGAAATATCACTTTCTTCTCTGAAAAAAAATATTGACCATCATCTAATATCATTTGTTTGGATTTCAAAAATATTTGCTGATATCTTTGTAAAAAACAAAGTAAAAGATGCTAGTATAGTCTTATTAGCTTCAATATATGGAAATAAAGGACAAGATTTATCAATATATAAAAAAACAAATATGAGAGAAAATGCTACATATTCAATAATAAAAGGCGGAATAGTAAATTATGTTAGGCAAATGGCATCTTACTATGGCAAGTTTGGCGTAAGAATAAACTCTGTTTCTCCTGGAGGCTTAGAAGGTGTTGATTCACAAACTAATACTTTGCAAAATTCTATATTTAAAAAAAATTATGTTAATAAAGTTCCTTTAAAAAGATTTGCTAACCCACAAGATGTCTCTTCATCAGTCTTGTTTTTAAGTTCTGAAAATTCATCATATATAACTGGAATAAATCTATTTGTAGATGGAGGTATTTCAATTATATGAATAAAAAAATAATCGATATTAAATTAGAATTATTAAAATTTTTAAAAAAAAATAATAAAAATAATTTTAACAATATTAAAAATAATACTAAAATTTTTGAAAAAAATATTATTGATTCACTAGGTATTATCGATTTAGTTTTTTTTATAGAAAATAAATTTAAATTAAAATTAAATGATAAAGATATATCTTTAAATAAATTAAAAGATATTAATTCTATTGAAAAATTAATTAAATCAAAAATAAAATGAAAAATATCCTAATAGTTGGTGGAGGTTCACACTGTTTAAATGTAATAGATTTATTGTTAAATGAGCAAAGAACATTTAAACCAGTGGGTATAATTGACTCTCATGCTAAACCAGTCCTTAAAATTCCTATAATTGGAGAAGATAAAGATTTAAAAAAATTAAGAAAAACTATTGAATATGCCTTTATAGGATATGGAATTGGAACAAATATTAACTTAGAAAAAAGAAAAATATTATTTGAAAGCTTATTGAGATATAAATATAAAATACCAAATTTAATATCTAACAGAGCTTTTGTAAGATCAAATGTAAAATTAGGAATTGGAAATTTTATTCAAGCGGGTTCGATATTAGATACAAGTACTAGACTAAAAGACAATATTGTTATTGGGCACAATGTAGTAGTTGGACATAGCACAAGTATTATGAGTCATTCTGTAATTGGCGGATCTGTAAATTTAAATGGAGGAATAAAAATTGGTAATAAAACTTTTATAGGTATGAATTGCTCAATATTAAAATCAGTAGGAAATAATTGTAAAATTTCACCTGGTGTGTTTTCATCAGAAAAAATATTAAACAATTTTATGGTTTTTGATAATAAACCACATAAAATAAAACTTTCATAATGTATAAATTAGATGAAAATGTTTTAGTATTTTTTGAAAGTAATTATTTTATTCTCTACCATGTTATTAGTAGAAGAAATTTATGTTTTAAATATAACTTTATAAATTTTATCATTAAATTAAAAAGTGGATTAAAAAAAAATGATTTAGAAAATTTAAAGAAAAAAAAATTTGAATATAGTGATCAAACTGAATTTTCTCTATGGAATTGTTTATATTCTAATGCAAATTTTAGAAAAAATAATAATAAAATTATATTTAATAAAATTAAAGGTGATAATATTATTAGTATACTTAAAAAATTATTATTTATAAATCGAAGTAAAAAAAAATTTAATTTTAGAAAAAAAAATTTACTTGATAGATTTACTGGAAATTTAAATGAACAAATTGCTTCTGAGGCTTTATTTAGAAAAAAAAATATAAGTAGATGGTGGCAAAATCAGAAATTTTTAAGTAATAGTAAATTAAAGTCAAATCCATACAAAATACAAGAAGAGTTTTTAAATAATTATATTAAAAAAAATATTAAAAATAAATCAGTATTAGAAATTGGTTGTGGCACAGGATATTATACAAATAAAATATCCAAGTATGCCAAAAAAGTAATAGGCATCGATTATGAACAATCATATCTTGATACAGCAAAAATAAATAATTTTAATAAAAATATTACTTATTTAAAAGCTGATATATCTAAAAATATTATTAAAAATAAAAATTTTGATTATATTTTTATGATAGATTTTTTCCTTTTTTTATTTGATCATAAATTTCAAAAAAATTTATTTAGTAAAAAAGAATTAATATTTAAGAAAATAAATAAATTGCTTAAAATAAATGGTAAATTAGTAATTGTAGACCCACATCTTTTTTGGTTAATTCCTCATTTTGGAAGTAAAACTAACCCTTTTGGCATAATTACTGAATATAATATAAAACACTTTTCAACAATTCCTACAATTGAACAAGTATCAAATTTATTTTATAAAACTGGTTTTGTAATAGAGAAAATATCTGAACCTAAATTAAGATCTAAAATAAAAGATATTGACGAAATAACAAAGAATTTTTATATTCAGTTTCCTCCTTGGATTGTATATGAGCTTAAAAAAAAATAGTATTTATGTTATTGCAGAAATCGGAGTAAATCATAATGGCTCAATAAAATTAGCAAAAAAATTAATTGATAAAGCGTTACAATGTGGTGCTAATGCAGTAAAATTTCAAACTTTTGATTATAAATATCAACTAAATCTAAAATATGCTTCAAAAAAAGCTGTTAAATTTACCAAATCACTCCAATTAAGTTTTAAAGATTTTATTAATCTAAAAAAATATTGTGAAATAAAAAAAATAGATTTTATCTCAACGCCATTTGATCCAATAAGTGCATCATTTTTAAATAAAATTAATTTAAAATTATTTAAAATAGCATCTCCTTCTATAGTCGATTATCAATTACTAAGTAAAGTATCAAAATTTAAAAAGAAAGTTTTGATTTCGACGGGAATGTCAAAAAAAGAAGAAATTATAAATGCTCTAAAATTTTTCAATAATAAAAATGTAACCTTGTTATACTGCGTTTCATTATATCCGACTCCTTTTGAAAAAATTGATTTGAACAATATAAAAAAAATGAAAAATTTATTCAAAACTAATGTTGGTTTTTCTGATCACTCAGTAGGTTATGAGTTAGCTTTAGCCTCAATTGGTTTTGGTGCAACTGTTATTGAAAAACATTTCAAACTATCTAAAAATCAAAAGTGTCCTGACTCTATTGTTTCACTAGATCCTAATACATTTGCTGAAATGGTATCTAAGATTAGAAATATTGAAAAATCAATAGGAAAAGGAAATTTAGCAATTTCAAGTGAAGAAAAAAACGCTAGGAGAAACATTAGAAAGGGTCTTTATTACAAAAAAGATTTAAGAAAAAATTCTTTTTTAAAAGAAAGTGATATAATATTAAGAAGTCCAAGTACAAAGTTTGGTATTGAAAACTACTCAAAAATTATTAATAAAAAATTGTTAATTGATGTATTTAAAAATAATCCAATTAAAAACAAAGACCTTAAGATATGAAAAATAACTTTGATTTAAAAGAATTCAAAAAAAAAAATTATTCTATAATTAATATAAGCTCTAACGTATTAAAAAGCAAAAAAGATACAAAAACTCTGCTTAAATCATGGGATAATCTAAAGCTGGATATATATATAAAGAATAAATTTAAATATAGATACAGAGCTTATTCTAAATTTTCATATAGTTATGAAGATAAATTATTAAATAAATTAAAAAATCAAGGTTTTAACCAATCAAAAAAAAATAATATTTTATTTGGTAATGTGAATCGAAAATTTTCTGACATTTCTAATTTAACTCTTGAGAATTCTATTTTTAAAAATATTATTAATTATGATATTAAAATATTAAAAAAAATTAATCCAAACATTAAAATAGTTACATTAGGAATTCATCAAATTAGAATAAAAACTAAAAAAAATAATCCAGGTATACCTGCGCCTGAGGGTGTTCATTGTGATGGACATAATTATTTATTCCAGCATTTAATATATAAAAAAAATGTTTACGGTGGATTAACAGTTCTTTTTAAAAATAATCTTCCAATTGATGCAAAAAGTATGGATGATTTTATGGATACAGTTGTTGTAAATGATAAAAAATTAATGCATTTTGCAACTCCTATAAATGTTAAAAATGAAAAAAATCATGGCTATAGAGATATGTTACTTGTTGATTTTAAAATAAATAAGTAGAAATGAGCAATCAATATAATAATTTAATAAAATGTTCTGGTGCTAAAAATAATGATAAAGTTCTAATTATTGTTGATTATAAAACTAAAAAAATTGGAAATCGATTATACAAAATATTAACAAAAAACAATTATCAAACAGAAATAATAGTTGATAAACAAGTTAATATGCATGGTAAAGAACCATCAAGAATAGTTGCTAATATGATGCTCAAGTCTAATATAATTTTTGGTATTAGATCATTCTCACTCTTACATACTAAAGCAAGAAATCAAGCTAGTAAAAAAGGTGCTAAATTTTTAAGTCTACCAGATTATGTTAATACAATTAACTCAAAATCACTAAAAATTGATTTTCATAAATTAGGAAAAAATGCATACAAAGTAAAACATGTACTAGATAAAAGTAAAAACATATATATCTTTTCAAAAGAGGGAACTAATTTATTTGCTTCAATTAAAAATAGAAAAGCTAATGCCGCTCCTGGGTATTGTAAGAAAAATGGTGATGTAAGTTCACCTCCAGATATTGAAACTAACATTGCTCCAATTGAATATTCTGCAAATGGAAAAATAGTTATAGATGGCAGTATACCCCATCCTTTACTAGGAAAGTTAACCAATAAAATTACCTTAGAAATATCTGATGGAAAAATAAAAAATATTGTAGGTGCAAAATCAAATATATTAAAAAAAATATTTAAAAATAATGGAAATAAGTCAAAAATTTTAGGTGAAATTGGATTTGGATTAAACAATAAAGCTAAAATATCAGGAAATATGCTAGAAGATGAAGGAGTCTACGGATCAATACATTTTGGATTTGGTTCGAATCTAACATTCGGAGGCAAGATCAAAACCTCATTTCATTTAGATATGGTTATAAAAAAACCATTTGTTTTTTTAGATAATTATCTAATATTAGAAAATAATCACTTTTACATATAGGTTAATTAATTGTTATTACTTAATTGGTTAAATAATCATATTTATAAAAATAGAAATAAAGATTTTATTTTTGATCCAAGAATTAATTTAAAATTATCATATAAAGAATTATTTAATTTATCTTATCATATTTCAAAACAAATAATCTCAGAAAAAATTCATAAAAAACCAGTTGGATTATTGTTTACTAATGATATCGAATTTATTATTTCATTTTTTGCTCTTTTGATCTCTGGAACAGTCATAGTCCCTATTAATCCTAAATTATCTTATCGTGAAAAAAAATTTATTATAAAAAATAGCTCTATAAATTATATATTTAGTAAAAAAGAATATAATAATTTAAAAACTAAAAAACTTGTCAAAAAGATATATAATTTTAATTATAAAAAAAATCAATTTGTTAAAATTAATAATAAAAATACTAATAATACAATAATTAAAAATAATAAAACATTGCATGATTTAATGTTTATTTATTATACATCAGGCACAACTGGCAATCCCAAGGGTGTTTGTCATTCATTAAATAATTTTATAATTAATTCAAAATTATTTGGAAATATCTATAATATTAATAGTAAATCTATTTTTTTAAATTGTCTTCCATTAAGTTACTTGGGCGGATCCTACAATTTATTATTAATTCCTTTTATTAATAATAGTCAAGTAGTATTGGTAGATGAAGCTAACACAATATTTTTATCTAAACTTTTATATTATATAAAAAAATATAAAATTAATAACTTATGGTTAGTACCGACTTTAATCAATCTTTTTCTTTATATAAATAAAGAAAAAAATAAGAAAATTCTATCCAATCAATTAAAATTTTTATATTGTGGTACAGCACCATTAAATGAAAATATAAAAAATTTATTTGAAAAAAAATATTCTATCCCAATATTACAAAATTATGGAATATCAGAAACATTATTTATTTCTGCACAAAAAAAGTATTCAAAACAATCAAATAATTTAGGTCAAATTTTTAATGGAGTAGATGCCACTATAGGAAAATTAAATAATAATCATTATGGTGAATTTTTAATTAAATCAAAAAACTTATTCAAAGGATATTTTGTAAATGGTAAATGTAAATTTATAAAAAATAAATGGTTTTCAACTGGAGATGTTGGTTACATAAAAAATAAAAAAATTTATTTAAATGGCAGATTTAAAGATATTATAATTAAAAATGGAATAAATATAAGCGCAAGAGCAATAGAAAATATTATTTTAGAGATGAATATTATTTTTGAAGTAGCGGTCGTTGGTATTGAAGATAAATTTTGTGGTGAAAGAATAATTGTTTATTATTCTTTAAAAAATAATAAAAATAACAAAAATATCGAAAAAAAAATATATAATTATTGTAAAAATAATTTATCAATTATATCTTTTCCAGACAAAATTATTTATAAAGATTTATTACCAAAAACTGTTACAGGTAAAATTAAAAAAAATGATTTAATTAAAAACTATATATCGGATATATAAATATGAAAAAAATAATATGTTTTTTTTCAACAACAAGAGCTGATTATAATTTACAATATAATATTATAGATAAATTAAAAAAATCAAAAAAATATACCTACAAATTAATAATTTCTGGAACCCATTTTTCAAAAAAATATGGAAATACAGAAAAAGAAATTTATTTTGATAAAATTAAAGTAAATAATAAAATTTTTACAAATTTTGATAACTACTCTCTTAAAAATTTTTTTAAAAATAACTCAAAAATTTTTTTTGAATTTAGTATGAATTTAAGTAAAATTTCTCCTGATAAAATTGTATTACTAGGTGATAGATTAGAAACTTTATTAGCAGCTATAAGTGCTTATACATTAAACATACCAATAATACATATAGGAGGCGGAGAAATCACTCAGGGTTCAGTTGATGATTCTTATAGGCATTGCATAACCAAGCTATCAAGTTTTCATTTAGTTTCTAACAATATCTATAAAAAAAGAATTATACAATTAGGTGAAAACAAAAAAAATATTTTTGTAATAGGTAATCCTGCAGATGAAATGATTTATAAAGAAAAATTGATAGGAAGAAAAAAATTAGAAAATAAATATAAATTTAAATTTTATAAAAAAAATATTTTATTTACATTTCATCCTGAAACTAATAATTTAGCTCAAAGTGAAAAACAAATTGATATAATATTGGAATATTTTAAAAAAATAAAAGATACTTTAATAATAATTACATATCCAAATATTGATTTAAATTCGAATTATATTCTAAATGCGATTAAATTATTTAAAACTAATAATGAAAATTGTATTATTTTTTCTAATTTAGGTAGAAAAAATTATCTTTCCTTTCTAAATAATGTAGATGCTGTAGTTGGTAATTCATCAAGTGGAATAACTGAGGCACCATTATTAAACAAACCCACAATCAATATTGGAAATAGACAAAAAGGTAGGGAGCGGAACATTAGTATTATTGATTGTAAATTAACAAAGCTAGATTTAAAAAAATCGTTTAATAAAATTTATAATAAAAATTTTTTAAAGAAAATAAAAAAAAATAAATTAAATTATTCAAAAAATTATTCTAACAATTTTATCAAAATAATATCAAAAATTGATAATGTAATATACGATAAAAAATTTATTGATTTAAAATGAAATTAAAAATTGCTTGTATAATTGGATATGGTTCAATTGGAAAACTACATTACAAAATCTTAAAGAAATTAAAATATTTTGAAAAAATTTATATATGCACTAATCAATCATTAAAAAATAAATATATAATTAAATCTATAAAAAAAATTCCTTTATTAAATCCAGACTATATTTTAATTTGTAGCCCAACTTCATTACATCATAAACAATTAACTTTTCTAAATAATAATATCAAAAATAAAATAATATTAGTTGAAAAACCAATATTTTATAAAGAAAATACTTTTCCTAAATTAAATAATAAAGTTTATGTTGGCTACGATATGAGGTTCAACCCAATGATGGTTAAAATAAATAAGTTAATTAAAAATAAGAATATTTGGAGTATAAATGTTTTTTGTGGTTCATACTTGCCTTCATGGAGAAAAAATATTGATTATAAAAAATCTTATAGTGCTATTAAGAAATTAGGCGGAGGTGTAGCTTACGATCTTAGTCACGAAATAGATTATATAAATTGGTTATTTGGAAATATTAAAATAAAATACGCTTTATCAAAAAAAGTTTCTAACCTAAAAATTACAAGTCATGATTTATTTATACTTATTGGTAAAATTAAAAAAATATACTTAAATTTAACTTTAAATTATTATACTAAAAATACTTTAAGAAATCTTTTGGTTGATGGCCATAACATTAGTTTAAAAGCAGATTTTATTAATAATAAATTAGTTTATAAAAATGCAACTAAAAGTTATTTATTCAATTTCAAAAAAAATATAAGAGGAGATTCAACAAAATTATTACATGAATCAATAATAAAAAAAAATGGTAGAAACGTATCTAAATTTAATGATGGTCTGAAAGTTTTAAATACAATAAATAATGCAATTTTAAAATAATGAATATTCTTGCTACAATATGTATGAGAAAAGGTTCTAAAGGAATACCTAATAAAAATCTAATTAAAATAAATGATAAACCTCTTCTATATTATACTATTAAACAAGCATTAAATTCTAAAATTTTTGATGAGATAATTGTTTCAACTGACTCAAACAAAATAGCCAATTTGAGCAATCATTATGGTGCAAAATGTTGGTTTATTAGACCAAAGTATCTTTCTAGTGACAATAGCGCCAAAATCCCAGCTATAAGACACGCTTTAATAAAATCTGAAAAGTATTTTAAAAAAAAATTTGATATTATTTTTGATTTAGACGTATCATCACCACTGCGATCTATAAATGATATTAAAAATGCTTATAAAAAATTCCTGAAAGAAAAAAAAGATAATTTAATTACTGTTAATCAATCTCGAAAAAATCCTTATTTTAATATTATTGAGTTTCAGAGAGAAAAAATAAAAATTGTAAAAAAATATAAGTATATAAGTAGGAGACAAGATGCTCCAATAACATATGATATGAACGCTTCTATCTACATATGGAAAAGAAAATTTTTATTAAATAGTGATAATATTTTAACGAACAATACATCAATTTATGAAATGCCTTTTGAGAGAAGTATAGATATTGATACAAAAGATGATTTAAAAATTGTAAGATTGCTTATGAACAGTTATAAATTTACAAATGAGTAAAAATAATGAATTAAAAATTTCTAGAAATAATCAATTACTCGAGCAGTTAGTAGTAGTAGATGGGCAAGCTGGTAGTGGTAAATCAATGTTTACATCAATTCTCCCTACATTTAATAGAATTGAACTTTATAATTATTCTACAGAGTTAGAAAATTTATGTGCATTAAATTATTTAAAAAAAATAGATTATTCAGCGTGTAAAGCTATGATAAAAATTCAACTTGATCAGATGATTTATGAAACCATGATGAGCAGAAGAGTTAATTTTAGATATACTGATGTTTCAAGTGCCTTTAATAGTTCAAATTTATTTGAATATATTCGAAGAGCTTTTTCTAAAGGAGATCAAGTTATTCCCGAATTAATAAAAAATAAAAAGCCAATATTAAATTTACTTACTCATAATTTATTATCAATTAGTAAACCTTTATTTGAAGCTTTAAATGATAAGCTTATACTAATAGAAACTATTAGACATCCACTATATATGATAATTCAACAAACATTTAATCATAAAAATTTTTATGAAAATAAAAATAAAATTAGACAATTTCATGTATGTTTTGAAAAAAATCAAACTGAATTTTTTCCTTGGAATTATGGTTATCATGAGGAATTTCTTAAGGCAAATCCAGTTGAAAGAGCAATTTTAGAAATGTATTATTTAAATAAGATGAATGAAAATTTTAAAAAAAATAATAAAGAAATTAATAAAAAAATTATAGTTATTCCTTTTGAAGATTTTGTTATCAATCCTTCTGATTATATAAAAAATATTGAAACTAAATTGGATACAAAATCATCAAAAAAAACAACAAAAACTCTAATTAAGCATAAAGTGCCAAGAAAGAAACTTGCAGATAGTTTGCCTTTAAAAGTATACGAAAGGTGTGGATGGAAAGCACCAGTTAAAGGTTTAACAGAAAAACAAGAGCTTATTTTAAGAAGAGATTTCGTAATTAATAATTCAGCTAGTAAGAAATATATAAATTTATTAGATAAAATGAGTGAAGATTATGAAGCTAAATACTTCACCAACGTTAAATTAAATTAATCTGTGTTATTTGTAGAA
>CACEMR010000017.1 GCA_902560725.1 uncultured Alphaproteobacteria bacterium
TTTTATATTTTTGTTCAATCTCTTCTAATTTAAATGCAGCTCGATTTACATACCCTAATTGATTAGCTTTCTTTACAAACTGATCATTTTTTTGTCTATAAACCCAGTTTTTTGATTTCATAAAAGATAATAAAAGCTAACTAAAAATTGTTTTTTAGTAACTTTAATATATATGACATGTACGATATTTAATGAAAAGATCAATATTTATAGCTTTCATAATACTTGCAGCCGTTGTTGGATGGATTGGCTCTGGTCAATTATCAAACAATGTTGTTGCTAAAGATGATAATACAGAAACTTTTACTGAAACTGAAACTACTTACTCTCAAGATACACAAAATAATGAAAATGAAGAATTCACATTTTCTGTTGAAACTCAGGTTTTTTCTTCTAGTTTAATTGATCAATCCATTGAATTACAAGGTCAAACTATTCATAATAAAAAAATTGATGTTAAATCTGAAACATCTGGAAACATAGATAATATTGAATTTGCAAGAGGAGATAAAGTATCTCAAAATTCTGAAATGATTACAATCTCTCTTGAAGATAGAAATGAAAAGCTTTCAAGTGCAAAAAAAGATCTGGAAAGACTTAATAAAGAATTAATTTTAAACGAAAAAAACAGAGATAATCTACTTAGACAAAATGTTGAGAGAATTGAATTGTATGAAATTGAATATGCATCTGCAAAACAACTTATTGATAAAGGATTAAGTTCAAAATCAAAATTAAGTTTAGCATCTTTTAATCTTGCCAATGCACAAGCTGATAGAGAAGACATTAAAATAAAATTTGAATCTGCCTTGGCAAATCTCGAAGCGCAAATTTCGAATGTAAAATCAATTTTAAAAAACATAAAACTTGATATAGAAAAAACTACTATCAAGGCACCATTTGATGGAATTGTTTCAGAAAAAATGGTGGAGGAAACTGAATTTATTTCAATAGGCACTCCCCTATTCACTATAATTGATTTAGATCCTATCAAAATTGAAGGTTATTTATCAGAATTTGATGTAAATAAAGTTAGTGTTGGTACTAAAGCTGAAATTGAAGATAGTAATGGTATAAAAAAAAATGGAATAATATCTTTTATTTCTCCATCAGCTGAAACAAGCACAAGAACTTTCGAAATTACTATTGAGGCAGATAACAAAGATCTTTCCTATAAAAGTGGTATAACAACTAAAATTGTTATTAAAGGCTCAGAACTTAAAGCGCACAAAATACCACCTTCTATATTAACTTTATTAGACGATGGCACAGTAGGTGTCAAAGCTGTAGATAATGATAATAAAGTTACTTTCTACCCAACTAAAACAATCAAGGATACAATTGATGGAATGTGGGTTTCTGGATTACCTGAGAAAGTAAATTTAATTGTAAGCGGTCAAGAATATATAAGTATTGGTGAAACAATAAACTAATCTAAATGAAAATTAATATTATAGATTACGCAATTAGCCATTCCCGAGTTTTCATGGGAATACTTATTTTTATTATTTTTTCTGGAGCATCTACTTATATTACAATGCCCAAAGAATCATCTCCTGATGTGAGCATACCAATAGTTTATATTTCACTGAGTCAAAATGGTATTTCTGCGCAAGACTCAGAAAGGCTTTTAGTTAAACCTATTGAAGATGAAGTTAAAACTGTTGAAGGAGTAAGAGAAGTAAGATCAACAGCTTATTCAGGCGGAGGCAACGTTTTATTAGAATTTGATGCTGGATTTGACTCTGATCAAGCTATGGTTGATATCAGAGATAAAGTTGACAGAGCTAAAGGTGATCTTCCTAGTGAAGCAGATGAACCGACAGTTAACGAAGTTAATATTAGTACATTTCCTATTCTATCGATTTCTCTAAGTGGAGATGTTCCTAATAGAACTCTTCAAGATTTATCTGAAATTTTGCAAGATGATATAGAAACAATTCCTAGTGTTTTAGAAGCTAAAATAGGCGGTAAGAGAAATGAGCAAGTTGACATACTAATTAACCCAACTGCAGTTGATAGTTATGGTATCAATCTTGAGAGTCTTATAAATATTGTAAGGGAAAATAATAAAATGGTATCTGCTGGTGGTCAGGACACTGGTGATGGAAGTTTTGATATTAAAGTTCCTGGTTTATATGAAACTATTGAAGATGTTTTAAATACTCCTGTAAAAACTAACGGAGATTCAGTCATTACATTCAGGGATATTGCTGATGTGAAAAGAACATTTGAAGATAGACAATCTTATGCAAATGTAAATGGATCGAATTCAATAACTATAGATGTTTCTAAAAGAATTGGTGAAAATATTATTAATACAATTGAAGAAGTAAAAAAAATAACATCAATTACTGCTAAAAGTTTTCCTGAAAATGTTGAAATCTCTTTTGGAAATGATCAATCAAAAGGTATTAAAACTATGCTAAACAGTCTGCAAAATAACGTTATAGCAGCGATAATACTTGTTTTAATTATTATTTTAGGAGCATTAGGCGTTAGATCAGGTTTATTAGTTGGTGTATCTATTCCAGGATCTTTTTTATCAGGTTTACTAGCTCTATCAGTGATGGGTTTTACTATCAATATAGTAGTATTATTTGCTCTAATTTTATCTGTCGGACTGTTAGTAGATGGAGCTATAGTTGTTGTAGAATATGCTGATAGAAAAATGAAAGAAGGTCTTGGTGTAAAAGATGCTTTTGCAAATGCATCAAAAAAAATGTCACTACCAATTATTTCTTCAACTGCAACTACCCTAGCAGCTTTTCTGCCTCTAATATTCTGGCCGGGAATTGCTGGTGAATTTATGAAATATCTGCCAATAACACTTATATGTGTTCTTATTTCTTCATTGTTTATGGCATTGCTTTTTGTTCCTGTCTTAGGATCTATTTTAAATACTGTATCAAGAATACTTCTGCAATTTATTGTGCCATTAATAATATCACTAATTTTTTACAATCTATTATCTTATGGATTTGGATTATTAGAAATTCAGAAATTTAATTTATTTATAACAATTGGAAAATATTTACTCAGCTTTGCTTTATTTATATTTGTGTTTATAAGAATAATACCAAGAGTTTATAAAATTTCAGAAAATGTAAATTCTACAAATAAATTAGTTTCTAAAAATGCAAAAATCTTATCTTCAGAATCAAATGAACCTGTTTTAAATGTAACTGGTTTCGTTGGGTTATATGCAAAAATATTAAACTTCTTATTATTTCATCCTTTAAAAGTGATGATTAGTGCCTTAGTAATATTAGTTGCTGTAAATTATACTTATACTCAGGTTGGAGAAGGTGTTGAATTTTTCCCAGACGTTGAACCAGATCTTGCAAAAATTGTAGTATTTGCAAGAGGCAACCTCTCTGTTGAAGAAAAAAAAGATTATGTTTCAAGAGTTGAGAATATTATATTAAAACTTCAATCAGAAAGACAGGAATTTAAAAATATTTATTCTTTAAGTGGCAATGTTAGTGAACAATCAGAAGCTTCTGAAGATTTTATAGGATCAATAAGTTTGGAATATACAGATTGGGATAAAAGAAGAAAATCAAAAATAATACTAGCAGAGATTTTAGAAGCAACTAAAAGTATAAACGGAATCAAAGTAGAATCAAGAGAACAACAAGGTGGTCCTGGTGATGGTAAACCAATTAATATTAAATTAACTAGTGACAATAAAAAACTTTTAATTGCTGAAGGAATTAAACTTAAAAAATTTATGGATAATTATCCAAAATTAATGAATGTTGAAGATAATTTACCAGCACCTGGCATAGAATGGGAAATTAATGTAGATAGGAAACAAGCATCTAAATTTGGAGCTAACATTACATCGATTGGTAATGTTATTAAACTTGCAACAAATGGACTTAAGCTTGGAGAATATAGACCAGATGATAGTAATGAAAGTATACCACTTTATCTTCGCTATCCAAACGAGGGCAGAACATTAGATAGAATTGATAACTTAAGAGTAACTACCTCAAACGGTTTAGTCCCAATATCCAATTTTGTAGAAATTATTCCAAATAATAGAACAGGAAATATTATTAGAGTAGATTCAAAAAATGCAATTAACATTCAAGCAGATGTAGAGCCTGGAACATATCCTGATGGAAAAGTTAGAGAACTTGAGTATGTATTAGGCATTTCAGATACTGCTCCATCATGGAGGGGAAGAACATTAGATTTATCTCGTTATGAATTAGATAGCAAAGTAAGGGCGGAACTTATTGGAGAAAATGAAGATCAAAAAGAGGCCCAAGAATTTTTAACTGGAGCTTTTGGAGTTGCTTTATTTTTAATGTTAATGATACTTCTTTTACAGTTTAATAGTTTTTACAGTGCATTCTTAATTCTTTTTGCAGTTGTGATGTCAACTGCCGGTGTATTTATAGGTTTAATGGTAACAGCACAACCATTTGGTATTGTGATGTCAGGAGTTGGAGTTATTGCACTTGCTGGAATAGTCGTAAATAACAATATCATATTGATTGATACATTTGATTTTTTAAAAACTAAAACATCTAATATAAGAGAAGCTATTATTAAAACAGGAGCTCAGAGACTTAGACCAGTTTTACTTACAACAACTACAACTGTACTAGGTTTATTACCTATGGTAACTATGACGAATGTTGATTTTATATCTAGAGAAATAACCAGAGGATCACCTGATACTCAGTGGTGGGTTCAATTATCAACAGCTATAGTATTTGGACTACTTTTTGCAACATTTCTTACATTAGTTGTGACACCGTCAGCTTTAATGTTTAGAGAAAACATTAAGAACTGGTATAAGAACAAAATTTCAAATTAAATTTTTTTCTAATAAATTTTTAAAATTATGACTATTAAATCTATTACTGTCTATTGCTCATCTTCAGATAAATTAAGTAATACATATTATCAAGATGCAGAAGAAATTAGTAAATTAATATCATCCTTCAAAATAAATATTGTATATGGTGGCGCTAAAGTTGGTATTATGGGTGTAGTTGCTAAGACAGCAAAAGAATACAAAAATAAAGTTACCGGAGTAATTCCAAATTTTTTATCTGAAAGAGAAATAATTTTTAAAAATATAGATGAATTAAAAATAGTAGATACCATGTCTGAAAGAAAAAAGTTACTCTTTGAACTAGGTGATGCGTATTTAGCATTACCGGGAGGAACAGGAACTTTAGAAGAAATAGTAGAAGTTGTATCTTGGAAAATAATGGGAATTCATAATAAGCCAATAATATTTTTTAATAAAAATAATTTCTGGAATAATCTATTTAAACAATTTAAATTTTTTGAAGATGAAAAATTTTCAAATAAAAATTTACAAAACAGTTTTCACATTATAGATACGGTTGATCAATTAAAGAATATAATAATTAAATGGTAAAGATAAAAGTTAAAAACCCTGTAGTTGAAATAGATGGAGATGAAATGACCAGAGTTATCTGGAAATACATCAAAGAACAATTAATTTTGCCCTATCTTGATATTGATATCAAATATTTTGATCTTGGAGTAATTAAAAGAGATGAAACTAATGATCAAATCACAATAGACGCTGCCGAAGCAATTAAAAAATATGGTGTAGGAATAAAATGCGCAACAATTACACCAGATGAAAATCGATTAGAAGAATTCAAATTAAAACAAATGTGGCGATCTCCAAACGGAACAATAAGAAATATACTTGGAGGAACAATATTTAGACAACCAATCATATGTAAAAATGTTCCAAGAATAATAACTAATTGGAACCATCCTATTGTAGTTGCTAGACACGCTTTTGGTGATCAATATAAAGCAACTGACACATTAATAGATAAACCAGGGACACTTAAAATGGTTTTTGAACCCAAGGATGGAACTGAAGGATTTACAAAAGATATTTATAAATTTGAAAAATCTGGTGTAGCCCTATCAATGTATAATTTAGATAATTCAATTAAAGACTTTGCTAGAGCTTGTTTTAATTATGGACTTAACCTTGGTTGGCCAGTTTACCTTTCTACTAAAAATACTATTTTAAAAGTCTACGATGGAAGATTTAAAGATTTATTTCAGGATGTATTTGATTCTGAATTCAAAGACAAGTTTAAAGAAAAAGATATAGTTTATGAACACAGACTAATAGATGATATGGTGGCATCAGCATTAAAATGGGATGGTAATTTCATTTGGGCTTGTAAAAATTATGATGGGGATGTTCAATCAGATTCTGTTGCTCAAGGATTTGGATCATTGGGCTTAATGACAAGTGTTTTAATGACCCCAGATGGCAAAATAGTAGAAGCTGAAGCTGCACATGGAACTGTTACTAGACATTATAGAAATCATCAGAAAGGTATAGAAACTTCAACTAATCCAATTGCATCAATTTTTGCTTGGACAAGAGGTCTAAATTTTAGAGGAGAATTTGATGGCAATATTGAATTAATAAATTTTGCTAAAAATTTAGAAGATACGTGTATCAAAACTGTAGAAAATGGTGAAATGACTAGAGATTTGGCAATATTGATAAATAAAGATCAAAAATGGTTAAATACTCAAGATTTTTTAAGTGCAATAAAAAACAATTTTTCAAACTAACTAATGGAATTTAATTTATTTTCTACGTACTTTATACTTTCCTCAATTTGACTAACGTTTGATCCTCCTCCTTGAGCAAGATCTTTTCTTCCACCCCCGCCCTTTCCACCAAGAATAGTAGAAATTTCTCTTATTTCTTCTGAAGCATCAAAAATATCTGTAATATCATCAGTAACTCCTAATACTATAGATAGTTTGTTTTGATTATTTGAAATTATTAGTGAAACACTTTTTTTATTATATTGTTTTTTTTTGTCATCAATAAATGTTTTCAGGGATTTACTAGGATAATCTTCAGCAATTAAATATATAAAATTTAAATCTTTGATTTTTTTAACAACAATATTGTCAATATTTTTTGATATAGACATATTTTGTTTTAATTTTTCGTGTATCTGACTTAATTCTTTAATTAATAAACCTTTGTCATCAAATTGATTTTTAAAATTATAATCAGCATTAATTTTTTTTATTTTATTCTTTAAATCTTCAATTTGATTATCTTGGTTTTTATCTTTTTCCAATAAATTGCTTTCTAATTCTTTAATATATTTATCAACTGAAATATTAGACACGGCCTCTATTCTTCTAATTCCAGACGCTACACTAGACTGACTAGTTATTTTAAATTTATTTATTTCTCCTAATTTAGCAACATGAGTTCCGCCACATAATTCTTTTGAAAAGAAAGATTCATTTTCTTGGCCCATTGTTACTACTCTTACTTCATCACTATATTTTTCTCCAAATAATGCCATTGCACCTTCTTCAATAGCTTTTTTTTGATCAACAACTTTAATTTCAACAATTCCATCTTTTTGAATCTGATCATTTACAATTTCTTCAACATTTATGAGTTTATCTTTTTCAATTGGATCATTATGACTGAAATCAAATCTGAGTTTTTCTGAATTTACCAAAGAACCCTTCTGTGTAACATGCTTACCTAGTATTTTCCTAAGAGCAGCATGTAATAAATGTGTTGATGAATGATTGTATTTAATAAAATTTCTGTTTTCAATATTAACACTTGCTTTAATAGTATCATCAATTTCACAGCTACCACTAATTACTTTACCTTTGTGTAAAAAATAGTTTCCAAATATTTTTGTTGTATTTATAACTTCAAGCTTAAAGTTATTATTTGCAAAAAAACCCTTATCGCCAACTTGGCCACCACTTTCTCCATAAAATGGTGTTTGATTTAATATTATAATTGCTTCTTGGTCTTTTTTAATTTTATTTACAGGCTTGTTCTCTGATATGATTGAAATTATTTTGCAATCTGCTTCTACATCATTATATCCTAAAAATTCTGTCGGCTCTATTTTAGAAGTTATTTCAAACCAAATGCTCTCATCTTCTATGTCTCCTGTACCTTTCCAGTTTTGTCTTGCTCTTTCTTTTTGATTTAACATTTTTTGTTCAAATGTTTTTATATCAACTTCAATATTTTTACTTTTCAAATAATCCTGTGTTAAATCTAAGGGAAATCCATATGTGTCATATAATTTAAATGCTACTTCTCCATTAAATATATTAGTTGAGTTAGAAATTTCCTCATCTAAAATTTTTATTCCTTTTTCAACAGTTTCTTTGAATTTAGTTTCTTCATTAATCAATGTATTGATGATCAGATCTTTTGCCCTGTCTAATTCAGGATATGAGTTTTTAATTCCATCCAGAAAAATAGGAAATAGTTTATGAAATACAGGCTCTTTATTTCCCAAAGAATGAGCATGTCGCATTCCTCTTCTCATTATTCTCCTTAAAACATACCCTCTACCTTCGTTAGAAGGCATTACTCCATCAGCAATTAAAAACGAGGAAGATTTTAAGTGATCTGCAATTACTCTATGGCTGGGATTTTTTATTGAGCTTTCATTTCCACATAGTTTTGTTGATTCATTTATAATTGGTTGAAATAAATCTGTTGAATAATTATCATTAGAACCTTCTAAAAGAGCCGCCATTCTCTCTAATCCCATTCCAGTATCAATAGATGGTTTTGGCAGATTTATTCTCTTTGACTTAGATATTTGTTCATATTGCATAAAAACTAAATTCCATATTTCTATAAATCTATCACCATCTTCATTTGAGGATCCTGGAGGACCTCCTTCGTATTTATCACCATGATCATAAAATATCTCTGAACATGGTCCACAAGGTCCAGTTTCACCCATTGACCAAAAATTATCTGAAGTATTAATTTTAATTATTTTATCATTAGATAATCCTGCAATTTTTTTCCACAAATTAAATGCTTCATCGTCTTCAGAGTAAACAGTTACTAATAATCTATCTTTACTTATTGAATACTCTTTCGTAATTAAATTCCATGCAAGCTCTATTGCCAAATCTTTAAAATAATCACCAAATGAAAAATTACCTAACATTTCAAAAAATGTGTGATGTCTAGTTGTATATCCTACATTTTCTAAATCATTATGTTTGCCGCCTGCTCTAACACATTTTTGCGCTGTAGTTGCTCTATTGTATTCTCTTTTTTCTTTTCCAGTAAAGATATTTTTAAATTGTACCATACCAGAGTTTGCAAACATTAGAGTGGGATCATTGTCAGGAACTAATGAACTAGAGTGAACAATTTCATGACCATTTTTTTTAAAATAATCAAGAAAGGTTGATCTTATCTTATTAGAATTCATGAAAAGCTAATATAACTTGAAATCTATATTGTCTAAATAAAAAAAGCGCCTAAAAAGAAATAGGCGCCTTTAATACATGTAATAAAAAAACTATTCTTTAATTTCTTCTTTTTCTTTTTCTTCTTTTTTCTCAACTTTGCCTTCCATCATTGCTTTTTCAACTATTCCAGCATTTTGAAGGATTTGATTTTCAATTTCTTTAGCAATTGTTGGATTATCAATAAGATAAGACTTAACATTTTCTCTTCCTTGACCTATTTTTGTGTTCTTGTAAGAAAACCAAGATCCAGATTTATCTATAATTTCAGCCTTTACACCAAGATCTACAAGCTCACCTAACTTGGAGATTCCCTCTCCGTACATAATATCAAATTCAACTACTTTAAAAGGTGGGGCAACTTTGTTTTTTACTATTTTAACTCTTGTTTGGTTTCCAATGATTTCATCTTTATCTTTAATAGCGCCAATCCTTCTAATATCCATTCTTACTGATGAATAAAATTTTAATGCATTACCGCCAGTTGTTGTTTCAGGACTTCCAAACATTACTCCAATTTTCATTCTCAACTGATTAATAAATACAACAAGTGTATTAGATTGAGCTATTGAGCTTGTTAATTTTCTTAGAGCTTGACTCATTAATCTTGCTTGAAGCCCTGGAAGTGAGTCACCCATATCGCCTTCAAGTTCAGCTCTAGGTACAAGAGCTGCAACAGAATCAATAACTAAAACGTCAATACCACCTGATTTAATTAGTGAATCTGCTATTTCTAAACCTTGTTCACCAGTATCTGGTTGTGAAATAAGTAACTCCTCTAGATTTACTCCAAGTTTTTTGGCATACGCAGGATCAAGAGCATGTTCTGCATCAATAAAAGCACAATTCCCACCTTGCTTTTGAGACTCTGCAACGATGTGAGTCGCTAAGGTTGTTTTTCCAGAGCTTTCAGGACCATATATTTCAACAATTCTTCCTTTTGGAACTCCTCCAATACCTAATGCAATATCAAGTCCTAATGATCCTGTAGATATAGATTCAATATCTACATTAGTTTTAGAACCCAATTTCATTATTGAGCCTTTTCCATAGTTTTTTTCAATTAAGCTAACAGCAGCTTCTAAAGACTTACTTCTATTTTCTTTGTCCATTAAATTCTCGTTATTTACTACTTTTAATTTAGTTTGAGACATTATATTTCTCCATTAATTTCCTAAGTTTTTATTAAGATTCTTGCAAATCATGATTACTTGTACACGTTTTGTTCTATTTTTAAAAGTTCTATTTTTGTTCTTTTTAAATAAAATATTTAAATTATTGAAAAATAATGATATTTTTGGATAAATATTATTTTAATATTACTTGAATAAATACAATCTTTTGATAAATCAGCGATCTTTAAAAAATATGACTAAATTACCTAAAAATTACAAACCAACTCAAAAAGAGAAGTTCATGAATGCTAAAATGAAAGAATATTTTAGACAAAAACTAGTCAATTGGAAAAATGAGCTTCTGAAAGAGTCTTCTCAAACTCTAAATAATCTTCAAAATGAAAATGAAGCTAAGCCAGATATTACAGATAGAGCATCAGAAGAAATAGATAGGTCTTTCGAATTGAGAACTAGAGATAGGGAAAGAAAGCTTATTAACAAAATTGACGCAGCGCTTCATAGAATAGATGATGGCTCATATGGATATTGTGATGAAACTGGTGACCCAATAAGCATAAAAAGATTAGAAGCAAGACCTGTTGCAACTCTGAGTTTGGAAGCTCAGGAAATGCATGAAAAAGCTGAAAAAAGAATTAATTAGTTTTAGATATAATGATTGATGTTTATATAGGTGATTTAACACCAGGAACTTTTGTAATTAATGTGAAAAAAGAAAATGAATGGGGAATTGGCCAAGTTCAATCATCGATAAATAACATAATTACAATAAATTTTGAAAATGTTGGAAAAAAAACTATTAACCCAAAAGAAGTTGAATTAAAAATAATTAATATAAATGGAACTAATTGATCAATATTTAAGAAAAGTAAATTATCTTAGAGTTTCCGTTACTGACAGATGTGATTTAAGATGTGTATATTGCATGAAAGAAAAAATGCAATTTTTACCTAGAAGTGAAGTTTTAACATTAGAAGAAATAGAAAGATTGTGTGATAACTTTATTGAACTTGGAGTTGAAAAGATACGTTTAACTGGTGGAGAACCCTTAGTTAGAAATGATATTATAAAATTAATAGAAAGATTAAATTATAAAAAAAATAATACAAATTTAAATGAAATTACTCTCACGACAAATGGCACTCTACTTAAACAATATGCGAAACAACTAAAGTTAAATGGAGTTAATAGAATAAATGTATCTCTAGATACAATTAATCCAAAAAAGTATAATAAAATAACCAGGTTTGGAAATATTGAAAAAGTTTTTGATGGTATAAATGAATGCCTGGACTCAGATATTAAAGTTAAAATTAACACAGTAGTGATTAAAGATTTTAACGAAAATGAAATTGAAGAATTATTAAGTTGGACTAGTAATAAAAAAATTGATCTTACATTTATTGAAGTTATGCCAATGGAGGAAACAGATATTTCAAGGGAATACCAGTTTGTATCTTTGTCAGAAACTTACGATAATTTAAATAAGAAATATAAATTTATTAAAAGTGATCATAATACTGGAGGACCTGCTAGATATTTTACAAGCTTTAAATTATCAAATAAAATAGGTTTCATCAGTCCTTTAACTAATAATTTTTGTGCTACGTGTAATAGAGTAAGAATTTCAAGTACTGGAAAGCTTTTTATGTGTCTTGGTCAAAATGATTATGTAGATTTTAGAGAAATTATGAGAAAAGACTATAGTGATGATTTCATAAAAGAAAAAATTAGATTTGCACTAAATATCAAACCAAAGAATCATGATTTTATGATTGGAACAAAAATTAATAAATATATGAAAAGACATATGAATGTTACTGGTGGATAATGAAATTTCATTTTTTATCATCAAATAATCCTGAAGCTAAAGAAAATGAAAAGGAATTAGTAAAATTATACGGTCAAAATTCTTTAGAAGATGCGGAGTACATTGTTCCCATTGGAGGTGATGGTTTACTCTTAAAATCTCTTCATAACTATAGCAAACTAAATAAACCTTTTTTTGGAATTAATTTTGGATCTATAGGTTTTTTAATGAATAATATTATTAACAAAGATTTAAATGAAATTGTTAATCATTCTAAAAAATCAATTTTTAAGCCATTAAAAATGTCAGCAAAAAGTATAGATAATAAAATTTTCGAAGCATATGCATATAATGAAGTATCTCTTATGAGGCAAACTCATTTAGCCTCAAAAATTAAAATCAAAATTAATGATCAAATAAAAATGGAGGAATTAATTTGTGATGGAATTCTTCTCTCTACATCTGCAGGTAGTACTGCATATAATTTATCGGCACATGGAAGCATACTTCCATTAGACTCAAATATATTAGCATTAACACCAATTAGTGCTTTTAGGCCCAGGAGATGGAGAGGGGCATTACTATCAGAAATTAATAAAATTGAATTTGAAGTTATAGATAATAAGAATAGGTCTTCGAGCGTAACTGCAGATAATGTAGAATTTAGAAATATTAGCAAAGTTAATATAATTTCTTCAGAAGAAAATAAATGTACTGTATTATTTGATAGTAAACATTCAATTGAAGATAAAATACTTAATGAACAATTTAATTTTTGATTGTTATACTTCTACATACACAAATTTTATTTCCGTCCAAATCTCTCAAATAAGCATAATAATCTTTTCCATGTCTTGGTCCTGGTTTACCTTCATCTTTTGCACCAAGTGCAATTCCAATTTTATAAAATTCATCAACTATTTTCTTTGATTTAGCCATAAATGTAACCATTGTACCGTTGCCAATTGTTGCTTTTTTTTTGTTATGAGGTTTAATTATATAAAGTTCAATTTTTTTATTAAAACCTTTTTTTGCATAACCAAAATATCTCTCATGAATAAGTACTTTTTTAATATTTAATGGTTTTAGTATTTTGTCATAAAAAGATGATGATTTTTTTAAATTATTAGTACCTATAGTTACGAAAGCAAACATAATATATTAATAATTGGTAGCCTCGGCCGGACTTGAACCGGCACTCCCAAAAGGGCAAGGATTTTAAGTCCTTTGTGTCTACCATTCCACCACGAGGCCTTTTTTGACTATTATCAAACTATTGAACTTTTTCCACCATTTAATTTAATCATATCAACTATATCATCAACTATTGGTTGAACGCTTTTCATATTCCATGAGGATACAACAATGTTAACTCCACCAGTTTTAGCAGTAAGATTAAAATATGGATAACTTCCTATAGATGAGTCTTTATATTTATTTTGAATATTCTTTAAATGATTTGCAATTTTACTTTCATAAAGATCAGTATTAATTGTCCTAGTAATTTTTGGATTACCTTTGTTTATTGTTTTAACTAATTCTGTAAACATTACTTGCATTATTTCTGGCACTCCTGGTAAAACATAAATATTTTTTATCTTGAAACCTGGCGCAGCTGTCATTGGATTTATAATTAACTCAGAACCAGCTGGCATTTTTGCCATTCTTTGTCTGCTCTCATTAAATTCTCCTTTTGGATAATAATTGCTAAGTATTTCAAAAGCTTTTTGGTTAAACTCATAATTCAATTCAAAAGCCTCAGATATGCTTTCAGAAGTTATGTCATCATGTGTTGGACCTATACCACCAGTTGTAAAAACGTATGAATATTTTGAACTATAATTTAATACCTTTTCTATAATAGTTTTTTTATTGTCCTGTATTACAATTACTTCCACTAATTCTATTCCTGCATCTATCAACTTTTTAGCTATAAAATTTGAGTTAGTATCTAGGGTTCTACCTGAAAGAATTTCATCTCCAATAACAATGACACCTGCTGTAAAAGAACTCATATGATTAATTGATATTTTTCTATATATTATTTATTAGTTGTAGGTAATTATTTTATAAATGAGACATAATAATATCCCAATACATTCAAAAAATGACTTTGAAAATATGAGACTTGCAGGTTCACTCGCTGCTCTTGTTTTAGACTCACTTTATGAAAAAATTGTTCCAGGAATTAGTACTCAAGAAATTAATGATATTTGTCACGAAATAATTGTTAAAAATAATGCCATACCAGCTCCTCTTAATTATAAAGGTTTTCCTAAATCAGTTTGTACTTCAGTTAATCATGTTGTTTGTCATGGCATTCCTTCAGAGAAGAAAATTTTATCTGAAGGCGACATTGTAAATGTTGATGTTACAGTAATACTGAATGGGTGGTATGGTGATAGCTCTAGAATGTTTGTGGCTGGAAAAACAAATAAAAAAAATTTTGATTTATTGAAAATAACATATGAATCATTACTTATTGGAATAAAAGAAGCAAAACCAGGCAATCATATTGGTGATATAGGAAGTAAAATTCAAAAACTAGCCGAAAGTAATGGTTATTCTGTTGTAAGAGATTTTTGTGGTCATGGTATTGGGAAAGAGTTTCATACCCCTCCTAGTGTTTTGCATTTTGGTGAACCTGGGGAAGGGCCTAAATTAGAACCTGGAATGTTTTTGACAATTGAACCCATGATTAATTTAGGTGGTTGGCAAACAAAAATACTTAATGATGGCTGGACAGCAGTGACTAAAGATAAATCTTTATCAGCACAATTTGAGCACACTATTGGAATAACAGACCAAGGTAATGAAATATTTACTTTATCTAAAAATAATACAGCTTTTCCTATAAACGATGTATAAGTCAATAAAATATGATACCGCGCTATAATAGACCTAATATTGAAAAAATATGGTCATTAGAAAATAAGTTTAAAATATGGACAGAAATAGAATGTCTAATTTCCGAAAAGCAAGCATTACTTGGAATTATCCCAAAAAAAGCTGCTAAAGATATTAGAAAAAAAGCTAAATTCAAAGTCAAAGAAATAGAAAAAATAGAAAAGGATACCAGACATGATGTTGTTGCATATATAAATAACGTAAGTAAATATATTGGTGACTCATCAAAATATTTTCATTTTGGCGTCACATCAAGTGATATAATAGATACTTCTTTTTCAATTCAACTAAAACAAACATCTGAGATAATAAGAAAAAATTTACTTGATTGTATAAAAATTTTAAAAATAAAATCAAAAAAATATAAAAATACAATAATGATTGGCAGAAGTCATGGAATACATGCTGAGCCTATTACTTTTGGATTAAAATTATCTTCATTTTATTTTGAGTTTAAAAGAAATTTAAATAGACTTGATCAGGCTATTAATGAAATATCAGTTTGTGCTATATCAGGTCCAGTTGGAACATTTAATTCTGTTGATCCCAGAATCCAGGATTATGTTGCAAAAAAACTTAAACTAAATTCTGAAGATATATCTTCTCAAATAATTCCAAGAGATAGGCATGCTTATTTTTTTTCAGTATTAGGAATACTGGCATCATCTATAGAAAGATTTTCAGTTGAAATACGAAATTTACAAAAAACCGAAGTGTTAGAAGTAGAAGAAAATTTTTCTAAGTATCAAAAAGGTTCTTCTGCCATGCCTCATAAGCGCAATCCAGTATTAAGTGAGAATTTAACCGGAATGTCTAGATACATAAGAAGTGCTGTAATTCCATCATTAGAAAATATTGTAGTTTGGCATGAAAGAGATATCAGTCACTCAAGTGTAGAAAGGATTATGGCTCCTGATATAACAATTGCTACAGATTTTGCTCTTACACGTTTAAAAGGAATTATAAAAAATTTAAAAGTCTATCCAAATAATATGAAGAAAAATTTAAATATGCTTGGAGGTTTGCATAATACACATAATATAATGCTAAAGCTAATAGAAAAAGGATTGGAAAGAGGTATAGCTTACAAAATAGTACAGGAAAGTGCGATGAAAACATGGAATAATAATAAGGAGTTTTCAGAAGTATTAATTAAAAACAAAGAATTGAATAAGTTTTTTACAATAAAAGATATAAAAATGATAATTAATGATAGTAAAAATCTTAAAAACATTAATTGGATATTTAAAAATAAGATCAAATAGTCTTTTAATCTTTATTTTTTCTACTAACTGCACTATTTTAGAAATATGCCTATGTCAGAAAATTTAATAAAACAATTTATAATGGACGCAATACCCGATTGCACTGTTGAAATTGAAGATCTTAAGGGAGATGGTGATCATTATAGCGCTATAGTAAAATCTAAATCTTTTTCTGGAAAAACTAGAGTGGAACAACATAAAATGGTATATGATGCTTTTAAAGGCAAAATGGGAAGTGAGCTTCACGCTCTAAAACTTAAAACAATAACGGAGTAATAAATGAATAATACAGACCATGTTTCTCAAAATATAGAAAATGAAATAAAATCAAATGATGTTATGCTTTTTATGAAAGGAACTCCTGTTTTTCCTCAGTGTGGTTTTTCAGCAAGAGTTGTTGATATATTGACAAAAGTAGGTGTAAAATTTGGAAGTGTAAATGTATTGGATAGTGATGAGATAAGAGAAGGTATAAAACAATATTCAAACTGGCCCACTATACCTCAGCTTTATGTAAAAAATGAATTCATTGGTGGTTGTGATATTGTAAGTGAAATGTTTGAAAGTGGTGAATTACTTGAACTGCTAAATACTAAAGGTATAGAAGTCAGCCCATCATAAATTGCTTAATCAACATTTTTCAAAAGGTGTAATATTTACATGTATTGCATCTATTTTTTGGGGTTTACCCCAACCCTTATTCTTTAATGAACTAAATCATGTGAACACGATTGAAGTAGTTCTTCACAGAGGGTTTTGGTCTTTTATTTTGTTATTTTTAATCTTAATCTTAATTTCAAATATCCGTGATTTTTTAAGTATTTTCAAATCAAGAAAAAAAATTTTTATTCTTACAATTACTGCTTGCCTTATTGCAACGAATTGGGGAGGTTTTATTTTTGCAGTTGGTCATGAAAGGGTTCAGGATGCTTCAATGGGTTATTTTATTACACCAATGATAAGCATTGTTTTAGGATATTTTTTTTTAAAAGAAAAAATGAGTAATTTAAAAATTTTTTCGGTATTATTAATGTTTTTTGCAATAATTATATTATTTTTTAATTTAAATGAGATACCTTATTTGATTATTTTAATTGGCTCCACGTGGGCCATATATGGATTATTAAGAAAACGAATTAATGTTAGTCCTTCAATTGGATTACTTTATGAGTCATTTGTTATAAGTTTAGTATCATTACCTTACCTAATTTATCTTAATGAAACAGGCGAAAGTAGTTTTTTGAATATTGATCTAAAAACAACAATATTTTTAGTTTTAACAGGAGCTGTTACAATATTTCCACTATTTTTTTTTAATTTAGGAATAAAATTCATACAATTAGGTCTAGCAGGTGTATTATTTTATTTAGCTCCTACATTTCATTTTATAACTTCAATATTTATTCTTAATGAAGACATTCTTATCGCAAAACTAGTATCTTTTATAATAATATGGATAGCAATAATATTGTATATTTATGATAGTTTCAAAAAAGAGATTATCTTGAATAATACTCAATAACTAGATTTGGTTCCATAGTAACTGGATATGGAACATCATGGATTAAAGGTGCTCTAAGAAAACGTCCTTTTAATTCTTTAACATCAACTTCTAGATATTCAGGAATTTCTCTTTCTTGAGAACTAATTGATTCAACGATTAAATTAATTTCTTTACTTTTATCTTTAATTGAAATTTCATCTCCATCACTAACACTGAAAGATGGTATGTTTACTCTTTTTCCATTAACTTTTACATGACCATGATTAACTAATTGTCTAGCAGCAAATATTGTAGGAACAAATTTCATTCTATAAACAGTCGCATCTAGTCTTCTCTCTAAAAGTTCAATTAATATCTGACTAGTGTCACCTTTAGTATTTGATGCTTTCTTAAAGATATTTCTAAATTGACGTTCAGTCAAATCACCATAATAGAACTTCATTTTTTGTTTTGCAAAAAGTTGATTTCCATAATCTGATAATTTTTTTCTTTGACCCTGAATACCATGCTGACCAGGTTTAGAATTTCTTCTATTAAATGGACTTTTTGGCCTTCCCCATAGATTAACACCTAATCTTCTGTCAATTTTGTATTTAGCGTTATGTCTTTTTGTCATTAATATGAGGCGTATATAGTGATTTCCAAAATTATGTCAAATTTAATATATCTAATATTTGGCTTATTTGATGAGTTTTTTAGTGATTCCCCATAAAGTTTGTAATTCTTTCTTTGTCATAGATGATTTTGTAAATATAGCATAAATATTATTTTTCATACTTGCACTTTTTTCTTTTGGATTAAAAAAATTTTTATTTTCCAGATTTTTAAATAAAAAATTAAAATATTTTGATAATTGATCTTTTTCTAAAATATTATCTATTTTTTTTTTGTATTTTTTGGATTTTAAATTTCTTAATTCAAAAATTTTATAACTTATAATAGAAACCGCATGAGATAGATTAAGTGAGTTACTTTTATTACTAGTATTTATAGTAAAAATTATATCTGATAATCTTAGATCTTCATTAGATAAACCTGAATTTTCTGGACCAAATACAATTGCTACTTTTTTATAAGTATCTAATTTTTCTTTAAAAATTTTAAAATCATTAATAGAGACTTTTTCTAAATATCTTTTTCTATTAGTAGTAGCTATAACATAATTAAATTTACCGATAGCCATATTTAAATTATCGTAAACTTTTACATTTTTAATTATTTTATTTGCCTTTTTTGCTGCATTAATAGATTTATCATTTAACCAATCAGTTCTAGGTGAAACAATTATTAAATTCTTTAATCCAAAGTTATGCATAACTCGAGCAACCATTCCTATATTCTCAGAAAGTTGAGGTCTAACTAAAATTATACTTGGGTTATTAACGGTCAATTGTTTTTCTTTAAATCATTAAATAATTTAAAAGTTATGCTATCAAAAATTGCACTGTAAGAAGCGTCAATAATATTTGGCGAAACTCCAATAGTTGTCCAATGTGTATTTGATGAGTCAGAAGATTCAATTAATACTCTTGTAATTGCTCCTGTGCCCTTTTCTGAAGATAGAATCATAACTTTGTAATCAGTTAACTTTAAATCTTTCAATGTAGGATAATAGTCTATCAATGCTTTTCTTAAGGCACTATCAATCGCATTCACAGGACCATTTCCTATTCCTACAGTCATAATATTAGAGTCATGAACTTTTAAAAAAACAGTAGCTTCGGCTTCTGTCACTAAAGAACCTTTAGCATTCCATCTTCTTTCATCTGTGACTTTAAATTTTTCTAAGTTATAAAAATCTTCAAAATGCCCAAGTTGACGTCTTACTAATAATTCAAAACTAGCAAGAGCAGTGTCAAATGAATACCCTTCAGCTTCTTTTTCTTTGATAATATCTAAAATATTATTGATATCATCTTTTTTTAATTCAATTTTTAATTTGTTTAATTGATTTAATATATTTGATCTGCCCGCTTGATTTGAAATTACAACATTTCTTGAATTTCCAACAATTTCAGGTGCAATATGCTCATATGTTGATGAATTTTTTTCAACCGCTGATGCATGCAAACCACCTTTATGAGAAAAAGCATGTTCACCTACATATGGTGCATTTTTTATAGCTTGTAAGTTCAAAATATTATTAAGTGATCTGGAAACATTAATTAAATTTTTGAGATTGTCCTTTTTAATATTTGTTAAAAAATTGGTTTTCAAAACTAATGATGGAATTAATGAAATCAAATTAGTATTTCCACATCTTTCTCCTAAACCATTTATTGTACCTTGTACCTGTCTTGCACCAGCATTAATGGCTGCTAATGCATTTGCTACAGCATTTTCAGTATCATTATGGGCATGTATTCCAACATTTTTTCCTGGGATAATTTTAACAACTTCACTAACTATATTGAATATTTCATCTGGTAATGTTCCACCATTTGTATCACATAGAACTACCCATCTTGCTCCACTGTCATATGCAGCTTTTATACAATTAATTGAAAATTCTCTATCTTCTTTAAATCCATCAAAAAAATGTTCAGCATCAAAAATAGCTTCTTTATTTTTGCTTTTTATATGTTGAATACTTTCACTTATCATTTTTATATTTTCATCTTTTGAAATTTCTAAAGCATTTTTAACATGGAAGAGTGAAGATTTTCCTACTATGCACACGCAGCTAGCACTTGTATTAATTAAAGAATTTAAACCTGGATCATTTTCTACACTTCTTCCAGGTTTTCTTGTCATCCCAAAAGCAGTTAACTTGCTATTATTTAATTTTAAATCTCTAGAAAAAAAATCGTTATCTGTAGGATTAGCCCCAGGCCAGCCTCCTTCAATGTAGTCAATACCAAGATCATTGAGGAGTTGTGTTATGATCATTTTATCACTTACTGAAAAATTTACTCCAGTAGTTTGTTGACCATCTCTCAGAGTGGTATCAAATAGAAATACTTTATCATCCATAATTATCAAGAAGCTAATAGAGTATTAATTATAATTTACTAGATTTTTCCAAGTTTTTGCAAAATTCCCTTTTTATCAAACAGGGGAATAAAATATTTTAATTCAGGACCGTGTGATTTTCCAGTCAATATAAGCCTTAAAGGCATAAATAGATCTTTACCTTTAATACCAGTTTTATCCTTAATCTTTGTAGTCCAAATATCCCATGTATTATAATCGTAAGGGTCATTAGGTAATTCATTTGCCGCTATATCTAAAAAATTTTTATCAATATTAAAATCTTTATAATTATTTATTGTTTTAACTACCTTTTCCCAAATACTTACTTCATGGATATAAGTAATATTATTTTTTACAAAACGCCAAAAAGACTCCTTTTGTAAATTTGTTTGAAGATTTATTAATTTATTTTTGATTTCATCAAAACTAAATAACTTTAGGGTGTTTTCATTAAGAGACAATAAGGTTTCTTTTGAAAATTTAGCTGAAGACTTAGATACATTATTTATATCAAATTTATTTATAACTTCTTTTAAATCTTTCATCGGAACAATATTACTACTTGATCCAATAAAAAGAAAATAATTCAGCAATACAATATTTTCAAAACCTTGGTCTTTAAAACTAGATATTGATAAACTACCCATTCTTTTACTAAAACCTTTTCCTTGATCATCAACAAGAAAGGGATGATGTGCAAATATTGGCACATTTGATTCCAAAGCTTTAAAAATTTGAATATGATAAGCTGTATTAACAATATGATCTTCACCCCTAATAATATGAGTTATGTTTTCTTCAATGTCATCTATGACGGAAGGTAAATGGTATAACAAAGAACCATCTTCTCTAATTAGAACTGGATCACTTAAATTTTTTGGATTGAAAGATACATCACCTTTTATTAAATCTTTCCAAATGATTTCATTAGTATCTAATTTAAATCTCCAGTGAGGTTTTTTTCCAGATTGAATTTTATGATTAATTTCTTCTTTTGATAAATTTAATGATGTCCTATCGTAAATAGGTGGTTTGCCAGAGGATAGTAAAGATTTTTTCTTTAGAGATAATTCTTCTTCAGTTTCAAAACAGGGATAAAGTCTTTTATTCTTTTTAAGAATATTTATTTTTTCGTTATAAATTTCTATTCTTGATGACTGATTAAAAGTATAATCCCAATCTATACCTAACCATTTAAGATCTGCTTTAATACCATCTTCAAATTCTTTAGAACTTCTAATTTGATCAGTATCATCAATTCTTAATATAAATTTACCATCATTTTTTTTACAAAATATCCAATTTAAAATTGCAGATCTGGCATTCCCTAAATGAATTTTTCCAGTAGGGCTTGGTGCAAACCTACATTTCATACTAATCTCGTGGAAATTCGCAAACTGGAATTGGTTTCATTTTATGAAGATTGGGTCCTCTAATTGCTTCATACTTTTTATAATATTGACTGTTCTTATTTTCCATTGCTTCTTCTAATTGCTTATATGATAAACCAAGTTGATTTTCATCATTCCTGCTGTCATCCCATAAACCATCAGTAGGTGCAGCATCAATAATGTCTTTTATAACCCCTATTTCTCTAGCTAAATCCCAAACATCTGATTTAGAACAATCTGCAATGGGAGATATGTCAACACCTCCATCACCATATTTTGTATAGAATCCAACACCAAAGTCTTCAACTTTATTACCTGTTCCCACTACAATTCCATTATTACTTTGAGCTACTTGGTATAAGGTTACCATTCTCAATCTTGATCTAGAATTAGCATAAGCAAGTTCATTATCAAATTCTTTCATAGTACTTTCAAATGATTTAAAAATATTATCTAAATCAATTATTTTAGTATCAACATTATCAAAATTCTTTTTAAGGTATTCTAAATGTCTAAGACTTAAATTATGTTGAGATGGATTTTGTTTTATAGGCATTGAAATAGCAATGGTTTTTAGACCTGTTTTAGCACATAAGGTACTTGTTAAAGCAGAGTCTACTCCTCCAGAGACACCAATAATAAGGGAAACAGGTTGTTTATTTATTGATTTGGTATAATTTTTGATCCAATTTACAATAAAATTTATCTTATCTTTTGAGTTCATAATGCTTTATATAAATTAAAATTTATAGATTTGAAGATTGCTTTGAAAGTAATTTTTCTTCTTTTAAAAAATCAGATAGCAAAAAAGCTAACTCTAATGACTGAGAAGCATTTAGCCTTGGATCACAATAAGTGTGATATCTATTTTGTAAATCTTCATCAGTAATTTCTTGAAGCCCACCCATACATTCAGTAACATCTTGGCCTGTCATTTCCAAATGAACACCTCCTGGATAGGTTCCCTCAGTTCTATGAATTTGAAAAAATTGATGAATTTCAGATATAATATCTTTTAAAGGTCTTGTTTTGTAACCAGTATTTGATTTTATTGTATTTCCATGCATTGGATCACAAGTCCAAACGACATTTTTTCCAGCTTTTTGAATTGATTTAATTATATTTGGAAGAATATTTCCAACTTTTTCATGACCCATTCTGCAAATAAGGGTAATTTTACCACCTTCATTACTAGGATTAAGTGCATCTAAAATTTTAAGTAACTCATCCGTTTTTGTGCTTGGTCCGACTTTAATTCCAATTGGGTTTTCTATACCTCTAAGAAACTCAATATGTGCTCCATCTATTTGCCTAGTTCTATCTCCAACCCAAAGCATGTGAGCTGAAACATCGTACCATTTTCCTGAAGTGCTATCAATTCTTGTTAAAGCCTCCTCAAATTGAAGAAGCAAAGCTTCATGACTTGTAAAAAAATCTGTTTCATTTAATTGTCTTACAGTATTGTCATTTATTCCACAGGCTTCCATAAAGCTTAAACACTCATCAATTCTATTAGAGATTTCTTGAAATTTAGTAGCATTTTCACCTTTTACAAAATTTAAATTCCATTGATGAATTTTACTTAAATTAGCAAATCCTCCTTGGGAAAATGCTCTTAATAAATTTAATGTTGAAGCTGATTGATTATAAGCTTGGATTAATCTATCAGGATCAGGATTTCGTTCCTTCTCATTAAAGTCAATACCATTTATAATATCTCCCTTGTAGGACTCTAATTCTAAATTGTTTATAGTTTCAGTTGCTGAAGATCTTGGTTTTGCAAATTGACCAGCTATTCTTCCTACTTTAACTATAGGACATGATGCTCCAAATGTAAGAACTACAGCCATTTGCAATATTACTTTAAATGTATCT
Organism: uncultured Alphaproteobacteria bacterium; assembly: GCA_902560725.1. Taxonomy (GTDB): domain Bacteria; phylum Pseudomonadota; class Alphaproteobacteria; order HIMB59; genus CACPNW01. The sequence continues at coordinate 24,171 of CACEMR010000017.1, forward strand.
CTAATATTATCTGGATGGAAATCTGCAAAACTTTCTGCACAATCACCGCCTTGAAGTAAAAATGCTTTTCCTTGTGCAACATCACTAAGTTTCTCCTTAAGCAATCTTGCCTCACCAGCAAAAACTAGAGGAGGAAATTTAGAAATTTTCTCAAGAGTATTATTAAGATGTGTTTCATCAAGATATTTTGGCATGTGAAGAGCATCTTTTTTTCTCCAACTAGATGGCGACCAATTGTTTTTCATAATTTAAATTGGCTAATAAAGGCTTAATTAAAGAGAAACAAGTTATATTATTTTGTTCCTTTATTTCTAAGAATTTTTAGATCTGAGCGCTCTAAAGCAAGTGAACTTTTTGGTATATTTTTTGTAATTACGCTGCCTGCACCAATTTTAGACTTTGCTTCTAAAGTCAAAGGAGCAATGAGGGATGAATTTGAACCTATAAAAACATTATCTTTAATTATAGTTTTGTATTTTTTCTTTCCATCGTAATTACATGTAATAGTTCCAGCTCCAATGTTAACATTATTACCTACAATGGCATCACCAACATAAGATAAATGAGCTATTGAAACTTTTTTACCTATTTTGGAATTTTTAATTTCAACATAGTTTCCTACTCTAGAATTTCTGCCAATGTTAGAGTTAGGTCTTATTCTTGCACTAGGTCCAATAGTACAATTTTCACTTATTGTAACGCCTTCCAAATAAGAATTACTTTTAATTATTGAGCCTTTTTTAATTACTGTTTTTTCTTTAATTGTAACATTTCCTTCAATTATAACTGATGGTTCAATTTTTGTATCGTAACTAAGATAACAAGTATTAGGTTGAAGAAAATTAACACCATCTTTTATAAATTTATCTATATATTTTTTTTGAAGAATAATATTTACTTTGTTAAAATCTTCAAGAGTATTAATACCTAACATATCATTTTCTCTACATTCAATAAAGTTTGTTTTAATATTATAATTATTAAATATTTTAAATATATCAGGTAAATATCTTTCGTTTTTATTTTTATTAATTTTAATTTTCTTTATATGATCAAATAATATTTTTTTTTCTACAATTAAGACTCCTGAATTACATAAATTTATTTTTTTTTGATTAGATTTTAAGTTAATTTCTTCAACTATTTCTTCAAGAACATTTTTATTTGTTATCAGTCTTCCATAGCCAAAAGGTTTGGCAGTTCTAAAAGCAATTAATGAAGCTTTAACCTTTGAAAAATTAAATTTCTTAATTAAATCTTTAAGAATTGAAAAATTTATTAATGGAACATCCCCAAATAAAACTAATATATTTTTTGAATGAATTTTATTTTTTGCTTGTTCAATTGCATCAGCTGTTCCTTTTTGCTGTTTTTGAATTACAAAGGTACAATCTTTTAGAATTAATTTTAACTCTTTAATATTTTCCTTATTACAAACAATAATTACATTTTTCCCTGATATTTTTTTAGCTACTGAATATACGTGAGATATTATTGGCAGACCACATAAAGGATAAATTAATTTAGAGACTCTTGATTTAAATCTTGAACTTTTGCCAGCAGCAAGAATGACTGTTGTTATATTTGGCATGAAATTTAGAAATTTCTTAAAATTTCATTACCAATATTAATAACTTCTTTAGATGCATCAGATGTTACACTAATATCAACTACACCCCTTCCAACAGAAAAAGTTTCAGCAAATATTATTTTACTTGATAGTCTAGAACGAGCAATTTTTGCTCCCGCATATCTTAATCTTAATATCATTGCATCAGTTAGTTTTGCTCTAGGCATAACTCTATTTAAAATAATAATTGGATTTTTTCTCTCCTGCTTTGCGATTTTTAAAAATGGAAGAGTAGCCATTAAATCAACTGGACTTGGCTGAACTGGTACAAAAACTCTATCTGCAGCTTTAACAACTTGCATAGTTTCATATGTAATAGAAGGTGGACTATCAATAATAATAAAATCGTATTTTCTTTTAATAGCCTTAATTTCCTCTATGAGATCTCTGATATCGAAATCTAGTTTAGTAATACCTATATCATCTTCTCCATAATACGCTTTTCGAGAGTCAAGCCAATAAGTTAAACTTTTTTGGGCATCTGCATCGATAACAGCTACTTTATATCCACTATTACTCCATAAAACAGCAAGGTTAGCTGAAAGAGTTGATTTACCTGAACCACCTTTTTGATTTGAAAATGCTATTACTTTACCCATAATACTAATTGATATTAACTATTTTGTAGATAATGAAAAGAAATTATAAAAAAATATGACTAAAAACAAGATTGAAAATGCAAAAAAGTTATTGCGTAGTGGAGAACTTGTAATTTTTCCCACAGAAACTGTTTATGGTTT
>CACEMR010000018.1 GCA_902560725.1 uncultured Alphaproteobacteria bacterium
CATTACCTCATCTGTAAATAATTTTATACTTCTCATACAAGCATCATGTTCAATGCCAGGAAAATTTGACCAAACTTGTAAATTTTGAAGATTTAATTCTGATTTCAATTCGTTAATTTTATTAACTACGTATTCCGGAGTTCCAAATAGTAAATTTCTTTTATGTAAGAAATCATAATTTAATAAATCTAGTTTATGATCAGTTTGGGGAAGCTCTTCGCCTGGATCCATATGGTTACCAAGTCCTCTCCAATGACAAACCCAACGCATATAATTAACTATATGTTCGCCTGCAAGTTGTTCAGCTTCCTCCATTGTATCAGCAATAAACATATCTCTTACTAGACATATTCCTTCACCTAGAGGTACTTCACGATTTTCTGCTTTAGATTTTGCTTCTTTATAAAGAAGAAATCTTTTTTTTAGTGCTTTTACAGTTGGTATCCACATAATAGTATTTATTCCATTAGATGCGGCCCACTCAATTGATGATGGACTATCTACAACCTGCCAAATAGCCGGATGAGGTTTTTGAAAAGGTTTAGGTACAATACTAATTTTTTTAATTTCTTTTGAATTCATATCCAAGAATTCTTCGCTTGGAGGACTCATATCATGTTCCCATTTAAAGTTTGGAGCAGGATAAGTATAGAATTCTCCTTGGTGATTAAAAAACTTTTCTGTCCATGCTTTTTTCATAATAGTTAAAGTTTCTTCAAATAAGCGAAAATTTTTTGCCTGATCTTTAAGATCAGCTTCTTTATTCATATTTATAGCTTCTCTTCCGTATACTCCTCTACCAATGCCAACTTCAACTCTGCCTTCAGATAATTGATCTAAAAAAGCAATATCTTCCGCTAGGCGAATAGGGTTATGAAAAGTTATAACATTGCAAGCTTGACCAATTTTTATATTCTTAGTCCTTGCAGCTATATCGGTTCCCATCATTAAAGGATTAGTACAAGACTCCATGCCTTCATGATTAAAATGATGTTCAGTAAACCAAATTGAGTCCCAATTATTTTCATCACAAAAAACTGATATATCTCTAGCTTCATCTAGAAGCTGCTTGTATGGTTTATGTTTCCAGTTTGTCGTATTACAAAAATATCCAAATTTCATATTAATAAAATTTATATTAAGTTACGACCGATCCCACTTTCGTAATTTCTTTACGCTGAGTTATGTATCGTTAATCTTTATTTACCATTATTATTGTACTACTTGCAATAAATTAAGCTAGAATCTAGATGGAGAATAGGCACTTATATCAATATTTGGTATTTGATCTCGAGATAAGCTATCAATTATTTTACCTGTAACCGCTCCTAATGTCCAACCAACATGCTGATGACCAAAAGCATAAATGATATTATTATTTTTTTGAGAGTTTCCAATTATGGGCAACGAATCAGGTAATGTAGGCCTTCTACCCATCCACGTTGATTGCACTTTTCCTAATTGAGGTAAGACTTTTCGTGATTGTCTCTCAATCATATTCAAACGTTTTTTATTTGGTGATTTATTTAATCCAGCTATTTCAACAGTGCCAGCTGCTCTTACTCCATTATGAATTTGAATAAGATAAAATCCAGATTCAGACCACGCAACTGGACGATTAATTAATTTTTCATTTGTTTCAAATAAAATATGATAACCTCTTTCAGTATCAAGAGGAAATTTATCTCCTAGCATATTTGCAATTTGATTTGACCATGCACCAGCACAAATTATAATTTTATCAAATTTAATTTTTTTATCTTCCATTAATAATTCAATATTTTTTTCATTCTGTATAAGGTTTTTTACATGTTGATTAATATAAATACCTCCCAACTCTATAAACTTATCAAAAATTTTATTACTAATAGCTAGAGGATTTGTAGTATGTCTTGATCCAGTAAAAACTTGACCTGAATAATAAACATCTGCAATATTTGGTTCTAATTCTTTAACTTGTTCTTTATTTAAATTTCTAACCTTAACATTGTTATTTTTTCTAATAATATTAGCGTATTCATAATTCTCAAATGACTTTTTTGTATCAAATAAATATAGGTTTTCTTCATGACTTATAAATTCTTTAACGTTAACATCTTTAAAGATTTCATCGTATGATAACTGAGAATGTTTTAATAGATTTGTAAGAGAAGTTGCAATTTCATCAACTTTTTCTTTTCGACAGTTTTTTAAAAAATTTATAGCCCATGGTAAATTTTTTATTATATAAAAAAAATCAACTGCAAGGGGACCATCTTTTCTTAAAAGCATTGAAGGAATATCCCATAAAAGTCCTGGGTAATTAACAGGAACATTTGCATAATCTGCAAAACTACAAGCATGACCAAAACTTGTCATTGTCCCTGGTTTTTCCTTATCAATAAGAGTTACTTGAAAACCTGATTTTTTTAGAAAATAAGCACTGCAAATACCTACTATGCCTGCTCCTACAACAGCTATATTTTTCACTATTTTATCTAGCTTTGATACCTCGAAGTCTTTCAGCTCTTCTTCTTAATAATTCTACTGTAGTTAAGAGTACTATTGAAAGTATAACTAAACAGGTTGCCATACATAAAATTACTGGACTAATTTCTTGGCGTATACCAGCCCACATTTGTTTTGGTATTGTAAGTTGATCAATACTTGCCATAAACATGACAATTACAACTTCATCAAAAGATGTAATAAATGCAAATAAGGCTCCAGAAATTATTCCTGGCAAAATTAAAGGCATAATGACCTTAAAAAATGTTCTCATTGGTTTAGCACCTAAACTTTGAGCAGCTTTAACCATATTCATATCAAAACCTACTAATGTTGCTGTAACTGTTATTACAACGAAAGGAGTTGCTAATGCAACATGAGCTAAAATAACTCCAGTGAATGTATAAACTAGATTGATTCTTGCATAGAAAAAAAACATTCCTGCAGCAGTTATTATTAATGGAACAATCATTGGTGAAATTAGTATTGACATTATAAGTGCTTTGTAAGGCATGTGCGGTCTACTTAATCCTAGGGCTGCCATTGTACCAAGAACAGTTGCAATAAAAGTTGCTATTATTCCAATATAAAAACTATTTACTGTTCCCTTCATCCATTTTGTTGAACATGGTACTGTTGAAGAAACAACTTCAGCGCTACAATCTCCAATCATATTTCTATACCATCTTAATGACCATGCTTCAGGCTCAGGTGGCCATGCTAACATACCATCTGTAAATACCATGAATGGTGAAACGCTAAATGATATTGGAACAATTGCAATGAGTGGCGCAATTAAAAAAAAGAAGACAACTGCGCAAAAAAATAAATAAGAATAATAATAAGTTCTTTGTATTGGTGTTGCATAAGTTGGTAGTGCCATATTTATCCTAGTTTAATATTATCTATGCCAACAATTTTATTATAAAGCCAATAAAATATTAACATAAAACCTAGAAGAATTGCTCCTAGTGCTGCTGTTAATCCCCAGTTAAGAGTTGTTTTAAGATGGTATGCAATCCAACTACCAATTAACTTACCATCTTTTCCTCCAACTAACTCAGGAGTAATAAAATATCCAATTGCTAAAACAAATACTAATAATCCGCCTGCACTCATACCAGGTATAGTTTGAGGAAGATAAACTCTCCAAAAAGCCATGGCAGGTTTTGCACCTAAATTTTGAGCTGCTCTCATGTGACTTTTAGGAATAACTCTCATCACACTGTAAAGAGGAAGTATCATAAAAGGTAATAATATTTGAGTCATTGCTATGAGGGTTCCTGTCTCATTATAAACCATTGCAATTCTTCCATCATCACTCAAAATTCCTAACCAAACTAAGACACCATTTATAACTCCTTTTTGTTGTAGCATAACTATCCAAGCAGTTGTTCTTACAAGTAAAGATGTCCAAAATGGAAGTAAAACGAAAATCATAAGAAGGTTACTATATCTTAAAGGTAAATTTGCTAGTAAGTGAGCAACTGGAAAACCTAAAATTAAACAAAAAACTGTTACATAAATACTAACCTTTAGTGTTTTTAACCAAGTTTGAACGTAAACTCTTCTATCTTCATCTTGCTGCACAACATTTAATTCTTGATCAAATGTTCTGTCTATAGCATTCCAATAATAGATTGACGTTTGATTATTTAACATTTGACCCATTGCATACCAATAGGTTGGATCAGCCCATTTCTCATTAGTTTCTATAAGAAATTCTTTATAAGAATCAGGGAACTCTTCCTTTTTTACTACTTTTTTAATTTCTCTTGAGGTTTTTTTAATAAGACTTTTCCAACCAGATTTAGAATAATTCATTCTAGTTAATGCTCTGCCTACTTGAATTTTATCACCGTAAGCAAGCTCTTGAAATAATGCTTTGTAAACTTCTTCTGGAGGAAGTTTGTCTTTTTCTTTATCCCACTTTTTATACTCTTCAAAAGTATTTGGGAAAACTGTATTTATTTGACTATCGTCAACACTTCTAAGAAGCATATCACCGATCGGCATTACAAATGTAACAATTATAAAAAGTAATAGAGGAAAAACTAATAAAAAAGCTCTGATTTTATTTCTTCTCTCAGCCTTTTTAAGACTTTGTTTTAATGGAACTCCATCTGTTGTTAATAATTCTGCAGTAGAAATAAAAACCTCCCAAATTAAAAAAGGCGAGATAAATCTCGCCTTTAAATTAAATGATTGTCGTTAGTATATCAAGCTTAGTTACCCATCCAAGCTGCATAACGTTCATTAATTTCTGCACCGTTATCTGACCACCACTGTGGATCACTTACGATTGAAACTTTTAAACGCTCAGGCGTGTTAGGCATATGAGGCATAATATCTACGCCACCTGGTCCCCAAGGCTCACCTTCTACGATGATTGGAATACCAGACGCTCTCATAGGTCCATAAGTAATATACTTTGCTTGTAAAGCTTGAGACGTTGGTGAAGAAGCATGCATCATGAAATCAAGAGCCGCATCTCTGTTTGGAGCACCAGCTGTTAAACATAGATATTCTTGGTCTAGTACTTGACCTTCCCAAATATATTCAAAGTTTTCACCTTCAGCAAGGTTAGCTGCACCAACACGTCCGTTATAAGCAATTGCCATTACAACTTCACCACTTTTTACTAATTCAAGAGGCTTTGAACCTGAAGACCAAAATACAACATGATCTTTTATTGTATCTAGTTTATCGAAAGCTCTATCTAATGCACCAGTTTGTTTTTCTAAAACTGTTGGAACTGCTTGTGGATCAACACCATCAGCAACCATAGCTTTTTCTACTATACCTGTTGCCCAAGTATGAATACCTCTTTTACCTGGAAATTTTTCCACATCAAAAAAGTCAGCCATGCTATCTGGTTTTTCACCAGGGAAAGCATCTGGATCGTAGAATACTACGTAAGTCCAGAAAATTTGAGGAACACAACAATCCCAACCTGAGTGATACTCAAGTCCATTGTTTTCCATATCTTCTGCAATTGATTCACCATCTGGTCCTGGAACGCCCATTGAAGCAATTTCACTTGAAATATCTTCAAATAAACCTTCATCACAACCTGTGATTGCATCACCCGGTAAAACATCTACTAGATCCCAAGTAACACTTCCACTTTCAACTTGTGCTCTTACTTCACCTAAACCTCCATTGTAGTTTTCAAATACAATAGAACCAGGATCAGAGTAAGTATCTGCATAAGCCTTTTGTTGACTTTCTGTATAAGCACCACCCCAAGATGCTACTGTTACAGCACTTGCTGTAAAAGGAGCAATAATGATAGATGCGAATAAGAAGACTTTTAAAAGTTTAGACATATATATCCTCCTATTTTTTAGTTAACTAATCTAAAGATTATGTCTGTAATATTTTTTGTAATAACATGTAGATAGTTGAAAAAAAGGGCTAAAAGTAAAAAAAAAGGCCCAAAAATCGGTATATTTTTTAATTATAAATCTAGAGCCCTAACATCATCAGGATTCCAGCTTAATTTTAGAACATCTCCCTCTTTGTGACTAAAACTTCCTTCATTTGGAACTTTAACAATAAACTCATTATTTCCACATACATCAAGCCTAGCTCTAATATGGTCACCTAAATAAATTAATTCCTCAATTTTTCCTGAAAAATTATTTGCATCGGGATTATTACTATCAATAGTCACCCTCTCTGGCCTGATTGAAAGTTGAGTTTTATCGCCAGCACCATTTATATTAACTTTTAAGGCCTTAACTGTCCCATGACCATTATCAAGATCAACTGTGCAAGAACTCCCGTTAACCTCTTTAACAACCCCGTTAAGAGTATTATTTTCTCCAATGAATTTCGCTACAAATGAATTTTCTGGTTTTTCATATAAAATATCTGGAGTGGATAATTGTTGAACCACTCCATCATTAAATACTGCTATCCTATTTGACATTGTCAATGCTTCGCTTTGATCATGTGTAACGTAAACTACTGTAATACCAATACGATCATGAATATGCTTAATTTCATATTGCATTTGTTCACGTAAATTTTTATCAAGTGCTCCAAGAGGCTCATCCATTAATACAAGACGTGGCTCAAATACAAGAGCTCTTGCTAGAGCTACTCTTTGTTGCTGACCACCAGATAATTGCGCTGGAAATCTTGAGCCAAACATTCCAAGCTCAACCATATCAAGAGCTTTTTGAACTTTGTCTTTTGTATCAGCTTTAGAAATCTTTCTAACTTCTAATGGAAATGATAAATTTTCTGAAACTGTCATATGAGGGAATAAAGCATAATTTTGAAAAACCATTCCAATTTCTCTCTCATAAGGAGGTATCTTACTAATTGGTTTTGTATCTAAGAAAATTTCACCATTTGTTGGCGTTTCAAAACCAGCTAACATCATAAGGGTGGTAGTTTTGCCAGATCCGGAAGGGCCTAACATAGTTACAAATTCACCTTTGGCAATATCTAAGTTTAAATTTTTAACTACTAATACCTCTCCATCATAGCTTTTATCTATTTTTTCAAATTTTACGAAACTTTGATTTGAGTCATTCATATATAAGATATTGTAATGATGCTTGAATAACCGTCAGAAAACAAATAGTCAAAAGTTAATTTAAAAAAATGTTCGTATTTGGAGTTATTTTCGCTTTAGTAGCAGGCATACTATTTGGTCTAATAGGCCCTACAACCAAAATTGCATATAATGCAGGTGCATCAGTGCCAATAGCAATTTTCTTACGATACGCTGTTGCTACAATTATAATATTTCCTTTTTTACCTTACCAAAAAAATTTATTTGATGTTTTTAAAAAAAACTTAAAATATTTTATATCAATTTCAGTAGGCTCAATATTTTTAACTCTTGGATTATTGACATCAGTTAAATTTATAGAAGTAAGTCTTACAATTCTCATATTTTGTCTTTATCCAATATACGTTCTAATTTACTCAATAATTGTAGATAAAGAAAAAATTTTATTAAGTGTAAAAATCCTTTTTCTAATTACTTTTATAGGAATTATCATGGTTTTGGGTCCATCATTTAAAGTAATAAATTTATTAGGAGTCACTCTAGCAATTGTAGCTTCTCTTGGAGCTACTAGCATGATTATAATAAATCAAAAAATGTCTTCAAATGGTATTTCGCCAATACCTATTAATATTTTTATAAATATGTTTAATGTAATCTTTTTTTTTATAGTACTAAAAATATTTTTCTCTTTAGATTTTGATTTTCCAATAAATATTTTTTTTCTAATTTTAATTCCATCAATATGCTATAGTTTTGCACTTCTATCACAATTAATTGCCATTCCCAAAATTGGTCAATCATACACCGCTTTGTTCCTCTATTTGGAACCAGTAGTTGGAGTATTGGGTGCAGTTTTTTTATTAAAAGAAAATTTACAAATATATCAAATTGTAGGAGCAGTGATTGTAATTATAAGTTTATTATCTGCCTCTTACATTACAAGTAAAAATTAAAATTGATTTTTCATAAAGCTTAACCAATTTTCACCTACAATTTTTGTAGCAACTTTTTCAGAAATATTATTTTCACACATTGATATAAATAAATTTTTTAAATCACTTGGCTTTGAATACCAGTTAGGTAATTCAGGCCATTTTGGGTTATTATCTTTAGACTCACCATAGTCAATTTTTTTTGTCCATTTTCCATTTCTCATCCACATGACTATTTCATCTGGCCAATTTAAACAAAGATCTGATCCTATTCCAATATTGTCTTCCCCAATTAAGTTTATTAATTCTTTAATCATTGAACAAAATTCTTCTACTTTACACTTTCCTAAATTTTTAAGATGATAAGGATATAAACTCAAACCAATAAAACCATTTTTTTTAGCTAATTTCTGTAAAACATCACTATCAATATTTCTTATAGACTTGTGAAAGAAACTTGGATTTGCATGTGATATTGCGACAGGCTTACTTGAAAAGTCAATCGCATCGATACAAGTTTGTTTACCCGCATGACTAAGATCTATAATCATTCCAAGTCGGTTCATTTCTTCTATAACCGCTTTTCCAAATCTTGACACACCTGAGTCTTTAGGCTCAAAACATCCTCCAGCAAGTGGTGTTTGATTATTATATGTGAGTTGCATAAAACGAAGACCTTCTTTAAAAAATTTTTCAACCAAAAAGATATCATTTGCAATTGGGGCTGAATTTTGAAAACCAAAAATTATTGCTAATTTATTATTTTTTTTGGCTTGAAAAATATCTTCTGTTTTTTTTGCATGAGTAATTATGTCATAATGCTCTTTAAAGAGATCATTCCAGTATTTAATTTTCGCAAAGGACTCCTCAGTATTTTCCCAATACACTAATGTCGCATGAATAGCCGTTATTCCAGCTTGGTGTGCATTCTCGAACAAATCCCTGTTCCAATTACAGTACTCTAATCCATCGATTAAAATAATATCTTCACTTATTTTTGACATAGATTAATACATCTATTAATGAAAAAATTAAAATTCACTATAGATATTTAATAAATGCTACAAAAAGTTAAACAAAACACCAACTATATGAGACTTGATAGAATGGGATCTCGCTATCCATCAAGACTAAGTTTTTCAAGAAGTATGCTCAGGAGGTTGGTCAATGACAATTGGAAGATAAATAAATCTATATTTAATTTAGACAAAGATGGATATGGAACCGTTGTTTATGAAATTATAATTAATAATGAAACCTATTCACTTGTATGCTTTTCAGCTTTTCTTGATGATAAGGATAGAAGTGATCGAGTAATTGCTAGCAAATGGGATACAGCTTATACATTACATGTTGGAAAATTATCTAATGAAGATCTCAAAAGATTAAAAGACACTATTCCGCTTCAAGAGTCAGGAAGAAACTCTCCGAATGAATTAATTTTAAGTAGAGCTAATAAAAGCGTTAGATTATTTCAATATGTTGTTGATTGTCTTGCAAAAGGCACACAACCAGATATCAATGAGATTAATAAAGTAGGTTACTTATTAAGAACAACTGCTGTTTATGGTAGTGGTAAATTTGGATTATCAGATTTTAGTAATACAAAAAATACTACTGTATTCAATCAACCTTTTAGAGCAGAAATGTTGTCAGTTTATTTAATAAGAGAATTTAGTGTTGATTTAGTCGAACATGTTGCAAAACAAATAAATCCAAGAAAAGCTATCAAATTAGATAGAGAAATTAAACAACATTTAGGAATTGGAAATTCAACAGGTTTAGGCATGGCTCCTTTTATTATTAAACATCCAAAGTTAATTAATAAATGGATGAGTCAGTACACTAAAACTTTAAACAATATTGTTGATTATAATGTAGAGAGCATAATTTTTGAAAAATATAAAACACTTTTAAATAAAGCATTAAATTACATTGAAGAAGTTATCACAAGTGATGAATTCCAAATTAATAAAAATAAATCTACAATGAAGGATTTAAGAAAATATATACTTTATTGTAAAGAATTAAACTTCTCTGAAGATCTAAAATGGTTAGATATTTTGGATTATTGTGATTTAAATTTTAATAATGATACGCAAGAAATTGCAAGAGTACAATTAATTGAATTGTTCCCACAAATTTCGGAGGAATTAGCTGAAGATATGGCTGATGATGAGGTTATGGATATTGACGGCAGCCAATCTATTGGTGATTTAAAAAAAATTATTAATAATAAATATTCATGGGTAAAAAATATTGATTTTAATAATAAGAATAGTAATTATTTATTTTGGTATGTATCCGCTGCAAAATTAGAACCAAGACTAGGTGAAAGATATAATGAAGATGGAAGTGAATTAGAACAAAATTTAGGCATTGCAAAAATGGTAAATGATTTATTCAATAGTATTAAAAATTTAGATGAAAAAAAATTAATATGTGAATTTCTATTAGCAAGTCCTCAATTCAGAGGGATTGTTAAAAGAATTCAATCTTTAGAAGATTATCCTTATTCAGAAGTAGAAGATAATGTGCTTGATAAAAAAACAATGCCAATTGATATGTTAAGATTTAAGTTATCATTTTTTGGTGCAAATCGTTATGATCCTAAATCAGATAGATGGTTAAGAGTTAGTTTTTTTTCTGGTGCACCTTATTTATCTGACTTAAATAAACAAAATGTTGATGAATGGGGATTCGCAACAATGCATTCTTATTAATTTTTGTGAGTTATTCTTACTACGAAGTTTATACTAATACTCAGAGAGCTTTTTCAGGATTAGGTTTCACCTATGGCTCTGATGAAGATGCTGCATTTATAACAACTTGGCTGGAATTATGTCATTTGGATGGAATAAGGTTGTTAACTTTAAAAATTGATGAGTTAGATAATAGTTTTAATGCTTATATTGATCAATCAAAAATTAATTCTGATTTTGATTGCAATAATAAATCTTTCTTGATGATTGGACCAGGTTTAATTGATTATTTAATTTCTAAGATAGATAATAATTTAAATGTAACTTTAAAGAATTGCTGTGACCCTATATTTTTAGTTCCTTTGCTTTATAAGTATTCAAAAAAAAATATTAATTCACAAATAATTTCAAATCAAAAAGTAGTTGCACAAATAACAAATAAAAATATTTCAATTCTTAAAGAACTTATTTCCACAAATTTTGAAGATAATATTGATATATTTTTAACAATTAATAATATGAATGAACAATCATTAGAAATTAATATTAAAGCATCAGAAATAAATAAAACACTATCTAACGGCATTAATCCTAATAAAAAACATTGGGATCAAATCTCTAAAATTGCGTTTAGAACTTTTGTACCTGAGTCAGAAGAATCTAGATCTAAAGGTGCAGGAGGTGGAGATGCAAATGATTAATAAATATTGTCAGTTACTCTAACTTATTCACTGAAATCTAATCCCTAAGTGTCCATAATTATAGTTCTCATTCTTGCTCTTTAATCTTTAAATTGATATATAAAAATAGGAAATATAAAGGATTAAAATGTTAAAATATCTTTTTTTAATTATTTCATGCATATCAATATCTTTTTATAGCTATGCTGAGACTATCGAAATAGACATGTTGAATAAACTTGAAAAAGAAAAAATGGTTTATTCAATAAAAGTTGCAAAGGTAGATATTGGTGACACCATTATTTGGAAATCAGTAGATAAAGGGCATAATGTTGAATTTGTAGAGATGCCAGAAGGAGTTGAAAAATTCAAATCAAAAATAAGTAAAGATGCAGAATATAAATTTGAAATTCCAGGTATCTATTTATATATTTGTACTCCTCATAAAGCGATGGGGATGATAGGTTTAGTTGTAGTTGGAGATGACCTAAGTAATTTAGATAATATTAAAAAAGCAAAGATGAAAGGTAAATCAAAAAAAGTATTTAAAGAGTTACTAAAAGAACTTTAATTTTTTTTAAAAGAACGAATAAGTTAGATTTTTCATATGCTGTTTAAGAATTTGTACAACTTTATATTGGTTTTAATCGTTATTTTTTTATTACCATTAAAATCATCTTTTGCTGATAATAAACTTGTGATGATAACTGCTGACTATTGTATTTACTGTCAAATTTGGGAAAAGGAAATTGGTGAAATTTATCCTAAGACTGATATTTCCAAAAGTTTCCCTTTGGAAAAAATTGAGCTTGATGAATACTCATTGAACAATGACCTAGACAATTATGAAACAAAAATCACTCCAACATTTGTTTTTTTTAAGGAAAATGAAGAAATTGGGCGCATTGTAGGATATTCAAGTGCAGAAATGTTTTGGTGGCAAGTAGATGAAATTCTTGATCTTGATTAAGTATTTGATTGATTTGAATAAATTTATTATTAAATAATATATTAAATATTTAGTTTCTTTATAAGATAAGAGGAAATCAATGAAGTTAAAAAAATTAAAAAAAATTTCAAGAAGAAATGCCATGATGCTAATTGCTGGTTTTACGGGGACAGCAATTTTACCCTCAATATCATTTGCTCAATCAAGCCAAGCTTTAGATAGAATAAATGAAATTACAAAAGGATTAGGGGCAACTGAAAGTGATATTTGGTTAGATTTACCAGAAATTGCTGAAAATGGTAATCAGGTACAAGTTAGTTTTGATATAGATAGCCATTTAACTGAATCCGATCACATTAAAACTGTTTATATTTTATCAGATGGAAACCCATCACCAAATGTTGCGAAATTCTCTTTCACGCCAGAAATGGGATCATGTTCTGCAACAACAAGAATGCGATTATCAAAAACACAAAATGTCTATTTATTAGCTGAAAATAATAATGGTCAATTTCTCATGACTAATGCAAAAGTAAAAGTCACAATTGGCGGATGTGGCGGATAATATAAGGAGTAATTATGTCTTCAATTAAACCAAGAGTAAAAGTACCTAAGGAAGTATCTGTTGATGAAATTGTTGAAATCAAAACATTAATTAGACACCCTATGCATAGTGGTAGAATGAAAGATGCTGATGGTCAAACAATACCTAGACAGATAATTAATTCTTTTAGTGCTAAATTTAATGGAAAAGAAGTTTTCCAAATGGATCTTGAACCATCTATATCAACAAATCCATATATTGTTTTTCAATATAAAGCTAAAGAAAGTGGTAAATTTGATTTTGAATGGATAGACGATAATGGTGAAATATATTCTATCTCAAAAGAAATGGTTGTTTCTTAGTAGTGAAAAAAAATAAAAAAAAAGAAGTTTCTAACCATAAAAAATTTAATCGTAGAGACTTAATAATTGGCGCCTCAAGTATTGGAGCTATTTCAATGGCTCCAAAAAACCTTTTATCAGAAGAGACAAATCCTGAAAATTTACCGCCAAACCTTCCAGAGTGGACACAATACCTTGGTGACGGCGTTGATGTAAATCCATATGGTATGCCATCAGAATATGAGGGACATGTAATAAGAAGAAATGTTGAATGGCTTACAGCAAGTGCTGAATCTTCAGTCAATTTTACTCCATTGCAAGATCTTGAAGGAATTGTAACACCTAATGGCCTATGCTTTGAAAGACATCATGGAGGTGTTTCAGTTATTAATCCACAAGACTTTAGATTGATGATCAATGGTTTGGTAGATCGAGAAATGATATTTACTCTTGATGACTTAAAACGCTTTCCTCAAACAAATAAATTTTACTTTCTTGAGTGTGCTGCAAATGGTGGCATGGAATGGAGAGGGTCTCAATTAAATGGCTGTCAATACACATTTGGTATGGTACATAATGTTCAATATACAGGTGTTAAATTATCGGATCTTCTTTTAGAAACAGGTTTAAAAGAAAAAGCCAAATGGGTTTTAGCTGAAGGAAGTGATTCATCAGGAATGACACGTTCTATTCCTATAGAAAAAATTTTAGATGATTGTATCATTGCATGGGCAATGAATGGAGAAGCATTAAGGCCTGAACAGGGTTATCCAGCACGCCTCGTCGTTCCTGGCTGGGAAGGTAATATGTGGGTAAAATGGATTAGAAGACTAGAGTTTGGTGACAAACCTTACATGACTAGAGAAGAAACCTCTAAATATACAGATTTATTGACAAGTGGAAAAGCTAGAATGTTTACGTGGGTAATGGATGCTAAATCAGTAATAACTAATCCAAGTCCAGAAAAACCAATACTTTCAAAAGGATTACATCAATTAAGAGGTCTTGCTTGGTCAGGTAGAGGTAAAATTAAACGTGTAGATGTTTCGATTGATGGTGGCAAGAATTGGAAAACTGCTCAACTTCACTCACCAGTTCTAAGCAAATCATTAACTAGATTTACTCTACCATTTGAATGGAACGGTGAGGAATTACTATTACAATCAAGAGCAATTGATGAAACAAATTATGTACAACCAACTATTGGTGAACTTCAAAAAATCAGAGGTGTAAATTCAATTTACCATAATAACTCAATAGCAACTTGGCTAGTTTCTAAAAATGGAAAGGTTGACAATGTCAGGCTTGGTTAGATTACTAAGCTTTTTTCTGATAATATTTTTAGCAAATACAACTACTGCTAGTGATAGAAAATTTAATTTAGGGCAGATTGCTACTTTAGAGGAAGTTGCAGGATGGGACATTGATGTAAGACCTGATGGATTAGGTGCGCCAATTGGAAGTGGAACTGCTTTTTCTGGAGAAGAAATATATGCTGAAGTATGTGCAGCTTGCCATGGTGATTTTGGTGAAGGTGCAGATAGGTGGCCTCCACTCGTTGGAGGTGAAGGTAGTTTAGCTTCACATGATCCAGAGAAAACTTCTACAAGTTACTGGCCTTATGCATCCACAATCTTTGATTATATTTATAGAGCAATGCCATATGGTGAAGCACAATCCTTATCTCATGATGAAACTTATGAAATTGTTGCCTACATCCTTTATATGGGTGACATAATCGAAGAAGATTTTGTTTTATCAGATAAAAATATTGGTGAAATAGAAATGCCAAATAGAGATGGTTTTTTATTACCTGATCCAAGACCAGACATCATGAATACACATGGTGACCCTTGTATGAGTAATTGTCAAGTATCTACAACAATTATTGGTAAAGCTAGAGATATTGATGTAACTCCAGAAGACGAATAGTTATTAAAGGTAATTATTTAGAGTAACATAATGCAATCTAGGCGAGAATTTCTTCAATTAGCTGCAATCACAGCAATGTTGATTGGTGGCAAAAATTGGAACGCTGTTGCTGCTAAGCAAGAAATTTCCGAAAATGATCTTTTACAATTTGACTCAAAAGGTCAAATTACCTTACTTCATATAACTGATATACATGGTCAACTTAAACCTGTTTATTTTAGGCCGCCGTCAGAAAATTTTGGAATTGGAAAATACGAAGGTATCCCTCCACATCTTGTTGGAAAATTTTTTTTAGATTATTTCGATATTCAACCCAGCACACCCCTCGCTTATGCACATACTATGCTAGACTACGTTCCACTAGCTAGAGAGTACGGTAAGTTGGGAGGATTAGATAGAACAGCTAGCTTGATTAAAAAAATCAGGGCAGAAAGAGGAGAGGACAAAGTACTTTTATTAGATGGTGGTGACACATGGCAAGGTTCATATACTTCTCTAAAAACTCAAGGGGAGGATATGTTAAAAGCAATGAACCTCTTAAAACCAGATGCTATGGTAGGTCATTGGGAGTTTACACTTGGTCAAGAACGTCTTAGTGAACTAATTGATAAAATAGATTTTCCATTTTTGGGTGGAAATGTATTTGATACAGAATGGGATGAACCTGTCTTTGAAAGCACCTCTTATTTTGAAAAAGGGGGTGTTCAAGTTGCGGTTATTGGACAACACTTCCCATATACTCCTATTGCTAATCCAAGTTACTTAGTTGATGGTTGGTCTTTTGGAATAAGACCAGAAACCATTCAAAAAAATATAAATAAAGCAAAAAAGAAAGGCGCTGAAGTAGTAGTTTTATTATCCCATAATGGGTTCGATGTAGATCAGAAATTAGCAACTATTTTAGATAATGTTGATGTTATATTAACTGGACATACTCATGATGCAATTCCAAGAGCAATTAAGATTAAAAATACTTTGCTTCTTTCATCAGGATCTCATGGCAAATATTTAGGCAGGATTGACTTAAAAATTGATCATGGAAAAGTTGTTGATTTCTCATCAAATTTAATCCCTATTTTTTCAGATATAATTGAGCCTGATCCAGAAATGACAAGATTGATTGATAAAATTAGAGACCCGTATGAAGAAGAGTGTAACCGAGTGATCGGGCAAGCTGAAACCTTACTTTACAGAAGAGGTAATTTTGGTGGACCTTGGGATAGTGTTATTTGTGACGCAATTATTCAGGAAAGAGATACTGAAATTTCATTAAGCCCAGGTTTTAGATGGGGAACAACTTTATTACCAGGACAAAAGATAACTATTGATGATATTTATTCGCAAACTTCAATGAATTATCCAGAAGTATATAGAACTGAGATGAAAGGTGAGACTATAAAAAATCTTTTAGAAGACGTATGTGATAATATTTTTAATCCTGACCCTTTTTTCCAGCAAGGTGGCGATATGGTTAGAGTTGGAGGAATGACATATACATGTGAGCCTAAAAACATAATGGGAAATAGAATAAGTGATTTAAAATTATCTAATGGTGAAAAAATAGAATCACAAAAAAGTTATACTATTGGAGGTTGGGGGTCAATAAATCCTGAAGTAGAAGGACCTCCTATTTATAAAGTATTAGAGGATTATGTGACTGGTGAAAAAATTATAAAACCAAAAGATAACACTCCAGTAAAAGTGAAGGGAATTTAAAAAAGGCGGCTAAATAGCCGCCTTTTATCTTTTTCTATTAATTTAAAAGTTTTAAGAAAACATATCAGCAGTTATACCATTATACCAATCTATAGATTCTTGATAGTTAGCTGCTCTTGTTTCACTACTGTCATCACCTTGTGAAATAAATTTACTTTCAACATCAATGGCTTCTGCACCACCAGTATAACTTGCACCAACTTTAATATCATCATCGGGTGCAATTAGTGACCAACAAGTATTTGAATAACGAGCATCAAATACTTTACTTCCTGTCAAAGCACCTCTTATATGATTAGCTGCTACTTTAGCTTGGCTGTTAGCTGAAAAACCAGACTTAGGCATTGATTTTGCAATAGATGCATCACCTAAAACATAAATATTTTCATCAGCTTGAGATTGCATAGAAGTAGGAACAATAGGACACCAGTCACCATTGTTAACACCTGCTGCCATTGCAATAGCGCCAGCTCTTTGACCTGGAACAACACACGCAGCGTCAGCTTTAAATGTATCTAGATCTGTTTCAAACTCCATCGAAGAAGCATTTACATTTTTAAGCCCACCATGAGTATCTGCACTAATCCACTCTATCATTCCTGGATAATGTTTTTGCCATCCTGCTTCAAATAATCCTTGTTTTGAAAATTTATTTTTAGGATCTAATATAACAATTTTTGCTGAAGGATTAGATTGTTTAAATTGATGAGCGATCATTGATACTCTTTCATATGGTCCAGGAGGACATCTATATGGATTAGGTGGAGGAACCATAACAAAAGTTCCACCTTGTTTCATATTCATGACCTGATTTCTTAATAACTGTACCTGAGTACCAGACTTCCATGCATGAGGCATATGATCTTGGACTTCAGCAGAGTATCCATTGATAGTATCGTATTTAAGATCAATTCCTGGTGAAATAACAAGTTTATCATATGAAAGATGTTCCCCAGAACCTAACTTGACCTTCCTAGCAGCTGCATCAACTGAAACAGCCCATTCATGAACCATGTTAACACCTCTGTTTACAGCTAGACCATAGTAATTATGTCCTATCGAACCATAATTTCGAAATCCACCTAAATAAATATTAGAAAAAAAGCATGTGTAATATCGCTTTGATGCCTCAACTAGAGTAACATCTACTCCACCATTAGAATCTTTAGCAATATATCTTGCAGCGGTTGCACCACCTGCTCCTCCTCCAATAACGACAACTCTTGGTAAAGCACCAAGTGAAATAGATGGAAATGCAAGTGTAGAAACTGAGGCAGCGGCAAGACCTGTATTAAAAAGACGTCTTGAAATTTTTGACATTATGTCCTCCCCAAATAAATTAACTAGCAAGATGTTATCAAATTTTATCCTTAAGTAAATGAATATATGATTAATTTGAGGGCTCTAATCCACTAAAATAAAGAGCTAATGAGCCAATTTGTTCATCATTAAGCCTCCCGGCGATCATTTGCATAACAGGATTTTCCATATCTTTTGATCTGTAAGCAAGCATTAAAGCAACGAAAACCTCTGCATCCATGCCATGAATTGAAGGAATACCTTCACTTGCTCCTGACTGATGATGACATGAAGCACATTCAGCACCTAAATATTGTCCATATTCTACATCACCCATATCAATAATTTGCTGCTCATCTAAATGCTCATCTGAAAATACAAATTTACAAAAGGATATTAGTAAAAAGATCACAAATAATAATATTTTCATATTTATGATTTAAAACAATTAAGATTTGATTTGTCAATGAGTTAAATTTATTAATTAAAAAAAGATTAGTTTACTACATGCAAATCTCTTGGAACATGAGTGAGAAGTTCATAACCTGTATTAGTTACTCTAACTGATTCGCTTAATTCTAATCCCCAAGTGTCCATCCACATACCACACATAAGATGATAAGTAACATTAGGCTCTAAAAGTGTCTTTTCTTTTTTTCGAATACTCAATGTGTGCTCTCCCCAGTCAGGAGGATAACCAAGACCGATGGAGTAACCAGCTCTTGATTCTTTCTTTAATCCATATTTCTCTAATACTGACCAAAAAGCAACTGCAACATCATGACAAGTATTACCTGGTTTTGTTTGTTCTAAAGCTCTTTCGATACCTTCATTAGTTACTTTTAAAGTATCAGATATTTTTGAATCAGGCTTACCTACATATACGGTTCTAGATAAGGCACAGTGATATCGATGTTTAACACCGCCCAATTCAATTATTGTTCCTTCATTATTTTCAAATTTTTTCTCACTTGGTGTTAAGTGAGATGCAGAAGCAGATCTACCACTTGCAAGTATAAGGCCTAAACCTGCATATTCTCCTCCCATTTGAGTTTCTTTATTTCCTGCAATAAGAGTATTTTGAATTTTTCCAGCAACTGCACTTTGTTTTACGCCCTCTTTAATTGAGTCAAATGCTGTTTGCATTCCAGCTTTGACTAGCATTCCTGCATCTTTCATATATCTTATTTCATTTTCAGATTTTATATATCTCACCCAATTAATTAAAAGGTGTGCATTAATAAATTTAGCGTTTGTTAAATTATCTATTAACCTCTTGTGATTTTCTGCAGTATAGTAGTAGCTATCCATTTCGACACCAATATTTTTACCTGACCATTTTTTATCTTTAAATAATTTAACAATAAAATCATAAGGGTGTGAAGGTGGAGATTGAATTAGGTGCTCAGGATAACCAAAAATATTTTTATCATTTAAATAAGTAGTTATTCTTGCTCCATTGGAATCTTGCTTTCTACCAAACCAATATGGCTGCTCTTCATCAATAGATAGAATTACTCCCTGAGGAACATAAAATGACCATCCATCATAACCTGTTAGATAATTCATATTTGAAGGATCAGTAGTTAATAGAATCTCAATACCTTTTTTATTCATAGACTCTTTTACTTTTGAAATTCTTGAATTAAATTCTTCTTGTGAAAATATCATAAATGTTAATGTAATTATTTATCTATCTAATACTTCATATCCAAACTGATCTGCAGTTTCAAGAAGGATCTCCCAAATTGATAATGCAAAACCTCTTGGTATGTATAAACAATAGTTATTTAAAGATATTTTGAATAACTTAATACTTACATGATGAATAGCTGTACTCGCAGAAGTTAAATCTGGAAAATTTTTATTCCTTAAGTCAATAGGAAGATGTCTATTTAAGAATAATATTGAACTATCTCCTCTAATTTCAATACCTGTAAAAGCATGAGACATATCTAAAGTTGTTGCAATATCCTCACTTATTTCAATTTCTTTATTACACAACCACCATTTCAAAGGTTCCATTCTCCATATTGAACTATTTTCAAAGAGAACGCCTTTATTAAACTTAGGCGTATTATTGATTTTTAATTTTTTTATTAATAAATCGTTTATTTCATCAAGTTTTTCAGGCCAGCAAGCAATTTGCATAATTTCTAAGTTTGTAATTTCTTTAAGTGTTAATGATTGTTTTTTATTTGTTGAATATTTTCCAACTTTATAAAAGGTTTCTAATGCTGAATGTCTAAGCATACATTCTTTCCCCTGTTGGATCTACCATATGAGGTGAAACAACTTTTAAATTCATTTGTTTATTTCTTACAGGGTCTGCACCAACTAAAGTTATATCTTTCCACTTATTTACACCACCCTCAACAAAACCTATACCTATCCAATGTCCAAGCTCAGGAGAATGTGTAACAGATGTAATTCTTCCAATTCCCTGTCCGCTAATATTATTTTTTTCGCACACGATAGTTCCTGCATTAAACGTTTCTTTAAGATCCATAGGAAAAAATCCAACCAAGGTTTCTCTATTTTCAGAATTTAATACACCGCGTCTTCTCATAGCACTTCCAATATAGGATTTTTTTATTGAAGCCATTTTACCCAGTCCTGCATCATCAATTGTAACTCTTCCATCTAGTTCTGCCCCTGTCACATGACCTTTTTCAACTCGAAGTGCACCTAAAGCTTCCAATCCATATAAACAACCATCATATATTTGTGCATTATCCCATAGTAAATCCATCATAGTATTTGCAAAATCTGATTTAATATAAACTTCAAAAGCTAATTCACCTGAAAAACTAATTCTTGCAATTCTACATGGAATTTTTCCTTTTAAGAAAGTTGATATCACTCCCATGAAAGGAAAATTTTCATTAGTTATTAAAGACGGATCTTCAACACAATTATTAAGAACCTCCCTTGATTTAGGACCTGCAACTGCTGCCCCTGCCCACTGTTCAGAAACACTAGTTACGTTTACTTTTAAATTTGTCCACCTAGTTTGTAATAATTCCTCTAACCATGCCATTACTTTTGCTGCTGCAGCAGTTGATGTTGTCATAAAATATTCATTTTCTGATAAACGCCAAGATGTACCATCATCCATTACGATACCATCATCTCTAAGCATAACTCCATACCTTGCTTTTCCCACTTGTAGTTTCGCAAAAGCATTTGAATATATTCTATTTAAAAATTCTGTCGCATCTGGTCCCTGAACTGAAATTTTACCTAATGAAGTCACATCACAAATGCCAACTGTCTTTCTTACTACTGTTGCTTCCCTTATATATGAATCACTTAAAGTTTCGTTTTTTTTTGGATAGTACCAAGGGCGCTGGTATAAACCAACTTCAATCATTTTTGCTCCATGATCAATATTCCATTGATGCATAGGTGTAACTCTTAATGGTCTAAAATGTTTTCCAACATTCCTCCCACTCAAAGCTCCAACAGGAACTGGGGTATAAGGTGGTCTAAATACTGTTGTCCCAACTTCAGGAATTTCTTTATTCAAAAGATCTGCCATTAAAGATAGTCCAATAATATTGCCCATCTTTCCTTGGTCATTAGCCATACCTAAAGTTGTATATCGCTTAAGATGTTCTACAGAAATAAAACCTTCACGGTGTGCTAGC
The DNA here is from genome assembly GCA_902560725.1 of uncultured Alphaproteobacteria bacterium. Classification (GTDB taxonomy): domain Bacteria; phylum Pseudomonadota; class Alphaproteobacteria; order HIMB59; genus CACPNW01. Next base: position 21,761 of record CACEMR010000018.1, read on the forward strand.
CTTACATCATCAGCTGTTACATCATGTTGATAATCTACAAAACTTTTTGAACGCGATTTTTTATATTTTACTTCATAAAGTGGTTTAATTGGATTTTTCCATCCACCAGGTTTTGGAAAAAAATAATTTGTTTTAGATATACCTAAACGATTTAGTGCATCAGTCGCTCCTGCTACTCCTGAAGCAACACAATCATCTTTATTCCATAATCCTCTCGAAGAACCGATCATGGTAATATTTTCTTTAGTATCATTAGGTATAAAACATGCATTTTCGTGATTCCATTTAGGTTTTACACCTCTATGCGATAATAAATGTACTGCAGGAGACCATCCGCCTGATAAAAGTACTTGGTCACAATTTATTGTGTCAAATTTTTTAATATTTTCACTCTTGGAAATGTCTAAACTATTAATTTTTTTTGTTCCATTAATATTATACGGAACAAAACCTTTTCTAATTTCAAATTTATTTTTTGTTTCAATCTCAATATCAGTTCGTGAGTCTAGAACTGTTACATTTGCTTCTGCCTCTGATAATTGTTCTGCAGTTTCATAAACAGAGTCATTATTTGTAGCTATTACTATATCTTTACCAGTTAATACTCCATACCTGTTCAAATAATGTTTTGAGGCATTTACTGTCATTACTCCTGGAATATCATTGTTATTAAATGCAATATGTCTTTCTAATGCACCTGAACCAACAATTATATGTTTAGCCCTAATAGTCCAAAATCTTTGACGAGGAAGTATGTTTTTTGAAATTGATAAATGGTCTGTTACTCTTTCTAATAAGCCAACAACACAATTATCATAAAGACCAAAAGCTGTTGTTCTTGTCATTACTTTAATTCCTAAGCTTTGGAGTTGGTTTAAAGTATTAGTGGTAGAAAATTCACTTTCTGAAAGTTGGTCTCCACCAACGAGACTATCTTGTTCAACTAAAATAACATCTAATTTTTTCTCAGCTGCTTCAATTGCTGCTGAAACACCTGAGGGTCCAGAACCAACTACAATTACATCACAAAAATCATGAGCATGTTCATAAGAATCAGGATCAGGTAACCTTGATGCACTACCCATTCCTGCTGCTTTTCTAATTAACTTTTCAAAAAGCATCCAAATAGAAGTTCCCTTGCCCCACTCAAAAGGTGGTATACCCATAAAAGTTTTATAATAAAAACCTGCAGCAAAGAATCTACCAATATAATTATTTATTCCACCAAGATCAAAATTTACATTTGGAAATGCGTTCTGACCACTTGCTTTTAAACCATCATATAATTCTTGTGTAGTTGCTCTTACATTTGGATCTCTTCTATCTTTAGATCCTATAGTAACTAATGCACCAGACTCCTCAACACCGCTAGAAAATATACCTCTTGGTCTATGATATTTAAAACTTCTTCCAACAACACCAATATTGTTTGCTAGTAAAGCAGATGCTAATGAGTCCCCCTCTAAACCGTTGTATTTTTTGTTATCCCAAGTAAAAGATATAGTTTTATCTCTATTAATTTTACCGTAATTATTTAACCTTTTTGAAGTCATTTATTGTTTTCAACTACTTTCTGTAAATCTGGATGACATGGTTTAATACTTTTTATTTCATGTGTTACTGTCGAACGCTCGACTTCTAGCCACATTCTACAACCATTGGAATGGTGCCATGTCTCTAACTGAAAACCTTTGATATTTTTTCTAAAAAATATTGCCTCTGTCCATTCTTTTTCTGATGAATCTAGAGATGGATATTTTATTGTTGCATCTCCTCCATAGGTAAACTCACTATGATCTCTTTCTCCGCAATATGGACAATTTATTCTAATCATTTATCCGTGTAATTTAGGATCAGGACCAGCACCACGCTCATCAATGTTAATGCCTTTCTCAAATCTCTCAAGATTATGGTTATGAACATAGTTATGCGGGTTTTCATTTGCAATTAAATCTGCAAAGTACCACCCTGAAGCAGGACTTGCTTTAAATCCTCCGTAATTCCATCCAGCATTTAGATAAAGATTTGAAATTGGTGTTTTACAAATAAAAAAAGATCCATCCATGGTCATATCCATTACTCCTGCCCAATGTCTTAATAAACGTATTCGACCTAAACACGGAAGTATTGCCATTGCTGCCTCAGCACAGTCTTGAACCATTGGAAGATTTCCTCTCTGTGCATAAGATTTATACCAGTCAAGATCACCTCCAAACACCATACTACCTTTGTCTGATTGAGATATATAAAAATGAGCTCCCCCAACTCCATACACAACTACTTGATCTAATAAAGGTTTAACTGACTCAGTTACAAATGCCTGTAGTTTGTGAGACTCAATTGGTAAATTTCCTAGTTCAGCCATTTGCCATAATAAAGAAGTATTTCCAGCTACAGCAAATCCAACTTTTTTGGACTTTATTGTTCCTCTCGAAGTTTGAATACTTTCGATATTTCCATTTTTTCTGGTTATCCCAGTAACTTCACAGTTTTGAAGAATATCAACTCCTAATTGATCAGCTGCCCTTGCATATCCCCAGGCAACTGCATCATGTCTTGCATTTCCAGCTCGTTTTTGAACTGCTGCACCTAAAATTGGAAATCTGGAGTCATCATAATTTAAATGAGGAATTTTTTTCTTTAAGGTTTTTAAATCCCAAAGTTCTGCGTCAGTGCCATGAAGTCTCATTATGTTATATCTTCTTGCAGCAGAGTCTTTTGCACCAGGGCTATGAAATAATGATACGTGAGCTCTTTGACTAAACATTACATTGTAATTTAATTCATGACTTAAATTCTCCCAAAGCTTTAAAGAATGTTCATAAAATTCATGGTTACCTGGCATCATATAATTCGAACGAACGATGGTTGTATTACGACCAGCATTACCTCCTCCAATCCATCCTTTTTCTAAAACTGCTACATTTTTAATATTATGATTTTTTGCAAGATAGAATGCCGTTGCTAAACCATGTAAACCGCCACCAATAATTATAACGTCGTAATTATTTTTGGGCTCTGGATCTCGCCACTGCCTGGACCAGCCAGATTGCCCATTCAAACCATTCTTAATTACATTCCATGCGTTAAATCTAGTCATATTATGTGATATCTTCTAGTATACTTCCTATTAAATTATCAAAATAAAATGTTTCTATTAATGAAACAAGTGTTATTTAATCGCAGTTTTCTATAAATCTGGCCAGGTATCGTTTAACCTATAACCTTCAGGAAATGGGTCATCTCTATCAATGTATAAATTTTGTTTTCCAGTGATAAATGCGCTACCAGTTATTCTAGGAATAATACATTTTTTATTATTAATTGTAATTTCTTCCTCAATACTAGCTTTGAATTTGGAGCCTATAATTGACTCTGAAATGAACTCTTGATTAATTTGTATTTCATTTTTTTCCTTCATAACTGCTAGTCGAGCTGAAGTTCCAGTACCACATGGGGATCGATCAAGCTTTCCAGGACGTATTACTACGGTATTTAAACCAGTAAGAATGGATTTGTTATTTTTTTCTAATGGTTCAACGAATTGACAAAATGAAAGATAGTTTAATCCTGCTATAGTCGGGTGCTCAAATCCAATTGATAAATTAGCTTCTCGCAATAATTCTTTAGCTATTTTTACAAATTTTATAGCATTCTTAGGTTCAATTTTAAGATTAAAATCACTCGCATTACAGATCAAAAAACTATCTCCCCCAAAAGCGGTACTTACTGTTATCGAGCCAAAGTTTTTAGTTTTTAAATTGACATCTATTTTATCTGCAAAACAAGCTAGATTAGTTAGTGTTACACTTTTAACTTTTTTATTTTCACAAGTTGCAATAACCTTTATTAATCCTCCTGGAGCCTCAAGTGTAAGCTTAGTTGTAGGATAGTCCATTTTAATTATATTTTTTTCCAGCAACACTGTTGTTACACATATTGCATTTGAACCACTCATGGGTGGATTATCTTCTGGCTCCATGATCACGAAACCCGCATCTGCATTTTTATCTGAAGGTTCTAAAATGATATTACAATGTTTGAATACACCTCCTCTAGGTTCATTCAAAAAAAAATTTCTCCATTTTTTATCTTTAAAAAGTTTTGATGATGCTTCTTTAGCTGATTTAAAATTTAAATTTTTAATTCCAATTACAACATCTCCAATTTCACCACAACAATGTGTATTAAAAACTGTAATCTCATCCATTTAAATGATGAGATCTTCTATTTTTTTAGAATGGTGTGTAATTTGTTCATAGCCATCTTTTGTAATTATAAAACTATCTC
>CACEMR010000019.1 GCA_902560725.1 uncultured Alphaproteobacteria bacterium
ATTCCTCTTGTTAAAACAGGCGAACAATTAACTTGTTCGCCTGTTTTTTTTATATATTTACCTAGATAATGAGTGTTTTAAATTTATTTTTTACAGTTTTTTTAGGTATACTGATATTTATAATTTATTTTCATGTTTCGAATTCTGTTTTAGATTTTTATCAAAGAAAAAATGACAAAAAATACTCTTCTGAAAATACTTTAAGGGTTTTAATATTTATAACACCAGCTTTTATTGTTTTATTTATATTTATTTTATATCCTGTTTTTGAAACTGTAAGACTGAGTTTTTATGATAAGTTTGGTAGAGAATTTGTCGGATTATATAACTACCGCTGGGCTATAAATGATCCCGAATTTAAAAGAAGTATTTTAAATAATTTAGGATGGTTACTTATAGTTCCAACATTAAGTACTTTTTTTGGATTAGTAATTGCTAATTTGGCAGATAGAATTTGGTGGGGCTCAATTGCTAAATCGATAATTTTTATGCCTATGGCAATTTCTTTTGTAGGTGCTGGTGTAATTTGGAAATTTATATACGAATACAGAGGTCCAGGAGATACTCAAATTGGATTACTAAACGCAGTAATCGTTTCATTTGGCTATGAACCTCAAGCTTGGTTAACCATTCCTGTTTGGAATAATGTTTTTCTAATGGCTATTATGATTTGGATACAAACCGGTCTTGCACTTGTTATTTTTAGTGCTGCTCTTCGAAGTATACCAAAAGAAACACTTGAAGCAGCAAGAATAGATGGCGCAAGTGAATTAAAAATTTTTTTTTCAATTGTCATACCTTACCTTGAACAAACTATTTTAGTTATTTGGACTTTAATAACTATTATAGTTTTAAGAATTTTTGATATCATTTTTGCAATGACAAATGGTGAATGGCAAACAGGGGTTTTAGCAAACTTAATGTATGATTGGATGTTCAGGGGCGGTGGAGACTCTGGTAGAGGAAGTGTATTAGCAATAGTAATAATGATTGGTGTAATTCCAATATTAGCATGGAATTTATACAAGCATAAACAGGAACAAAAAATTTAATGAAAAAAATTAGTCTTTCGTCAATTTTATCACAATTATTATTACTTATATTTGTAACAATATGGATAGTACCAACCTTTGGACTTTTTATCAGCTCCTTAAGAGATAAAGATTTGTTAGCAATTAGTGGATGGTGGACATCTCTTACAACTACTAAAGTTAATGAAATTCATAGAATGTCCGGAATGGAGTCTCAATTTAAAGAAGGGGATTATTTTATTGTTAGTGGAGAATTATTTGAAAATGAATCAGGTAAAAAAATAGAATCATTTGGCATAACTTCAAAAAATATTAATGAATTTATTGTTGGCGAAATTGCAACTTTTAAAGATAATACCGAAGTTACAGTTAATGAAGATGGTCAATACATATGGAAATCAACAAAAGCATTTACAAAAAAGAAAGGGAAAAGACTTTTTATTACTGGACTAAGCCCACCTTCGTTTACTTTTGATAATTACAAAGAAGTATTATTTAAAGAAGGTATTGGGCAAGCATTCCTTAATACAACTGCAGTTGCCCTACCCTCTACTCTAATTCCCTTAATAATTTGTTCATTTTTTGCGTATGCTCTTACATGGATGAAATTTTTCGGAAGAGATACATTGCTGGCAATAATAATAGCATCGCTAGTTGTTCCATTGCAAATGTCATTAATCCCAATTTTAACAATATATAATGATTTTGGAGCTTTATTTGGAGTTGCTGCTAAATCATATCCTGGAGTTTGGATGGCTCATACAGGTTTTGGTCTTGCATCAACAACTTTCTTGTTAAGAAATTTTATTAAATCTTTACCAAATGAAATGATGGAAGCGGCTAAGGTTGATGGAGCTACACATTATGATATCTTTATAAGAATAATACTGCCATTATCTGTTCCTGCATTTGCTTCAATTTTTATTTTACAATTTTTATGGTGCTGGAATGACTTGTTAGTAGGATTAGTATTCTTAGATCAAGTTCCAAGTGAAATCATTTTGACTGCTAAATTAAAAGAACTTTTAGGTTCAAGAGGTGAGAATTGGGAAATATTAACAACAGGTGCTTTTGTTTCAATGACTGTTCCATTATTTATATTTTTTGCTCTACAAAGATATTTTATAAGAGGTTTGGTTGCTGGTTCTGTTAAAGGTTAACTATAAAATATTAATATAAATTTTTTCTTCCTCGACTTTAACTTCATATGTTTTTAAATCATCGCAAGGAGGATCTTGAATAACAGCACCTGATTTTATGTTAAAAATTCCTTGGTGCATTGGGCATTCTATTTCATCATCAGTAACTAGCCCGTCTTCAAGATGCACATCCTCATGAGTGCAGATTCCGTCTGTAGCAAAAAAACCATCCTTAATATGATAAATACAAAATGTTTTATCTTCATAATCAAATCTTTTCAAATCCTCAAAATCTATATCATTTTTGTCACATACATAGATCCAATTTTCCATATTATTTTAAATATATCTAAATTGACGAATTTAAACAATTATTTATCATCAAATTCAACATCATATTTTATTGTAATTAATTTTTTTAGAAATATATAAGTACTATGTTTGATAAGCCTAAAATACAAACTGGAATCAATAATATTTCTAGTGAATGGTTTAGAGCAAAAATAGACAAAAAAAAACTCAAAGAACTCTCGAGAAGAAGTGATTTTGAGGGATGGAAACATATAATCATTTATACACTAACAATGGTAACATTGGGTATTGCAAGTACTTATACTTGGGGGTCATTTTGGTTTGTGCCTATTTATTTAGCTTATTGTATGTTTTGGGGTGGTGCAGATGCGATATGGCATGAATGCGGTCACCGAACTGCATTCAAAACAAGGCGTTTAAATGATTTCTTCTATCACATTGCAAGCTATATGAATAATTTTGAACCAGTAAGATGGAGATGGAGTCACTCTCTTCACCATAGCTATACAGCATCAGTTGACCCTCATGATTTTGAAGCTGATGATAGTATATTTTCAAAAACAACTTTATTTGGTTTTCTTTTAAAATTTATTCCAGGATATTATTTTTTGATACTTCATAAATCTTTACATTTAGAAATTATTAAACATGCTTTAGGATATGAAACAAAAGTAATGAAAGAATGCATTCCAGAAGAAAAAAAATTTAATTGTATTCGTAGTTCGAGAATTTTTGTATTACTTTGGCTACTTATAATTTTTTCTAGTATTGCAGTTGGTTCAATACTTCCAATATTGCTATTTCTTGTTCCAAAATTTTTTATTTTTATGAATGTAGTTTGGGGTCTTACTCAACATATGGGTCTTAAAGAAGGAAGTAAAGATCATAGAGAGTCAACTAGATCAGTCAGATTAAATCCAATTTTTAGCTTTATATATTGGAAAATGGAATATCACATAGAGCATCATATGTTCCCAATGGTTCCTTCCTATAATCTTCCAAAACTACATGAGGAAATAAAAGATCAACTTCCAAAGCCTCAAACACTATTTGAAGCATATAAAGAAATAATTCCAGCAGTAATAAAAAAATCAAAAAATCCAAATTATTTTATACCTGTAAAAATACCAAATATTTGATTTAAACTTATTGACAGTAAATATAATTTTCGATTTACTAAGAATAAAAGAAGATTTTGAATGGAAATAAGAAATTATATTAATGGTAAATTTTTAGACTCATTATCTAATGAAAATTTACCTGTAATCAATCCAGCTAATCAAAAAATAGTTGGTAATATTGATCAAGCTCTTGATGAAGAAATTAATTTAGCATACGAAGCTGCAAAACGGGCATTTGATAAGAGAATTCTTTTAGATATGGATCCAAAAGAAAAATCAAAAATGATGAGAGCAATAGCTGATAAACTTAGAGAATATAAAGATATTGGAGGGCAACTTTTAAGTCAAGAGAATGGTAAAACTATAAAACAATGTATTGATGAATTTAAAGGTGCTGCTGATACCTTTGATTTCTATGCAGGTATGACAGATAAAATACAAAATAAACTAATTCCATCTGGAAAGGATACGTTCAACTACGTAGTTTTAGAACCATTTGGTGTAAGCTTACAAATAGTTCCATGGAATTATCCAATTTCTATTTTTTCTGGTATGGTTGCTCAGAACTGGATTGTAGGCAATACTATTGTAATTAAACCACCTGAACTTTGCCCTATATCTTCAAATTTTTATGGTAAAATTTTTGAGGAAGTTGGTGTTCCAGAGGGTATAATAAATATTGTTCATGGATATGGTGAAGTTACTGGAAGAAAACTTGTTAAACACTCTGGAAGTGATTATATTGTTTTCACTGGATCTCCTGAAGTAGCTTCAGAAATTCTAAAGGAGACTGCTGATAGAATAATTCCTTGTCACTTTGAACTAGGTGGAAAATCTGCAGCAATAATTTATCCTGATGCAGATATTGATAAAGCAGTTGATAGTACAGTGAAAGGTATTTTTAAACCTAACGCAGGTCAAATTTGTGTAGCTATGTCCAGAGTTATTGTACATCCAAAAATTAAAGATGAATATATGACTAAATTAATCTCAAAATCTAAAAAACTCAAAATAGGCTCAGGAGATAATTCTGAAACTGAGGTTACACCTCTAATTTCTAAAGATCAAATGCAAAGGGTCTCAAATTATGTTAATTCTGGAGTCCAATCAGGGGCTACATTAGCACTTGGTGGTAAAGAAGATGATAATCAAGAAGGAAATTTTTACCAACCGACTATTTTTGATAATGTTTCAACTGATGCTACAATTGCTCAAGAAGAAATATTTGGTCCAGTAACATCAGTTTTTGATTTTGAAACTGAAGATGAAGCAATTGAAATTGCTAATTCAACAAATTATGGTTTAGCCTCAGGTGTTTTTACTGCAGATGATCAAAAAGCAAAATGGACAGCTGAAAGAATTCAAGCAGGTATAATTTGGCATAATGATTGGTTTGTTGATGGAACTAATTTACCAGGTGGAGGCTATAAAAAATCAGGATATGGAAGAGATGGTGGAATGGATGGAATTTATAGTCACGGACAAACAAAAAGAGTTAGTAAAAGGTTATATTAAAATATTGTGAGAAAATTAACAGTTAAAGATATATTAGCTGCAAAAGGTATAAAAAAATTATCAGAAGTTTATACACATAATCCATTAGAGGCTGAAGCATGTGAAATGGCAGGTATTGAAATGATTGTTTCATCTGAATTAAATGACATTGAAGGTATTAGAAATGCAGCTAAGAACACTTTCTTAACTGTTGGTTTACCTTACGGAACTTATTTAACTGAATATGAAATTGTTAGAAGGTCTTTTGAATTACTTAAAATTGGAGCTGATGCAATATATTGCCCTCAGGGAAACAAACTTATAAAATCAATAGCTGATGAGGGAGTCCCAGTAGTAGGTCATTCTGGATTCATTCCATATAAATCAACTTTGTATGGTGGCTTTAAAGCTTTTGGTAAAAATGCATTGGAAGCAAAAAAAATTTATGATCAATGTATGATACTTAAAGATGCTGGGGTTTTTGCAATTGAAATTGAAATAGTACCCTTTAAAGTTGCCGAATTTATATCAACTAATATTGATGTATTTATGATTGGTATGGGAAGTGGTGTAGGTTGTGACGCACAATATTTATTTGCTGAAGATATATTAGGTTATAATTCTGGCCATATTCCAAGGCATGCTAAAGTATATTCAGATATAGGTCGAGACTATGAAAGAATAAGAGATAAGTCACAAAAAGCATTTAAGATGTTCAAAACTGATGTTGAAAATTCAAATTATCCCTCAAAAGAGCATGATATAAATATTCCTGAAAATGAGTTCAACAAATTTGCCAATATTGTTAAAAGTTAAATATTACTAAATAATAAGAATTAAAAATATGTTTTACTTGACTTCCAAAACGTTTCGGATTTAGTTTATTTATATTAAATATTATTATAATTTTTGGGAGGAAATATGAAAATTTTAAAAATATTTTTAGCTTCTATTTTTTTATTACCTTTATCTTATCAATCAGTAGCAGCTCCTACTGGACAAGATTTAGGTGATAACTGGTGTTCAGATGTAAAAATGCATTTTTATGCTGGTGGACCTGAAGCTGGAGGATTTGCAGGAATTGTTGCTGCAGGCGCAATGAATGCTATTAGAGATACAGGAGCTGATGCAGAAATTATTTATTCAGAATGGGATTTTGAAAAAATGGTTCGTCAACTTAGAGAGTCAGTTGGTCTTGGCGTTGATGCTATTGCAATGATGGGTCATCCTGGAGATGATGCACTTATGCCTCTAGCTAGACAAGCTGCGGATAATGGAATTTTAATGACATATCAAAACGTTGACCCCGCAGGAGTAAGGGCAAAATACGGTGGTGGATACGTAGGAGCCAATTTAGCAACTCAAGGAAAAGCACTTGCAAGAGAAGCGATTAGACAATTTGGTTTTCAAGCAGGAGATCATGCTATTGTTATGGTTCCAATCGGTGATTATGCAAGAGCTCAAAGAGAAGATGGTGCTAGAATTATTTTTGAAGAGCACGGAATGACAGTTACAGTATTAGATGGAGATCCTAAATATGCCTCTGATCCTAATATGACTATCCCAATTTTTTCTGCAGCTTTAAACGCAAATCCTGAAACTAAAGTTATAGTTCATTCAGGAAGTGATATTATGAATGTTGCTGAAGGAATTGCGAAAGCAGCTGGCTACGGACCAAATGAATTGCTACAAATTGGTTTTGATACCAGTCCACAAATAATGTCATCTTTTGAAAAAGGTTATGTTCATCTAACTTCAGATCAACAACCGTTTTTACAAGGTTATTTACCAGTACTTTCTTTATGTCAAACAGCTGTTCTTGGAACAGGTGCGATAAACCAAGATACTGGTGCAGGATTTGTAGATACTAACAACTACCAAGCTGTAAAAGCACTTGCAGACGCAGGACTAAGATAATATTAACATAAACTGACTCATTAAAAATGAGTCAGTTTTTTTTTAAATATGGAAAACATCATCGAATTAAAAAAAGTTACAAAAAAATTTGGTGGTATTACCGCATTGAATAAAGCATCTCTTCATGTCACAAAAGGTGAAGTCGTTGGACTTATTGGAGATAATGGTGCTGGAAAATCAACTTTAATTAAAACATTAGTTGGAGTTTATGGTCCTGATGAAGGGCAAATTCTTATAAGAGGCAAAGAAATTAAAGCATGGAATGCATTAAAGGCTAGAGAAGCTGGCATAGAAACAGTTTTTCAGGATAGAGCTTTAACACCTCAGCAATCTATTGTTAAAAATATTTTTATGGGGAAAGAGTTAAAGTATCCTTTTGGTTTTATTAGAGAAAAAGAACAAATAAAGGAAGCTAACAGGTTGATAAGAGAAATAGGATTTACATCAAATCTAATAAATGCAGAATCAGCTGTTGGAAATCTATCAGGAGGAGAAAGACAAGGTGTTGCTATAGCTAGAGCAATATATAACAATGCAGAGTTAATAGTTTTAGATGAGCCAACTAATAATTTATCTCTAAATGAAACACAAAAAGTTTTTGATTTTGTATTAAATGTAAAGAAATCAAATAGGTCAGTATTATTTATAGGTCATAATATTTATCATGTTTATGACATATCTGATAGATTTGTAATATTAGACAGAGGAGAAGTAGTTCATGAGTTAAATAAAGATAATGTTTCCACTCCTGAAGAATTAATGAAAATAATGAGAGATACAATAGTTAGACATTAAAAAAATATGGATAATAATAAATCATTTCTAAATAATATGTTTCACAAAAATGGAAGAGCTCTCGGAAGTATTGGATATTTTATTTTATTAATGGTGATTTTTTTTATTGGAGCTCCAGAAGCATGGATAAGGCCAAATTTACATCAATCTGTATTTGTAATGATGCCAACATTAATTTTTTTAACTATACCCCTTGTATTCCTTGTAGCATCAGGAGAAATAGATTTATCTTTTGCATCTACATATGCAGTAGCTGCTTATGTTTTTGCATTATTAGTAAAGAGTGGGGTTGATCCAGCTATTTGTTTTGTTGCAGGTGTTTTAACTGGAGCAGGAATAGGAGCACTCGTAGGAACTTTAATAGTTGTTTTTCGTCTATCTTCATTAGTAGCCTCTCTAGGTGTATTGTTTTTATTAAGAGGTGTAATTTTACTTCTAACAAATAGTAGGTCTATTACAATAATGGAAGTTGAAAACCATTGGTTGTACCCTCTTCTAGTTGGTAAATTTTATGGATTTCCAATGCAAATTTTTTGGGCAGCTCTTTTTATAATTTTCTGCTATTATTTTTTTAATAAACATGTTTTTGGTATACATATTCAACATGTTGGCGACAATTCAGTTAGTGCTGAGCAAATGGGTATCAATGTAAATGCTGTAAAAATCAAAGCTTTTATGTTTGTCGGTGTTGGTGCGGCATTAGGTGGTATATTTACAACTCTTATAACTTATACTTTTTTTCCTACTCAAGGTTTTGGTTATTTATTACTTGCTCTCGCTGCAGTATTTGTAGGAGGAACTCCTTACTGGGGAGGTTTAGGCACAATTGTAGGCGCTTTATTCGGAGTTGGAGTCATCGCATATATGGAAATTGGAATAATAGCTATAGGTTGGAGTGGAGAATGGAGACAGTTTTTTAATGGCTTAATAATTTTACTTGCTTTGTTGGGCCATAGGCTACACGGAGAAAGGGTAAGATAAAAATGGTAAAAATTGTGTTAATTGGCGCTGGAAGTTCTCAATTTGGATTAGGAACAGTAAGCGATATTTTTAAATCCAATATTTTAAAAGATAGTAATATAATGCTTTATGATATCAATCAAAAAGCTCTTGAAAAAACAAAAAAGACTGCTGAAAAATATAAAGATGATTTTAAGTCTAAATGTAAAATAGAAGCAACAACTAACAGAGAGGAAGCTCTAAAAAATGCTGACTATTGTCTAATCTCTATTGAAGTAGGTAATAGATTTGAGCTATGGGATCAAGATTGGAAAATTCCACTACAATATGGTTTTAAACAAATCTATGGGGAAAATGGTGGACCCGGAGGATTGTTTCATTCTTTAAGAATTACACCTGCTATTATTGATATTTGTGAAGATATAAATAAGATTTGTCCAAATGCTTTTGTTTTTAATTATTCAAACCCTATGCAAAGAATATGTCACGCAGTTACAACTAAATTTCCTGACTTGAAATTTATTGGTCTATGTCATGAAATTGCTTCAATGGAACGACAACTTCCAACTTTGATGGAAACGGAATTTTCTAATATTGAAATAAAAGCTGGCGGACTTAATCATTTTAGTATTTTGTTAGAAGCGAAATATAAAGATACAAAAAAAGATGGTTATCCCATAATTAGAGAAAAATTTGACTCTTATTATTCATCATTGGTTAACGAACATGATGACTATCATCGATCAAAGCCAGGTGGAGAAAGAGGTGTTTTTTTTGAATTATATAAAACTTATGGTTACCTTCCTATAACAACTGATAGTCATTTGGGAGAATATCTACATTGGGGATACAGTGTAGCTGATCATGACGCTATTTCGCATTTTTATAATAAATACAAAGAACACTGTCTATCTTTTCATAGTGATATTGTATCCAAAGAACATTTTTTTGATACTGAAGATAAAACAACACGAGAGAGAATTATTCCTATTATTGAGTCAATAATCAATGATGAAAATATGATTGAAGATGCTGTAAACTTGCCCAATAATAATTATATTGATAGCCTGCCTAATGATATAGTTGTTGAAGTTCCTGCTTTAATTAATAAAAATGGCATTCATGGTCAAAGGCTTGAAAATTATCCATCTAATTTTGGTTCATTATTAAATAATCAAGCTAGCACTATCCAACTAACAACAGAAGCAATTCTTAACAAATCAAAACATAGTGTTTATTTAGCCTTACTCGCTGATCCAATTGTGGATAATGCTAATTCGGCAGAGAAAATGATTGATACAATGATAGAATTTCAAAAAGAATATTTGGGATATTTAAATTAAAACTTGATCATAATTTTATAATATATATGATCAACATTATTACACTTGTAAGATCGCTCAAAGGAGGATGAAGTGGCAGATATAAATATAAATACAGTAAATAAATACTTTGGAGATGTGCATGTTATTAAAGACATATCTCTTGATATAAAAAGTCAATCTTTTACAGTTTTAGTTGGACCAAGTGGATGTGGTAAATCTACTATGCTTAGAATGATTGCAGGCCTAGAAGATATAAATTCAGGAACAATTTCAATTGATGGTCAAGTTGTGAATGACTTACCTCCTAAACAAAGAAATATAGCAATGGTTTTTCAATCATATGCACTTTATCCGCATATGACAGTATTTGATAATATGGCTTTTGGTTTAAAATTGGAAAAAAGATCAAAAGATGAAATTAACGAAAGAGTTAATGAGGCAGCACGTATATTACAGATAGAAGATTATCTTAAAAGAAAACCAAAACAATTATCGGGAGGACAAAGACAAAGAGTAGCAATTGGAAGAGCTATTACAAGAAAACCAAAAGTTTTTCTTTTTGATGAACCATTATCCAACTTAGATGCGGCACTAAGAGTTCAAATGAGAGTAGAATTAGCTAAGTTACACAATGAGTTAGAAGCTACGATGATATATGTTACACATGATCAAACAGAAGCTATGACACTCGCTGATGATATTGTCGTTCTGGATACTGGGATAGTCTCACAAAAAGGTTCACCTTTAGACCTCTATGATAAACCAAATAATATGTTTGTTGGTGGTTTCATTGGCTCTCCAAAAATGAATTTTATTTCAACAAATATAACAAGTAGAAGCAATGATGCAACAGAGGTAGATATTATGGGTATGTCTAAAATTTCGGTACCAAAAATGTCCGCATCAGCATCTGAAGGGGACAATGTCACCCTAGGTATAAGACCAGAACATTTATTAGTTAATCAAGATTCTGATGGAAGTTGGGAAAGTAAAGTTTTTGTTGTTGAAAAACTTGGTTCAGGAACATTTCTATATCTAGAAAAAGATGGTGAACCTCTTGTAGCTGAGACAGAAGGTCATTCAAATATTAAAGTTGGGGATACGGTTAAAGTAGGATTTCCTTCCAATAGATGTCATCTATTTGATAGCTCACAGCAAGCTTTTAAATAATAGAATCCTTATTTTAAATGCCTCATAAAATGGGGCGTTTTCCAAAGCGTTTTGGCCTTAAATGGTTAATTACTATTAATAATCTATAATAATTAATGGGCAGTAGGTTTACATATTATTTCCTCCTATAAGAATTGTTCCTCTTATAAAACCGTTCTGCCCAATAAATAGAAGTCATTTTTAGATATAAATTTTTAAAGTTTTTTAGAGCCAGTCCATGAAGATAATTTAGTTTTAGGTAAAAATGGACCTAAGGAATGTAAAACATTCTCAGATAATTTTCTGTAAGTAGTTAGTTTGCCTCCATAAATATTAAGTAAAGGAGTATTTGAGTCAGAAATATTTAAATCAAAAATATAATCTCTGGTAATTTTTGAAGCTTCATTAAAATCTTCAATCAAAGGTCTTATTCCTGCGTACGTTTCAACAATTTCATCAGAAGAAATTTGCCTAATGAAAAATTTATTAACTGTGTTGATTAAATAATCTATTTCTTCATTGTCTATAGTAGGATTGTCAGGGGAATAAACTTCTTTTTCAGTTGTTCCAATCAATGAATATTTTTCTTTATATGGTATAACAAAAACAATCCTGTTATCTGTATTTTGTAAAGTAAAAGCCTTATTTTGTGTATATAATTTCTCAGTTATAATATGACTTCCTTTGACGAGTCTTATAGATTTTTTTGAATTCAAATTTATTATATTGTTGAGTACATTATTTATCCATGGTCCTGAAGCATTAATAAGTATTTTAGCATTCAGAGTAGTCTTATCATTTAGTGTAATGGTCCAATGATCTATATTTCTTTTAACATTAATTACTTTGTTATTTTCTATAATTAATGCGCCTCTTTTTTTTGCATCATTAATATTTAATTCTACTAGTTTTTTATCATCAACTTGAAGATCAAAATATTGAAAACCTATTTTAAATTCATTTTTTAAAACATTTGGAATTTCTTTTTTAATATTTATTCTTTTTGATTTTGGTAGAGAAGATTTACCGCCAAGATGATCATATATAAACAAACCTAATTGTATTAACCATTTTGGTCGTTGCTGGGGAAAATGTGGAATTATGAATGGTATGGGAGAAATAATATCGTTAGCAATTTTTTTTATTATTTCTCTCTCTTTTAAAGACTCTCTAACTAATCTGAATTCATAATTTTCAAGATATCTAAGACCTCCGTGAATTAACTTTGTAGACCATGAAGAAGTTGCTGATCCAACTTTATTTTTTTCCACTAAACATACTTTAAGATTTCTTCCAGCTGCATCTCTTGCAATACCCGCTCCGTTAATTCCACCGCCAATAATGAGAATGTCAAATTTTTCAGTCATAAAGTATTATCTTAAACAAATTTTTTAATTTCATTTTCTATTAATTCAGGGTTAATCAAATGTATAGTTTTAAAACCAAGTTTTTTAGCTGCAATAATATTTTCTATTCTATCGTCTATAAACACTGTTTCTTTTGCTTTAAGATTAAATCTTTTTATAGCTAATAAATAAATTTCTTTATTTGGTTTTACAATTTTTTCTTTTCCCGATATTATAAGACCATCAAAAAGTTTCAGAAAAGGATAATCATTTTCCATATTTTGAAAAGTTTCCCATGACCAGTTAGAAAGAACATAGCATTCATATTTTTTTTCTTTTAAAAATTTAAGAACATCGATAGAATTATTAAATATTCCTCTAAACATTTTTCGATGATTTTTATAGTATAGTTTTATTTGATTTTTATAATCGGGAAACTTAACTATAAGTTCTTTTTCTGCATCTTTAATTAATCTGCCAGCATCTTGTTTAATATTCCACTCATCATTACATATATTTTTAATAAAATATTCTCTTTCATCATCATTTTTAAAGATTTTTTTATAAAAATGATTAGGATCCCAATCAAAGAAAATACCACCTAAGTCAAAAAGAAATTTCATATAACAATTATAAGTTTATAAAATATAACTTATAATATAATTTAAATTAAATGTACGAAATAATAAATTTTATTCAAAAAGAAGGATTAAAAACTTTCAATAAAAGATATTCTAAAAAATATATTCATTCAAAAATTTTACCAATCATAAATCATATTAATCTATCAAAAAAAAAGAAATTTTTGATTGGAGGATCTCAAGGTATTGGAAAATCTTCCTTAATTATAATTATAAAAAAAACAATTGAAAAATTTTTCAATAAAAAGGTGTTAACATTAAGTATAGATAATTATTATCTTTCGAAAAACCAAAGAAAATTATTAGCAAAAAAAGTACATAAATTATTGATTACTAGAGGTGTTCCAGGAACACATGATATTAAAAAATTAATTTCTGATATAAAAAAATTTGATAAAAATAATTATCCTATCGTTACACCGATTTTTGATAAGTTAATTGATAATAAATCAAATAAGACAAAAAAAATAAATAAAAAATGTGATATTTTATTACTTGAAGGTTGGTGCTGTGGTTGTAATAAAATAAGTAAAAATTATCTATATAAAAATATTAATAGTTTAGAAAAAAATTATGACAAAAACTTTATATGGAGAAACTTTTATAATACAAAATTATTTAATGAATATAAAAATTTATTTAATATGTTTGATGAGATAATTTTTATGAAAGCTCCTTCATTTAATTATGTTTTAAATTGGAGATTAAAACAAGAAAATAAAAATACTTCAAAATCAAAAAAATCAAAAAAAATGAATGCAAATGAAATTAAATTATTTATTCAACATTATGAAAAAATTACAAAATGGATGTTAATAAACTTCAAGAACATAGCAAATGTTATAATTAAAATAGATAAAAATCAAAAAATAAATTTAATAATTAAAAACTAGAAAAAAATCCATTTTTTTACAGACTGACAATACCGATCAAACTCATCTTTAAACTTGTTTTTTAAGAATTTCTCTTCTTGAATAATTACATAATTATTTATCCAAAAAAATAATCCTATTGAACATAAAAAATACATTATATTTTCGAAAGTCAAAAACATACCAAAATGAAATAAAACAAAAGATAAATAAATTGGATTTCTAGAGTATGCATAAACTCCAGTCTTGATTATTCTATTGGTATCTGTTTTGGGTAAAGGATTTTCATGATGTGCAGAAAATGCATTAATAGAAGAAAAAAAAATAATTATTGAAATAATGATTAATACTAGCCCAGTTAGATTAAATAAATATATAAGAGGATATTTTGGTATGATGAACTCTCCAATAACATAACTTACAATAAGTAAATAAACTGAAATGTGGAGTGGATTACCTTTTATTTCTGGTCCCATTTATAACCCCTCTAATGCTTTTTTTAAATCATTATAACTTTTAAAAACATTTAATGCACCATTGTCATATAATTCATTTTGATCTCTATCAGAATGCCAGTGCTTTCCTGCTGTAAGACCAAAAACTCTTACATCTGCTGATCTTCCAGCCCTTACCCCAACTGCACTATCCTCTATAATTATAGTTTCATTATTATTAAGTGAATTTTCGTTTAAAATTTTTAAATAAATATCTGGTTCTGGTTTAGGATTTTTAACCATATCAAATGAATAAATTTTTTCTGATGGAAAGATATTTGACATACCAACAATTTTTAATCCAGCTTCTATACTTTCTTTATTCCTATTTGATCCTATGAAATGATTTTTTTTTGAATTTTTAATAAATTTTTTAACACCATTAACTAATTTTAAATCATTGATATAAATTTTTGAAACTATATCAAATACTTCCTCAAAAAATTTATTTTTATCCTTGATTTTAAATTTTTTTGATAATTGATCAATAACTTTAACAGTTTTCATTCCAGCAAACTTATAAAAATTTTCCTCTTTTAGTGAAAAACCAAGATTATTAAAATATTTTGTAAAAGCTTTTGATGCTAAAATTTCACTATCAACAATTACTCCATCAAAATCAAATATAATATTTTTGATCATACATTTTAACATAAATTATTTACATTAATTATAAAGAAATTATAATTAAATTTCTGAAATTTTATATTCTGCTTTATTTAACCACTCGGGATTTATAATTACACCCCATCCTGGATTCTGACTAATCTCAACTTTGCCATCATCAATCTTAAAGGGATCATTTAAAAATAAATTTTGCTGCCATGGATAATAGTCCTCTCCTTCGATTGAAAACTCCAAATAAGGTCCAGCATTTTCAATAGCTTTTAAAAAATGCATTGTACATATAGTTACTAATGACAAATTAGCAGTGTGAGGAGTGCAAATAAATCCAGCGTTTTTAATGATTTTAGCAACCTTAAGTGCTTTAGTAAGCCCTCCTAAGTACATTACATCTGGTTGAAAAATATTAACAATTTTTCTTTTAACCATATCTTTCCATATTCTTAAATCACAATCTTGCTCACCTCCCGTAACATCTATTTTCAAAGCATCAGTCACTAATTTTGTTTGATCTGGCTTCCAATATGGGCATGGTTCTTCAAAATGCGTAACATTACAATCTTCTAATAACTTTCCAATTTCAATTGCTTGATTAGGATTATAACAGCTGTTTGCATCAACCATTTTGACTACACTTTGATCTAAAGAAGAATTTATAGTTTTAACAATTTCCTGAGTCCTGCCTTCCCATTCATCCTTTCCTCTTCCACATTCTGAACCAACACGAAATTTGAAAGCATTAACTCCTTGTTGATCAAAAATTTTTTTAAATCTTTCTGCTTCATCGATAGGTTTAATGTCTCTTTTCATTGAAGATCCATATATTCTTAACTTTCCTGGATTTCCTCCAATTAATGATACAACTGGTTTATTTTCTACTTTTCCTTTTAAATCCCATAATGCAGTATCAAATCCGGCAATAGCTCTTAACAAATAAGATCCAGGGAATTTGTGTTCTCTTTCAAAAATAAAATCCTCTAAATCATCAAAATTAGAATAATCTTTTCCTAAAACCCATGGAGCAACTTGTTTATGAAAAATTTGAGCTGTAATATCAGCATGATAAGTAGACATCTGTCCATATCCATGAGATCCATCCTCAACAGTAATTTTAACAAAACTTACATATGGCTTTGTAAATGTCTCAAGTTTTATAATATTCATTGCATTTTTTTAATATCTTCAATAATTAATTTGCTTCCCAAATTTGCTAGCATCATAACAGTGGCATTGATATTTCCAGATGTAATGTTAGGAAAAATAGAAGCATCTACTACCCATAAATTTTCTAGTCCATGAAGTTTTAATCTTTTAGAGACTGCTCCTTGATTATTATTATTTGACATCCTACAAGTTCCACATGGATGATAAACAGAAACTGCATTATTTTTAAAATGATCTAGCATTTCTTTATCATTTGCATTTAATAAATCATTTTTTATGGTTTCTTCTCTGATATTATTTATAGATTTAGTTTTAGCTAAAGTTTTTGTAAAATCAACAGCGCATAGAACATCATGTATATCTTCATCATGGCTTAAAAAATTAGGATCAATAAGTGGATCATCATTAATATCAGGGCTTTTAAGAGATATTTCTCCCAGACTTTTTGGACGACAGGAGTTGTAACCAATAATAAAGCCATCAAATTTATCAGTATTTAAAAGTGGTCGTTTATTTTTATGTGTAATTGAATAAGTTAGAGGATTAAAATAAATTTGCAGGTTAGGATAACTATGTCTTGAATTCCAATTTAAATATCCTCCTGCCTGATTTAAGCTCAGTGCAAATGCGCCTTTCCTATTGTAAATATATTTAAATATTTCTTTAATTCTTCCTGACCAATTTCCAAGTGCACTATTTAAGGAGGGATGAAGAGTTTTAAATAAATAATCTAAACCCAAATGATCTTGTAAATTTTTTCCAATATTTGAATTACTTATAATAATTTCTTTATCAATTGATTTTATTTTTTTTGGATCTCCAATACCAGAGTGCATAAGAATATGCGGTGTCATTATTGAGCCTGTACATAGAATTGCACCAATATTTGGTTTTATTTTTAGATTATTGCCTTTTGAATTAAGTTCTAAAGACATAATTTTTTTATCTTTTATATTAATTTTTTTTACAAATGCATTGGTCATTATTCTAATTCTATTATTTTTAATAACTGAGTTTAAAAACACTTTAGATGATGAATACCTTCTTCCATTAAAAGTGGTAATGTTATAATGCCCTACTTGATTAGCAATATCAGTATTTAAATTTCTATTAAATTTAATATTTAATTCATTACAACCATTAAAAAAATATTTTAATATTGGATGATGTAAATTACTTACATCATTAACAGGCATCTTGTTCTGATCTAGGCTAGTTGTGTTTTCATCAATTTGCTGTTCTATTTCTTGGAAATTTTTTTTTATGTTAGCAAGACTCCATTCATCATTTTCATACCAATCTTTGTAATCACTATCAAGTCCTCTTGCATAGACCATGCCATTTATTGAACTAGATCCTCCAAGAACCTTGCCTCTTGGGTAATAAATATCTCTGTTATTTAGTTTTGATTGTTTTTCTGAATAAAAATTCCAGTTAATTTTTTTATTATAGAATGTCATTCCATAACCAAGAGGAACATCTATAACTAGGCTTTTATCTATAGGACCCGCTTCAATCAAAAGAATATTATAATTTGTATAGTTAACAAATTTATTAGCCAAAATACAGCCTGCAGAACCTGCACCAACAATTACTATATCAATATTTTTCAATTTTTTTAAAATGTTTTAGTTACTTTAGTTAAGTATCTTGGATTATCAGGGTCTAAACCTTTTTCAATAGAATAATTTATTATCCATGGATAAAACTTTGTTAATATTATTATTGGATCAAGTTCTTTAAGTTCGAATGTATTATAAAACAATGTATTTTTATTTTCTTTATTATAAGATATTTCATAGTGTAAATCTGTTAATTTTGTTATTTCTTCTGAGTCTTTTTTGACAATATTTCCACTATTGTCTCTTAAAGACAGGGTAAAAACTTTAAATGAGTTTTGTATTAAACTTTTTGGTCCATGCATTACCTCTGCACTGCTAAATGGCTCGATCATTTCTTGACACAATTCCTTGAATTTTAGAGATATCTCATTTGAAATTGCATATCCCACACCTCTACTAATAATAAAGCCAACATCTATTGATTTATTAATTATTTTTGGATCCCATTGATTATTTATGTCATCTATCAAATAATTGCTAGCCGTTTCAATATGTGGATTTATATTTTTATCCAATGTTACAAAAATTATTTTTAATATTATTAATAAGGACAAAACAAATGTTTTAGTTGCTGCAACACTTTTTTCTTCACCTGCATTAATATTACAAAAAAAATTACAAGTATTTACCATAGGACTTTTATCGTTATTCGAGATTAAGATGGTACTAGCGCCCATTTGTTTAGTCATATTTTCACATTGAATTAAATCTTCACTCATTCCTGATTGAGAAATAATAATAACTAGAGCATTTGAAAAATTAAATTTTGATTTTTCAAGTGTTATAATTGATGGAGGCATACTGTATGTAGGCAAGCCCAAATATTTTGCAAACATATAAGAGGCATATAATGCAGCACAATCAGAAGTACCTCTTGCAACAGTTACTACATATTGAATTTTTTTTTCTGATATTAATTTAGCAACATCAGCATAATTATTTTTATCATTTTGAGCAAAGTTATTTATTCTTTCTGGTATAGATAAAGCTTCATTTAATACCAAGCATTCACTCATTAATTTTTTTACCTTCTAAATATACATCAACTAAATTAAATTCTTTATCAAGGACCAAAAAATTACTTAAAAACCCTTTTTCTATTCTTCCTATATTAGAAATCCCAAGATATTGGGATGCATTATAACTGGTTAATTCGACAGCTTCCTCAATTGAAAAATTCATATCAATTAAATTTTTGAAAGTTCTGTCCATTGTCACAATACTACCAGCTAAAGTTCCATTATCAATTATTTTTACAGAATTATTTTCTTTTTTTATTTTATTTTTAGCAAACAAATATTCTCCATCCTTTAGTCCACTTGCATTAATTGAATCGGTAATAGCATATAAACCTGTTATACATTTTTTAGCAATTTTAATTGACTCATTACTTACATGAATATTATCGCATATTATTTCTGCAAATCTTCCTTTTGATAAAGCAGCTGACACAACTCCAGGCTCTCTGTGATTATTACCAGACATAGCGTTATATAAGTGGGTAAAACCAATTTCATATTTACTCATAATTTTTTCACAACAATCAAAATCTGCAAGAGTATGACCAAATTGAATTTTAATATTATGATTTGAAAGATCTTTTAAAAAATTACTCATTCCTTCAATTTCAGGCGCTATTGTTATAATTTTTATATCAGCAATATCTAATAATTTTCTTACAAATTCTATTGATGGCTTTTGAGTTAAGTTTGGTTGTGCACCTAACTTATTTGGATTTATAAAAGGACCCTCTAAGTGAATACCCAAAATATTTTTATTTTCTTTTTTTATGATTTTAAAATCATTTAATGCATTAAAGGTTTCTTCAAATTTGTTTGTCCATGTTGTAGGCATAATTGAAGTTGTTCCATGACTCAAATGGTACTTTGACATACCGACAATTGCGTCACTTCCATCCATTGCATCAAAGCCTCCTCCTCCATGACAATGAAGATCTACAAAACCTGGAATAATTATATTATTGTATTCATTAGAATTTATTTTTTCAGTTTGAATTATATTATTATCAAAATAAACATCACCCACAAAAGTTGAATTATGGTTTACTATTTTACCTGTAATTTTTTTTTGATTTTTCATATATATTTTATCTATATAGCAAATTATTAAATTCTTTTAAATTAAGTGAACTTATAAATGAGGATTTTTTTTTCTAAATTTTTTTTCTAATATATCATTATTTTTCTTAGCATTTGGCATATTAACACTTATATAAAACGGAAAAATTTTTTCATTTTTTAAAAAATTAGCAACTTCTATTAAAATTGAATTCAAAATAAATGAGCCTGTTATTGTAGAAGCTGGACCAACCATATTATTTTTAATATTAATAATTGCATCACCTGGTGGAATTTTATTATCAATAGAGATATCAGTGATTTGATATAATCTTTTATTCAATTTAGAAAGTGGGGCTTTTTTTGAATAATTTATTGATGATATTGAGATTGTTTTTATATTCTTTTTTTTTGCAATAAGTGCTGCCTCAACAGGAGCATGATTAACTCCAGAGTTAGAAACAATCATTAAAATATCTTTTTTTGTTATTTTATATTTACTTAAAGCTTTTTTCGCAATGTTGGGAGTTCTTTCTAGTGCTGTTGCTTTTCTTGCTCCTTTTTTAAAACTTAGATTATCATCTCTTATTGGGCATGCTGCTGCAAAACCACCAGCTCTGTGAAAAGACTCCTCTCCAAGTAATCTTGAGTGGCCAGTACCAAAAATATATAATTGACCTCCATTTTTGTAAGAATTTGTAATAATTTTAGCACACTTAATTAGTTTAGTTTCTTCTTCCTTAAGAATTTTTCTTAATATTGATTGAATTTTTTTATAATATTCTAATATATTTTTATTCATAATAAAATTTACTCTACGGTTACTGACTTAGCAAGATTTCTTGGTTGATCAACATCAGTACCAATAAAAATTGCTAAATAATATGCAATTAATTGTATAGGTAAAGAATAAATTATAGGAGATGTAAAAAAATTTGTCTTAGGGATTATTATAATATGATCACAAAATTTCTTAGCTTTTTTTGCACCATCTTTGTCAGTGATCATAATAATTCTACCACCCCTTGCCTTTACTTCTTGTATATTTGATAATAGTTTTAAAAAATTCTCATCTGAAGGTGCTAAAACAATAACAGGAATATTTTTTTCAATTAAAGCCAGAGGTCCATGTTTTAATTCACCAGCAGCATAACCTTCGCAATGCTTATAAGTTATTTCTTTTAATTTTAACGCCCCTTCTAAAGCAATTGGATACATAACACCACGTCC
Organism: uncultured Alphaproteobacteria bacterium; assembly: GCA_902560725.1. Classification (GTDB taxonomy): domain Bacteria; phylum Pseudomonadota; class Alphaproteobacteria; order HIMB59; genus CACPNW01. Next base: position 21,315 of record CACEMR010000019.1, read on the forward strand.
TATATAAAAAATACTTTTTGTATCTGCTAAAGTTTGTGCAATTTTTTTATAATCATCATTTTTTTTCAAAATCTTATTTATAGAGTCATGAATTTTAAAAATAGAATTAAAATATAGTTTATTTATTGCACCATTTTCTTGTTGAATATTAAGAACAAACAGGGCAAGAACAGATAACTGAGAAGTAAAAGCTTTTGTTGACGCAACTCCAATTTCAGGACCTGCTAAAGTTGGCAATATAAAATCGCTTAATCTTGAAATTGAACTATTTAAAACATTGACTATAGAAATTGTAGGAATTTTTTTTTGTTTAAATTTTTTCAAACATTTTAAAGTGTCCATTGTTTCACCCGATTGAGATACAACAACTCCAAGAGAACGTTTACTAATTTTACTTTTTCTATATCTGTATTCAGATGCTATATCAATTGATACATTTAAATTAGTCATAGCCTCAAGCCAGTATTTTGCAACCATACAAGAATGATAGGCCGTTCCACAAGCAATTAAAATAATATTTGAAAAATCATTAAACTTAATATTTGTTTTAGGTAAATAAACTGTTTTTCTTTTTTTATCAGCAAAGTTTAAAATTGTATCTTCAATACTTATAGGTTGATGAAAGATTTCTTTTTCCATAAAATGTTTATAATTACCTTTAATTTTGAAACCTTTTTTTGGAATAAATTTATGCCTTTCTCTTTTTATACTTTTACTGTTGTGATCAAATACTGAAATCGTAGATTCATTTATTTGTGCAATGTCATTTTCTTCTAAATAAATAATTTCTTTTGTATTATCAGGCAATCCCAAAGCATCAGAACTAACTGAATTAAAATCATCTCCTAGCCCTAGAACTAAAGGACTACCTCTTCTTGAAACATATATTGATTTTGTTCCTAGAACTAGAAATGCAAAAGAGAAAGATCCTAATATTTTTTTATTTAAACTTTTAATAGCTTCAATTGGATTATTAAAATGATTTAACAATTTATTATATATTTCTGCAATAACTTCTGAGTCAGTATCTGATTTTAAGTTTTTTTTATTTATGGAGTGATATTTAATTAAATCTTCATAATTCTCAATAATACCATTGTGAACAAGTGCACAATTCTGCTTAATAAATGGATGACTATTATTGATTGATGGTCTTCCATGAGTTGCCCATCTTGTATGTGCAATTACTATATTTCCGCTTAATTTATTTTTTTTTACACCTTTTTCTAAATTAGAAATTTTTCCAATATTTTTAGAAAATTCAAATTTATTATTTTTAATTAAAGCTAAACCTGATGAGTCATAACCTCTGTATTCAAGTGCATAAAGTCCTGATATTATTTCTTTGATACAATTCTTTCTGCCAACGATTCCGACAATTCCACACATCGAATAAACTTTATACAGTAATTGTTTAAAATTTATTATTTTTTTTAAAAATTATTTAATTAATTACTACTTTAAAGGTAAGGACTGCTTCAAAAAGCAGTCCTGTTCAATAAATTTTATTTATATTCTTCTAACTCTTCAGCAGCTTCTGCAACTAGATCTGCAGCATCTCCTTCACCAAGAATTGCTCCTTGAATCATTGAGTTCATAACTGTTTGAAAAGCTTTATAATCAACAAAAAGTGGCTCAGGTCCCCCATCACCAATTGCGTCAATAAACATCATCCAATAATCTTCATTGTATGGTGCTACTTTTCCAATTTCAGAATATTGCATAATTGGTGTTAAACCCCAATCAGTATCTAAACTGTATTGAGAGTCGCCTGATGTAATTATACTTGCTAATTCCATAGCTTCTTTTTCTACACCTGTATTTGAAAATACAGCAACACTATCAGTTATTAGAAGAGTGCCTTGACTACCTTGTGGTCCAGCAGGAATTCTAACCGTACTAACGTCTAATCCTTCCTTATGCTGCCCTCTACCCCAAGGTCCATTGATATACATCGCTATTTTTTCATCATTGAATAGTTCAGTTAGCTGAGATCTTTCCCAAGCTAATGGTCCTTCTTGAGCAACATTGGCTAGTTTTCCATAAAAGTCTAAAGCTTCAACTGTATTTGATGAATCTAGAGTTATCTCATTAGTTAAAGGATCAATTACTTGTCCCCCATTACTATAAAGATAGTTTAAGAATTGATGCATGGTATTATCAAAGTCTTTACCTGCAAGTCCTATACCTGCAACGCCATCTACATTATTAGTAACGGCTTCTGCCATTGCATATAAGTCATCCCAAGTTTGTGGACCTTCACAGGCAACACCTGCTTTTTCTAACAAGCCACAATTCATAAATAGTGCCTTTGTTGAGAAAGCGTGAGGGAAACCCCAAGTTTTACCCATGTGAGTAACAGTATTTAATATGCCAGGTTGATACATTGCTTTTTGATCAGCAGGTATATTTGTTTCAAGAATGTGACCATTCTCTGCAAGACCTTTTAAAGTTCTTGATCCAACATATGAAAATGCAACTGGATCTCCAGCAATAGCAAGATTTATTACTTTATCTTGACAAGTTCCCCAAGGAACAGCCTCAAGAGTAACATTCACTCCTGGATTATTTTTCATATACTCATCTGCTATTTCGACATAGTTTGGTCGAAGTTCACTACCACAAAATACTCCATGCACATCAGCAGAGTATGCTTTGAAACCTGTTAGTGAAAGAATAGCAATTGTTATAAATGAAGATAGTTTTTTAAAATTCATATTTCCTCCATTATTAATAATTTACGATAACACGAATTGATAAGAGGTATAAAGGATTTATTTGAAATTTTTTGATCTAATTTTTGACTGCTCCTGCAGTTAATCCCTCAACTATATACTTTTGAAGAAACAAAAAAAGTATCAAAACAGGTGCAATTCCA
>CACEMR010000020.1 GCA_902560725.1 uncultured Alphaproteobacteria bacterium
TACTCCTTGTATTTTGTTACCCCGGAGGAACCTACCCCCAATATCACTCAAAGGTGATAATAATAAAGGCTAAACATTTATTCCCAAAACTTACGGTTAAAGTCAACAATATACCCGTAATTTTAAAATAGCTTTAATAAAAAGTTTTTTTAATATTTAAAAAAATTTTTATAAAATACGAAATCAATTTTTTAAAATCAATTTTTTCCCAGAAATCTAATAATAAATTAACATTTTCCTATACAAAAAATTATCTTCATACTATTTGTGTAAATATAATAAAAACTTACTTAAAAGCATGAAAAATATAAATTCTTTTAATTCAGAACAAATTTTAGAGGTTAATAAGCAAATTTATAAGTATTTTGATCTTAAAACTGTATCAGATCAATTAAATGTTAACCTGTTTAATGTTCCAATATCTATTAAAATCATATTAGAAAATTTATTAAGGAATGAAGATGGTGACATAATCAATAAAAAAATGATTTCATCGGCTTTTAAATCAATAGAAAACAATGAAAATCATAAAAATCAAGAAATTGCTTTTTTCCCAACTAGAGTTTTAATGCAAGATTTTACAGGAGTACCCGCAGTTGCAGATCTTGCTGCAATGAGAAATGCTCTAAAAAAAAGAGGTTTAGAGCCTAAAATTATTAATCCCATATCAAGAGTAGATTTGGTCGTTGATCATTCAGTTACAGTTGATAGCTACAAAAATCAAAATTCACTTCAAGAAAATGTAAAAAAAGAATTTGAAAGAAATCAAGAAAGGTACAAATTTTTAAAATGGGGTCAAAACTCATTTGATAATTTTTATTTAGTACCTCCAGGTGCTGGAATATGTCATCAAGTGAATTTAGAAAATATCGCCAAAACAGTATGGTTAAAAAAACAAAATAACCAAAATTATCTTTTTCCTGACTCTGTTGTTGGAACAGATAGCCACACAACAATGGTAAATGCATTGTCAGTATTAGGCTGGGGAGTAGGTGGAATAGAAGCAGAAGCTGCTATGCTTGGGCAGCCTATTTCAATGAATATTCCTGAGGTAGTAGGATTTGAATTAGATGGATCCTTAAAAGAGGGTATTACAGCCACAGATTTAGTTTTAACAATTACAAAAACTTTAAGAGATACAGGAGTAGTTGGAAAATTTGTAGAATTTTATGGCAAAGGATTATCAAATTTATCACTTGCCGATAGAGCAACTATTTCTAATATGGCACCTGAATATGGAGCTACATGTGGATTTTTTCCTACAGATCAGGAAACAATTAATTACTTAAGATTAACTGGAAAAGACGAGCAACATCTTAGTTTAGTATCAGAATATTCAAAAAAACAATTGATGTGGGCAGACCAAAACTACAATCCAAAATTTAATAAAAAAATAAACCTTAATCTAAATACCATTGAACCATCATTAGCTGGACCAAAAAGACCTCAAGACAAAATTTTATTAAAAAATGTACCAAATGAATTCAGAAAAATAGACAACAGTTTAGAATTTAATGAAAAATCAAAGTTAAATTCAGGAGATATTGTAATTGCCGCGATAACAAGTTGTACAAATACCTCCAACCCAAGTGTAATGATTGCGGCTGGTCTTGTAGCTAAAAAAGCTGTTGAGTTTAATCTTGATGTAAAACCTTGGGTAAAAACTAGCTTAGCACCTGGTAGTAAAGTTGTTAGTGATTATTTAGATAAAGCAGATTTAACAAAATATTTGAATAAAATTGGTTTTAACACTGTTGGATATGGTTGTACAACATGTATTGGAAACTCAGGACCTTTGGAAGAGTGGGTTTCTAATGAAATTAAGTCAAACAATCTTAACGTTTGTTCGGTTTTATCAGGAAATAGAAATTTTGAAGGAAGAGTTCATCAAGAAGTTAAATCAAACTTTCTTGCTTCACCTCCTCTAGTTGTAGCATATGCTTTAGCTGGTAATATCAACCTAAATTTAACATCTGACTCCATAGGTAAAAATAAAGAAGGTAAAGATATATTTCTAAAAGATTTGTGGCCAACAAATGAAGAAATAAATAGCTTGTTAAATTCTTGCCTGAGTCCTGACATGTTTAAAAAAAGATATAAAGAAATTTATGAAGGTGATGAAAATTGGAAATCAATAACAAGCGAAAAAGATATGACTTACAATTGGAATAACACAAGCACTTATATAAAACACCCACCTTTTTTTGATGATAAAAGTAAAAATGATTTATCAAATATTAAAAATGCTAGAATTCTTGCACTTTTGGGTGACAGTGTAACAACCGATCACATTTCCCCTGCTGGTAGCATTAAAGAAGATAGTCCAGCTGGAATTTATTTAAATAAAAGACAAGTAAGTTTAAAAAATTTTAATTCATATGGCTCAAGAAGAGGTAATCATGAAATTATGATGAGAGGTACTTTTGCCAACATTAGAATTAGAAATGAAATATTACCAGGTACTGAAGGAGGTCTTACAAAATCATTTATATCAAATAATTCTATGTCAATTTATGATGCTTCTCAAGAATACTTAAAAAACAAAATTGATACTGTTATTTTTGCTGGTAAAGAATACGGAACTGGCTCTTCAAGAGATTGGGCAGCAAAAGGTACCAAATTACTTGGAGTAAAGGCAGTTATTGCTGAAAGTTTTGAAAGAATACATAGATCAAATTTGATTGGAATGGGAGTTTTGCCTCTAGAGTTTCTTGATAATTTAAATAGAATTAATCTCAATATCAAAGGTGATGAAGTAATTTCTATTTTAGGAATTGTAGATCTAAAACCAAATAAAATTTTAAAATGTAATATTTTTGGTCATAAGAATAATTCAATTAATTTAAAGTGCAGAATAGATACTAATAAAGAACTTCAATATTATAAGGCAGGAGGAATTCTTAATTTTGTTTTAAATGAAATTATATCAAATGCTGCTTGAATCAGATGATAAATTTTAATGATAACCTCTCAGCAATTCTTGGACCTACCAATACTGGAAAAACTTATTTAGCTTTTGAAAAACTATTTTCATATTCTTCTGGAATGTTCGGTTTTCCATTAAGACTCCTTGCAAGAGAAAATTATGATAAAGCTGTTAAAAAAATAGGAATTAACAATGTAGCTTTAATCACAGGTGAGGAAAAAATAGTTCCTAAAGAAGCAAAATATTTTTTTTGTACTGTAGAGTCAATGCCAACTGATAAATTAGTTGAATGTGTAATTATTGATGAAGTTCAGTTAGCTAGTGATTATGAAAGAGGACATATTTTTACCGATAGAATTTTAAATTTACGAGGTTCTCATGAAACTATTTTTTTAGGCTCACAAACAATACAATCAATATTAAAAAATTTATTCCCTAAAATAAAAATTCAACATCTAGAACGTTTCTCTAGTCTATTTTTTCAACCTAAACAAAGTATTTCAAAATTAAAACCTAGATCTGCAATAATTGCTTTCAATATAAACAAAGTATATGAAATTGCAGAAAATTTAAGAACACATAAGGGAGGAGCAGCTGTTGTTTTAGGCTCTTTAAGTCCAAGAACAAGGAATGCACAAGTTGATATCTATGAAAATAAAAAAGTTGATTATTTAGTAGCTACAGATGCCATAGGTATGGGACTAAATTTAAATATTAATCATGTTTTCTTTTCATCTCTTGAAAAATTTGATGGAAGATATAATCGTAATTTGAGCCCAAGTGAAATTGGTCAAATTGCTGGTAGGGCTGGAAGATATAAAAATAATGGTTCATTTAGTTATTCTAAAGAAGCAGCAACTTTGGATCCTTTAATAATACAAAATATTGAAAACCACAATTTTGAACAGATCCAAAAAATATATTGGAGAAATTCAAGCTTAAACTTTACTTCCATTCAATCAATTTTGAGTTCACTAAAAAAGTTTCCAATAAATAGTTTTTTTATTCATAAAAAAAATGCAATTGATGAAATCAACTTTAAAAGCTTGATAGAGGATAATGAAATTAATAAATATCTAAATAACGAATTGCATATAAAACTTTTGTGGGATGTTTGTAGAATACCAGATTTTGAAAAAATTTTTAACGATAGTTACCTTGTTTTTCTTAAAAATATTTTCTTAACATTAGTAAATAATAATTATAAAATTCCAGAAGACTGGATTAATAAAAAAGTACTAAAATTAGAAAACTTTGATGGAGGCATTCCTGAACTTTCATTAAAAATATCACAAATTAGAACTTGGACTTATATTTCTAATCACCATTTATGGATAAAAAAACCAATTTATTGGCAAGAAAAAACTCAAAAAATTGAGAATGAATTATCAGACAATCTTCATATTCGACTAACAAATAAGTTCATAGATAGCTCATCAATGCATTTTATTAATTCTAATATACATAATAATATTGATAAAATAGAGATAAATAAAAGTAATGAGGTTGTATTAGATGGTAAAAAGTATGGTATTATTAGTGGTTTTGAATTAAAATTAGATAACAAAGTTATTTCTAACTCTCTTTTTTCAATAAGCCATGTTAAAAAATCTATTAGAAATATGATTGAACAAAAAATTGAACAATTCCTTAATGCTCCAGATGATGCAATTAGTTTTGGTGAAGTTTCTAAAGTTAAATTAAATGGAGAAATTTTGATTCATTGGGGTGAGGATAAAATTGGTCAATTAAAAAAAGGTTCTAAAATTTATTCTCCTACAGCAGAGGCTTTAAACTCAGAATTTGTTTCTTCTGAAAATAAATTATTAATATCAGCAAAATTACAAAATTGGATTGATAATCAAATATCTTCTACATTAAGCCCGATAACAGAAAAATTAGATGATAGTTTAAATCCAAATGTTAGAGCTATAGCTTATAATTGTTTTGAAAACTTAGGAACTTTAAAAATAGGTAGTTTTAAGGATTTTATTATTAAAATTGACGAGGATAACAAAAAAAAATTTTCAAAGTTGGGTATTAGGATAGGTGCAAAATATTTTTATATGCCAAATTTAATGAAAAAAAAATCTTTAGAATTAAATTCAATATTATGGGCAGTTTTCAATGAATTTAAATCAAATGATAATATACCTTTGCCAACTGATGGAAGGGTTTCATTCACATCAAATACGAATATGCCAGATAGTTACTGGGACGCGATTGGATATATTTGCATAAATCAGTTTGCTTTTAGAATAGATGTATTTGAAAAAATATTTTATTTAGCAAGAAAAAAAATTAAATACGGACCATTTCTTGAATCAGCTGATTTAATGAATCCAATAGGTTGTAACAGCGATCAGCTAAAAGATATTTTAACTTTCTGTGGTTATGAAGAAATTATTTTATCGAATGAAAAAAAATTATATTTTTTTATGCAAAAGAAAAACGAAAAGAAAAAAAATAAGAGAGAAAATAATATAAAATTAAAGAAAAAGAAAAATGAAAAAATACAAAAAAAACTAGACCCAAATTCTCCCTTTGCAGTTTTAGAAAAACTTCTTTAAAGGATAATAACAGGAAATAAAATTGTTAAATTTACTTAAAAATTTTTTTGAAAAAAATGAATTCTCAAAAGTAGAATCTAATAATAATTTAGAAATACTTTGCGGGCTAATGATTGAAGCTGCAAATTCAGATGGAAATATTGACTCTGATGAAATTAATAAAATAAAAAAAATATTAATTAATATATTTAAAGAAGATAAAGAAGAAGTAGAACTAACTTTAAATAATGCAATTCAAAATAGTAATAATTCTAAATCATTATTTTTTTATACATCTAAAATTAATAAAAATTACTCAGAAGAAAAAAAACTTTTACTTATAGAAACTTTATGGGAGATAGTATTATCTGATGGTAAACTTCATGATTATGAAACTAGTCTAATTAGAAGACTTGCCGGACTTTTGTACATATCTGATGTAAATTCTGGAAATGCAAGAAAGAAAGCACTAGATAAGATTAGGACCAGTAGATAATGACTTATGTTGTAGATGAAAAATGCATTAAATGTAAACATATGGATTGTGTTGAAGTTTGTCCTGTTGATTGTTTTTATGAAGGAGAAAATATGTTAGTAATTCATCCAGACGAATGTATAGATTGTGGAGTTTGCGAACCAGAATGTCCTGTTGATGCTATATTTTCAGATACTGAGGATGGCAGTGAGAAATGGGTTGAAATTAACAGAAAATATTCAGAACTTTGGCCCAACATAAGTGAAAAAAAAGATCCACCAGAAGATGCTGAAAAATGGAAAAATGTTGAAGATAAATATGAAAAATACTTTAGTAAAAAACCTGGTAGTTAGATGAATAAAAAAAAGAATGAATACAAAATTGGTGAAATAGTTGTTTATCCCAAACACGGTGTTGGAGAAATAATTAAAATAGAAAACATGGAAATTGCTAGCATCAAGACGAAATTTTATGTTGTTAAAATGGAACAAGCTAAATTAACTATTAGAGTCCCTATTGATAAACAAGAAGAGGTGGGTTTAAGAAAAATATCATCTAAAAAGATTGTTGATGAAGTTTATAATACACTTAAACTTAAACCTAAAATAAGAAGAATTATGTGGAGCAGGAGAGCACAAGAGTATGAGACTAAAATCTTTTCTGGTGAACCTATTAAAATTGCAGAGGTTGTTAGAGATTTGTTTCGAAAAAACAGTCAAGCTGATCAATCTTACAGTGAGAGACAAATGTTTCAAATTGCAATAGAGCGTTTAGCTAGGGAAGTAGCTGCTGTTGAAAAAACTGACTATTTTCAATCTACAGAGAAAATTGAACAAATTTTAAGTAAAAAATAAAAGATTTGAATACAGAAAGTAATTTCGTTGAGTTAAAAAATGCCTCAAGAATATGGGCTATTGGTTCAGTACACTCCAATCTGGATTCTTTTAGTTCTATAAAAAAATTTATTACTAAAAGTTTTAAACCAAACGATAAATTAATTTTTTTAGGCAATGTAATTGGGCTTGGTAATTATTCTAAAGAAACATTAACAAGTGTTATTGATCTAAGATTTAAACTGATGTCTAAATACAAATTGAGCTCTAGTGAAATTATTTTTTTAAGAGGAGCTCAAGAAGAAATGTTTAATAAACTACTACAACTTCAAATTGCCCCAAACCCAACTGAAATAGTTAAATGGATGTTTGAACATGGTGTTGACAAAACACTTGAGTCTTACGGATATTCAAAACAAGAAATTCTTAATGTATCCTCTACTGGAACTTTATCAATATCCAAATGGACTGCTAAATTGAATAAAACAATTTTGAACAATCCTGGACATAAAGAGTATTTCTTAAACTTAAAACATGCAGCATTTTCTCCTTCAAAAAAAATTCTTTTTGTTAATAGAGGGGTAGATATAACTAGACCACTCTCAGCACAAAATGATTGCTTCTGGTGGGGATATCAAGATTTTTCCAAAATAAATAAGCCGTATAATACATTTGATAGAATAGTTAGGGGATATCAATCAAATCGAAATAACGATTTAGAGAAAGCTAAAAATAGTATTATTTGCACCTTATTTAAACAACCTCTATCAAACAAGACAATTTATGCTGGAATTTTCAAGGAAAATGGTGAAATATTAGAATTATTCGAATCAAATTGATCCAAAAATTATTTTTTACGTATAATTAAGTATGGCAATTAATAAATTTAATTTCTCTAACAATCTGATTGAGTTTTCAAAAAAAGCAGCAATTTTAGAAAAAGATCATGAATTTAAATTAATAAACGATTGGAGAGATAATAAAAATCCTAAATCTCTGCAAAAAATTTTAGATGCATATCTTAGACTAGCCGTTTCTTATGCTCGTAAGTATTCAAGTTACGGTCTTCCAATTGATGATTTAATTCATGAGGGTGTTTTAGGAATAATGCATGCATTAGAAAAATTTGATACTTCAAAAGAATTTAGACTATCTACATATGCTTCTTGGTGGATCAGAGCTTCAATACAGGATTACATACTTAAGAATTGGTCTGTTGTTAGAACTGGTTCAACTGCATCGCAAAAAGCACTTTTTTTTAATTTAAAAAAAATTAAACAACAAATAAACGATGTTTCAAGAGATTATATGGGTCAAAATGAAATTAATAAGGTTTCAAATATGCTTAAAGTGAAATCTATGGAAGTACAAAATATGGAGTCAAGATTAACTGGTGGTGATCTCCATTTAAATCAAAAAGTTGATGGTGAAAGTGAAAATGATTTAATGTCTTTATTAGCAGATGAGAGACAGAATCCTGAAGAAGTTTATGAAAACTTTAATGATAAACAAGTTAAAAAAAACTACATTAATGATGCAATTAATACATTAAATCAAAGGGAAAAAACAATAATTCGTCTAAGAAAGTTCAAAGAGAAAAGTATTACTTTAGATGAGCTTGGAAAAATGCTCAAAATTAGTAAAGAAAGAGTAAGACAAATTGAAACTAAAGCTCTAGAAAAACTCCGAAAAGCAATACTTGAAATTTCTCAACAAGATAAAGAATTTTTTATTTGATACTTCAAAATAATTTAAATATTATATTTATATGAAATTTATATTATTTTTTTTACTTACTTTATTTTTTTCAACTAATACATACAGTTCGAATCTTAATATTTATAGTTTAGGTATTTATGATGTTAAATTTGATGGCTCTGAAGATAAACAGACTACAGATTTTAGATATGATAGACGTTTTGATAATACGTTATTTGATATTGGTCCTGAAGAGGATAATTTTTTCTTTTTAAAACCATTCGTGGGATTTGAATATACAGGCGATTCAGCATATTATTTTTTAACAGGTATTTATCTAGAAGATAACCTTGGTCAACTTTTAGATGGAAAAGAAAATAATTTAATATTTACTCCAAGTTTTGGTGTTGGATATTATGATGATGGATCTGGTAAAGAATTAGGTAATGAAATTCAATTTAGAACTAACTTGGAAATAAGCTACGTATTAAAAAATGATAATAGAATTGGATTATCTTTTAGTCACATATCAAATGCAAATATTGGTGACAAAAATCCCGGAGTAGAGGTTATTAGTTTTTCATATCAAATTCCTTACTAGTTTAATTGTAAGCTGTTTTCCCTAATAAATTTCAAAAGCAAATCTTCTATCAATTTTAATTCTCTATTTTTCATAAATTGATGAATTTTAGATTTAAATAATTTGCTATTTGGAATTCCAAAAAAAATTTGCAAAAGTGGGCTTAATAATCGAAAAATAGAATCCTTTTCAATTTTTGGCTTTATATAATTAAAATAATTAAATATTAATTCTTCATTTACTTTGATTGTATTTGTAGAGTTATAAAAAATATTATCAATTTTTTTTAATATAAAAGGATTATTTTGAATCAGTCTTCCCAACATTACTCCTTCATAATCGTTTAACAAATTCTTAGCTTTATCTAAACTATCAATACCTCCATTAAGAATAAAAAGAACATCTGGGTATTTCAATTTAATTTTTTTTACAAAATTATAATCTAAAGGTGGTACAGATCTATTTTGACTAGGACTTATTCCATTTAATATTGCATTTCTTGCATGGACATAAATTATTTTTATTCCACTTTTCAAAACTTCATCAATAAACTCTTCAAAAAAATCATAATTTAATTCTTTTCCTAAACCTATTCTACATTTTATTGATGTTACAATTTTATCACTTTGCATTGACTCCACGCACTCTCTTACTAAAACTTTGTCTTTCATTAAACAGGCACCAAAAGTTCCTTTTTGCACCGCCTTACTTGGACACCCTACATTAAGGTTAATTTCATTATAATTGTAACTATATGCAATTTTTGAACATTGCTTTAAGTCATATAGATCAGAACCACCCACTTGTAGAGCTACGGGATTGTGATTATCATTTTCTATAATCAAATCTTTATTTTTAGAATTAATCAATGATTTTGATGCTATCATTTCCGTAAAAAGAAATGTTTCTTTTGATAAAATTCTATAAAGTTTCCTTGCATATGGCGTAGTATAACCCATCATTGGTGCTACACAAATACGCCTGTTAAATCTTTCTTTCATTTTAAACTTTTTAAATTAATTTATTGTATATATAATTTAAATAATAAATGCCTTTACCAAATTATTTTAAAGATAGATATAAAGACTGGAAAGATAACGTTTTTCCTAATAAAAAAAATTCATATAGGTTTCTTGAAAAAGAGGGTCAAAATCCCAAAGCAATGATTATTTCTTGTTGTGACTCCAGAATAGATCCTAATAAAATATTTAAAGCTGAAGAAGGGGATTTTTTTATTCACAGAAACATAGCAAATTTAGTTCCTTCTTTTGAATCAAAAAATATAAGTTATGAAACATTAGCAGCAATAAAATACGCAGTTAAAGAATTAAATATAAATGATTTGATAATTTTGGGTCATTCAAGTTGTGGGGGTATCAAACATGCTTACCAATTATTTTCAAAAGAAATAGATGAAACTGAGTCTGTTTTAGATAAGTGGATTAATATTATAAAACCTGCATACGAAATTTTAGATAATCACCTTAATAAAAAAGACTGTATAAAATCACTTGAAAAATTAAGTATAGTAAATTCAATTTCAAATATTATTTCTTTTCCAGAGATCAATGATATGATTTTAAAAAATAAACTAAATATCCATGGTTTGTGGTTTGAAATAAGCTCAGGAAATATGATGTATTATAATCAAGAAAGTAAAAAATTTGAAAATATTTATTGATAAGAATATTTTTTACTTGGAAATTTTTTTTGTCTTACATCTGTACAAAATTTTTTAACAGCGTTGCTAGCAAGTTCATCAAAGTTTAAGTAATTTTTTACAAATTTTGGATAATGTTGTTTTTTATCTATTTTTATTAAATCATCAAATACCAATACTTGTCCATCACAATACTTAGAAGATCCTATACCAATAGTAGGTAAAGAAATTGAAGAAGTAATTTTTTTTGCTGTTTCTTCAGTAATGCATTCTAGTAAAATAGCTTTTGCACCTGCTTTTTCTGCATTTAATGCCAATTTTATTAAATTTTGACTTTCTTTTTTTGTTCTACCTACAGCCTTAATTTTTTTAAAATTAACAAAACTTTGAGGTGTTACACCAATGTGTGCCACAACATTTAAATTTTTAGATGATAAATATTTTACTATTGGTAAATTACTTCTATTTATTTCAAGTTTTATCATTTTAGCTTTTGTAAAATTTAATAGAGTTTTTGCATTTTTTAATGCCTGTAATTTATTTTCATAGGTTTTATATGGCATATCAATAACAGTAATACTTTTATTAACGTTATTAGTTACTGCTAACCCATGAATTTTCATCATATTTAAAGTAACACTTTGAGAATTTTTCATTCCATATAATGTTGTTCCAAGAGAGTCACCAATTAAAACTATATCAACATTTCCATCTAAGATTTTTGCAATAGATGGTGAATATGCTGTTAAGCATGTAATAGGATAATTAAATTTTTTATTTAATATTTTTACTAATTTTTTTTTCATTTATTTTTAAACTGATCTTGTAATTCCACCATCAACTTTAATATTCTGACCTGTAATGTATGAACCCTCTTTTGAAGCAAGTAACTTAACAACCGCTGAAATTTCTTCAACTTTACCAGCTCTTTTTAGGGGTACTCTTTTAATAAACTTTTTTCTTGTTTTTAAGCTATTTATAAATCCGGGTAAAATATTATTCATTCTTATGTTATACTTTGCATACTCATCAGAATATATTTTAGTAAATGATGATAAACCTGCTCTCATTACTCCTGAAGTAGGAAAACTTTTTTCTGGTTCAAAAATAGCATAAGTAGAAATATTAATAATACTTCCGTATTTTTGTTTTTTCATTATTGGTGTCACGATTCTTGCTGCTCTAACTACATTTAAAAAATATGTTTCCAATCCTTTAACCCATTCTTCGTCATTAATTGCTAAAATTTTACCTTTTGGACCATGACCAGCGCTATTAACTAAAACATCAATTCTGCCCCATTTTTTGATTACAATATCAATAAATTTTTTTAAATTTTCAGTTTCTAAATTTGATCCTGTGAAACCAATACCATTAAGTTTTTTTGCAAGTCTCTCACCTTTGCCAGAAGATGACATTATTGCTATTTTAAAACCATCTTTTGCTAATGTTTTAGCAGCATCAGCTCCCATTCCACTACCTGCAGCAATTAATACCGAAACTTTTTTCATAGATATTATTATTTATTTTTCTTTAAATTAAAATTTTTTATTTCAATAATTTTATCATCATATAAATTTAATATCTTCTTTACAATTGAATTGGTATCCATTTTTATCTCTTCATATTGTTCTTCAGGTTTCATATGACCTACAAATTTATCAGGAAAGAAAATATTTTTAACAGAGACTCTATTTGTTTTAATTCTAACATTATGGATATAATTTAATACATGCGAAGCGAAACCTCCTATGGAACCTTCTTCAATTGTTACTAAATACTTATGATTTTCCACTAGCTTATCAATTAAACTAGTATCTATAGGTTTAGCAAATCTTGCATCAGCCAATGTAGGATAAATATTATTTTTATTATTTAGTATTTTACATGCTTCTTTACAAACTTCTAACCTTGTTCCTAAATTTAAAATAGCGACATCATCACCCTCAATAAGAATATGTCCTTTACCTACTTCAATTGCTTCTAGATTATTTTCTTCTTCTAAATTACCAACTCCTCTTGGATAACGAAAAGCAGATGGAAAATCATCAATTAAAGTAGAGGTTTTCATCATCTTTATTAATTCAGACTGACTGCTAGGAGCCATTACAATAAAATTAGGTAATGTTGTTAAATATGTTAAATCAAATGAACCGGCATGAGTTGGACCATCTGACCCAACTTGACCGGCCCTGTCAATTGCGAATCTTACTGGTAGTTTTTGAATAGCTACATCATGCACAATTTGATCATAAGCCCTTTGAAGAAATGTTGAATAAATTGCAACATATGGTTTAAATCCCTCAGTAGCCATACCTGCTGCCATGGTTACAGCATGTTGCTCTGCTATTCCAACATCAAAAAATCTATTATTAAATTTTTTATTAAAATGTTTTAGTCCAGTACCTGACATCATTGCAGCGGTTATTGCAATTATCTTTTCATCATTTTCTGCAAGACTTGTTAAAGTTTCTCCAAATACTTGAGAGTAAGACTTTTGATTTGTTTTTTTTAGCGTAATGCCTGTATCTATATCAAACTTTTCGACTCCATGAAATTTATCATCAGATTTTTCTGCTGGCTCGTATCCTTTACCTTTTTTTGTAATGCAGTGTAAAAAAATTGGTTTATTAAATTTATTATCTCTTATATTTTCTAATACAGATACTAACTCATTCACATTATGACCATCAATTGGACCCAAATAGTAGAAACCGAGTTCTTCAAATAGTGTTCCTCCTGACAGCATACCTTTTGAAAATTCTTCTGTACGATAAAGAGTCTTTGATAAATTGTTAGGGAGTGTTTTAGTCATTTTTTTAATAAGATTCCTTAAACTTGAATAGGATTTAGAAGAAAGTAATCTTGTAAGGTATGTACTCATTGCGCCTACTGGTTTATCAATAGACATTTTGTTATCATTTAATATAACAATTAATCTTTTCTTTAAAGCTCCCGCATTGTTTAGGCCTTCATAAGCAAGCCCCGCACTTAGAGCTCCATCTCCTACAACACATATTACATTCGCGTTGTCTTTATTTATATCTTTAGCTATTTTAATTCCAAGTCCAGCTGATACTGATGTTGAACTATGTGCTGTACCAAAAGGATCATATTCGCTTTCAGCTCTTTTCACAAAACCATACAAACCATTTTTTTTTCTAAGGGTTTCAATTTTATTTTTTCTTCCAGTAATTATCTTATGAGGATATGCTTGATGACCAACATCCCAAATTAATTTATCTCTTGGTGTGTTAAAAACATAATGCAGTGCAATTGTTAATTCGACAACACCAAGACCCGCACCCAAGTGTCCCCCTGTTTTTGATACAGTTTCAATTGTCTTCTGTCTTAATTCTTCTGATAATTTTTTAAGTTCTTTTTTCTTTAAATTTCTTAAATCAGAAGGAAAATTTATTTTGTTAAGTATATTATAATTCATAAGTAAAATATAAATAATTTTTCTTTAAAATAAATACTTTACTATTTTTATAAGTTTTTTAACTCTTTAATATATTCTAATTTAACAACAATGTGGAAAATTATAAGGTTAATTAAATATCTACTTTTTGTATGGTCCAAAACCCAAGTCAAGACCAGCTCCAACCCTAAGTAACGAATATATTATCATTAAAAAAAATATCACTATTATTAAATTTCTAATTAAATTTTTTTCATTCATATTTAAAAATTATAAACTAAATCTATTATATTGTTACAGTCTTTCTTTCTAACAAAGGCTTTTCTTTGATGGGTAAGTGGATAATTGCTGAAAAAGCTCCAACGCTAATACCAACCCACCAAACAATATCATAACTTCCATAAATATCATAAAACAGTCCACCTAACCAAACTCCAACAAAAGATCCAATTTGATGTGATAAGAACACAATACCATAAAGTGTACCCATAAATTTTATTCCATAAATATGTCCAATTATGCCAGATGTTAAGGGCACTGTAGCAAGCCATAAAGAACCCATAACTATTGAAAATATAGCAACGGAAGTAGGTGTTATTGGTAATAAGATAAATAGAATAGCAGCAATTGTTCTTCCTGTATAAATGAGAGATAACCAATATTTTTTTGCATAACCTTTTCCTAACGCACCCGCAACCAAACAACCAATAATATTAAAAAAACCTATTAAAGCCATTGATAAAGCACCAAGCCCTTCAACAGAATTACACACTAATGAAATAATACTACCTTGTATTATTGGGCTACTAGACTCAGCAATAAAAGCAGGAAAATGCGCAGTGATAAATGCAAGTTGAAACCCGCATGAAAAAAAACCTAAAAATAGCATTAAATATGTTGGATCTTGAATTGCTTCTTTTAATGCATCACCAAGTTTACTTTCTGATACTTTGATATTTGTTTGAGATTTGGTTTTTAAAAATGGAACCAAAGCTATTGTTAAAATACTAATAATAGCAAAAATTTCAAAAACAGATGACCAAGGCATTATTGATAATAAGATAGCCGCAAACGGTGGCCCTATAACTTGTCCGGCAGAGCCAGCTGCAGTTGTTATTCCTAAAGCAAGAGATCTTTTTTCATCAGAGGTAGCTCTGCCAACTACAGCTAATATAGGACCAAAACCACTTCCAGCAATACCAAATCCAATTAGAACATTTAAAAATTGATGTGCTTCGGGAGAACTAGCTGTGCTACTTATAAACACTCCTAATGCATATAATATTAAACCTATTGAAATAGCTTTTCTATCTCCATACTTTTCTGCAAAAGCACTAAACAATGGAGTTCCAATGCCCCATGCTAAATTTTGTACTGCTATTGCTAATGAAAACTCAGAACGTGCCCATAAAAAATCCTCAGCAATTGGAATTTGAAAAAGTCCAAAGGTTGAACGAATTGCAAAACTAATTAAAAGGATTAAACTACCTGCAATTAAGACAGGATTTAATAATGATGGCGCTCTCAGATCTTTCATCTAGTTAAAGTGATATCAGTTACTAAATAAATTTCTATTAAATTTTGGTATTTACTTGATCTTGTTGTTTATCGATTTCTTCTTTTTCAGGAACAACATAAGCAATAGCACAATGATCCAAACAGTATGGCTTGTCTTCAAATCTTTCTTTTCCACAAAAATGAAAATCCATTTCATCTGGATGACCTTGGGGCCATTCACATCCCCTTTTGTCAGATTTAATGAATAGATTTTTTACAACAGGCAGAAAGGATAAGTTTTCTTGTTTTAAAGGTGTATTTTCTTCTTTTGACTCAAAATTCAATTTTGGCATAACTGGAGAACGAGCTTTTTTTCTATCTGGTTTTACAGCTGTTCTTCTTATTGGAGAGGGCCTTCTCTCAAGGCCAATTCTATGAGCTTTACCAACTACAGCATTTTTTGTAAAACCCAAAAGTTTGCCAATTTGAGCTGTTGGAAGTCCCTGATCCCATAGTTCTCTTAATTTTGTTACGTTATTTTCATCCCAGGGCATTATTAATCTTACATCCTATATATAGTGGTTTAGTAGTGTTACAATATACTAAATATATGTATTAAAAAACAATAAACTGCAATTTTTTAAAAAAAACCGATGAAAACAGCTGTTTTTTTTATATATATGTGAATAGAAAATGAAATTTTTGGATAACATTGATTTAAAAAACAAAAAAATTGTTTTTCGTGCTGATCTTAACATACCTGTATTAAATGGAAAGGTTGCTGATTACTCAAGAATCAAATCTATTGTCCCATCAATTAATCAGCTGTTAAAGAATAATAATAAAGTATTTATATTAGCTCACTACGGTAGACCAAAAGGTAAAATAAATAAAAAGTATTCCTTAAAGTTTTTATGTAATGAACTTGCAAAAATTCTTAATAAAGAAAAAATACATTTTATTGAAGCATTTGAAGATACAGTTATTAATAAAAAAATTGATGAAATGCACCAAGGTGATATTTGTTTGTTTGAAAATATACGTTTTAATCCGGAAGAAGAAACAAATGATATAAATTTTGCAAAAAAACTATCATTACATTTTGATTATTTTATTAATGATGCCTTTTCAGCTTCGCACCGCAATCATTCATCAATTGTAGGATTACCAAAATTTTTACCAGCAGCAGCTGGAATTAGTTTTATGAATGAAATAAAAAATCTTGATAACTTTTTAAACAAAGCAAAAAAACCAAATATGGCAATAATTGGAGGTTCAAAAATATCCACTAAGATAAAAGTGATTTATAATTTAATAGATTTATTTGACACAATTATTATTGGTGGAGCAATGGCGAATACTTTTTTATTAACCAGTAACGTAAAAATTGGAAAATCTTTAGTTGAGAAAGATTATCTTGATATTGCTAGAGATATCCTTGAGAAAGCGAAATTAAGTAATTGTGAAATTATCTTACCAATAGATGTTGTCTGTTCAACCGATATAAAAAACAAAGAAAATGTAAGAGTCTGTAAAATTGATGATGTATTTGATAATCATATGATTTTAGACGTTGGAGAAAAAACAACAAAATTAATTTCTGAAAAAATTCTAAAATCACGTTCAGTCTTATGGAATGGTCCTTTAGGTGCATTTGAATACAAACCTTTTGATAAGAGTTCTATAGATATAGCAAATATAATATATCAATATTCAAAAAACCTTCAAATTGATACAATGGCTGGAGGAGGAGATACTATAGCTGCTATAAATTTAACTAAAGCTCAAAATGCCTTTAATTATTTATCTAATGCAGGAGGGGCTTTTTTAGAATGGTTAGAAGGAAATAAATCACCAGGTGCTATTGCTTTAGAGGAAAATAATTTATAAGATTAATCTTCGACTTGATATTTTTTTATAAGCGGGAATTGAGTCATAGTAAAAATAAAAGTAATTGGCAAAATACCAAAAACTTTGAAGTTTACCCAAATATCTGTACTTTGTGTTCTCCAAACTATTTCATTTAAAATTGCTAGTGCTACAAAGAAAGCAATCCATCGCTGTGTTAATATTTTCCAACCTTCTTCTTCTAGCTTAAGTGCAGCGCCTAAAAGATATTTTAAAAGAGGTTTTTTTACAATTACTCCTCCATATAAAATTAGAGCAAAGACCAAATTTATAATTGTTGGTTTCATTTTGATAAATATTTCGTTATCAAAATAAATTGTTAGACCTCCAAATATTAAAACTATAGCTGCTCCAAGAGTTGGCATAATTGGTATTTTTTTCTCAAGTATGTAAGAAATGATTACTGAAATTACCGTTGCAATCATCAAAGGCAGAATTGCTTCTTGAAGACCACTTCTTGTATAAAATATAAAGAAAACTGCTAGAGGACCTATATCAATTAAGAGCTTTGTGATTGATTTCATTTTTTTTCTTCAAGATTTAAAATAGATCTAGCAAAGCTTTGAGAATTAAAATTTACAAGATCCTCAACTGTTTCACCAAGACCCACATAACTTATAGGGATTTCAAACTTATTTGCAATTGAAATTAATGCTCCACCCTTGGCTGTGCCATCCAATTTAGTTATTATAAGACTTGATACGTTAAGTTCTTTTCCAAATATTTCCACCTGCTTAATCATATTAGAACCATTGGTTCCATCTAAAACTAATACAGTTTCAACTTTAATAGTGGAATTAACTTTTGATATAACATTTTTTAATTTAATTAGCTGATTAATGAGGTTAGTATTATTTGATAATCTTCCAGCAGTATCAATAAGTAAAAAATCATAATCTTCTTTTCCAAATTTTTCAGTTGCTTCAAATGCAACACTGGCTGGATCCTGATTATTTTTTCCAGCAATAAAACCATTATTATTTTTTTTTGCCCAATTTTCTAATTGTTCAACCGCCGCTGCTCTAAATGTATCACAAGCTGCAATCAGAATTTTTTTATTAGATAAAATTTTATTTGCAATTTTACCAATTGTGGTTGTCTTTCCACTACCGTTTACTCCAACAAAAATTAATATTTTTTTTTCATCATTTTTATCATTTATAAGGATGTGTTCTTTTGGAAGAAGAATATTTTCTATATTTTGAGCTAAAACTTCTAGAACAGTTTTTATTCCGTCATCATTTGATATTTTTATTTTTTTTATTGATTCTATTAATTTATTTACAACATCTAAACTTATGTCTGAGGAGATCAGAACACTCTCTAATTCCTCTAATGTTATATCATCTATTTTTTTGTTTTTTAAAATTTCTAAAATATTAAAAGAGAGTATATTTGAAGTTTTACTTAATTTATTTTTAAAAATTGAGAAGAAATTCATACTCTTTTTGCTAATAAAGTATCATTTTCTACACCTGTGTATATACAGGGAATTATATTTCCTTCTCTAAATTCTTGTTCTAGTTTTACTTTTAAATAATGTTGATCTTTTCCTAAAGAAAAATTTTCTTTTCTACTTTCAACTAAAATTCGATCTTTCTGTCCAATATTTTTTTTTAGAAGTTGCTTTAATTTTTCAATACCTTTTTCTCTAAGTCTTCTTGCTCTATCTTTTATAATATTTTTTTGAACCTGAGGCATTCTAGATGCAGGAGTGTTTTCTCTAGTTGAATAAGGGAAAACATGTAGATGAGTCAGGCTACACTCATCAACTAGTTTAATTGAGTCTTCAAACATAGTTTCTGTCTCTGTTGGAAAACCAGTTATTATATCAGCGCCAAAAGTAGCATCCTTCCTAATAGATAAAACTTTATTACAAAAATTAATTGCCATTTCTCTTGAGTGTCTTCTTTTCATTCTTTTCAAAATTAAATTATTCCCAGCTTGTAAACTTATATGAAAATGAGGCATTAATCTTTCTTCCTTTAAAACATCCCAAAAATCTTCGTCTATTTCAGCACAGTCAATTGAAGACAAACGAAGTTGTTTTAATTCAGGTACTAATTTTAAAATTCTTTTAATTAAATTTGAAAAAGTTGGTTTTGCAGGAAGGTCTTTTCCATAATCAGTTATATCTACTCCTGTCAAAACAACTTCATTATATCCATTGCTAACAATTTGTTTTATTTTACTTACAATTTCTCCAGCAGGCACACTTCTATTATTTCCTCTACCAAATGGAATTATACAAAAAGTGCAGCGGTGATTACAGCCTTGTTGAATTTCAATATAAGCCCTTGATTTTCCTTCAAATTTTTCAATTGAATTTGGCACTGTTTTACTTTCTTCTAATATATTTCTTACTTTAAAACTTTGTGATTGATCTATATTTTTCCATGTTAAAGATTCTAATTTTTCTGTGTTACCAATTACTGAGTCTACTTCTTTTATGTTTTTATATTTTAATGGATTGATTTGAGCTGCGCATCCAGTTACTACTATTTTATTATTAGGAAATTTTTTCTTTGCTCTTCTAATTTCGTAAGATACTTTTTTTTCAGCTTCTTGAGTTACTGCACAAGAGTTTATAACTGTTACATAATCTAAATTATTAGTTTTAAGATGGCTTTTAATTATTTCACCTTCATAAATATTCAATCTACAACCTAGATTAATTATATGGTTTTTATTTTTCATTAATTATATTTCTAAAGTACCTTGATAACTTATTTCTGCAGGTCCCGTCATAATAGCTTCATCATTAATTATATTTATGTACAGTGATCCTTTTTCAAGTTTCACTTCAGCATTATTTTCAATCAATCCCTTTTTCCAAGCCGCATAAACAGCTGCGCAGGCGCCACTGCCACAAGCTAACGTGATTCCGACTCCTCGTTCCCAAACTCTCATTTGAATTAATTTTGAATTAATAACTTCAACTATTTCAACATTAGTTTTTTTTGGAAAGAGTTCATGATTTTCTATTTTAGGACCTATGCTCTCAAGATTTGTCTCATATATTGATTTCCCAAAAAAAACTACATGTGGATTACCAACATTTACAGCAACTCCGTTACTATATCCGTCAATTGAAATTTGTATATTCATCGTATCAACTTCTTTTCTTAAGGGAATCTTATCCCAAGTATTTTTAATTAATCCCATATTGACACTTATATTTTTATCTATTTTTTTTGATTCTAATATTCCTGCATCAGATTTAATTTTTAAAACTTCTTTATTGGTATCTTCATCAAATAATATTTTTGCTACGCAGCGTGTACCATTACCACAAGCTTCAGCTCTATCACCACCTGGATTAAAGATTTCAATTTCAGCATCAGCACTTAGATTATTTGTATTATTAATAGTAATTAATTGATCACACCCTGCTCCAGTTCTTCTGTTGCTCAGTTTTTTTATGATATCTTCCGTTATCATAATATTGTTAGACCTTTTATCTATAATAACAAAATCATTGCCTAGACCATGCATCTTTATAAAGTCTACTTTTTGCATATTTGTTTTATAACCTAATTTATCAATAAATCTCAGTAAATATGGGAAATTTAAGAATACTTGACTTTAAATTATTCAACTAATAAAGGGTCAGGAATAAATCCTATATTTGTAATCGATTTAAGCTTGTTACAACTGTGATAGGTGCTCTAGCCCACGAGTTTCGTGCCCTGGAGTTGAAATGGTATTGGAGAATTATGTTTGATACACTGAACACAAAATTTGAAAAAATTGTTCAAAGTATAAGAGGAAAGGCTATTATATCAGAAACAGATCTTGAAGCTACGTTACGTGAAATTCGAATTGCTCTATTAGAAGCAGATGTGTCATTAGTTGTAGTAAAAGATTTTATAAGTTCTATCAAGTCAAACATTTTAGGAAAAGAAATACTTAAATCAGTTAAGCCAGATCAAATGATCATAAAGCTTGTGCAAGATGAGCTTGTAAAGATTCTTGGATCAGAGAATAAATCTCTAAATTTATCATCTGCACAATTAACTAAAATATTATTTTGTGGATTACAAGGTTCTGGTAAAACAACATCAATTGGTAAACTTTCTCATTTTTTAAAGAAATCTTCAAAGAAAAAAATTTTACTAGCATCAGCAGACATTTATCGACCAGCAGCTCAAGAACAATTAAAAGTTCTAGCTTCAGATACAAGTTCAGATTTCTTTAGTCACGATTTATCATCAACCAGTAAAATTGTTGAAGAGTCTATAGACTATGCTCAGAAAAATTTATTTGATATTCTTATTTTAGACACAGCTGGAAGACAAGTTGTAGATAAAGAGTTAATGAGTGAATTAATAGAAATTGAAAATAAGTTTAAACCAGACGAAACTTTGTTAGTAGCAGATGCTCTAACTGGACAAGATGCTGCAAATGTAGCTAAAAGTTTTAGTGAAGCAATAAATATTACTGGATCAATTTTAACCCGAATAGATGGTGATAGCAGAGGTGGTGCAGCACTATCAATTAAATCTATTACAAACTCTCCTATAAAATTTATAGGTTTAGGTGAAAAAGTAGAAAACTTTGAACCGTATCACCCTGAGAGAATTGCGCAAAGAATCTTAGGTATGGGAGATATTGTGTCCCTTGTCGAAAAAGCTGCAGAAAATATCGACAAAGAAGAAATGGAAGATATGGCAAAAAAATTCACTAAAGGAAAATTTGACCTTGAGGATTTTGCTAATCAATTAAAACAAATGGGTAAAATGGGTGGCGTTTCAGGATTGCTTTCAATGCTTCCTGGCGTTTCAAAGGCACAAAAATTAATGGCAGAAAATAAAATTTCTAATTCAATGATTGATAAACAAATAGCTATAATTAGTTCAATGACAAAAAAAGAAAGAGCAGATCCTGATATCATAAAAGCATCTAGGAAAATTAGAATTTCAAAAGGATCAGGAACTAAAGTTCAAGATGTAAACAGATTATTAAAACAGTTTCTTCAATCACAAAAAATGATGAAGAGAATGAAATCAATGGGTAAAGGAGGAATTCCCAGTGATCTAATGCAAAAATTACAAGGAAATCTTCCTCCAAACATAAATTAGAAAGGAAAAATATGCCTGTACGTATTAGATTATCAAGAGGTGGTGCCAAAAAAAGACCATTTTATAGAATAGTTGTTGCTGACTCAAGGAGGGCAAGAGACGGTAAATTTATTGATCAAATTGGAACATACAATCCCATGCTTCCAAAAGATAGCGTTGACAGAGTTAAAATGGATGTCGATAAAGCTAAAGAATGGATTTCAAAAGGTGCAAAACCCTCTGACAGAATATCAATTTTTTTAAGTAATCTTGGTGTGATGGATAAACCAGTTATAACCGAAAAAACAAAAAAACATTTACCTAAGAAAAAAACTCAAG
>CACEMR010000021.1 GCA_902560725.1 uncultured Alphaproteobacteria bacterium
TTTATAAACGGTCAAAAGCCTCATATAAACTATGATGCT
Source organism: uncultured Alphaproteobacteria bacterium (assembly GCA_902560725.1). Taxonomy (GTDB): domain Bacteria; phylum Pseudomonadota; class Alphaproteobacteria; order HIMB59; genus CACPNW01. Next base: position 40 of record CACEMR010000021.1, read on the forward strand.
ATACCAGCAATTGTATACACAAATCCTGAGATTGCATCAGTTGGAAAAACAGAAGAACAACTCAAGCAAGAAAATAAAGATTTCAAAGTTGGAAAATTTCCTTTTATGGCAAATGGTCGTGCCTTAACCACATCTGCATCAGAAGGATTTGTTAAAATTTTAGTTGATAAAAAAACAGATGAAATTTTAGGTGCTCATATAATCGGTCATGATGCTGGACAATTGATTGCAGAAATTGTTACAACGATAGAATTTGGTGGTAGTGCAGAAGATATTGCTAGAGTATGTCATGCCCATCCAACAACAAGTGAAGCGGTAAAAGAAGCAGCTCTAAGTGTTGATGGTAGAGCAATTCACATTTAGGCTTAATGTTTAAAATAACAATTAAGTTAATCTTTGTTTTTTTTATTACTAACATCTTTAATCAATCATTTTCTGAAGAAACTAAATTTGAAAAAAAACTAAAAAAAGACTTAAAAAAATTATCAAAATTTAATGGATTTATTGATGATAATTTTAAACTCTATGATGAAAATACAATTAAAGATTATAAAAAATCAATTGTTGTCATCTATAGCCATGGAAGTAAAGGAGAAGCAAAATTAGATCATTGTAATAAAGGTGCAGCAAATGTGCCTGAATATATTCGAAATTTACATAATAAAAAAATCGGTGAAATGACGATTAACATATACCGCTTATGCAATGGAGTTAGAGGTTTGATAGAACCTCAGTGGGATAGGGTGCATAAACTTGCTGATGAAGGAAACCCAAACGGTTTTATAGAATTAGTCGATTATGATGGAATGAAAATATATGATAAATTAAAACAAACCAACAAGCGAAAAATAATCTCTGATAAAATTGACGAGCTTATTGAAAAAGGATTTGAAAATATTATTTTAGCTGGACATTCATGTGGAGCCTGGGCATCGATTGCTTTAGTAGGACAATTCCCAGAGAAAATCAAAGGGACAATAGCTACAAATCCAGCCTGTAGAGGTAAAATATCAGATAGATTAAATGATCCTTGGCCTGCATGGGATGCTTTTCATGAACATTATGTAAATAAATTTTTTATCCAACCAACTGAGATAAATTCTTTAATATTTATTCACGATAAAGATCCTTGGGAAAATAGTGAAACTCTAAATTTTTTATTGAACAAAAAAAAGATAAAAATAGTTAATTATACAAACTTTAATTGTGAAGTTAATTTCGGAGCCACTGCCCACGCTTTTCCTGTTTATCCTAAAGAAGATAATTGTTTTGCAAATTGGGAAAATAAAAATAATTATATAATTGATTACTTAAGTAAAATTTTTGAATAACTAAATTTTTGCTAAATCAATTCCCTTTTTGTATTTTTTTGGTGACTGTTTAACAACAGCTTGACCACATCTCATAATTTTTCTTTTATGATCAAAAGTCATTTTTGGCTCTCCATGTAATTTCCAACCATTAGATAATGCTTCTGTTACTCTCTGACAAAAATCAATAGTATCATCATCAGTAATAAATCTATAACCTTTCATTATTAGCTCCTTTTAAACTACTTTATATTTAACAAATTTATTTCTATTATTTTAATCAAGTATTCAACAAGATCTGTTTGCATATCAACAGTAAATTTATTTTTATCTTTCGAACCCATAGCTAATATAATTATATCTTCTGCAAACCTTACTTTTAATAAAATATAAGATTTTATAATTGTTGATTTATTAGGAAAAAAAATGAGTAATCCTTTGGGATTTTGATTTAAATTTGTCACTATTTTATTTTTAAAATAACTGTTGGCAATTTTATTATCTAATTGTGTTAAATTTTCTGCTTTAATATTTTCATTTGTAATAAAGCAATTCATTTCATCACAACCTAATATTATTTTAAGATCATTTTTAATTAATCCAATCAATTTAGGCAAACTCTTAATATTTAGAATTCTTATAGTTGATTTTAAAATTCTTTTTTGAGCATTGAGATGGCTTTTTCCTGCAATTAGAACTTTTGTCATTTGATTTTGTAAATCAATGTTTTGCTGTGAAATTTTTTTGTAACGATAAGCTTCAAGATCTACAACTTTATCAGAACTATTATCTGAAAGTGGAAAATTTAAATCTTTAACAAGATCTGAATTTTTAATAAAAAAATTTTTATTTTTTCTTAAAAAATCAATTATTTTTTTTTCTGATATTCCATCTTCATTTGCCATAAAAATTATTTAGGCAGAATTTGTTGTCCTGTTTTTGCCCAATCATCTAGAAAGGCTTTTAATCCTTTATCAGTCAAAGGATGTTTATAAAGTTCATGAATTACCTTTGGTGGCAATGTTGAAACATGGGCTCCAATTACAGCTGCATCTATAAGGTGTTGTGTGTTTCTCACTGAAGCTACTAAAACCTCTGTATCAAAACCATAATTTTCATACATAATGACAATATCCGAGATAAGATCCATCCCTTTCTCGCCAATGTCATCTAATCTTCCAACAAAAGGTGAGATAAAAGTTGCACCAACTTTTGCTGCTAAAAGTGCTTGTGCGGCAGAAAAACAAAGAGTGACATTCACCATAATATCTTTTTCTCTCAATGTTTTACATGTTTTAAGTCCAGCTGGAGTTAAAGGAACTTTCACTGCTACATTTTTAGCAAGTGATGCTAAGTACAATCCTTCTTCTAACATTTTTTCATATTCAGTTGCTGTTACTTCAGCGCTTACTGGTCCATCTACAATTGAACAAATTGTTTTAATTGTTTCAGCCATGTCTTTTCCACTTTTTGCAATTAATGATGGATTCGTTGTTACTCCGTCAATTAGACCGCTTGGTATTAATTGCTCAATTTCAGGTATATCAGCAGTGTCTATAAAAAATTTCATTGTTTATTGTATACCATATACAAGTTATTTAGAAAGTTAACATATAAAAAATAAATAAATCTAATGTTGTATGACGTAATTGTAACTAGGCCTTTTGATAAAGTTTTCACTTATTCTTCAATAAATGAACAATTAAAAATTGGACAAGTAGTTTTAGTACCGTTTGGAAAAAAAATAGAAACAGGTATAATTTGGAAAAAAAATGTAGAAAAACCAAAATACAAAATAAAAGAAATTTCTAAAGTAATTGAGAACTTAATACTCAGTCAAAACATTATTAAGTTTATAAATTGGGTAGCAAATTATACTTTAGCTCCTATTGGGTCAGTTCTAAAATTAATTTTGATAAATAATGATATTGTAGAATTTAATTTAGAGGAATTAAGTAATACTCAGATAAGTTCTTCAATAATATCTCTAAATGAAGAACAAGAGAATGCTAAATCACAAATTTTAAAATCAATCGATAAGTCAAAACAACCTATTTTATTAGAAGGAGTTACTGGTTCAGGTAAAACAGAAGTTTATTTTGAGATTGTTGAAAAAATTTTAGAAGAAAAAAAACAAATACTTATCATGGTTCCTGAAATAAGTCTGACACCTCAATTGGAAAGTCGTTTTAAAAAACGTTTTGGAATCGATGTATTATTATGGCACTCAAAAATTTCAAAAAAAAACAGAAAGACGATTTGGCATAAGTGTTTTAGTAGTGAACAAGTTATTGTAATTGGGGCTCGATCAAGTCTTTTTCTTCCTTTTTCAAATCTTGGATTAATTGTAGTAGATGAAGAACATGATTCTAGTTATAAACAAGAAGATAATATACGCTATCAAGCAAGAGATCTTGCTATAGTAAGATCAAAAATTGAAAATAATTACATTTTATTGGCTTCTGCTACTCCATCTTTGGAGACAATCAACAATGTTAAACTTAGTAAATATAATCATGTGTATTTATCTAAACAATATTCAGGAACACCATTACCTGAAATTACAATAGTTGACTTAAATTCAAATAAATTAGAAAAAAATAAATGGATTTCAAAATCAATAACTGATCAAATTTCTAAATGTTTAGCAAATAATGAACAAGTTCTCATTTTTTTAAATAGAAGAGGTTACTCGCCATTAACTTTATGTAATAATTGTGGTTTTAGAAATGAGTGTGATCAATGTTCATCATGGATGGTTATGCACCAACATAAAAAAGTTTTTCTATGTCATCAGTGTGGAACAATGAAAAAACTAAATTTGAATTGTCCAAAGTGTCAAGAACAAGACAGTATTAAATTTATAGGACCAGGTGTAGAAAGAGTCGCTGAAGAATTAACATTATTATTTCCTGAAAAAAAAATATCTATAATGTCTAGTGATAATGTGAATACTCATAACAAAATTAAAAAATTTATAGATGACATTCAAAATAAAAAAATAGATATAATTGTTGCAACTCAAATTATGGCAAAGGGATACGATTTTCCTAATCTATCTTTAGTAGGTATTGTTGATGCAGATGCAGGTTTGTTTGGAGGGGATCCTAGAGCAATAGAAAAAACTTTTAATTTACTTCAGCAGGTTGGAGGTAGAGCAGGCAGGGGAAGAAAGTTAGGTAAAGTTCTTTTACAAACATATTTTCCTGATCAACAAATAATTAAGTCAATACAATTACGTGAAAGGGAATCTTTTATAGAAAAAGCTTTAAAAGAGAGAAAAAATTTTAATATTCCACCATTTGGTTTTATGACTTCAATTATCATTTCAAGTCACAATAAAGCATTAGCTTCAAAATATTCATCTCAGTTGGTCCAATTAGGCCAAAATGATCATAACATAAAGGTTCTTGGACCTGTTCAAGCACCAATATATCTACTTAGAGGTCAGTATAGATACAGGATACTAATTAAAGGTGATAATAGAAAAAATCTCAATAAATTGACAAAAAAAATTGTAGGAGGCGTTCAATTGCCTTCCTCAGTAAAGTTAATTATTGATGTTGATCCCTATACATTTATGTAATTTACCCACATTTTAAAAAATATCCTCTATTTAACTCATTTGACGCACAAACTCAGAGTTTACCTGCTTTTTCTGATGTGCTAATAGCCTAATTCAAATCTTCTTATGGACTTAAAATATGGCATCTAAAATATCATCTGGAGACTTAATATCAGAAAGATACGGTTCTGCTTTATATGATCTAGCTTCTGAAAAAAAATGTATCGATAGTATTTTAAATGATTTCGAAGTAGCTGAAAAAGTGCTTAAAGAAAGCTCAGAGTTAAGACAAGTAATAAGAAGCCCATTAGTTAATTCTGATGAGAAACTAAATATTTTGTTAAAAATATTTTCACAAAGTAATTTACATGATCTTACAACAACTTTCTTAAAAGTCCTTAGTGATAATAAAAGAATTTCAAATTTAATTTCTATTATTTTACAATTTAAAAAAATTAATTCTGAAAAAAGAGGTGATATTACCGCTGATATAACTTCAGCTGATGAATTATCTGAAGATGAGAAAAATAATATCACAAATCAGCTTAAAAATTCTTTAGGTCAAAAACTTTCTTTAAATTTTGATGTTGATAAAGATATTATTGGAGGTTTAATTGTAAGGGTTGGTTCAAAAATGATTGATACATCTATTTTAAACAAGATCAATAAATTAAAAATAGCTATGAAGGGGGCATAATGGAAATTAAAGCAGCAGAAATATCATCTGTAATAAAAGATCAAATCGCTAATTTTGAAACTAAAGCAGATGTTGCTGAGGTTGGAACTGTTTTAAGTGTTGGTGATGGTATCGCCCGAGTTTATGGATTAGATAAAGTGCAGGCAGGTGAAATGGTTGAGTTTCCTGGAGGCATTAAAGGTATGGCTCTTAACTTAGAAATGGATAATGTTGGTGTCTCAATTTTTGGTGATGATACAGGTATTAAAGAAGGTGATACAGTTAAACGAACAGGAGAGATCGTTGATGTACCTGTAGGCAAAGAGTTGTTAGGACGTGTTGTAGATGGTCTAGGAAATCCAATTGATGGAAAAGGCCCTATTAAATCATCTGAAAAAAGAAGAATAGAATTAAAAGCACCAGGTATAATTCCTCGTCAAAGTGTATCAGAACCCATGCAGACCGGGATTAAAGCTCTAGATGCCCTTGTGCCTGTTGGAAGGGGTCAACGAGAACTTATAATTGGTGATAGACAAACAGGTAAAACTGCAGTTGCCATTGATACTATACTTAATCAAAAATCTGTTAACCAATCTAATAATGAAAAAGAAAAACTTTATTGTATTTATGTTGCTATTGGGCAAAAAAGATCAACAGTTGCTCAGATTGTTAAAACTTTAGAAGATAATGGCGCTATGGAATATACAATTGTTGTATCTGCAACAGCTTCCGAACCTGCCCCTCTTCAATTTTTATCAGCTTACACAGGGTGTACAATGGGAGAATATTTTAGAGATAATGGAATGCATGCACTTATTGTTTATGATGATTTATCTAAACAAGCAGTTGCTTATAGACAAATGTCATTATTATTAAGAAGACCTCCAGGACGTGAAGCATATCCAGGAGATGTATTTTATATTCATAGCCGTCTTCTTGAAAGAGCTGCTAAAATGAGTGATGAGCATGGTGGAGGAAGTTTAACAGCTTTACCTATTATTGAAACTCAAGCAGGAGATTTATCTGCTTATATTCCTACAAATGTTATTTCTATTACCGATGGACAAATATTTTTGGAAACTAATTTATTTTTTGCTGGAATTCGTCCTGCCATCAATGTTGGTCTATCAGTTAGCCGTGTTGGCTCAGCTGCCCAAACAAAAGCAATGAAAAAAATTGCTGGGCCAGTTAAGTTAGAATTAGCTCAGTACCGTGAAATGGCAGCATTCGCTCAGTTTGCATCTGACCTAGACGCTTCTACAAAACAATTACTTGATCGTGGTGCAAGATTAGTTGAAATTTTAAAACAAGGCCAATATTCACCTTTAACAGTTTCAGAACAAGTTGTATCGATCTATGCAGGTGTGCGTGGTTATCTTGATAAAGTAGCTGTAAATGATGTTGTTAAATTTGAGTCAGAAGTTTTGAACGAAATAAGAAGTAAGCATTCTGATTTATTGGAAGCTATTGCTAATGAAAAAGAGCTCTCCAAAGAAAATGATGAAAAATTAAAGTCAATATTAGATGATCTTGTTGGAAAATTTGCGAGCAATTAATTAATGCCAAGTCTTAAAGATATTAAAAACCAGATCAACTCTGTTGGATCTACAAAAAAAATTACTTCTGCTATGAAAATGGTGGCAGCAAGTAAGTTAAGAAGATCTCAAGAAAAGGCTGAAGCAGCAAGACCTTACTCATCAAGATTGGAAGAAATGTTAGTTTCTCTTGCTTCGTCTGTAGCATCTGGCGATGGAATTATTAAACTATTGACCGGCACAGGTAATGACCAAAATTATGTTATAATACCAGTAAGTGCTGACAGAGGTTTGTGTGGTGGTTTTAATAGCAGTATAAACAGGGAAACTTTTAAATTAGTAAAATCTCTAGAAAAAGATGGTAAAAAAGTTGAACTAATGCCAGTTGGTAAAAAAAGTAGAGACTTTTTCAATCGCGTCATGAAAGATCAAATACTTGAGAGTTTTGTTGACTTAAATGTTTCTCAATCTGGATATGACTCAGCACTTCAGGTTTCTAATAAGCTGCAAGAATTATTCTTTGAAGGTAAATTTGATAAATGCATTTTAGTATTTAATAAATTTAAATCAGTAATTTCTCAAGAAGTTACTCAGCAACAATTAATTCCTTTAGATGTTTCAAATTCACCTAAAGAAGAAAATCCTGACGATAATGTAGTTAAGGCAATTTATGATTATGAACCTGATGAAGAAACAATCTTAAAAGATTTACTTCCTAAAAATGTTTCTATTCAGATTTTTAAAGTCTTGTTAGAGAGTGATGCCGGTGAGCATGGAGCAAGAATGGCAGCAATGGATAATGCAACTCGTAATGCTGGTGAGATGATTGATAGTTTAACACTAAAGTATAACAGAACGCGCCAAGCGTTTATAACTAAAGAATTAATTGAAATTATTTCTGGAGCTGAATCAGTTTAATAAAGGGGGATTTATGGCAAATAATTTAACTGGAAAAATATCACAAGTTCTTGGAGCTGTTGTGGATGTAGAGTTTGATGGTGAACTTCCTGCAATCATGAATGCCTTAGAAGTTGACAATAATGGAACAAGATTAATGCTTGAGGTTGCTCAGCATTTAGGTGAAAATGCTGTTCGCACAATTGCTATGGATACAACTGACGGATTAGTAAGAGGTCAAACTGCAACAGATACCGGCGCCCCTATTTCTATGCCTGTCGGGCCAGAAACACTTGGTCGTATTATGAATGTTGTTGGTGAGCCTGTTGATGAAAGAGGTGATATTGGCGCAACAAAAACCTATCCAATTCATCGACCTGCACCAGAGTTTGTTGATCAGTCAACGGAAACAGAAGTTCTCGTAACAGGTATTAAAGTTGTAGATTTGCTAGCCCCCTATGCTCGTGGTGGTAAAATTGGATTATTTGGTGGTGCTGGTGTTGGTAAAACAGTTTTGATTATGGAGCTAATTAATAATATTGCCAAAGCACATGGTGGTTATTCAGTTTTTGCCGGTGTTGGTGAAAGAACACGTGAGGGTAACGATCTCTATCATGAAATGATTGAGTCTGGCATTATTGATCTTAAAGGTAAAGAATCTAAAGTTGCATTAGTCTATGGACAAATGAATGAACCTCCTGGAGCAAGAGCAAGAGTAGCTCTATCAGGATTAACACAAGCAGAATATTTTAGAGATGAAGAAGGTCAAGACGTATTATTCTTTGTTGATAATATTTTTCGTTTTACACAAGCTGGATCTGAAGTATCAGCACTGTTAGGACGTATACCATCAGCCGTTGGTTATCAACCAACTTTGGCTACAGATATGGGTGCATTACAAGAGCGAATTACAACAACGAAAAAAGGATCAATTACTTCAGTTCAGGCAATTTATGTTCCAGCTGATGACTTAACAGATCCTGCACCAGCAACATCATTCTCTCACTTAGATGCAACTACAGTTTTAAATAGAGCAATTTCTGAAAAAGGAATTTATCCTGCGGTTGATCCTCTTGACTCAACATCAAGAATTTTAGATCCACAAGTCGTTGGCGATGACCACTATAGAGTTGCTAGAGAAGTACAAAGAGTATTACAAACTTATAAAAGTCTTCAGGATATTATCGCTATACTTGGTATGGATGAATTATCAGAAGAGGACAAACTTACTGTTGCAAGAGCAAGAAAAATTGAGAAATTTTTAAGCCAACCTTTCTTTGTTGCAGAAATTTTCACTGGGTCTCCTGGAAAATATGTTGATCTAGAAGACACTATAAAAAGCTTTGATGGGCTTGTTAAAGGCGAATATGACCACATGCCTGAAGCAGCATTTTATATGGTTGGTGGAATGGATGAAGCAATTGAAAAAGCTAAGAAACTAGAGGCTGAAGCAGCGTAATGGCAACAATTTCTTTTGATTTAGTTTCTCCTGAAAGTCTTATTTTTAATGATGATGTAGGGATGATTATTATTCCTGGAAAGGATGGCGATTTAGGGGTTCTTCCAGGGCATAGTAAGATAATGTCATCTTTGAGACCAGGAAGAGTAATGGTTTATGGTGAAGATAAAAATTTACTTAAATCATTTTTTGTCTCTGGGGGTTTTACAGAAATAAATCCAGAAAAATGTATAGTTTTAGCTGAAAGTGTTGATGAAATGAGTGAGCTTGAAAAATCTTTAGTCGAAAAGGAGATTCAGGAATTAGAGTCAAAAGATTCAGAAGATTCAAAAGATAAACTTTATATTGCTAAAAAGAAGATTGAAGCTCTTAATTCTTCATTTTATTAAAAGTTTTTGATTTATAATTTTTGTCTTAATAGATAATATGGTTGGTTAGACAAAAACTTATTAAAACCTGGCGAAAAGCTTGAATATTTTTTATTTGTAAATTCGAAATAATATTGAATTGGGTATTGAGTATTAGTAAATCTTTTGGGGATTACTGAATAATATATATCTTTACTTTTAATTAATTTTTTTCTTCTCCATTTCTTTGACTGGTTTACTTCTCTAAAGTTAATATATCCCGAAAGTTTTTTATTTATATCAAGTTTGCAAAGTAAAGAAATATTTTCTCCTTTAATATAATGCTTAGGAGGTAGATGATTAACTAAAATGTTTTGATCATTATTCCAGTTTTTTATATAATCTATTAATTCTAAATCTCTTTTAATTTTCTTATATTTATTTTTATTTTTAATTAATATACTTCTCATATCATCAATGTCTTGATTAATAGCTGGCAATCTATCATCCCACCTGCCTCTTAACCAACTTTGTGGTCCATAAGTAAGATCTGGCAAGTAGTACTTTTTTGAAATTACCGCTGCAACATTCCATGCATTTCTAGCTTTTAAATAATTATTTAGAGCTTCTTCTCCAACTTTTTTATTTTTTGATAATAAGTAATATTCCCAAAGAATAGAGGCTTTGAATTTATAGGTAAAAAATTTTCCAATTGATGACTGTATTATTACATCAATATATATTCTTAGAAATTCATAATTATTTTCATTTTTAATTATATTTGCAGCTTTAGAAATATAATTTTTTGCATTTTTTGAAAATCTTTCAAGCCAAAGTATCATTGTTAAAGGTGAATATTTATTAATAGGTTTATTTTTAAAAATTTTATCTACCATTTCTTTTGGTGACATAATGAGTTGAGGGTCACAACTAGTAGACATTCCAAATCTACTATTTTTGTGAAGATCATAGCTATAGGGCAGCCATGGAGATTTTTTTACTATACTCATATTTTCATAAATTTCAGGCCAATATGAATTGTTTGATGCAGAAACACCATGAACAAGCGTTACAAATGGCAAGACTCTACTAGCATTAGCAAGCGCATTTGAAATATCTTTATAACTAGATCCAAAATTATAACTTAAATAACGCAGATATGTATTTTGTTTTGTATTTGGATTATAATTTAATCTTCCCCAAATTCTATAATTGTAAATATATTTTTCCCAATCATATTTGGTTTTAAGTTTATTAGATTTATAATTAAACCTACCTCCTTTAATTCCGGTACCCATTCTACCTTTAAATGAAAGAGGTTCACAAAGTTCAGTACCTAAAGAATTACAAAAAGTAGATAATTTACCATATCCAGAGGCTAATTGGTGATCTGCCCAAAGAAGAATTCTTTGTGTGCCCGGCCATATTCTATACAAAATATTATATTTTCTATCTTCTTTTAATAAGTCACCATAACTATATCTAAGAAATTTTCTTGACCCTTCACTAAATGTCCATTTATTATTTACTTTTTTTCTTGGAGGAAATTCTTGTTTTCTTATAGATGCTTGGTGGTATGGTAATCCCATATGTTCAGATATGTACTTAGGGGAAATAGATAAACTTTCTGTATTTTTTAGAGCAATTTCTATTAATTTTTTATCTATCCCTTTAGCATGAAGGTCAAGATTAATTAAACGACCACAATTTTTAATTGCTTGAAAATAGATTGTCCAAAAAGAATAACTTTTTTCTGGAATACCACATTCAACATGAACTCTCAATGTTACTCCTGTAATTTCAGGACACTGTTTTAAAATCAAAGCTAGTGAGTCTCGACAGTACCTAGCATAATTTAATCCTTTCGGATAATTTGTAATTTGAAAATTTGCTTTGGGAACATTATCAAAGTCATATCTTTGTGTCCATATTGCTATTTGAAACTCTAACCCTCTTTCTTTTGATGATTTTGCTATATGTTTAATAATGTTCAAATTTTTATTTCTTTCTTTACTTGTAAAATTAGATAACTTAATTTTATAACCTTTGGGTAAGACTATAAAAGGGTAGGGCAAGTAAAGATAAACATCTTTTATAAATTCATTACCATAAGGATAATTATATTGCATACCTAAGGTTAGAGTAAATCTATTAAAGCGTTCAGATATTAATAATGTTAAATACTCATCCCATGATTTTTTATTATAGAACCAATCTTTATCTTCATCTACACTTTCAAAACACTTTGAAATACTTCTAATTTTAGTTGACGGTTTTTCGATTATATTTTTCTTTATTATTAATTTATTATTTTTAGAAAATTTTATTATATCTACCATTTCAGTAATAGCATAAATAAAGCCTCTATAATCCTTAGCATATATAAGAATTGTATTATTATAAGGAATAATTGCAAAACCTTCATTATTTTTTGGCAAATTAACTTTTATATCAAAATTTTTTTTTAATTTTTTTTCACTGTTAAATAAAAAAATAGAATTTTTTTTTAAGTCTTTAAATGTTTTATTAAATAATATTTTAATTTTATATTTATTACCTATTTTTTTAAGATGATTTAATGCCCACAAAATTTGTTTTTTTGAAAAAGAGTGATCTAGATATTTATAGGAAACTATAAATTTTGAAGACTGCATTAAGTAATTAATAAATCTTTAAATTCTTCTAATATTTTTTTATATGTATTTCTTTTAAATGGTACAATATTCTCAACCAATAGATTGTGGTTCGACCATCTCCATTCACTAAATTCAGGGTTTTCTGTAACAACATTTATTTCATTATCTGCGCCATTAAAACGAAATAAAAACCATTTCTGTGTTTGACCAACATATTTGTGACCCCAAGGTAGAGTCTGTAATGTTTCTAATGGAATTTTATAATTTATCCACTGTGTTGACTCTTGAATTATGCTTGCATTATTTGTGCCAATTTCTTCCTGCATTTCTCTCCACACTGCTTCATTTGGATTTTCATTGTCATCAATTCCACCTTGTGGCATTTGCCAGTGACCACTTGGATGATCTAATCTTTTTCCAACTAAAATTTTATTTTCATTATTTAAAATCATCATGCCAACACATCTTCTATATTGATCAGTCATTATTATTCTATACTTTCTTTATATAGACTAACACCGCGAATTAAATCTATAGCTCTTTGCAGTTGATAGTCCTTTGCTAGTCTTTTTTCAAAATCTGTTAACTCTCTTTCTACATCTTCATCATTTTCTGATTCAACATCATTTTGGTCTAATGAGTCCTTTAAGTCTGCTTCAGAAAATGTTTTAAAATCATAGGACTCAAACTCACCTTGTTCTATAATTATATCAGGAGTTATTCCTTTACCCTGAATAGACTCTCCGGATGGAGTATAATATCTTGCAGTTGTTAGACGTATTCCTGTTAAACTATCACTTTCCAACACTTGAAAAGGTATTATAGTTTGAACCGAACCTTTTCCAAATGATTGAGTTCCTAATATTATTGCTCTTCTATGATCTTTAAGTGCGCCAGCAACAATTTCAGAGGCGGATGCTGAACCTCCATCAATAATTACAACAAGAGGTTTGCCATTTGTTCGATCAGTTTTTTTTGCTCTATATCTCTTAATATCTTTTTTATCTCTACCTCTAGTTGATACAATTTCACCTCTTTCTAGAAAAATATCTGTTACTTTTACAGCTTGTGTTAGTAAACCTCCTGGATTGGAACGAATATCCAATACATATCCTTGTAATTTTGTGTTAGCTTGAGATTCAATTTCTTCAATAGCACTAATTAAACCACTTTCTGTTTGTTCATTAAAAGATGTAATTCTTAAATAACCTACATCATCTACTAATTCACTTTTCACTGATCTAATATTTATATAGTCCCTAATAATTTCTACATCAAAGGGTTCATTGCCATCTCTAGATACTGTGATTGTAATTGGCTTTCCTTTCTCACCTCGCATTAGTTCCACTGCCTCATTTAAAGTTAAGCCAAAAACAGGTGTATCATCTATTTGAATAATATAATCACCAGCTAATATTCCAGCTTCATATGCAGGAGTATCCTCAATAGGCGATATTACTTTAACAAAACCTTCTTCCATAGTAATTTCTATACCAAGTCCACCAAACTTTCCTTTAGTGTCCATTTGCATTTCTTGCCAAACTTCTTCATTCATATAACCAGAGTGAGGATCAAGACCAGATAACATTCCATCAATAGCTTTTTCAATTAATTCTTTATCACTAACTTCTTCTACATAAGCTGATCGTACACGATCAAAAACTTGTCCGAATAAATCTAGGTATTTATATTTTTCTTCTTCATCAGAGGCAGCATTTAGTGCAAAAGGAAAAGATATAAAAATTATAAAAACTAGTTTAATAAAATTAAGCATTATTTTTTTAAAGTTCATTATATTAAGCTAGTTTAATTTCTGAAGAATCAAAGCTAACTTCCCATAGTTTTTCTAAATTATATAGCTGCCTTGTCTCATGACGAAATAAATGAACAATTATTGAGCCCGTATCAACTATTATCCAATCACAAGTTGGCCTTCCTTCAGGATTAGGACATTTGATACCTATTTTTTTTAATTTTTTAATTAATTCATCAGCTGTAGAATCAGCATGCCTAGTGGATCTACATGTAGCAATTATAAAGCTATCTGCAATTGAAGATTTATTTGATAAATCAATTACTTTTAAATTTTCAGCTTTTGCATCATCTAAAATAGATAAAATTTTATTTGTAATGGACAATTTACTAATTTTTACCTCTAAGTTTCTCTCTTTGATTTCTAATTTCTGATGATGAAATTTTTATTTCTTTGTTTTCGATGATTGTCCATGATGGTAATTCATCAAAATCTAAAAAGCTTATATTAGTCTTAATTTTTTTACTATTTTTAAAATGTTGTGCAGCGATACTTTTCAAAGCTTGAGTATTATAGCCATGTCTTTTAAAAATAACAATAGACATATTATTAAATATTTTTTTCCACTCCTGCCAATTATGAAAATTAATTAAATTATCTGCACCCATAAGCCAAAAAAATTTAATATTATTATAATGATTAAGAATAAAACTAATTGTTTTAAAAGAATAATCTGCCTCTATTTTTTTTTCAATTTCTTTAATTTTAATAGGAAAGTTCCGAGTAATATTCTTACAATTTTTTACTCTTTCACTATAAGTTGCTGGTATAGAAATTTTAAGAGGGTTCTGTGGAGTAACTAACCACCAAATTTCATCAAGCTTAAGTATTTTTTTAGCTTCTCTTGATATAAATAAGTGACCTTTATGTGGAGGGTCAAAAGATCCACCAAGCAAGCCAATCTTTTTCAACTATGGCCTTTCTTGACCGTTGCCATTAACGACATATTTAAATGTGGTTAAATGTTTTGTTCCAACCGGTCCTCTAACATGTATTTTATCAGTTGAAATACCAATTTCTGCCCCAAATCCAAATTCTCCACCATCTGCAAATTGAGTAGATGCATTTTTAAGGATGATTGCACTGTCAACCTTATTAAAGAATTTTTCAAATGTTTTTTCATTATTGGTAATTATTGATTCAGTGTGACCAGAGGAATAATTGTTAATATGATCGATTGCTCCATCTACCCCAGATACGATCTTTGCTGATATAATTTTATCTAGATACTCCAACGACCAATCTTCTTCATTTGCAATTTTAAAATCCTTGTCTAATGATTGAATAAACTCATCACCTCTTATTTCACATCCAACTGCTTTAAGTGGATTTAAAATATTAATTGCTTTATCTTTTATATTTTCATCGATTAAAAGAGTTTCTGCAGCTCCACAAATTTCCGGACGTCTCATCTTGCTGTTAAAAACAACTTTTTCTGCAATTTTTAAATCAGCTTCTTTATCAACGAATACGTGACATATACCATCCAAATGTTTGATAACAGGTATTTTGCTTGTAGAATTTATTTTTTCAATAAGACCTTTACCACCTCGAGGGATAATTACATCAACATAATCATTCATTTTTAATAGGTAATCAACAGCTTCTCTTTCAGGTGTATCAATCATTTGAACACAATATTCAGGAAGGCCTGCGTCTTTAAATGCGTATGTTATATTGTTTACAAGTTCTTTAGAAGAATGAAAACTATCACTTCCCCCTCTTAAAATTATACAATTTCCTGATTTAATAGAAAGACAAGAAGCATCTACAGTAACATTTGGCCTAGACTCATAAATTACACCAAGCACTCCTAATGGAGTTGAAATTTTTCTAAAACTTAATCCATTTGGTCTTTCCCATTGCTCTAAAGTTATACCTATTGGATCTGGTATTTTAATTATATCTTGTATTGATTGTATTAAACTATCTATTGATTTATTAGATAAAGTTAATCTATTTATAAGGGGATTTGATAATGATTTTCTTTCTCCATTTTCCAAATCAATTTTGTTTGCTTTTAAAATTTTTTCTCTGTTGAGGTCTAAATTTTTTATGAGGTTTTTTAACGCGATATTTTTTTGTTCACTACTGCACAGCTTCATTTCTAGCGCAGAACTTTTTGCATTTTTTCCAAGTTCAATAATATTATTTTCAATACTCATGAGGAAAATCTAACCAAATTATCTTTATGTACCACTTCGTCCCTTCCTTCGAAACCTAAAATTTTAGAAATTTCTTTACTATTTTTACCAATTATTTTTTTGGCATCACTAAAGTCATAAGCTGATATACCTATTGCCACTTTTTGACCATTTCTCAATATAATTGATATTACATCTCCTCTTTTAAATCTGCCTTTGATTTCTATAATACCTGCTGGGAGTAAGCTTTTATTTTTTAAAATAGCTTTTTTTGCACCACTATCAACAATAACTGATCCAGAAGGTTTAAGATGATTCAACAACCATTTCTTTTTTGAAGAGTTATAAGACACAACTGGATAAAAAGTTGTTGAATTAAATTTATTAATATCACTTATTGGATTATTTTTATTACTATTAGTAATTACTGTAGTACATCCATTACCAGAACATATTTTAGCTGCTAAAATTTTTGTATTCATGCCACCACTTCCTAGTTCTGAAGTTTGTTTTTTTGCTAAATTTTCAATTTTCTTATCAATTTTAAAAATTTCTGTTAATTTTTTCGCATTATTATTTTTTTTTGGATTATCATCATACAGTCCATCTATATCACTAAGTAAAATTAATAAATCTGCTTCGATCATTTGTGCAACACGTGCAGCAAGTTTATCATTATCTCCATACCGAATTTCTTCTGTAGCCACTGTGTCATTTTCATTTATTATTGGGATAATATTTTTATCTTGTAGTGAAGATAATGTATTTCTTGCGTTTAAATAACGTCGTCTTTCTTCACTGTCTTCAAGTGTTAACAAAATTTGTGAAACATTTATTTTATATTTTTTTAATTTGCTTCTCCATTGATGTGCTAATTCAATTTGCCCAATTGAAGCAGCTGCTTGTTTATCTTCTAATTTTCTCAAATTTTTTTCTGATATACTTTTTGATCCAAGAGCTATAGCGCCTGAACATACAATTACAATTTTTTTAGATTTATGAATTTTTGCAATATCCTTACACAAACCATCTAACCACTTAGATTTGATTTTTTTTGTTTTAGAATTGACTATTGAATTAGAGCCTATCTTAATTACTATTTTTTTATATTTATTAATCATTTGAAAAATCGTTAAATTTAAATAAAAAATTCATTAGTTTATCTATACCTTCATTATTATAACTTGATATAAAAAATAAATCAGAATTAAATTTTTTTCTAATTTCAGAAATTTTTATTTTTGAATTTGCATTAATCAAGTCAATTTTTGTAAATACAACTATTTCTTTTTTTGATGATACTTTTTTACTGTATTTGGAAATTTCATTACGTACCGTTTTGTAATTCTTATGCCATGCTTTGTCTGTAACATCAATTAAATGAAGTAAAAATTTACATCTTTCAATGTGGGCTAAAAACTTGTCTCCCAATCCTTTTCCCTCATGCGCTCCTTCAATTAATCCTGGAATATCAGCTAATATAATTTCTTTATCGAAGCGCTTGACCGTTCCAAGTATAGGATTTAAAGTTGTAAATGGATAATCACCAATTTTTGGGTTTGCATTTGAAATTTTTGATAATAATGTTGATTTTCCTGCATTAGGCATACCTATAACGCCAATATCTGCAAATAATTTTAGAGATAGCCAAATCCATTTCTCATTTCCTTCTTCACCTTTTGTAAACTTTCTAGGAGCCTGATTAACTGAAGTTTTAAAATGACTATTACCTAGACCACCATTTCCTCCTGTAATTAATCGAAATTCTTCATTCTTATTTATTAAATCAAATAGTAGTAAAGATTTATCTTCATTATAAATTTCTGTACCTGGAGGAACTTTAATTATAATATCATTGCCATTCGCTCCAGTTTGATTTTTTCCTTTACCATTTTCGCCATTTTTAGCTTTAAAATGTTGCTGGTATCTAAAGTCTATAAGAGTATTTAGATTTTCATCCACTCTAAATATTACATCTCCACCTTTACCCCCATCTCCACCATTGGGTCCTCCAAATTCAATATATTTTTCTCGACGAAAACTAGCGCATCCATCACCACCCTTTCCCGATGCAATAAATATTTTTGCTTGATCTAAAAACTTCATTTTAATATTTGAAATTTAGAAAATATTATTATTGTGTGGGAACAACGGAAACAAAAGTTCTAACTCTTGTTTTTTTGAATGTAACTTTACCATTTGTAGTTGCAAAAATTGTATGATCTTTACCTATTCCTACATTGTCACCTGGATGAAATTTGGTACCTCTTTGTCTCACAATAATATTGCCTGCAAGTACACTTTCACCACCGAACTTTTTAACTCCAAGTCTGCGACCCGCGGAATCTCTTCCGTTCCTTGAACTACCACCTGCTTTTTTAGTTGCCATTACTTATCTTTCTTGGTTTCAGTTGTTTTTTTTACTGATTTTTTTACCGATTTTTTTTTGACAGGTGAAGCTTTATTTGATTTTTTCTTAGTAACAACTTTCTTTTTCGATACTTTTACTTCTGTTTTCTCATCTTTTTTAGTGACATTTTTATTTTCTGTTTTCTTTACTTTTTTTGCTTCTGGAGATGCTGAAGATTTCTTTCCTCCATATGAAATAGATTCTATTCTTAAAACAGTTAAATACTGTCTATGTCCTTGGGTTAATCTGTAATTTTGTCTTTTTCTTTTTTTAAAAACAATGATTT
Source organism: uncultured Alphaproteobacteria bacterium (assembly GCA_902560725.1). GTDB lineage: Bacteria > Pseudomonadota > Alphaproteobacteria > HIMB59 > CACPNW01. The sequence goes on from CACEMR010000021.1 coordinate 19,118, forward strand.
TTTTATCTCTAATTTGATCCACAATTTTTGCCTCAATAGTGGCATCTTTAAGAATGGGCTCACCTAAATTGTTTGTTTTTTCATCGCTAATAGCAAGCACATCTGTGAAAGAAACCTTATCCCCTTTAAGACCATTAAGTTTTTCAACCTTAAGGATTTGACCAGCTTTCGCTGAATATTGTTTTCCACCAGTCTTAAATATTGCTAACATTTGTCTCTTTCTGGGCGCGGTTTACAGTGAAGTATAAGAATAGTCAAATTAAAAATATGCCTTAAATTCTCAAAAATCATAGTTCTATAAGGTATCTTTTTTTTCTCTTAAAAATGAAAATAACTCAAAATCCGTTAGTCTTAACTCTTCTTTTATCGTTTTAGCTATTTTAGAACTTTGATTAAGATAGAGATTATAAACCTTTTCTTCTTCTAATACAAAAGGAACTGAACTGCCTTTATTATTTAAATCATCCTCAATTCTTTTACGAATGTTACTATACAGCTCTTTTTTATCTACTATATTTTCAAGAAATTTCAGATTTGCAAGTGTATATTCATGACCACAATAAATAATTGTATTATTATTTAGTTCATTTATTTTTTGTAAACTTAAAAACATATCTTTTAATGTTCCTTCAAACACTCTTCCGCATCCTAATCTAAAAAGTGTATCACCACTAAATAGAATTTTATTATTCTTATCAAAGTAAATTATATGATCTAAAGTATGCCCAGGTGTTGCAATCACTTTAAAAGAATTAATAGATGAACTTACCTCATCATTATTATGTAATACAAATCTTGTATTTTCTATTTGAGAACTTGGTGAATGAATGTTTACTTCTGGAAATTCTTTTAAAATACCATTAACACCTGCAGTATGATCTTTGTGGTGATGTGTAATAAATACATCTTTTAGTTTCAAATTATTTATTTTAATAAATTCAATTATAGGCCTACTTTCTGCAGGATCTATAACAAAGCTATCTTTAGTTTTATCAAAAAGAATATAAGAATAATTATCTTTTAATTGATGTATAATTTTGATGTTCATAAATATATTAATTAGCAATAACTGAATTTTTCACAAAAATTTTTTTAGTTGATTTCATTTTTATAGGTTCAAAATTTTTATAGCTTAATAAAAATATTGCTTCATGTGTAAAAAAATTAACACCACTTATCGACTCACTAATATCAAACTGCTTACCTTTTGAAGTTAAGCCAATACTTTTTTCAATAACTATATTCATATCATGACACAGTTTAAGAAAGTCTTTTATTGTGAAAAAATGAATATTTGGTGTGTCATACCAAGTGTATGGCAAGCTTTCAGTAACTGGCATTCTTCCTGAAATTAATAATTGAAATCTTATTTTCCAATGTCCAAAGTTAGGAAATGAAACAATAGCCTTTGATCCAATTCTTAACAATTCAGATAATATTTCCTTTGGTTTCATCATAGCTTGTAAAGTTTGACTCAGAATTACATAATCAAAACTACGATTGGAGTATTGACTTAGATCATTTTCAGCGTCACCGTGAATAACATTAAATCCTCTAGCTA
>CACEMR010000022.1 GCA_902560725.1 uncultured Alphaproteobacteria bacterium
GATAAAATTCTTGTTGGACAATTTAGTGCGCCTGTTGGTTTAAAGGGAGAAATTAAAGTTAATTTTATGACAAGCACCTTTGAAGTATTTAGAGGATTAAATTCATATTTTAATTTTGATAAATCAGTAATTTGGGATTTTAAAAAAATATCTTTTAATAATAATAAATGTGTTGTTCATCCAAAAAAATGTAATTCAAGAGAGACTGCTCTAATTTTAAAAGGTGAAAAAATCTATTCTTACAAAAATAATTTACCAACTACTAAAAATAATGAGTTCTTTATAAGTGATTTAATTGGCTGTAATCTTATTAGTAAAGATAAATCAAAAATTGGTATAGTTTTAGATGTAAAAAACTTTGGCGCTGGTGACTTATTAGAAGTACAGTCTAATAAAAAAACTATATTAATACCTTTTAATAGCACAAATATTATTTCAGTAGATGTTGATATAAAACAAATAATTGCTGATCCAATTAAGGGAATAATAGAATAAATAGTATGAGAGTTATTATTTTAACACCTTACCCAGAAATGTTTCCTGGAGCACTAGGTCACTCCATAATTGGCAATGCTTTAGATAATAAAAAGTTTTCACTTGAAACAATTAATTTGCATGATTTTGGAATAGACAAAAGAGGTAGTATTGATGATCAGCCTTTTGGAGGGGGTCCTGGAATGGTTATAAGACCTGATGTGGTAGAAAATGCTCTAAACTCTGTATTATTTAATAGCAAAAGTATAAGGAAAATATTTTTAACCCCCTCGGGCCAAAAATTAACCCAAAATATCCTTCAAGAGCTATCACAACATACTGAAATGGTGATTTTATGCGGAAGATTTGAAGGTGTAGATCAGAGGGTTATAGAAACATTAGGTTTTCAAGAAATTAGCATTGGTGATTATGTTCTTTCTGGAGGTGAGATTGCAGCTCAAGTGTTAGTTGAAGGTTGTATTCGTCTTATTCCTGGAGTATTAGGGCAACCACAAAGTTTATTGGAAGAAACTTTTTCCAATAATCTACTTGAATATCCTCATTATACAAGACCACAGGTCTGGGAGGATAATCAAGGAAATAAACATGAAGTTCCTGAAGTGCTAACTTCTGGACACCATGAAAAAATAGAAAGATGGAGAAAAGATAAGTCAATTGAAAAAACTAAAACATTAAGACCAGATCTTTTTAAAAAAGGAATATAAAATGAGTAATTTATTAGAGACATTTGAGAAAAAACAAATTGAAAGACTAACTTCAAAAAAAAGAATTCCAACTTTTCGCCCTGGAGATACTCTAAAGGTTACTTTAAGAATTACTGAAGGAAGCAAATCAAGATTACAAGCATTTGAGGGCATATGTATCGCAAGAAAAAATAACTCTGTAAATTCTAATTTTACTGTAAGAAAAATTTCTCACGGTGAGGGTGTTGAAAGAGTTTTTTCTTTATTTAGTCCAATTGTTGAAAAAATTGAAGTTATAAGAAAAGGCGATGTAAGAAGAGCTAAATTGTATTACTTAAGAGAATTATCTGGAAAGAAAGCAAGAATAGCAGATAAAGATAGAGGTGAAGAAGTTGATCAATACGAGTTTATAGAAGAAGATCAGCCAATAGAACAAACAAAACCCGAAGAATCAGAATCTGAACCAGCTGCAGAAGTAAAGCCAGAAGAAGTACCAGCTGTAGAAGAGTCAAAAGCTGAAGAAGCAGAAGCTAAACCAACTGAAGAAGCAAAAGCAGAAGCTGCAGAGGATCAAAAAGAACAAAAAAAAATAGCAGCCGAAGATAACTCGGATGACAAAAAATAATCCAAAAACACTTTTCGATAAAATTTGGTTACATCACCTTGTTGATCAGCAAGAAGATGGAACTTGTCTTTTGTATATTGATCGTCATTTAGTTCATGAAGTTACTAGTCCACAAGCTTTTGAGGGATTAAGAAATAATAATCGCAAAGTAAAAAGACCTCAAAGTACTTTTGCTGTAGCAGATCATAATGTTCCAACTTCAGATAGAACAAAAGGAATTGAAAATAAAGAAAGTAGAATTCAAGTTGAGACACTTGAAAAAAATTGCAAGGATTTTAATGTTACACTTTTTCCACTTTTAGATAGCAGACAAGGTATAGTTCATATCGTGGGTCCTGAACAAGGCATTACTCAGCCAGGCATGACTATAGTTTGTGGTGATAGCCATACAGCTACCCATGGAGCTTTTGGTGCATTAGCTTTTGGTATAGGTACAAGCGAAGTGGAACATGTTCTTGCAACTCAAACTTTAATTCAAAAACCAGCAAAAAATATGAAAATTGAAGTTACTGGCAAACTTAATCTAGGTGTTACAGCTAAAGATATTATCCTTCATATAATAGGCCAAATTGGAACTGCAGGTGGTACTGGTTATGTCATCGAATATACTGGTGAAGCAATTTCCAACTTATCGATGGAAGGAAGAATGACTATTTGCAATATGAGTATTGAGGCTGGAGCAAGAGCTGGCTTAATTTCTCCAGATAATAAAACTTTTGAATATATAAAAGGAAGACCTTATGCTCCAAAAGGTGAAAATTGGGATAAAGCTCTAAAGTTTTGGAAATCACTTCCATCTGATGAAGGTGCTAACTACGATAAAGAAATCATAATTAAAGCTGAAGATATTTCATCTCAAATTACATGGGGTACAAGTCCCCAAGATGTTGTTGCGATAAAAGGCAAAGTTCCAAATCCAAATGAAGAGAGCAATCCAAATAGAAAAAAAGCAATGGAGCGCTCACTTGAGTACATGGGATTAGAACCGCAACAAGAAATCCAAAAAATAAAAATCGATAAAGTTTTTATAGGTTCATGCACCAATGGAAGAATAGAGGATTTACGTGAAGTCGCTAAAGTTGTTAAAGGAAAAAAAGTATCAGTAGATTCAATGATTGTTCCTGGCTCAGGTTTGGTAAAAAAACAAGCTGAAGAAGAAGGTTTAGATAAAATTTTTATTGAAGCCGGTTTTGATTGGCGTGAACCTGGTTGTTCAATGTGTTTAGCTATGAATCCTGATCAATTAAAACCAAAAGAAAGATGTGCTTCAACATCAAATAGAAATTTTGAGGGCAGACAAGGTAGAGAGGGAAGAACACATTTAGTTAGCCCTGCAATTGCTGCTGCTTCTGCAATTAAAGGCTCTTTTTCTACTGTTGAGGATTTATAAAATGGAACCATTTGTTACTTTAAAAAGTATTCCTGCGCCATTACCAATGATTAATGTTGATACAGATATGATAATTCCAAAACAATTTCTTAAAACTATTAAAAGATCTGGTCTAGGTAAAAATTTATTTCATGAATTAAGATATGATATTCAAGGTAATATAAAAAATGATTTTGTTTTGAATTGGGATCCTTATAAAAGTTCAAAAATTTTAATTGCTGGTGCAAATTTTGGATGTGGATCAAGCAGAGAACATGCACCATGGTCACTTTTAGACTTTGGTTTTAAATCTATCATTGCCCCCAGTTTTGCTGATATTTTTTATAATAATTGTTTTAAAAATGGAATTTTACCAATTAAACTTGATCAAATAAAAGTTGATTTACTTATGAATGAAGCAGAAGAAAAAAATGAAATAAGTGTAAATTTGGAGAAACAAATAATAATTCACCAACAACATGAAACTATAAATTTTGAAATAGATAAATTTCGTAAGAAATGTCTTATTGAGGGATTAGATGATATTGGTCTCACTCTTCAAAAAAATGACAAAATCGACATTCACGAAAAAAAAATTCATAATATCCAACCTTGGATTATTTAATTTCATATGAGCAATAAAAAAATTCTTATTTTGCCAGGTGATGGTATTGGAAATGAAGTCATGTCTGAAGTCCTTAAAATTATAAATTGGATGGAAAAAACCAAATCAATGTCTTTTGATATTTCTGAAAGACTAGTTGGCGGCACTGCGTATGACAAAGAAGGTGACTCTATAAGTGATGAAACGATGCAAGTTGCTATGGACTCTGATGCAGTGTTATTTGGGGCTGTCGGAGGATCTAAATGGGACAATGTTGAGAGAGAAAAAAGACCTGAAGCAGCTCTTTTGAGATTAAGAAAAGATTTAGATCTATTTGCTAATCTTAGGCCAGCTGTTGTCTTGGATGCTCTTGCAGAAGCTTCTTCTTTAAAATTAGATTTGGTTAAGGGATTAGATATTTTAATTGTAAGAGAATTAACTAGTGGAGTATATTTTGGTCAACCAAGAGGAATTTCAAAAATAAGTGATACAGAGAGCAAAGCAATTGATACTCAAGTTTATACTACCTCTGAGATAGATAGAGTTTCTCGGGTTGCATTTGATTTAGCGAAAGTTAGGAGAAATAAGGTTTCTTCTGCAGAAAAATCTAATGTTATGGAAACAGGATTGTTTTGGAGAAAAACAGTTACTGAGCTTCATAAAAAAGAATACGCATCAGTAGATTTAGAACACATATTAGCAGACAATTGTGCAATGCAACTAGTTCGTTATCCTAAGCAGTTTGATGTTATTCTTACAGATAATTTGTTTGGTGATCTTTTAAGCGATACTGCCGCTATGCTTACAGGATCCTTAGGAATGCTTCCATCAGCAGCTCTCGGACCGGTTAAAGAAAATGGAACAAGGGCAGCTATGTATGAACCTGTTCACGGTAGCGCCCCAGATATTGCAGGACAATCCAAAGCTAACCCACTTGCAATGATTATGAGTTTTGCAATGATGTTAAAATATAGTTTTGATATGCAGGAAGATAGTCAGTTAGTTGAGAAGGCTGTACAAAATGTATTATTAAAAGGACTGAGAACATCAGATATAAAAGATGGTGCAGATAAAGTTATTTCTACTCAAGAAATGGGTGATGCTGTCATTGAAGAACTTAAAATTTTATCTGGAAATTAAATGACACAAAAATACAATGTAGCAGTAGCTGGAGCAACAGGAGCAGTAGGTACAGAAATAGTTCAGATATTAGAACAAAGAGATTTTCCAATAGACAATTTATTTTTGTTAGCATCATCAAAATCAAAAGGTAAGAAGGTGGAGTTTAAAGATCAGGAAATTATTGTAGAAGACCTATCAGAATTTGATTTTTCAAAAGCACACATAAGCTTATTTTCTCCTGGAGGTAAAATTTCTGCAGAATATGCACCTAAGGCAGCTAAAGCAGGAAGTATTGTAATAGATAATACCTCTCATTTTCGGATGCAACAAAATATCCCCTTAATAGTCCCTGAAGTAAATGCAGACGTACTTGATGAATTTTTTGATAATGAAAATAGAACTAATATAATTTCAAACCCTAATTGCTCAACTATACAAATGGTTGTTGCATTAAAACCACTTCACGAAAAAGCGATAATAAACAGAGTAGTTGTTTCAACATACCAAGCAGTATCTGGAGCGGGTAAAACCGGTATGGATGAATTATTTAAACAAACACAAAATGTTTATGCAAATCAAGAGTTAAAAAAAGATAAGTTTACTAAGCAAATTGCTTTTAATGCCATTCCACATATTGGTGCTTTTTTAGAAAATGGTAACACTGAAGAAGAACAAAAAATGATTGATGAAACAAAAAAAATTCTAGACAAAGGAATTAATGTTTCAGCAACGTGTGTTAGAACAGCTGTTTTCATAGGACATTCAGAAGCTATCAATATAGAATTTGACTCTCCAATAGATGAAAAAGAAGCTAAAGAAATATTATCTAAGTCTGAAGGTGTTTCAGTAATTGATCATAGAAAAGATGAAGGATATATTACTCCTGTAGAAATAGCTGGTGAAGATAAGGTTTATATTAGCAGAATAAGAAATGATCAATCAATAGATAATGGTTTGAATCTATGGGTGGTTTCAGATAATTTACGAAAAGGAGCGGCTCTTAATGCTGTGCAAATTGCAGAATTAATTATTTCTAAATATTCAAATTTTATAGAAATTTAAATCTTCTATTAATCTTCTTCATGATTATTTGGCGGTCTCGCAGGGACTCGAACCCCAAATTCATGTTCCGAAGACACGTGTGATATCCATTTCACCACGAGACCCTTTATTTTAAATCACTGTAATATACTATAGAATAAAATCTTAAATTATTATGTCTTTTTATTTATCAAAAATTTTATGGTTGTTATTAAATCCTTATAATTTTTTTATTTTTGTAAATTTAATTGCTATTTTTTTATATATATTTAGGCTAAAGAAAATTAGTATTCTTATTTTTCTAATTAATTTTATTTTTTTGCTTACTATTTCAATTTTACCAATAGGAAATTTTCTTATTCACAAACTAGAAAAAGAATATCATTTAGCAAGTAAAGTTTATAATAATTTGGATGGAATACTTGTGCTAGGTGGCGCAACGTCCCCTAATTTATTTAAAGAGTTTAATCAAGTTTCTGTAAATGGATCAGCTGAAAGGTTAATTGAGTCAGTAAAAATTATTAGAGAATTTAATAATTCAAAAATAATTTTCAGCGGTGGATCAGGAGTTTTAGGTAGACCAGATTTAGGCCATGCTGATGCTGCTAAGTTTTTTTATGAAAGAGTGGGGATAGATACTAAAAGAATTATATTTGAAAATAGTTCAAGAAATACATATGAAAATATATTATTTACAAAAAAAATTGTTAATCCAACTAAAAATGAAAAATGGCTTTTAATCACATCTGCTTCTCATATGAAAAGAGCTATACTTATTGGCGAAAAACATAACTGGAATTTTATTCCATATGCTGTTGATTTTAAAACAACAAAAAAAATTAAATTTAAACTTAGTTTTAATTTTTTATCTAACTTAAATTCTTTTCAACAAGCCTCTCATGAATGGTTAGGACTAATATCTTATTATTTTATGGGTAGAACTGAAAGAATATTTTAATTACCAGCTACTATTAGGTTGATTTAAAAAAATATTTTCTTTTTCAGTTGATATTCTTCCGAGAACCTTATTTCTATGAGGATATCTTCCAAATTTTTTAATTGCAATTGTATGATCATCCCAAGCTTTTTTTATTTTATTATAATCTGTATGATCTTTTAAATATGTATCAACTAATTTATGACCAAAAATATGATCACTTAAGTCCTCACTATGTATTAAAGGTAATAATAAAAAATGTATTTTGTCTTTATCTAACTCTTCTAAGTATCCTCTATCAATAGCTTCATTGACTATTAATCTGCATTTATAATCCTGTTCAAATGCTTTTGAATTATTTCTATAAAAATTTCTAGATAATTGATCAAGTAACAGAACCAATGCTACACATTCTTCGGGACTATCTTGCCATTCATCATATTCGTTGTTTACTGCTTTTAGGTAGTCTCTTTTAAATAATTCATCTAACTTAACGTCAAAATTTTCATCCTTTTTAAACCATTGATCTCTTGCAGTTTCAATAAAACAAAAATCTAGTATTGCTTTAGCTCTTTCATTAATCATATACCTGTAATATAAATAATATTTTCCTTATGGCATTAACTAAATTAAATAAGTCTATAATAGATTGTCGTCAATGTGATCGACTTGTGAATTTTAGAGAAAAAATTGCAACTGAAAAAAGAAAACAATATTTGCATGAAGATTATTGGGGAAAACCAATAACTGGGTATGGAGATGAAAAAGCAAAACTTCTTATGGTAGGTCTAGCACCTGCAGCTCATGGAGGTAATAGAACAGGTAGAGTATTTACAGGAGATAGGTCAGCAGATTTCTTATTTAAATGTTTATTTGAAGCAGGTTTTTGTAATCAGCCAATATCGATAAATAAGAATGATGGACTGGTACTTAAAAATTTATATCTTACAACTGCCTTAAAATGTGTACCCCCAGGAGATAAACCAACTTCATTAGAGTTAAAAACATGTTTTAAATACTTCAATCAAGAAATAAATCTCTTAAAAAATATATCTACTATTCTAGCCCTGGGTAAAATTGCTTATGATGCATGCATAAATTATTATAAGCAGCAATACGATATAAAAAACAAAGATTATATTTTTAGCCATGGTAGCCAAAACAAACTACCTGACAATAAAATTTTAATAGGAAGCTATCATCCCAGTCCAAGAAATGTCAATACAGGAAGAATAAATAAAATAAAAATGGTTAGATTATTAAGAAAAGTTAAAAAAGATTTAGATAATTAATGAAAAATTTTTTCTTTTATGATCCAAAACTTTTACTTTACGGGTTTTTAATTATTTTTTTTGCTAGCTATGGTCAAACTTTTTTTATAGCTTTATTTAATGATGATATAAAAAAATTTTACTCACTTACTGATGGTGAATTTGGTTTGTTATACGCCCTATCAACTACTCTTAGCTCATTATTATTAATAAATTTTGCAAAACTAATTGATTATATTGATCTAAGAATTTATTCATTGCTAGTTACAATAGGTTTGTGCATACCCTGTCTTGCAATTTATTTTTTTCCCTCAAATGTTATTTATCTTTTTATTATAATTTTTGCTTTAAGATTTTTTGGTCAAGGAGCAATGACACATGCTGGAATTACATCAATGACAAGATATTTTGGAAAAGACAGAGGAAAAGCAATATCAATCGGAAATCTAGGAGGTATGTTAGGTATAATGTTTTTGCCACTTATAGTTGTTTATTTAAATAGTTTTTTTACTTTCAGACAAATTTGGCTTTTGTCTTCTATAAGTTTAATTATTTTTTTGCCAATTTTATATTTTACTCTTAACAACCAAATTGAAAGACATAAAAAATTTACAGACTCAATAAATCAAGAAAATAAAAAATGGAAAACTATTGATGTAATTAAAAATAAAAATTTTCTGATATATATACCCATCACATCTACATTTTCTTTTATTGGAACTGGTTTAATGTTTCATCAAATATTTATTTTTACTCAAAAAGGTTGGACGATAGAAATGTTAGGAACAGGGTTTATTTTCTTAGGTGGTTTCTCAATAGTTGGACTTCTTTTTGGAGGTCCTTTAATTGACATGCTTAATCCTCGTAAAGCTATACTTTTTGTATTATTGCCGATTTTTATAGGAATATTAATTTTATTAACATTTGATAATTTTATTTTTTTATTAATTTATATGTCTCTTTATGGATTTAATTTAGGAATTTCATCACCATTCACCGGTTCTTTATGGGCAGAGCTTTTTGGTCTTGAAAGTTTAGGGACAGTCAAAGCAGTTTTTCATGCAATTGTTGTATTAGCAAGTGCTTTATCACCAGCTGTATTTGGTTATATTATTGATTGGGGATTCGGTATCGGATTTATTTCTATTATTTCTTTGGCAATGATTATAATTGTAACTATTTTACCAATTACTTTAAGTAGAAATGAGTAAGGCAATATCAGATAGTTTAAATTTTCTTTTAAAAGAATATAAAAGATTAAAAAAAAAGAAAGAAATGAATAAAATATCAAAATCAGAAAATGAGGCATTAAAAAAACTGTCTTTTTTTTTAGGTAAAAAATAATGTCATTTAATGTAATTGATCAATACAATAGTTTTGTTGAAAATAATTTTATTAATTCAAATCTTGAACAAATAAATATCTTAAAAAAAATAAATTCTATTTGGATTACAAATAAAAAAACTAATTTATTTTCATCAAATAAAAAAAAAGATGGTATTTATCTACATGGAAAAGTCGGTACAGGAAAAACATTCCTTTTAAATTTATTTTATCAAAATTCTAAAGTAGGAAAAAAGATTCACTTTAATAATCTTATGATTAAAATTCATGAAGTTGTTAAAAGTTCGTCAAATAAAGATGAAGCTATTGAAAATTTTATTAGAGATCTTGGAAAAAAATTTAAACTTCTCTACATTGATGAAATGCACATTTTTAATATAGTTGATGCTTTAATTATTAAAAAAATATTCTTTTTTTTAAAAAAATATAAAATTTTTTTGATTGTTTCATCTAATTTTCATCCAAACGAGTTATATAAAGATGGTTTACAAAGAACTGATTTTCTTCCTTTTATTGAACTAATAAAAAAAAATTTCTCAATTATTGATATGAATGTTTCTACTGACTATAGAAGAGAAACCCTTAACCAATCTAAGACTTATTTTACTCCAATTAATGATGAAACAACAGAAGAATTCAATAAACTCTTTAATAGGTTTGTTGATGAGTCACATTTAACAAAAATAAAAGTAAAATCTAATAGCAGAGAAATTGTATTTGATAAATGTAGTGCTAATATTTTAATGACAGATTTTAATAAAATTTGTGAAAACAACTTGAGTCATCAAGATTATATTAATATTGCAAAAACATTTAAATTAATTTTTTTAAATAATGTTCCTGAACTCAATAATCAAAAAAAAGACTCATGCCGCAGGTTTATAAGCCTAATTGACATGCTTTATGAAAATAATTGTTCTATAGTTATATTAGCTTCAAAACCAATTTCGAATTTAAATACTAATAAAAGTCTTGATGAAGAATTTGCTAGAACAGCTAGTAGACTTTATCAAATGACAATAGTACAACCAACAAAATGAAAAGACTATTTCAATTTTTAATTGGATTAATTGTCTTATTTATTTTTAGTTATTATGCTGCAGGATTTTATGTTGCTTATCAAATTCTAAAAATAGACCATTCGTGTGGACTACATGAGGGATCTTTACCAAATAAATGGAGTACTTCTATTGATGCACATCAATATAAAAATATATCTCAAAAAACTCTTAGAGAAAACTTTCCATTTAAGGATTATTTTTTAAATGATTGGCAAGATGTATATTTTGTATCGCGTGATAAAGATATAAAGTTAAACGGTTGGCTATTTAACTATTTTCCTAAAAGACCAATTATTATTGTTACCCACGGTATTAATCCTAACGGTAAATGTAAATCAGAGTCAAATCTAGTTGCTTCACTTTTAGTGAAAAAAAATTTTAATGTATTAACAATAGATTTAAGGAATTATGGCCAAAGTGATAAAGTTACCTCTTTTGAAGATCTTGGTTTAAAAAGCTATAATGATATTTTGGGTGCTTTTGATTTTTTAAAAAAAATTGGATTTAAAGATAATCAAATTGGTTTACATGGAATATCACTTGGAGCCAGCACATCAATATTCGCTGCATATAATGAACCTGAAATATTAGCTACTTGGGCAGATAGTTCTCTAGCAGAATTTGATATGATTTTAAAAGATGAAATTGCTAGATATGGATTATCTATTGAATTTGGTCCAGCTGTAAGTTTGGCTGGTAAAATATTAACAGGAATTGATCCAACTTCACTATCTCCTGCTTTAAAACTTTCTAGTACGCAGTCTTACTTTTTTACACATGGAGACTCTGATACAAGAGTTCTGACAAGGCATTTTGATTACTTCAAGGAATACACATCCAAAAATAATATAAATGCTGAATTTTGGTTAGTTGAAGAATCTGATCACTTAGATGGAATGTTAAAATATACTGATGAATATGCAGAGAGAATGGAGATTTTTTTTAATTCAAAACTAAAATAAAGCCGGACATCTCAACTAGTTGGTACCTTGGCAGACACTTCTCTAGGTTTGAAACTCATATAATCACCAAACGGCGGGTAAGATGATTAAAATCCCTTGGCGTTCCTCCGAAGCAAAGAAATTGAGTATTATCCGGCTAGCTCAAATTAATATCAAACTATCCAAAATTCAAGAGTTATACTTAACTTTAAGTTATTAAATAAGGGCTGTTTTATTAGTTTTTTTTAGTATTTATCAACAAAAAGAAAAATAAGAAAAAAAAAAAATAGTTTTTTTTAATTTTTTTTGAATTTCTGGGAAAAAACTATACTTATATATAAAACCATAACCCTTAAAATAAGATGCTTGATAATCGTCCATTATCACCACATTTATCCATACACAAACCAGTTTTAACTGCACTGTTTTCAATATCGCATAGGATCACAGGCATTGGTCTAAGCATTGGATCAATTCTTATTTCAATCTGGTTTTTATTTATCAATTTAGGCCCAGATTATTTTTCATATTTTGAAATAATTTCAAAAAGCATTTTTTTTAAAATTATTTTAATACTTTGGACAGTTGGTATATTTTACCATCTTTTTAATGGTTGCAGAAAACTGTATTGGTCTTTCGGCGTAGGAATGGAGCTTTCGACAGTTTATATATCTGGATACGTAGTTTTATTTTTAACATTTCTATCCACTTTTATTGTTTGGGCAGTTTTATGAAAAATTACTCAAGAAAATGGATAACACAAAGAGTAACAGCTGCATTACTTTTACCACTTACATTTTGGTTTATTTATTCAGCAATTTCCTTATCTGAAATGGAGCACGATGATATAATGATTTTTTTCAAATCTTATATCAATTTATTATTGTTTTATATTATGATGATAGTGATGCTGCTTCACTCAAAACTAGGTTTACAAACTATTATTGATGATTATGTCACATCGAAAAAAGGATCGAAAACTATTAAATTTATTATAAATCTATTCTCTTATTCATTAATGTGTTTGATGACTATTTTGATTTTTAGAAATTTATTTTAATTATGAATACTTCATATAATATAATTGACCATCATTATGATGTAGTTGTTGTTGGCGCAGGAGGTTCGGGTTTAAGAGCAACTCTTGGATGTGCAGAATCTGGATTAAAAACAGCATGTATTTCTAAGGTTTTTCCAACAAGAAGTCACACAGTAGCAGCTCAAGGTGGAATTGGAGCAGCTCTAGGTAATATGGGAGAAGATAACTGGAAGTGGCATATGTATGACACTGTGAAAGGTTCAGATTGGTTAGGCGATCAAGATGCAATTGAGTATTTATGTTCAAAAGCTCCTGAAGCAGTAATTGAACTCGAAGAATATGGAATGCCTTTCAGCAGAACAGAGGATGGAAAAATTTATCAAAGACCATTTGGTGGTCATTTAACAAATAATGGTGAAGGAGCTCCTGCTATGAGAGCCTGCGCCGCTGCTGATAGAACTGGTCATGCACTTTTACATACCTTGTATCAACAATCGTTAAAAAATAATGTAGAATTTTTTATTGAATATTTTGTTCTTGATTTAATTTCTGATGATAATGGAAATTGTATTGGAGTAGTTGCATGGTGTCTGGAAGATGGGACTATTCATCGCTTTTTATCTCATCAAACTATTCTTGCTACTGGTGGTTATGGAAGGGCCTATTTCTCATCAACTAGTGCTCATATCTGTACCGGTGATGGAAGTGCAATGGCTTTAAGACAAAACCTTCCTTTATCAGATATGGAATTTATTCAATTTCATCCAACAGGAGTATATGGAGCAGGAGTATTGATTACAGAAGGAGCAAGAGGTGAAGGAGGTTATTTAACAAATAGTGATGGTGAAAGATTTATGGAGCGTTATGCTCCTAATGCAAAAGATTTAGCTTCAAGAGATGTAGTTAGTAGGGCAATGACTATAGAGATTAGTGAAAATAGAGGTTGTGGAGACAACTCAGACCATGTACTTCTTCATCTAGAACATATTGATGCAGATACCTTACATAAAAGACTACCTGGAATTTCGGAAACTGCAAAAATTTTTGCTGGGGTTGACTTAACAAAAGATCCAATTCCAGTTTTACCAACAGTTCACTATAATATGGGAGGCATTCCTACAAATTATAGAACTGAAGTATTAAGACCAACTAATCAAAATCCAGATAGTATATGTGAAGGTCTTATGGCAGTCGGTGAGGCCGCATGTGTTTCAGTTCATGGAGCAAATAGACTTGGAACTAATTCCTTGATTGATTTAGTTGTTTTTGGAAAAGCAGCAAGTTTAACCTGTAAAGAGAAAGTAAAACCCAATTCAAAAAAAATTGAAATAAGTAAAGCAAAAACAGATGATATAATTAGTAGATTTGATCAGGTTAGGAATAGTAAAGGGGACTCTACTACAGGAGAATTAAGAACATCAATGCAGCACATAATGCAAAAAAAATGTGCCGTATTTAGAACACATGATTTAATCTCAAAAGGCCTTGATGAATATAATGAAATTGAGAGATCTATAGATAAGATAGATATCAAAGATAAGTCATTAGTCTTCAATACAGACCTTGTAGAGGCGTTGGAGCTTCATAACTTAATGGCCCAATCAAAAGTAACACTACACTCAGCTCTCAATAGAACAGAAAGCAGAGGAGCTCATGCTCGTGAAGATTACAAAGAAAGAGATGATAAAAATTGGTTAGTACATTCTTTAGCTTGGTTAAATGATAAAGGAGATGTAAGTATGGGTTCTAGAGCAGTGCATATGAATACATTAACAAATCATGTTCAACCAATTCCTCCAAAACGGAGAGTTTACTAATGGTTGAATTTTCACTTCCAGCAAACTCAAAAGTCACAACTGGAAAATTACATATGAGTAAAGAGATTGCTGAGTCACCAAAAAAATTAGTGATTTATAGATGGGATCCAGAAGATGACAAAAATCCACGACTAGATACTTATGAAATTGATCAAAGTAAATGTGGACCCATGGTTTTGGATGCCCTAATGAAAATTAAAAACGAAATTGATCCAACACTTACATTCAGAAGGTCTTGTCGTGAAGGTGTTTGTGGGTCTTGTGCAATGAATATTGATGGAGTGAATACATTAGCTTGTCTCAAAAGTATGTCAGATGTAAAAAATGATATAAAAATCTATCCACTTCCTCATATGCGTGTTGTAAAAGATTTAGTTCCAGATTTAACTAAAGCTTATGAACAACTAGCCTCAATTAAGCCATGGTTAGAAAGACCTAAGTCTAACGATAACAATTCAGATAATTTAAATGAAGAAAGAAAACAATCTCCCAAAGATAGAGAAAAACTTGATGGTAAATGGGAATGCGTATTATGTTTCTGCTGTACTACATCTTGCCCCAGCTATTGGTGGAATGGTGATGAATACTTAGGACCTGCTGTATTACTACAAGCAGCAAGATGGGTTGAAGACTCTCGAGATGCTGAGAGAAAAAAAAGATTAAGTGCTATAAACGATTCTCTAAAACTATACAGATGCCACTCAATAATGAATTGTACTCGTTCTTGTCCTAAAGGATTAAATCCTGCTAAAGAAATTGCTGGTTTAAAAAAGGCTATTGTTACAGAATTATAATTAAAGTATAAAACTTAAATGAGAAAAAAAATTGCTCTCATTGGAGCAGGTAATATCGGCGGAACTCTTGCACAACTTATTAGTTTAAAAGAATTAGGAGATGTAGTTTTACTAGATATTTTTGAAGGTATGCCGAAAGGTAAATCTTTAGATTTAGCGCAATCATCTTCTATTGAAGGATTTCATACTGATTTTAGAGGTACTTCAAGTTTTAAAGATATTAAAAATTCTGATGTAGTTATAGTGACTGCTGGATTTCCAAGAAAGCCAGGAATGTCAAGAGATGACTTGGTAGAAAAAAATTCAGTAATTATTCAAAATGTTGGAAAAAATATAAAAAAATATTGTCCTAAAGCATTTGTGATATGTATTACAAATCCCCTTGATGCGATGGTAAGTGTTCTTCAGAAATCATCTGGATTAAAAACAAATATGTGTGTTGGTATGGCAGGCGTTCTTGATAGTGCAAGATTAAAATATTTTTTATCAAAAGAATTTAATGTTTCAATTAACGATATTAGTGCTTTTGTTTTAGGTGGCCATGGAGATACAATGGTTCCACTTATGAGATACGCAACTGTATCTGGTATTCCAGTGCCTGAATTAATTAAAATGAAATGGACTTCAAAAAAAAATATAGACAAAATTATTAAAAGAACTCGTGAAGGTGGTGCAGAAATTGTTAAACTTATGAAAACTTCTGCTTATTACGCACCAGCTTCATCAGCAATACAAATGGCAGAGTCATTTTTATTGGATCAAAAGAGATTATTACCCTGTGCTGCATATCTTAACGGTGAATACGGTGTCAAAGGGCTTTATGTTGGAGTTCCAGTTGTTATTGGAAAAAAAGGAGTTGAAAAAATTATTCAATTAAAACTTAACAATAATGAAAAGAATGAATTTCATTACTCAGTTAAGGCAGTGAAATCACTAACAACATTATCTAATAATCTTTTAAGTAAGAAAAATAAAAAATAATTGTATTTTTTAATTAATCTAACTATTACGTTTTTATCAAAATGAATTTGCATGAGCATCAAGCCAAAGATCTTTTAAGAAAATATAATTTGCCTATATTGGATGGCAAAAGTTACATAATGAATGTTGAAGATCTTGACAAAGATTTAAGGAATATCAAAGGCCCTCCTTGGGTTATTAAATCACAAATACATGCTGGAGGAAGAGGTGCGGGAACATTTTTAAATCCATTTAATGACAAAGGTGGAGTTCAAATCACTAATACAGTCGAAGATGCAAAAAAAATAGCTAAGGGAATGATGGGAAATACCTTAATCACAAAACAAACCGTAAGTGAAGGTAAGCTGGTAAATAGAGTCTACATAGAAGCTGGCTGTGCAATTGATAGAGAGTATTATTTAAGTATCCTCCTTGATAGGAACCAATCAAAAATAATGTTGATGGTATCTGATGCTGGGGGAGTAGACATAGAAGATGTAGCTGAAAAGACACCAGAACGAATTCAGTATGTTCATTTTGACAATTTAGAAAATTTTATAATTAGTAAAAATCTTCAAGATAAATTAAATTTTTCAAACAATGAGTTTAATCAGTTTAGAGAAATCACATCTAATTTGTGTAAGGCATATGTTGAAATGGATGCTTCTTTAATAGAAATTAATCCTCTTGTTGTAACAAAAGATGAACAATTAATATTGCTTGATGCCAAAATTAATATTGATGATAATGCCCTTTTTAGACAACCACAAATTGAAAAATTAAAGGATGCATCTGAAGAAAATGAATTAGAACTTGAAGCTTCTGAAAATGATATGGTTTACATTAAACTTGATGGCAAAATTGGTTGTATGGTTAATGGAGCAGGTCTAGCTATGGCAACAATGGATATTATTAAGCAATTTGGAATGGAACCAGCCAACTTTTTAGATTTGGGTGGAACTGCGAATAAAGAAAGAGCAATAAAAGCGTTCAAAATAATTCAATCAGATAAAAATGTAAAATCAGTATTCATAAATATTTTTGGAGGGATTATTCATTGCGATATGATTGCCAGCGGCATTATTGATGCAATAACAGAATTAGATTTTAAGCTTCCTGTTGTAATAAGATTTCAAGGAACAAACTCCAAAAAAGGAAGAGATATAATCAATAATTCATCACTAGGATTATTTTCTATAGATGATTTTTCAAACGCAGCACAAAAAGCTGTAGAGCTTGCAGAATAATGTCAATTTTAGTAAATAAAAATACAAGACTCATTTGCCAAGGCTTTACGGGCTCTCAAGGAACATATCATTCGGAACAAGCAATAGCTTATGGTACAAATCTTATTGGAGGTGTGACACCAGGCAAAGGGGGTCAAACACATTTAAATTTACCAGTATTCAACACAGTTGATGAGGCAGTCAAACAAACTAAAGCAAATGCAACAGTAATTTATGTACCAGCTAAATTTGCAGCTAAAGCAATTCACGAAGCTATAGACTCAAATATTGAATTAATAGTTTGTATTACAGAAGGTATTCCAGTCTTAGATATGATTGAAATCAAAAAAAGAATTATTGATACCAAAACATATTTAATAGGCCCCAACTGCCCAGGTTTAATTACACCTTCAGAATGTAAGATTGGAATCATGCCAGGGTTCATTCATAAAAAAGGTAAAATTGGTATAGTGAGTAGATCAGGAACATTAACATATGAGGCTGTTGCTCAAACTACCGAAGTCGGATTAGGTCAATCAACATGTGTTGGCATTGGTGGAGACCCAATACATGGAATGAATTTTGTGGATTGTATTAA
>CACEMR010000023.1 GCA_902560725.1 uncultured Alphaproteobacteria bacterium
AGTCAAAAAAAGTAAATTTATTTCATGAACATGTTTTAATTAAAGAAAGAGGATCAAAAAAAAGGACACCTTGGCATCAAGATCAAGGATATTATTGTGTTAATGGAAAAGATAACGTCAGTATTTGGATACCACTTGATAAAGTTGACATTAATTCATCTATGGAATTCATAAAAGGATCACATAAATGGAATAAAACCTTTCTTCCTACTAAATTTAAAGGTTATGATTATGATCATAAAGATAAAGAATTTGAAAAAATTCCAGATATTGAAAATAATAGAGATAAATATGAAATATTATCATATGAGTGTCAAATTGGTGATGCTATAGCATTTAATTACGCAACAATTCATTCTGCTTATGGAAATAATTCAAATAATAGACGAAGAGCATTTTCTATAAGATTTACAGGTGATGATGCAAGATATATAAAAAGAAAGGGTGAAATGTCTCCACCATTTCCTGAAGTTAAACTTAAAGATAATGACGTTTTAGATTGTGATACTTTTCCTCTATTAATTTCTTCTTAGAAAATAAATTAATGGTAGTGCAGTTGCATACATAATTAAACTATAAATTGCAGCAGGTATTAAATATACCGTACTAGCAAAAAAAGTATTTGCTACTACAATAGCTAAGGTGCCATTTTGAAGTCCTACCTCCATTAACCAGCATCTAAATGTCTCCTTAGATGCTTTAAAAGGTTTTGATAATAAATATACAATGATCATCATAATAATATTTAAAATAAGCATTATTAATCCAGCTTGAGCAAAATAACTTAAAACATTTTCTCTTTGGGATATTATTGCCCCAAATAATACTAGTACAAATAAAACAATAGATATATTTTTTGCTAATTTTTCAAAAGATAAGAGAAGACTGCTTAAAAGAACACCCAAAATAACAGGAATTGTAACAATTAAAAACATTTGTAAAGCTACACTAAATAATGATTGCTCTTCGTTAAGACTGCCATAGCCTAAAATAGATAGAGAAGTAATCAATATAATTGGAACAGTAATAACACAAAGAATACTATTTATGGCAGTTAATGAAATTGATAAAGCTATATTGCCTTTTGCATATGAAGTTAATACATTACTAGTTACACCTCCAGGGGCTGCTGCAAGTATCATCACACCAATCGCTAATTCAGGTGATAAAGGCCAAAATAAAACTAATATAATAGCTACAATTGGCAAAACGATTATTTGAAAAAATAAACCAATTAAAAAATCCCTAGGCTTAAAAAAAACTCTGGTAAAATCATTTACTGAGAGACCTAAACCTAAAGAAAACATAATAAATGCTAAAGATAAAGGAAGAATTACATCAGTTACTATACCCATATCTTATTTTATCATTTTTTTATAAAAGAAAAAATAAATTACTATTTAATTTGATTTTGTGCTAAAATTTCAAGCATTTTATTAGGCATTTTAGATATTTTATTTTTATTATTTATAGAGACAATTACTATATTCGAATCAACTATTAACTGATCATCTCTTAAAATTTGCTGATTAAATTCAATTTTTGCCTTTGAAAAACTTACAATTGAAGTTTTTATTTCTAAAATATCTTCAAAATTAGCAGGCTTAACGTATTCAATGTTGCATGTCTTAACTACAAAATAAATTTTATAATTATTATAGAATTCTTTATGACTAAAACCTAAACTAGATAAAAAATCTGTTCTTCCTCGTTCAAGATATTTTAAATAATTTGAGTAATATACTCTACCGGATGCATCAGTGTCTTCATAGTAAACTTTAATATTTGTAATCATATATTGAGCAAAATTTTATTTAAGATTAAATTAGTTTTTTTAAATCTGGTGGTGAATAATTAGGACCTTTCATGACTTTTCCAAATTCATTATAAATTGGTTTTCCAGTAACAGATAGTTTACTCATATTACTTCTATGAACCTCTTCAAAACATTTATCTAAATCAATTCCAAAAGCTGCACCTGCACCGTAAGTAACAACTAATATATCTGTAAGAGCATCTGCAACTTCAACTATATCATTTTCATTTATAGCTTCTTTAAGTTCGTTATATTCTTCTTCAATAAGTTTTTTTCTTAAATTAATAATTTTTTCATTTGGAAATTCTGATTTATTTTTTACTTCTTGACCAAATGTAGTCATAAATTCTTTTACTTTTTCAAAATTTGTCATGAGACCTGCCTTTTTAATTATTTATAAAAAATATCGTTATAAGTAACAACTATAAAGAGAAAAGAAATAATTGTTATCCCCACAGCTAAATAAATTCTAGTAACAAATTCTGGGAGAGAATTTGAAAAAATTCTTCTAATAATAAAATACAATATATGGCCACCATCTAACAGTGGAATTGGCAATAGATTAAATAGCCCTACAAATAATGAAATTATAATGAATAAAAATAATACACCCCTAACTTCATCAAGCATCATTTGATCTGCATTTTTTACAATTCCTATAGGTCCAGCGAGCTGATCACCTAAAGTATTTTCTTTATAAGATTGTTGTAGAAAACTAAAAGAAGCAACATAGTACGTTGGTATAAAAGCAAGTGAATTGTTTATAGAACCAATAAAATTATACTTGTCTATAATTGGATCTCTAGGAGAAGAAATTCCAATTACAAATTTATTTAATTTTTCATTAAAAATTAAATCAAAACTTTTATTTATAATTTTATTTTCTCGTTCAATTAAAATATTTACAGTGTTAGCATTTCCTATAGCTCTTGGAATATCAGAGAATTCTTCAATATTTTTATTATTAATCTCTAATATTCTATCTCCTTCACGTAAATCATTATTGTAAGCAGCAGAGTTTTCAATAACAGAACCAATAATTGGAAGAAAATTAACAATTCCAAAAAAGAAAAAAATTGAGAACAATGCTAACCAAGCACTTATGATATTAAATACGCTACCAGCTAAAAGAACAGAAATTTTCTGAAATAGAGTCAGTGATTGAAATGAACCTTTATCTTGAGAACTATTTTTAGAAAAAATATTATCTAATCCTTTAATTTTTACGTAACCTCCAAGCGGTATTGGAGCTATTTTCCAAGTTGTGCCGTTCTTATCTGTGAACTTAAACAATGGTTTCCCAAATCCAATTGAAAAATCACTTACTTCTGCTTTAAAAAACCTAGCGACAATATAATGTCCATACTCATGTATTGCGACTAAAACTAAGAAAACTATTAGTAGGTTTAAATAAATCATTTTCTAATGATTAGTTTTAAATATATATATTAAAACATTGAAATATATCATTTATCCAGTTTTAGCTTCTTCATATTCTTCAATAGGAGGACAAACACAGAATAAATTTCTATCTCCGTATACATTATCAATTCGACTTACAGGACTCCAATATTTATTGTTTAAAAGATAAGAATGAGGGTAAGCAGCCTCTTGCCTTGTATAAGAATGTTTCCATTCATCAGATGATATTTCCTCTACTGTATGAGGAGCATTTTTGATTGGATTGTCAACTTTATCAAAAGAGCCATTTCTGATTTTTTCAATTTCTCCATGTATAGAAATCATTGCTTCACAAAATCTATCTAGCTCTTCTTTAGACTCGCTTTCTGTTGGCTCAATCATAAGAGTACCAGGTACAGGAAAGGACATTGTTGGAGCATGAAAGCCATAATCAATCAATCTTTTGGCAATATCTTCATCTGAAATATTAATTTCTTGTTTAAATGGTCTTATATCAATAATAAATTCATGCGCTACCATTCCATTTTTTCCTTTATATAATATGGGATAATATTCACTCAATCTTTTCATAATATAATTTGCATTTAATATTGCTACTTGTGTTGCTAGTTTTAATCCATCATCACCCATCATAGATATATACGAATATGATATCGGTAATATAGATGCGCTTCCCCATGGGGCAGCTGCTACAGCATCCTGTTCAGATAAGCCTATTTCGTTTTTAAATACTGGATGACCTGGTGCAAATTCTTCAAGGTGTTTTTTTAGACCTATGCTGCCACATCCCGGGCCTCCTCCTCCGTGCGGTATACAAAAAGTCTTATGTAAATTCATATGACAAACATCAGGGCCAAATTTTCCTGGCTTAGCAACTCCAACCATAGCATTGTAGTTTGCACCATCTAAATAAACTTGCCCTCCTGCATTATGAATTTTATCACAAATTTCAACAATACTTTCTTCAAATACACCATGAGTAGAAGGATATGTTATCATTAAGGCAGACAATTTATCTCCGGCTTCTTTAATTTTTTTATCTAAATGATCAATATCAACATTACCTTTGTCATCACAATTAACTATTGAGATTTCCATACCACACATTTGTGCACTCGCGGGATTTGTACCATGTGCACTTTTAGGAATAATACAAATATTTCGTTTACTCTCTCCATGCTTTTCGTGATATCTTTGAATAGCAAGCAAGCCAGCAAATTCACCTTGGGCACCGGCATTTGGTTGAAGTGAAATTGCATCAAAGCCAGTAATATCTTTTAACATAGATATTAATTCTTCCATCATCTGATTATATCCATGTCTTTGATGTGTCTCTAGGAAAGGATGGGCATTAGAAAAACCAGGTAGAGTTATAGGTAACATTTCAGAAGCAGCATTTAGTTTCATAGTACATGATCCAAGTGGTATCATTGACCTATTTAAAGCAACATCTTTATTTTCGAGTTTTTTTAAATATCTCATCATTTCAGTTTCTGAATGGTAAATATTGAAAACAGGATGAGTAAGAATTTTGTCTTCTCTGATTAAGCCATTTTCAAAACATGAAACGTCAATTCTATTTTCAACTTCTTCTGCAAAAATATCAATATTTTGTTCATTAAAAAAATTTACTAGATTATCAACTTCTTGCAATGTGGTAGTTTCATCTAAAGACAAAGTAAAAGTTTCATCATCCACTAACCTAAAATTAATACCTTGCTCAATTGATTTATTAACCCAATATTTAGCTTCTGATGTTTTTATTAATAATGTATCAAAGTAATTTTTAGAAATAATTTCAAATCCAAGAATCTCTAAAGATTTTTTTAAATATCTTGCATTATGATGAATATTATTAGCAATATTTCTTAGCCTTTCGGGGCCATGGTATATTGCATAAGACGCAGATATTATTGCTAGAAGTGCTTGTGCTGTACATATATTACTAGTTGCCTTCTCTCTTCTAATATGTTGTTCCCTTGTTTGTAATGCCATTCTATAAGATCTTTTATTTGTGCGATCAACAGATACGCCTATTAATCTTCCAGGCATCATTCTTTTATACTCATCAAGAGTAGCAAAAAAAGCAGCATGTGGCCCTCCTAAACCCATTGGAACACCAAAACGTTGCGAACTACCAACAACTATATCTGCACCAAATTTTTTTGGTGATTTCATTATGACTAAGCTCATAATATCTGCTGCAATTATTGATAAAATATCTTTTTGTTTATTCTTTTGAATTAATTTATCTAAATCTGCAATTTCACCAAAAGTGTCAGGATTTTGAATTAAACAACCAAATGTATCTTCATTTGGTTTATCAAAAATAATTTTAATACCTAAAGGTTTAGCTCTTGTTTTTAAAACTGATAAAGTTTGAGGATGGCATGTATTTTGAACACAAAGAGTAAACTTTGAACTCTTTTTAATTTTAAATGCCATCATCATTGCTTCAGCAGCTGCAGTGCTTTCATCTAATAAAGAAGCATTAGCAATATCCATTCCTGTTAAGTCAATTATCATTTGTTGGAAATTCATTAACATTTCTAATCTGCCTTGACTTACTTCAGGTTGATAAGGCGTATAAGCTGTATACCATCCAGGATTTTCAAATATATTTCTTAAAATTACACTGGGAGTAGTTGTATTATAATAACCCATTCCAATATAAGTTTTTTTAAAATTGTTTTTTAAAGATAAAAGTTGCGTATTAGTTTTATTGAATTCTTCAGACATTCCAGGACGTAATTTAAGCTTATCTTTAAAAATAATATGATCTGGTATAGTTTTTTCTATTAAGTCATCTAGTGATTTACTACCGACAACTTGAAGCATTTCAATAATATCTTCATTTCGAGGACCAATATGTCTACTTGCAAATTTATCTATATCTATCATCTACTGTTCCAAAAAATTTTTATAATCATCTTCAGTCATTAGCTCATCATATTGACTAGGATCTGATACTTTCATTTTAAAAATCCATCCTGTATTTTCAGCGTCTTGATTTATAATTGCAGCATCACTCTCTAAACTAATATTTACTTCCATTATTTCACCATCAATTGGTGCATAAATATCTGAAGCAGCTTTAACTGACTCTACCACACATATTTCATCTTTTACATTTACAGATTTACCTACTAACGGCAATTCAATAAATACTATATCACCTAAGCTTTCTTGTGCATGATTAGATATACCAACAGTAGCTATACCATTATCAATTGAAACCCATTCATGATCTTTTGTATATTTTTTTTCATTCATTGTTACTCCCATTTTTTTTATAATTTTTTTTAACGAATGGTAGATTAGTTTTCTTTACTAATTCCATTTTATTTCTAATTTCACAAAAAATTTCTTTTTCTTCTTCAAAATGCGAATTTACATATCCAATAGCTATTGATTTATTTAGATTTGGACTAAAACAACCGCTCGTAATTTTACCTATATCATTTTTATTATTATCAAATAAAATCATTCCATCTCTCAACATTGATCTATTAAATGAAATTAATCCAATTTTTTTATTTGAAGGTTTGTTATGTAATTGATCTAATAAAACTTTATAACCATTTAGTGAAGAATCATTTAAGCGATCTTTATCTAGTGCCCATGATAGTCCTGCTTCTATTGGTGTAATGTTTTCATTAAGTTCGTGACCATACAAACTCAATCCAGCTTCTAATCTTAATGAATCTCTTGCTCCTAGACCACAAAGCATAGTATTTTTATTTTCTAATAAATCCCTTACAAATGCTTCCGCTTGTTCATTAGATATAGAAATTTCAAATCCATCTTCACCCGTATAACCAGATCGACTTATAATTACTGAATTTTTTTTATATTTTAATACTTTAATATCTAAAAAATTCATATCAACTGGTACTTCAATTATATTATTAAGAACTTCAATCGATTTTGGACCTTGAATAGCAAATAAACAGTTTTTGCTATGAATTATTTCTGCTTTTGGAGCACATTTTAAAAAAATTTTTTCATCTTCAATTTTTCTAGATGCATTGTAAACGATGTATAAAAAAAATTTGCTGTTTATATCTATTAAAGAAACGATTAAGTCATCCACCACACCACCATTTTCATTAAGTAAAAAAGTATAATTTGATTTATTTTTTCTTAAATTATTTAATTTTAATGGAATATATTTTTCTAAATTATTAATATGAAAATTGTTATTTTCTATTAACACCTGCCCCATATGACTTACATCAAAAATACCAGAATGGTTTCTTACATTTTTATGCTCATTAATTATGCCTGATTTATAATTAATCGGCATATTAAAACCAGTAAAGGGTATCATTTTAGCACCATTATTTTTATGAAAATTTTTCAGCGGAATGTCTATTGGTAACTGGTTCAAACAAATTCTCCAAGCTACCCCTCTGTCTTTTTACCTGAGAGCTTTTCACCTTCGGTAGAGCTAAATGCTCTTTTCCAGAGTTTTATTTTAACGGTCCATTGTGCCTGAGAGTTTCCGGGTCGTTGCTCCTTCGGCTCTGAAATTTCAGTATCTCCCGTTGATTATTTGTATACTTATTTTTATAATTTAACAATTAATTTAGAGGTATTGTATTATCAATTTTTGATTTTTGGTAAATTTCTGACAATTTTTGGTACTCTTCTTTGATAAGATAAATTTTATCTGATAATATGCCATCTATTCCTAATCTTTTAATTTCCGATAAAATTGAGTAACTCTCCCAATAATCATTATTTATATTGTATTTACCATCTTTGATCTTAAAAACCTCTGTCAAAATTTTAAGATCGTGCGGAATATGAAAACCTTTTTTTGTTTCGTTATATGAAAAAAAATAGTAAAAATTATCAAATCCAGCCCAGGTAATAGCTGATAAACACATAGAGCAAGGCTGATGCGTGCTTATGAAGTAATAATCTTTTGTATTAAATAGTTTTTTTTCAAATAAATTAAAAAGTGTTGAAATTTCTCCGTGAAATAAAGGATTTTTGATTTCCTGGTTTGTGCCTAGACAAACGAGGCTTAGGTCAGATTTTTTAACAATAAATCCACCAAATATTTTATTTCCTTCATTTATTGAAATTTTTGTTAATGGGATAAGATCATCTAAAATAATATCTAAAATTCTTTCATAATTTGTTATCATTATTGAATGGCTGATACTTTATTTAAAAGATTTGTCTATGAAACAAAAAAAAAGGACCCAGCAAGCTAGATCCTTTTTATGTATCGTGCATTTCCTCCCGATACAACTTAATAATCGTTTCCTTTTATTAAATTGATTATTACCTTTGCGTGTAATAATTAATATCAAATTATCTATTTATTATTTATCAATCAACAAAAAAAATGTATTTTTAAAAGTAATTAAACTTTTTTTGTTGATATGTTTGTTGATAAAATGTGCAAAATTAAATTTGATTAAAAATGAGTGAAAAATCAAAAATTAATGTCTTAGGAGTTATGACAGGCACATCAATGGATGGTATTGATATTAGTTTGATTAATACAAATGGGACTGACTTTGTAAAAATTAAATGTGAAAAATCATATAAATTTGATAAAAATTATCAAAATATAATAACTAATTTAATAAAAAATAAACCAAAAACTAATAATAAAATTAAAAAATATTTTTTAAAAAAAGATGAGTTCGTTACAGGTATTTTAGAAAAAAAAATAATTTTGTTTCTAAAACAAAAAAAAATTAATAAAAAAAATATAGATTTAATATCAATTAGTGGGCAGACTGTTTATCACGACCCATCAAATAAAATATCTATACAATTAGGAAATGGAAATAAAATTGCAAAAAATCTTAAAATTAAAACTATAAGTAACTTAAGAGATAATGATATTAAAAATGGCGGACAAGGAGCACCAATTGGATCATATTATCATAAGTTTTTAATACAAAAAATTAAGGAAAAAGCGATTATAGTCAATCTTGGAGGTATAGCAAATTTTTCAACTTTAGTTTCAAGAACATTATTATCATCGGATATAGGACCTGCAAATTGCTTAACTGATGATCTTTGCTATTATTTTTTTAAAAAAAAATTTGATAATGATGGAAATTATGCAAGAAAAGGTAAGATTGATAATAAATTAATCGATAAATTCAAAAAAGATAAATTTTTTAAGAAAAATTTCCCAAAATCATTAGATAGAAATTATTTTAGAAATTACTTTAATAAACTTATTAAATTGGACAAATATGATGCACTAATGACTGCTAACTACATGACTTATATTGGATTTAAAGAATTATTAAAAAATAAAAAATTCAAGATTGAAAAAATTTTACTTACTGGAGGAGGAAGAAAAAATAAATTACTCAAAGAAATATTAGTGAATAAACTGAATAAAAAAATTGAACTTATTGATAAATATAAAATAAATGGTGATTTAGTAGAAGCTCAAATGTTTGCATATATTGGTATGAGATCTTTTAAAAATTTAGTAATAAGTAATAAAAATACTACAGGTGTGAAAAAAAAATTAAGTGGTGGTATTTTATATTTTCCAGATTAATTAGTTAAATTTAACCAAGTTTTTTTATCAATATTGGAGCCACACAATATTACCATTGTATTTTTTCCAATAAGCTCATTACTGATTTTATATTTTAAAGCAGCAAGTCCGGCAACACATGCTGGTTCAAGAAATAACTTAAATTTTTTATAACAAAAAACCATAAATTCTTTCATTTGATCATCAGAAACAGTTACCATTTCATCAATTACTTCTTTTGCTACATCAAAAGAATATTGCATATGTAAAGGTGCTGAAAGGCTGTCAGCAATACTGTTAACATTAACATTATTTAGTGGTTTGTTAGCTCTAAAACTTTGATTTAAACCATTAGCTTTTTCAGGCTCAACACCAATAATTTTAATCTTAGGATAAAATTGTTTTACATACGACGAAACACCACTTATTAATCCCCCTCCTCCTACTGAAATTAATAAATTGTCAATTCTAGTATTAATTGATTTTAAAAACTCTACAATTTCTAAACCTAAGGTAGCACTACCTTGTAAAGTCAATGGACCGTCAAAAGGGTGAATAAAATAGTAACCTTCATTTTTAGCATTTTCAGCATCAAGAAATGCTTGTTTTGGATTTGTAAAGATAATGTCAGCACCATAATTTTTACAAGTTTGAACTCTATATTTATTTGCACTTTCATATAAGAAAATTTTATTTTTCAATTTAAATTGATTGGCCACAAATGATGCAGCAATTGCATGATTTCCAGCACTAACTGCTGTAATTCCTTTATTAAATTTATTCTGATCTTGAGAAATTATATTATTAATCGCACCTCTTGCCTTAAATGAACCAGATTTTTGGAAAAATTCACATTTAAAAAATAAATTAGTAGAAAAATAATTATCAATATCATCAGGGCACTTTAAAATAGGAGTTTTATTAATAAATGGTCTAATTTTTTTATAAGTTTTATTAATATTATCGACAGATAAATCTTTAGGTATCAAGAAATTCCTCTAATTTCTTTAATTTTATCGTAAGCAATATTAATAGCTGCTAACTCTTTATTAGATTGTTTAATAAATTCTTTTGGCATACCTTTGGCAATTAAATTATCTGGGTGATGTTCT
The DNA here is from genome assembly GCA_902560725.1 of uncultured Alphaproteobacteria bacterium. Classification (GTDB taxonomy): domain Bacteria; phylum Pseudomonadota; class Alphaproteobacteria; order HIMB59; genus CACPNW01. Next base: position 10,874 of record CACEMR010000023.1, read on the forward strand.
TTATTTAATTTTATCCATTTTTTTCTTATCTCATTATCAGTGCTCGATCTATTCATACCCAATATTTTGTAAGGGTCAGATTCGCTATTTTTTAAATTTGATTGGAAAATTCTTTGAAAATCTTTTTCACTAAATTTAAACGATTTAGAAATTGATCTTAACAAATTTATTTCGCTAATAGATACCTTTCCATCAGATGCAGCAATATAAAATAAATTATTTAATAATTCTTCTAATAAAATTTTATTAGTTGAAAATAAATCCCCTACTTGATTTGCTATTTGTTTATAGCCATACGTATCTTTTTTTGCCTCATTGAATATTTTTCCAACTTTAGGAATTTCAGATTTTGGAACTTTAAATTTTTCTTTAAATGCTCTGATTTCATCATCTGATACAATGCCATCTGACTTAGCTAATTTTGCAGCTAAAATAATAAAACTTAATGTAAAAATTTGTTGTTTTTGATTGTTATTTATTCGATTGAAGTTGAATGATGATTTTGATTTAGATCTTCTGTCAAAAGCGCCTCCAGCCATTACACCTAAGATAGCTCCTATAGGTCCGCCTAAAGCAAATCCTGCTGCCCCGCCTATAACTCTACCCCAAATACTCATCTTAAAGATTCAATAATACCTTTAAATTCATTTATCTCATTTTGAGAAATTTTATTATCTTTATTCAGATCTATAATTTGAAAAAGTAGATTTAATGATTGTTCAATTTCTTCATAGGAAATAACTCCATCATTGTTTAAATCTACAAAGTTAAAGTACATTTCTTCTTCATCATTTAATTCAGTAGAATATGCAATTGAAGAATATAAAAGTAAAAATAAAAAAAATATTTTTATCCAAACCATCTATACATTCCTATAATACCTGCACTAGCGTAGAAAAACTGTAAAAACAATATTCCATTGTGTTTTAATTTATAGGCCCAGACTCCAATTAATATTGCTGATAGCAATAATAATGAAAAACCTATAAATTCTAATCCAATGTTAAATGCAACTAGTAGGGAATAAAGTATGGCTGTAGTTACGCCAATCCATTCTAAAAGTTTGTTTGAATTCAATTAAATATTATTTTTTCTTAATATTAATAGCGTTTTCTTTTCCACGGTTTTCACCGATTTCAAATTCAACTGGCATACCTTCTTCCAAAGTATCAATTCCTGCTGATTCTAAAGCAGATACATGAAGAAAAACATCTTTTCCTCCATCGTCATTTTCAATAAATCCGTAACCCTTGGTTGGATTAAACCATTTAATTTTACCACTTGGCATATATTATTCTCCTTTGTTAATGATTTTATGAGGTTTAATTATTTATTTGTCGTATATATAATATAAATATTGATTAATTAATTTCATTAAATAACTAATAAGTAATTAATTTCAAGTTATATTTTATATTTTTATGTTAAGCTATAAACACGGATTTCACGCAGGTAATCATGCCGACGTACTGAAGCATATTGTATTAATATATCTTTATAATTTATCTAAAAAACATTGTAAATCAATGACTTATATTGATACCCATTCAGGAAATGGAATATATAAATATTCGTCAAGATATATGGATAAAACTAAAGAATATAAATACGGTATAAAAAAAATAGAAAAATACACTGGTGATAACAAGCTAATTATTAATTATTTAAGAATATTAAAAAAAATAACAAAAAATGATACTTTTTATCCAGGATCACCTTTTATAATTTCAAATATATCTGAAGCTAAAGATAAATTATTTTTATGTGAAATGCATAGTAATGAATTTAAAAGTTTAAAAATTAATTTAACTAATTTTAATAATGTTAAATTGATAAATTCTTCAGGTTTTGAATATATTAATAAAATTTCAAATATAAATAATAATTTTTTTATATTTATTGATCCTTCATATGAAATAAAAGATGATAATATTGAAATTAAATTTGAAAGAGCAAAGATTTTAATATGGTATCCAATATTAAGTTACCCTGAAAATGATATTTTTATTGAAACGATTAGAAAAAAAGGAATTTCAAATATACTTAATTTAGAATTACCTATTCTTAAAGACGACGATAATAGAGGAATGAAAGGTAGTGGTTTATTAATTATTAATTTTAATAATAAATTAATATTTAAAAATCTAAAATTATTAATAAGAGAGTTGAATGCTTATTTAACAGATAGTAATGAAGTATTTAAACCTAAAGTTAGATATTTTTGAAAAAATGAAAAAAATTAATTTATTAAATGAGGATATATTTAAATTATTCTGGAAAATTGCTTTACCTTCTTCAATAGGAACAATTTTTCAAAATCTTTATTCATTAGTTGATGCAATATTTGCAGGTAGAATGATATCAGAAACTGCTTTAGCTGCAATTGGACAAACATTTCCTATATATTTTGTAATCATAGCATTAGGAATTGGATTAAGTATTGCAACGACAAGTATAGTTGCGAATTCTGTAGGTGAGAAAAATATTAAAAAAGCGAGTAATATATTTTGTCAATCATTAGGTTTAGCTATCATTATAGGATTAGTAATATCAATATTTGGTATTAACTTTGGTTCAAGTATTTTAAAATCTATTAATGATGATCAAAATACATTGATACTTTCTAAAGAATATATGAATATAATTTATTTAGGATCAATTTTTATTTTACTTTTAATGGTTACGAACTCCTGTTTAGCCGCATTGGGTGATACTAAAAGTTATAGAAATGTTTTAATATTTAGTTTTTTTCTAAATATTATATTAAATCCAATATTAATTTCAGGTAACTTTCTTAATTTTTCTGTATTTGAACCTTTAGGAGTATCAGGAATTGCCATAGCAACTATATTATCACAATTAATAGGATTATTTTATTTATTTTATAAAATTACTAAAACTGAAATTTATAATGTTTTTAAAAAGGAATTCCTGATACCTAAATTTATATTGTTAAAGGAAATTTTATTTCAATGTATTCCTGCATCAATTGGACTTATGATGATAGCACTTGGTTCATATATTATTTTATATTTTGTGAGTATTTATGGTAACAATGCAATAGCAGGATTTTCTTCAGCGGGAAGATATGAGCAATTATTGTTTTTACCTTTACTTGGATTAAGTACAGCAGTTACAGCTATAGTAGGACAAAATTTAGGCGCAAAACAACCTGAGAGAGTCCTAGAAACATTTAAAAAAGCTATTTCAACTGGATTTATACTTCTTTCGATAGTAGCAGTTATTTTATTTTTCACTGCAGAAATATCAATGAAGTTATTTACTAATGATAATGAAGTTATTTTTTTTGGCTCATCATATCTTAAAATTTGGGCTTTTGGATTTCCTGCCTTCCCGCTTTTTTTTATTTCTAATGCGACTTTTCAAGGATTAAAAAAACCATCAATTGTTATGTATATGGCTATACTAAGATTTGTATTAATTCCTATTATAATTATTATCACTATAAACAAATATATAGCATTGGATTATACATATATGTTTATAGGATTAGTAATTATGCATTGGGTAGTAGGTATTACTTATTTCTTTTACTCTTTAAATAAAATAAAAAATTTAGTAAATTAAATCTTACCACTTAAGTTTGGGACAAATAAAACATTATCATATTCCTTTGAAATAATTCTTTGATCTTTTTTAATATATTTTACAATAATTTGTTTATCATTTTTTATTATAGGGCATATAATAATACCATTTTCAGTAATATGAGAAAATATTACATCTGTTATTTTTTTTGTAGCTGCAGTGAAAATTATTCTATCAAAGGGTATTTGCTCTTTCCAACCTTTATTACCATCATCATATTTGGACACAATATTGGTTAATTTTAGTTCTTCAAAAATTCTAAAAGATTTCTCATGTAAATTTTTAATTCGTTCGATAGTGTAGACTCTTCTAGCTAATTTTGACAAAATTGCACATTGATAACCACTACCTGTTCCAATTTCTAAAACTTTGTGATTAGATTTAACTTCTAAAAGTTCTGTCATTCTAGCAACAACATATGGCTGACTGATAGTTTGATTATCTCCAATAGGTAAAGCAATATTTTCATATGCTTGATTTTTATAATTTTCAGGAATAAATTTTTCTCTAGGAATAATCTCAATGGAAGATAAAACGTTAGAATTAGAAATACCTGACTCTCTTAATTCTAATATTAGTCTAATTATACGTACGTCTAACACTACAATAGTGTTTTATTATTATAATATTCTATTAAAACTTCGGGAATTTTAACATTACCATCTTCCATTTGATAATTCTCAAGAATAGCAATTAAAGTTCTACCTACTGCCAAACCTGAGCCATTTAATGTATGAACGTATTGATTTTTTCCTTCAGTTTTATATCTTGTATTCATTCTTCTTGATTGAAAATCACCACAATTAGAACAACTTGAAATTTCTCTATAAGTATTTTCACCAGGTAACCAAACTTCAATATCATATGTTTTTTTTGCTGAAAAACCCATATCACCTGAGCATAAAGTCATAACTCTATAATGAATATTTAGATCTTTAAGAATACTTTCAGCACATTCAAGCATTCTTTCCAATTCTTGATCCGAATATTGAGGTTCTACAATGGAAACTAATTCTACTTTAGTAAATTGATGTTGTCTTAGCATACCTCTAGTATCTTTTCCTGAAGCTCCAGCTTCTGATCGGAAGCAAGGTGTACATGATGTAGTTCTTATTGGTAGTTGGTTAATATTTAAAATTTCATTTCTTACTAAGTTTGTCAAAGGTACCTCTGCAGTTGGAATTAACCAATGATCCTCACCAGCAGTAAATAAATCTTCTCCAAATTTAGGAAGTTGTCCAGTTCCAAATAAAGATTGATCTTTAACCAGAAAAGGTAAAGTGTACTCTATATAACCATTTTCTACAGTATGTTTATCTAACATAAAATTAGAAATAGCTCTTTCCAATTTAGAAATTTGTTTTTTTAAAACAACAAATCTTGAACCAGATAATTTTGCTGCTAATTCAAAATTAATTAATCCCAAATTTTCGCCAATTTCATAATGCAATTTTGGTTTAAAATTAAAATCTGGTTTATTGCCCCATTCTCTATATTTAATATTATCATTTTCATTCTTTCCAAATGGAACAGATTTATCTGGAATGTTAGGCAAACGAGAAAGAATAGAATTTAATTCATTATCTTTGATTTCTTCTAATTCTTTTAAGTTATCAATCTTACTTTTTAAGTCTTCAACTTTTTTAATCTTTGTATTTGCATCTAATTTTTGAGCCTTAAGAATACCTATTTCTTTTGATAGTTTGTTTTTATCTGATAATAAATTCTGAAGAACAGTTTGTGTTTCTCTTTTTATTTTATCTAATTCTAAAATTTTAGATGATAAATTATCTTCACCCCTAAGTTTCATAGCGTTATCAAACTCAGTTGGATTTTCTCTAATGTAGATTAAATTGTGCATTAGTTATCATCTTTATTTTTTTGAATTAATTTAGCAATATATATAGAAATTTCATATAAGACCACAATTGGAAGAGCTAAACTTAACTGACTAAATGGATCAGGAGGAGTTAAAAAGGCAGCTGCAAGAAAGGCAATAACAATAGCATATTTTCTAAATTTTCTGAGAGATTGATGTGTAACCATCCCGACCCTGGCCATTAATGATAGTACTACTGGAAGTTGAAAGGCTAAACCAAATGCGAAAATAAACCTCATCATTAAAGATAAATACTCCCCCATTTTTGCTTCAAGTCTTATTGGAACACCAGAGTCACCCATATTTTGATAGGAAAGAAAAAATGACCATGCTAGTGGTGATATTATATAATAAACCATAGATCCGCCTGCAAAAAAAAGAATGGGTGTTGCTACTAAGTAAGGTAAAAAAGCTCTCTTTTCTTTTTTATACAAACCAGGAGCTATAAATCTCCATATTTGAATAGCAATAAGAGGAAAGGCAAAAAATAAAGCAAAGAAAAATGCAATTTTTAACTCAGTAAAAAAAGCTTCTTGAAGAGCTGTATAAATAAAGCCCTGACCTTTATCTGTATCAAGTAATTTAACTAGTGGATTTGCTAAAAACGAAAAAAGTTCATCAGCAAAATAAAAACATATAATAAAAATAATTAAAATATAGAAAAAACTCCACATAAGTCTTTTTCTTAATTCTG
>CACEMR010000024.1 GCA_902560725.1 uncultured Alphaproteobacteria bacterium
TAATTTATATTTATCCAAATTAATTTTTAACTGCTCCTGCAGTTAATCCCTCTACTATATATCTTTGTAAAAATACAAATAAAATTAATACTGGCGCTATTCCAACAAGAGAAGCTGCCATCATTTCATTCCATTTGACTGATTGATAGCCAATAAACTCATATAACCCTGATGGTATAGGCATATATTCTTTCTTTTGATTAAAAGTAATGGCAAACAGGAATTGCTGAGCATAAGCTCCTATAAACGCATAAATACCAACCACTACTAATCCAGGTGTACTTAACGGCGCTATTACATGTCGTAAAATTTGCAGTCTTGATGCCCCATCAACAAAAGCAGCCTCCTCTAAATCAATGGGAATCTTTTCAAAGTAAGATTTTAACAACCAAATTGCAGTTGGAATTAGAAAAGCAACTCCTGGTACAATCATAGCTTGATATGTATTTAATAGTCCAAACGTACGAAGAACTTTATAGAGAGGTATTAAAAGTACTGCTCCTGAAAACATATTGATTGCTAAAAGAATGTACAAGGAAGAATTTTTGAATGGAAAAGTGAATCTAGCATAGGAATATGATGCCGGTATAACAAAGAGCAATGTAATTATAGATACACAAGATGCTAAAAAGAAACTATTAAAAATATATCTACCAAGCATGGGAACAGTATTCCACATTTCTCGATATGCCCAAAAAGATAAATCATCAGAATAAAATTGATAAGGAGATCGAAATAAATGATCTAATGGTCGAAGTGAGGCATAAAACATTTCCACAAAAGGAAGTAAAATAAAAGTCATAAATACAAAAATGCATGAATAAATAAAAATTTTTTCTAAGAATGAATATTTATCCATGAGATATCTTTTTATTTATTCTTGCAAGAAGTGCTAAATAGAAACCTGCAAATAATGTTAACAATATCATAACAACAACAGCTCTAGCTGCACCTCGTCCAAATTTATAGTTACCAAGTGCCTGTTTATAGGTATCAATAATTAATGTAGTTGTGGCACCTCTTGGTCCTCCCTCTGTTAATATCCATATAATTTCGAAAGAATTAAAAGTCCAAATTGCAGATAAAATAGACATTGTTATAATTACTGGAGTAATTTGAGGTAAAGTGATTTTATAAAATCTATCCCACCTTGAAGCACCATCACAATAAGCTGCTTCATATAAATCTCTTGGTACACCCTGCATCGCTGCTAAGAAAAAAACTGTTACCATTGGGGTTCCGACCCAAACATCAGCAATAATTGTAGAAATAAAAGCGCTTTGTTTATAGGCAAGAAAACCAAACGGACCATCCAATATTCCAGTCCTCATTCCAACACCTGCAATTATGCCAAAATAACCATTATAAAGCCAAAGCCAACCTAGCATCCCTATCGCTATTGGCACAACCCAAGGTGGCATAATTAGAACTCTAAAAATTGACCTACCTCTTAAACTTGCATTTAAAAGAACGGCACCAATTAAACCAATAAATAATTTTAAACTAACTGAAAAAAACATCCAAACAAAGGTTCTGGTAACAATTTTATTGAATTTTTTACTAGAAAGCATTTTTTCATAATTTTCAAAACCTACATAATCTTCTCCAGCTAAACTTGAATTAGTAAATGAAAGTCTAATTGTTTCTATCACTGGCCATGCCACAATAAGTAAAATGTAAATAGCAGCGGGTGCAATTAATGCATAAGCTAAATAAGTTTGAGAGTTATAAGAACGTAGTTTACCTTTATTTTTCATTTAATTTAATAAATTATCAAATTTATTCCAAGTTTCACTTAAGTCAATTACTTTACCTGTATTTCTAGCTTCATCAATTTTCATCGCAACTATACCTGCTTCCATACATTCAATTACACCAACTGGAAGTTTAGTTTTATTATTTATTAAATATTCATTAATATCCTTAGCCATCAAATTGTCTGCTCCATAATGCCCTTTTATCTCTTTACCAAAGGCAGCACCATAATCTTCATCAATTAATATGTTATTTTTTTCATCATGTGCTTTTAGAAAGCCTCTAACAAAATCTCCTTCGATCATACCTTTGGATCCAATTATAGCAAATCTTCTAAATTCATCAGGAACTTTCATATTTGTATGAAAAGATAGAACAGCGCCACTAGCATATTCAATAATTGCTACTTGATGATCAACAATATCAGCATCGCTATCAAATACATTTGTTTTTGCTTCCCAGCCTTTTAATCTATCTTTTGTATAATCTTCAAGAGAACCTTCAGGTAAATTTTTTGGAATGAATGATCTTCTTGATCCAAAACTTGCGAGCTTTATAGGTCTACTATTTGTAATCATAGAATAAAAATCAATATCGTGACAACATTTTTCTAGCATAAAACCACCTGAATATTTTCCTTTTCTTCTCCAATTTCGCATAAAAAAGGCACCATGAGATGGCACAATATGCTCAGAGCCTTCAATAGAAATTACATCGCCAATTTTATTTTTTTCAAGTAAATCTCTCACCCTTCTTGCATGCTGTGAATATCTTAAAACTAAACCAACTATAATTTTATCTTTTCCAAATTTTTTAATTAATTTTGCTAATTCAAAAGTTTGATCTTCATTAATCACAATAGGTTTTTCAGCAAATATTTTTAAACCTGATTCTAAACCCTCCTTTATATGCTCTAAGTGAAGATGATTAGGAGATCCTACAATCAATAAATCTAATTTTTCATTATTTAGCATATCTTTTAAATTAGAGTATTGAGTAGAAGGAAAAAAGTTATTCTTTTCTGCATAGTCTTTTCCAATTGGATCAGGATCAACATATGCTACCATTTGACAATTAGAATTTACTTTCGAGAACTCATGATAAACATGAGCAGTTCTACTTCCAAAGCCAATTGCACCAATTTTCATTTTATTTCCTTTTATTTATTAACATTAAAATTTATGATGACTCCAGCCTAATTTTTCTAAAAACTTAACTGTATTGAGTAAAGTTGATCGAAAATGAATCCAATTACGTGATATTTTACCTCTCCATGCAATTTCAGATAAAGTAGCCAACCTGGGATTAATCATTTTATCAATAAATTTTTTTTCAGTTATTGTTTCAGACCATAATTGACCTTGTATACCTTTAATGTAGTTTTTGTTCTCTATATTGTCAGCAGGATCCCAATTAAATATATCTTTTACTTCTATCGTTGCTGCCCAACAAATTCCCCTTTCATTTGTAGAATTATTATAAGCCATATCAAAATATGTTTTTTGACCAGGACAAAGAATTGTTTCAAATTTTTTACTAGTAGTTTCTTTTGCTACATCCGAATGTTCCCATGAAAATATCAAACATGATTTATCTAAATTTCCGGCACTACCACCTACTCCATGATCTATATGAGGTGTAATTGCTGCTTCATTCCAAGCTGCTGTCCTTTTATTTTTTGATTTAATTACATCTATTAAATAATTCATATAATAATCTTGGTATTCAGCCTGTGATTTTATATTATTTTTATTCATAAATTCCATAATAGATTGAGAGCCTTCCCATGAATTGTCAGGCCTCTCATCTAATCCAACATGAATTACATTAAATGAAAAAATTTCACATATTTCATCAAGCATAGAATTTAAAAATTTTTTAGTTTCTTCAAGTGAAGGGTCTATTGTATTATTTTTATAAGATCCAACATCTTCACTGATTATATTTGTTTTTTCATCTCTTAATTCTGGCATTACTTGTAATAAAGCCCATGAATGTGCTGGTAGATCAATCTCAGGCATAACTTCAATATTTAGATTTTTTGCGTATGAAATTAAATTCTTAATATCTGCATGAGAATAAAAACCTCCATACTTTTCATATCCACTTCCATAAAAAGGTGGAACAGCCATGTTGTATCCTCGATAAGATGCAGAGCGAGTAAGATTTGGATAGCATTTTAACTCTATTCTCCACGCTTCATTATCAGTTAGATGCCAATGAAAACGATTAATTTTAAATAGAGCCATATAATCCAGTATTCTTTTTATTTCGTCAGTAGTATAAAATTGTCTTGCACAATCTAAATGCATTCCTCTCCAAGAATATTTTGGCTTGTCATCAATTTTTCCAATTGGGAGTTTGTTTTTATAAAAATCTATTAATTGAATTAATGTGATAAGACCATAGAGTTTACCGCCATAATTTTTATGTAATATTTGTATTTTATCTTTTGATATATCTATGGAGTACTCATCCTCTTCATAATTGTTTTCTGTAAAATAAATTGGAAAGCCATTATCAATAGAAAAAATTATCCCTAACTTATCAGTAAATTGACTAGTGTTTTTAATAATATCATTATCATTTATTAATTTAAAAGTTTTATTTTTTATTTCTACGTAATCTTTTTTAAAAATAAAGTTTGTTGGTTCAGGAACAATTGGGATGAAATTATTAATCGTTGATTGATCATATATAACTTCGGCTATTTCATTTTCAAATTTTAAATCGGTAACTTCTACTTTAATATGCTTATTTTTATTATCTATAATAAAAGTTCCTTCTGGACCACAAGACATATTATATGAACCAATTCTTGGTTTTTGCAAATCAATTAATACTGTATTATTATGAATGGTAAGTTCATAATATCGTCCTGTTTGCTTTACAATTTCCCCACCCTCAATAGATTGAATCGAATAAACTAAAGAAAAACATAATTTAAAATTTTGATTAACCAAATTTTCGCTTAAATTTAATTTAAGTTGATTTTTTTTTGTAAATGAAGGATTTATCTGAAATAACATATTAGTAATTCATGGGATTTGAAAATATATATAATCATAAAGCCATTGTAAAAGAAAGTGCTAATGCACGTGTAAATCTAATCGGAGAACACACAGATTATACTGGCGGTTATGTAATGCCTACATTACTTGGTTTTAAAAATACTATTGAATTATCAAAAAATGAAGAAAATAAATTTGTGGTATTTTCGGAACATTTTAATGAAAAGAAAATATTTAATGATTTTATAAAGTCTCAGAGTAATGATTGGTCTGATTATATTAAAGGTTGTTTATTTGTATTCTTTGATGAATACAAAAAAATAAAATTAGAACATTTTAATATATATATATCATCATCAATACCCTTAGAGAGAGGAATATCATCTTCTTCTGCATTATGTGTTTCTACTTTAAAAGCTCTAAATGCTTATTTTAATACTCAAATTAATGAGAAACATATTGCAATAATGGCAAAAAAAGTTGAACATGATTATATCGGCGTATCTGGAGGGATAATGGACCAGATGGTGTCTTCTATTGGAATTCATGGAAAGGCATTTTTTTTAGATTGTCTTAATCTAAAATATGAACTTGTTAATTTTCCATCAAATTGGAAATTTTGTCTTGTTGACTCTGAAGTACAAAGAAATTTACGAAGCAGTTCATATAATGAACGTTTTAGTGAATTAAAGATAGCTGAAAAAGAACTTGATGTTGAATATTTAGGTGAAGTTAAATTAGATAAATTTAATCCTGATAAAATCTCCAATTCAACAGTAGTTAAAAGAGCAAGACATGTTGTAACTGAAAATGATCGAGTTTTAAAAGCTAGAGAATACCTATTAAAAGATGATATTGTTAAATTTGGTAAATTAATGATCGAAAGCCATAATTCCTATTCATCAGATTTTGAAGCTTCTACAAGTGATGTTGATGAAATTGTAAAAAAATCTATAGAATGTGGTGCCACAGGAGCGAGATTGACAGGTGGTGGTTTTGGCGGGTTTACTGTTTCACTTATAGAAGAAAATAATTTTTCAAAGTGGTATGACACTATTACAAAATACTATCCTGAAGATAAAATATTTGAAGTATAAATTATTTTAATAACCTTCTTAGTTTACCCTCTGTAGCATCATGATCAATATAACATCCTTGTAAATGTCTAAAACCCGTGTTTGGATCAAACTTAGTTCGGCCATGTAAGGTTCGTAGGTTATCAAACATGGCAATCATCCCTTTAGATAATCTAAATTTAATTTTAAATTGATCTGAATTACATAATTCATACATACATTTTCTGGCTTTATAAAAAATATCTAAATGCTTATCATTTAAAAGTGGAACATAATCAAGCCTTCCACTAAAAGTAATTTGTTTAAAATTTCCATCAGTGTCTAGTTCAATAAGTTTTGATTTATTTTCTAAAATTACATCTACATCAGTAAATTTAAAATTTACGGATGTTTGAGTTAAAATCTCATAAAAATCTCTATGATTAAATTTTAAATATTCAGCTACGCTAAAACCATCTACTAAACTAGAGTCCCCGCCTGTTGACTCATTTGCTATACAATGCAAAAGTTGAATGCCAGGAACTGGCTTTCGATATGGATTATCAGAATGTGATTTTAGCTCAAGCGCAGTGTAAGCCAAATCATTTGGATTTGGTTTAGATATTACATTAAATAGCTTTCCCCAATTAGTAGTACGAACTGGTCCTAATTTTTCAGCAAAATGTATTACTTCATTTTCCTCAGCTTTAGTATTTTTTATTATTGCATAACCATATTCATAAAAAGCTTTTAACATTTGAGTTAAATTTTCAGTATTTTGAAAAATTTGACTATTATCAAAAACTTGTATTTTATCATTTTTATCCCATATTTTTTTTTCTGGGACAGTATCAATCGAATGTATCTCTTTATATAACTCTTCAACACTAATTTTTCCCTTAACGCCATCAGAAAATGAAATGCTTAAAAATTTATCCTGAACTATATAATCATCAATCAAAAGATTTTCATCTAATAATGAAGGTTCGTATAATCTTTGAAGATTGTTAGGATCAATAAATTCATCACCTATTAATCTTTCGCGAAGCCACAAACTATACAAAGTAGTGCCTTTTAATATTCCTTCTTTAATAACAATTTCTTTTAAACTCATTTTAAATAAAATCTTAAATAAATTTTAAAAATGTGTAAAATAGATTTTTAATGAATTTTAGATTATTTGGAGATAAGTGGACACAGTATTATAAGCGAGGATTTCTAGTATCTTTTTTTATAATAAGTTTTATGTGTGTAATTGATCAAATATTAAATACACCACTTTTTTTTTCTAAAATTAGTAATTTATCTATTTTTTTATTTACAATATCTACAATTTTTTTTGCTTCAGTTTTTTGTGGCTTATTAGGAATGGTATACTTACTTTTTGTATCTTTAGTAAGTAAAAAGGATTAATTATTTTTTTTTAAAAATATTTTTAAGCACAAAGTCATTATCCTTTTTTGATAATCTCCAAAGGCAATAACCAAAAAATAGTATCCAAAGAATTGCAAACAAAAAAATATTATTCATAATAAAAAAGTATATTGACTCAAAATAAGATTGAACTGTAAGATAATTCATAATGATTAAGGGCAGACTACTCTGCCCTTAATAAATATTCAAATGTTATTTGTGTTTGTCTGCAACTTCACTCTCATGCCTTGCAGCTGACCAAATAATGCCGACGCATATTGCAGCTACTACTAAAGAGAGAAATACGAGAATTCCAGGAGAGTCTGCCCAAGTAAAGTAGGCATCTACTCCCTCCCAGCTATTTTCTGGTCCAGGAAATGAGTTCATATTTAGTTCCTTTCTTTATTGCTTTTGATAAGCTTCAAGACCTAGTTCAGCTTTATCAATTCCTGCCAACTGAACTTCATCAGGTACTCTCAACCAACCCATAGACTTCATTGCTAGTGAAATGACGTAACCAGGAATGAAACCTAGTGCAATCATTGTTATAGCGCCAACTAACTGCCCAACAAATGATGTTGGTGGTATATCTCCTGATGCAGGATAACCTGCAGCAAATATACCTACAACTAAAACACCAAGAATACCTGATACGCCATGAACTGAAACAGCACCAACGCAGTCATCTATCTTAAATGTATTATGCAACCAGTTATTAGCAGGTATTATAACTATTCCCGCAACAACACCCATAACGAATGCAAAACCTGGATACCAAATATCTAAGCCACCTGCACATATAAATATACCTGCTAGACCTCCAGACATCATCCAGAAAGGATTTCCTTTACTGTACCAGAAAGCTCCTATCATTCCACCAGATAATCCCATAAGGGTATTAAATGCGAATGAAGAAAGAGTTGCTGGCGCACCATAAATATTAATCCAACCACCTAGGTCTGATCCTGCCCATATTAAACAGCCTCCAAGGAAACCAAAGAAACCAACTATAAGCATTAATAAGCCAATGAAGGAAGAAATCAAACTGTGTCCTTCAATTTCGTTAGCAGTACCATCTTCATTATATTTTCCAATACGAGGTCCAAGATTTAAAAGAACTCCAAATGCAAACCAACCTGCAATCGTGTGAACTACACCTGCTGCTCCAACATCGTGGTATCCAAACCCTGTTACTAACCATCCATCAGGATGCCATCCCCAAGATGCACCTGTAATCCAAACTACTGATCCAAGTATTACAGCTAAAAATGTAAAAGCACTTAATCTTATTCTTTCAATAACTGCTCCTGAAAAAATTGAAGCTGTTGTACAAGCGAATAAAGTAAATGCTGCCCAGAAAACTCCTGTTGCCTGGTCACTTAGCATAGGTCCCATAGAAACATTCCACGGTGTTCCATAGCCCTCTAAATCAATAGGCACAAAACCAGCTGGGAATGCTAAATAAATGTACCATCCAAATAACCAAAAAGTTGGTATCATAAATGCAAAGGCTAAAAGGTTTTTTACACCTGAAGAAACAGCATTCTTCATTCGTGTAGCACCTACCTCATACATTAAGAAACCAACATGGATGATAACCATAAATGCAGTACACCACCAATAATAGGCTTCCATAGAAACGTTAGCCTGGGTGGTGACAAAGGTATTTAACTCCTCTAAAGTCATAGTATCTCCTTCCGAGTATATAAAAATACCGTTTGACTCATTTAATTATCAATATGGAAGTTTGAGAAAAGCTAGATAAAATCTGCGTTCCTTCAGTATAAAACTTACTTCCGTCTCAATAAGTGAGATGAACGATAATTCCTGAGCTTTTATTATATTTTTAAAAAGATTCAACAAGTTCAAAAGTTAATTAAATTGATTGATAATTGTTTTTTTTTCTTGTAATTTTGCGGTTTTAATGGAGTAATGATGTCACAGGATCTTTCAAAAATAGCTAAACAAAAAAAAATAGAATATTTTCTTATAAGTTATGTTGATTTTTTTGGAGTACTTCGTTCAAAATTAGTTCCAGCAAAGGTAATCAAAGATATGCAAAAAGAAGGTGCTGGCTTTGCTGGCTTTGCTACATATCTTGATATGTCGCCTGCTGATCCTGACATGGTCTCCATTCCCGACCCTTCTAGTTTAATTCAACTTCCTTGGAAACCTGAAGTGGGTTGGCTAGCTGGTGATTTATGGATGGATGGAAAACCAGTTCAATCTTCTCCAAGAGTGATGCTTAAAAATCAAATCAACCAATTAAAGAAAAAAAATATGTTCTTAAAATCAGGTGTTGAGTGTGAATATTTTTTAATTTCACCTGATGGCTCTTCAATTGCTGATGAAAAAGATCAAGCCTTTAAACCTTGTTATGATCAATCAGCTTTAATGAGACAATATGATTTAATCAAAGAAATTTGTGATTGCATGATCAAACTTGGATGGGGTCCCTATCAAAACGATCATGAAGATGCGAATGGACAATTTGAAATGAATTGGGATTTCTCTGATTGTCTTACAACTGCTGACAGACATGTATTTTTTAAATTTATGGTCAAAGCACTTGCTGAAAAAAGAGGATTAAGAGCAACATTTATGCCTAAACCTTTTTCCAATAAAACAGGAAATGGTTGTCATGCTCATGTTTCAGTTTGGAATAAAAAAGGTCAAAATATTTTTTTAAATAAAAAAGATAAATTAGGTTTATCTATGCAAGCTTATAATTTTATTGGCGGTGTTATGCATTCCGCAGAAGCTTTAACAGCGTGGTTTAATCCAACAATAAATAGTTATAAAAGGATAAACGCACCAGTTACAGATTCAGGAGCGACTTGGTCTCCAAATACTATAACCTATTCAGGAAATAACAGAACGCACATGATTAGAATTCCAGGTTCAGGAAGATTTGAACTTCGCCTAATGGATGGAGCTGTAAATCCCTATCTTCTACAAGCAGGTATAATCGCAGCAGGAATTGATGGAATGAAATATAATAGAAAACCAGGAAAGCCTGTTCATGTAAATATGTACGAGGAGTCGCATAAAGTTAAAAATGCAAAAAAACTTCCAAAGACTTTGGACTCAGCTTTATCAAATTTAACTAATAGTAAAATGATGCAGAGAGCATTTACTAAAAGTACAATAGATTCTTATGTAAAATTAAGAATGAAAGAAATTAAACAATTTAAATCATCTAATGATAGCAAAAAGAAGGGTATTACTAATTGGGAGAAGAATAATACTCTTGATTGTTAAAAGAATTAAATGACAAAAGTTGGTTGGAGAGATTTTATTGTTTGGCAATGCAGTCTTAGACAAAGAAATTTTAGAATGTTTAAGGGAAAACCTTCTGATGGGGTAATTTGTCAGATTTACGATAAAAAAACTAATATGGAAATCAAAAAATTTTTTAGCGTTCTTTTAGAAAAACAAGTTAAAGAAGCTGCAAAAATGTTTGAATACATGAATCGAAGAACTTATGACCCCGAAGAAAGATATTCAAAAGCAGTAAAATTATTTTCATCTGAGTATTTTAATACTCCTGAAAATTTTGATGGACGTTTTACAGCTACATTTACTAAGAATGACAAATTTGTTAATAATTTAAAGCCATCCAAAAAATATAAAGTTCAATTTTTTGAAAGAGATACAGGATTTGATTTTCCAGTTAAAATTAAAAAACTAAAAAAAATAGATAGTGAATGGCAATGCACTTTTTGGCATAACCTCATGTTTAATCCTTCATTAAATGACAATATTGAAGTACTATTGTTTATCCCAGTAAAGTCAGAATTAAAAATTAATAGTTAATTTTTCTTATAAGCTTTTTTCAAAGTCACAAGTGGATGATTAGAAGACATTTGAAATTTAATTAATAATTCTCTTGCAATCATATCTCTATCTTGCTGATCTTCTGGCAACTTTAAGTTTGAAGGAGTAGTAACCCAGCCATTTATATTTCTATCAAATACAGCAGGTTTTCCATCCTCATAGCCCATATGAACATCTTCTAACCAATTCAAATCATCCCAACCCATATGCTCAATATATTTTTTTAAGAAAGGAGTTAGACGATCATAATCTGGAAGTAAATTAACGTCATATCTATATCCTATGTGCTGACCAATCATTTTTTCACGAGCAGTTTTAATCCCTTTATCTTTAACTTTAGCAGAAGAAGATTTCTTTTTAGCTTTAACTTTTTTCTTTTTAGCCATTATGTCTCCTATATTGAATGAAAGTTATCTACACCAACAGTATATTCTGTTCCAGCTAGAGGAACTTTAGCAAGTGCAGAAGCTTCCATAGTTAGAGCTGCTAAATCTTCCGGCTCTAATGAATGAATATTTGTTTTACCACAAGCTCTAGCAAGTAACTGAGCTTCTAAAGTCATTGAGTGTAAAAAGTTATATACTCTGAGAGCTGCATCATCAGGATTTAATCTTTTTCTTAATTTAGGATCTTGTGTAGCTACACCTACAGGACAGCGTCCGGTATGACAGTGATAACAATTTCCTGCTTCAACTCCTAGTTCTTTTTCAAAATCTGCTTCAGGAATATCTTTATTGCAATTTAAAGCAACTAAAGCTGCTGTTCCAACTGAGATACAATCAGCACCAAGTGCTAAAGCTTTTGCCATATCAGCACCGTCTCTTAAACCTCCAGCGAAAATTAGAGTTACATCTCCAGACTTTCCAACATCATCTAAAGCTCTTCTAGCTTCTCTAACTGCTGCAATACCAGGAATACCAGTATTCGCTGCAGCAATATGAGGTCCTGCACCGGTTGAACCTTCCATGCAATCTAAATAAATAGAGTCAGGATCACACTTTGCTGCCATACGAACATCGTCATATACTTTTGCCGCACCAAGCTTTAGCTGAATTGGAACTTGGTTATCAGTTAACTCTCTTAATTCTTGAACTTTTAATGCTAAGTCATCTGGACCTAACCAGTCAGGATGTCTTGCAGGCGATCGTTGATCAATACCAGCTGGCAATGATCTCATCTCAGCAACTTGATCGGTAACTTTTTGACCCATCAAATGACCTCCCATTCCTACTTTTTGACCTTGTCCAATGAAAACCTCAATACCATCAGCTAATTGAGCATGGTGTGGATTAAAACCATAACGTGATTGGATACATTGGTAATACCATTTGTGAGAATATCTTCTTTCGTCAGGAATCATTCCCCCCTCTCCAGAACATGTAGCGCTTCCTGCCATTGTTGCACCTCTTGCTAGTGCAGTTTTTGCTTCATAAGAAAGAGCACCAAAACTCATAGAAGTTATATAAACGGGAATGTCTAATTCAATTGGATTTTTACATCTAGGACCAATTACAGTTTTAGTTTCACACTTCTCTCTGTAACCTTCAATTACAAATCTAGTTAAAGTTCCAGGAAGAAAAGTAAGATCATCCCAATGTGGTATTTTTTTCATTAATGCCATACCACGCATTCTATATCTGCCTAACTGAGATTTTATATGAATGTCATTTATAACATCAGGTGTAAATATAGCATTACGACCTAAAATACTTTTATCCTGTTTCTTTTTTTTACTAGTTGCCATGTTTACTTCCTCCAAATAAAATTAAATTGCTCCCTTTCGTTCAGCAGGTTCTAAATTATCATAGTTCCATAATTTTTTTCCTGAAACTATTTTAGTCATTTTTTCAAAATCAACTTTTTTATCAATTTCAGCGACTTTCAGTTTTCTTTTCAGCCAAGATACATCTAGATCGGTCATTTCTGCTTCAACGGCATCTGCACCAAGTGATTTAATTTTTCCGCCTACAAAAATTGTACCATCGTAAAGTGAGTCAGCTAAGTTTGGTCCAACGTCTCCTAAAATTACTATTCTTCCGCGTTGCATCATGAAACCAGTAAACGCGCCTGCGTCCCCACCTACTATTATGGTTCCACCTTTCATATCAATGCCTGATCTAGCACCAACACTTCCTTTGCATATGAGGTCGCCGCCACGGATAGCTGCACCAAAACAAGATCCTGCATTTTTTTCAATAACAACTTTTCCTGCCATCATATTTTCTGCACACGACCAACCAACTCTTCCTGATATTCTTACATTAGGTCCATCAACAGAACCGATACCAAAGTATCCAAGACTACCCTCAACTATTAAATTAAGTTTATTTAATATGCCCACACCAATACTATGCTTAGATCCTGGATTTTTAATTACAATAGTACCATAACCTTGGGACATTAACTCTTTAATTTTTGAATTAATTTCTAAACATTCAATGTTAGACGCATCAATTTCTGTTCTTTTATTGAAGTCGACCTCATATGAGTCATGATAAACAAAATTTTCAGACTCTTCTGGATTAAAAAAAACTTGTTGTGTACGACCTGTTAAAACTTCTTCGTGAAGTCCCATCTCACTTGATTTATGTCCTTTTATGCTTGCCATACTTTAACCTCACCTTCATATGGATCATATGTGTCGATTTCAGTTGGCATCACACTTCTGATTGCTACTTCTTCTGAAGCGAGTGCTACTAAATCATCACTTTCATATAAAACCATTGGTTTTGCAGCCATAGTGTCTTTAGCCATTCCAAGCTTATCTTTAGTTGCAACAAGATATGTGAAAACTCCATCTAAATGCTCTAATGATCCTTTCATAGCTTCTTCTAAATCCATTCCATTTCTTATTTTATCTGCTAGATAAACTGCAATTAGTTCAGAATCACAAGAAGACAAGAAACGCATACCTTTTGCTTCAAGAGCTCTTCTATTATTCCAGTAATTTGTTAGTTGACCATTATGAACAACAGAAACATCACTAAATGGATATGCCCAATATGGGTGCGCAGATCGTATATCAACACCTGATTCAGTTGCCATCCTAGTATGACCTATGCCGTGTGTACCTGAAAACTTATTTAAATTATATTGATCTGCTACTACCGAAGCGTCACCAATATCTTTTATTAACTCTAAAGATTTTCCAAGAGATAAAATTTCAGTTTCTTCAACAGCTTCAATTTTTTTAGCTAGATCTAGTAAATCTCCATCATATGAAATTACATATCTAAAAGAATAATCTGTGATCTTATCTTCAGAATGAAGTGTTGCTCCTGCTTCATTAATCTTTTGATTTACCTGTTTTCTTCTAGAAGCATAAATGATTGGATCTTCTTTAACTGCAGTAGTTCCTTCTTTAACATTCTCGCCAACTTTATATCTAAGAATGTAATTATTGGATTCGCCTTGGCCATATAAAGCATAGCCTGTCGAGTCTGGACCACGATGCTTTAATGATTGCAACATATTTTTCATCTCTCCACCAACATTATTAGATTTACCTCTATGAATAATTCCTGCTATTCCACACATACTTTTTTCCTTTTTTTTAATTACGGTAAGATATCAAGATAAGTATCAACATCCCACTGAGTTACTGCAGAAAGGAATTTTTCCCATTCGTCTCTTTTGTAATGCATAAATACTT
>CACEMR010000025.1 GCA_902560725.1 uncultured Alphaproteobacteria bacterium
TGTTTTATGTGGTATTAAGTTTAATAGAGAGATTATAAATAATTATAATATAAATAAAAAAATTAATTCTATAGTTAACAAAATTGAAAATGAATTAATAAATAATTATTCAAAAACTTATAACCTAGTAATCAATAATGAATAAATATATTGCAGTATCAATAGGAGATATTGATGGTATTGGTATAGACATATTATTAAAATTATTAGTTAATAATAAATTAAAAAAAATTGTTTTATTTTGTAATTTTAAAATAATAGCAAATTATATTAAAAAAAATAAGTATAAAATTAAATTAAATAAAGTAAATAAAAATAATATTAGCACTAATTTTAAAAATAATTTTTTGAATATTTATTCTTATAAATGCAAATCATTTGAAGATAATTCAATTAAGTCAATAATATTTGGACATAAAGAATGCTTAAACAATAATTTTATTGGCTTAGTAACACTTCCAATTAATAAAGATAAAATAAAAAAAATTAGACCTAATTTCATAGGTCATACTGAGTTCATACAAAAATTAGAAAAGAAAAATTATTCCAATATGATAATGTTTCACAACAAAATTATTACTAGTCCAATTACAACACATATTAAATTAAAATTAGTATCGCAAAAACTAAAATCAGATTTATTATTTAATCAAATTTTAAATCTCCATACTTCTCTAGTCAAAGATTTTAATATTAAAAAACCAAAAATTATAGTATCTGGTATTAATCCTCATTCAGGGGAGAATGGTTCTATTGGAAATGAAGAAATTAAAATTATAAAACCAGTAATTAAAAAGTTAAAAAATTTAAAATTATTAATATCTGGACCTTTTTCTGCAGACTCAATGCTTATTAGATCAAATTTAAAAAATTTTGACTGCTTTGTTTTTATGTTTCATGATCAAGCTTTAATACCTTTTAAATATATTAGTAAATTTAGCGGTGTTAATTATACAGGTAATTTAAATGTTATAAGAACATCTCCGGATCATGGAACGGCTTACGATTTAAAAAATAGTAATGAAATCTCAAATAAATCATTAATAAATTGTTTCAGTTTAATTCGAAAAATTTACAATAATAGAAAAGAATATGAAAAAAGCAAAAAAGTCTCTAAGTCAAAATTTTTTAATTGATAAAAATATATGTAAAAAAATTATAAAACAAACAAATTTAATTAATAAAATTGTTGTTGAAATAGGTCCTGGCAAAGGTGCTCTAACAGATTATATAATTAATGAAAAACCTAAAAAGATTATTTTAATCGAAAAAGATAACAATTTATATAGAGATCTGAAAGAAAAATATAAAAGTATTACTAATTTAAAGATTTACAATGATGATATTTTAAATTTTAAATTTAATAATTATAATAATTTAATTTTTATATCTAATTTACCTTATAATATTTCAACAAAAGTTATTTTATATTTATTTAATTATTCAAAAAATATTGATCAAATGATTTTTATGTTGCAAAAAGAAGTGGCAGAAAAATTTGATTACAATATTAAAAAAATGAATAAATACAAATTTTTTAATAAACTTATCTGTATCTATAAAAGATGTTTCAATATTTCACCAGTGGTATTTTTTCCAAAACCAAAAGTTCAATCAACTTTGGTAAAATTTAAAATAACTAAATCAATAAGAGATATAAATAAAGCTAAAAATTTTAGTGAATTAATATTTAAAAACAAAAGAAAAAAAATAAATACTAAGTTGAAAATGGATAATGAGGAAATTACTGAAATTTTAGATAAAAGAGTAGATCAAATATCTATTGAAGAATTATTATTTATTTATAATTTTTATTAACTTTTTTTTCAAAAAATTATTATTATGAATTATTAAATTATCATAATCTATTATTTTATATATTTTATTTACAGTATTTTGAACATTATCATTTATTAAAACATATTTATATTCATTGTAATGTTTCATTTCATTTATTGCATAAGATAGTCTTAAATTTATTTCTTTAGAATTATCTCTTCCTCTTTTAATTAATCTTTTTTTAAGTTCTGCCTTAGATGGTGGTAAAATAAAAAAATCTATGATTTTATCTTTAGGATATATTCTTCTAATTTTTCTAGCACCCTTCCAATCAATATCAAATAATAGATGCTGATTTTTTGTATTAGCAATTTTAACATTTTTGTATGGAGATCCATAATAGTGATTAAAATTTTTTGCAGTTTCTATAAAAAATTTTTTATTATATAAAGAAATAAATTTATTTTGAGAAACAAAAAAATAATCCTTACCATTAATTTCATTGAGTCTTTTATTCCTTGAGGTGTAGGATATAGATAAAGAAATATTTTTAATTTTTTTAATTAAAAGTTTGCATAAAGTTGTTTTTCCTGCGCCAGATGGAGAGGAAATAATAATTAATTTATTTTTTATTTCTATACTCATTTAACTTTTTTCTATGTTCTTTAAAATTAATTGAAAACATATGCCTATTTAATGAATTATTAAAAAAATAAAACAAATAATCTGTTTTATAATTCTCCATAATTATATCAATTGTTGTTGTGCTTACATATGAAATAGGTTTTGGAGGTAAACCATTTATTTTATAGGTATTATATGGATCATTAATTTTCAAATCATTAAAATTCAGATTTCTGTTTAATTTATATTTTCCTTTGGTAATAGAAAAAAGTACAGTTGCATCTATTTGTAATTTCATATTCATATTTAATCTATTAAATATTACAGAGGAAATAATTTTTTTATCTAAGTAATCTAAGCCCTCTTTTTCAATTAATGAACCGATAATAATTAGTTCATTTTCGCTATATTTACTAAAAAAATTATTATCTTTGTATTTATCTAAATAATTTTTTTTATATTTTTTTAAGTGTGAATAAAAATTTTCGAATTTTTTGTCTTTTTCAAAATAATAAGTATCTGCTAAAATATCTTTATATTCAATATCTGTAAAATTATCAAAATATTTAGACAATTCATTATTTAAATCATATTTAGACCATCCATCTATGATGGTAATTTTATTTAAAATATTACTAGGTTTAGATATAATATTTAGAAATTCAAAAATAGATATATTATTACCAATATTAAAGTCTCCATAATGAAAAATATTTGAAAAAAAGTATTTATAAAATAAATAATAAAATTTAAAATAAATCTCTTCAACAATAGATATTTCTGTTAAATTTTTTTTTATTACAAATATTATTCCTTCACCTTTTGAAATATTTATTATATTATTTTTTATTGGAATTTTTTTATTTATAAAAGAATATGTCAAATAAAAAAAAGTTGTTAAAGAAATAATTGTAATTACAATAAATAATTTAAATACTTTTAAATAATAAGGCAGTATTTGTTCCTCCAAAACCAAATGAATTACTTAGAGCTATATCTATCTTTTTTTCAATTGGGACATTAGGAATTAAATTAATATTAAAATTATCTATAGGATTATTTAAATTTAATGTTGATGGTAAAACTTTATTTTTTATAGATAATATTGCAAATATTGACTCAACACTCCCAGCTGCTCCAAGAAGATGCCCAATTGAAGACTTAGTAGAACTTACATCTATATTATGTTTGAATAACTTGGATATAGCATTTAATTCTATTTCATCGCCTTTTACAGTTGATGTGCCGTGTGCATTTATATAATTTACGTTTTCAGAAGAAATATCTGCCATCTTTAATGCCTCTTTCATTGCCCTGTATCCCCCATCACCATCTTCTGAAGGAGCAGTTATATGATATGCATCACCAGACATTCCGTATCCAATTATTTCAGCATATATATTAGCGCCTCTTTTTTTAGCAAATTCTAATTCCTCAAGAACAAGTATACCTGATCCTTCACCCATAACAAAACCATCACGGTCTTTATCCCAAGGTCTAGAAGCTAAATTAGGCGTATCATTAAATGATGTACTTAAACTTCTTGCAGCACAAAAACCTGCTAATCCTAATTTGCATACAGCAGCTTCAGCTCCTCCCGCTATCATTACATCCGATACACCTCGTTTAATCATTTCGCTAGCATCACCTATGGAATGTGCTCCTGTGGCACATGCAGTTACTACTGAGTGATTAGGTCCTTTAAATCCGTATTTAATTGAAATTTGACCTGATAGTAAATTAACAAGAGATGATGGAATAAAAAAAGGAGATAATTTTTTTACACCTCTTTCATTAATGGTAATTGAACCATCATATATAGTCTCCAATCCTCCAATACCAGACCCAACTGATACCCCTACTCTTAATTTTTGATAATCACTAAGATTATTTAAATTAGCATCTTCAACAGCCATTTTAGCTGCTACTAATCCATATTGAATAAATCTATCATTTCTTTTAATGTCCCTAGAGTCTAAGTGTGACTCTTTATTAAAATATAATTTATCTTCAGGATTATTTGATAGATGGCCAGCTATTTTACACGGAAGATCAGATACATCAAAATGTTCAATTTTTTTAATTCCAGATTTGCAATCAATAAGATTTTTCCATGCTGTATCTTTATCATTGCCTATAGAAGTTAATAAGCCAACTCCAGTAACAACAACTCTTCTCATTTAAATCAGAATATTATTTTTTACTTTGAATATAATCTATAGCATTTTGAACAGTTTGAATAGTTTCTGCAGCATCATCTGGAATTTCTATGCCAAATTTTTCCTCAAATGCCATAACTAATTCAACTGTATCTAGACTGTCTGCTCCTAAATCATCAATAAATTTTGCTTCAGGAATAACTTTTGATTCATCTATACCTAAATGATCTACTACAATTTTTTTAACCTGTTCTTGAATTTCACTCATAATTTTCTCCTAAGTTTTCTTTTAGATTATTAATTAATAATATGTCAACCAATTAAACCATCAACATGCCACCATTTATATTAAAATTTTGACCTGTAATATAATCAGATTCATCACTTGATAAAAAATATACTAAATTTGCCACATCTGCTGGATTTCCAAATTTACCCATTGGTATTTTTGATAAAATATTTTCTTTTTGGCTTTCGTTTAATTTATCAGTCATTGGTGTTTTTATAAAACCTGGTGATACAACATTAACATTTATATTTCTTTTAGAAACTTCCAAAGCAATTGATTTGTAAAGACCAATCATTCCAGATTTTGAAGCTACATAATTTACTTGACCCGGATTTCCAGTTGAGGCAACTACTGAAGATACTCCAATAATTTTTCCATATTTTTTCGATAACATAATAGGAAGTAATGATTTAATGATTCTATAATTTGAACTTAAATTTGTCTCGATAACATTGTTCCATTGGTCAGAACTCATTCTCATAATTAAACTATCATCAGTTATGCCAGCATTATTTACTATTACAGATATATCAGTATGTTCAGATGAGATGGTCTTTAAGGAATTTTCCAAATCAATTTGATCTAATAAATTAACTTTATAATAAAAATGATTATTTCCATAATTTTTTTTTAGATTGCTTAATTTATTTTCAGATGATGATGTCAAAATTAAAATATAATTATTACTGATAAATTTTTCACAAATAGCAGAACCAATCCCACCTGAAGCTCCAGTAATAAAAACTTTTTTAATAATTTTATTCACTTTATTTAATATCCAAAATTGTATTTATTGATTTTATATCAAATTTATTAGAGATTCTTTTAATTAATCCTGATAATACTTTATTAGGACCTATTTCAATAATATTGGTTTCACCTATTTCTTCAAGTTTTTTTATACTTTCTGTCCATCTCACAGTATTGGCCATCTGATTTTTAAGTGAAGAAATAATTTCATTATTACTATTTGAGATTTGAGCAGTAAAATTTGATATTAAACTAATATTATTTGATTTAAAATTTAGATTATCAATTTCTTTACTTAGTATATTTTGAGCTTCATTCATATATTTACTATGAAAAGCTGAAGAGACATTCAATAAAACATATTTTTTAATTTCATTTTGTAAAAATATTTCTTTATTTTTTTTAATATCTTCTATGTCTCCAGAAACAACAACTTGAATAGGTGAATTATCATTAGCTATTTCTAAATTAATATTGTTTTGTTCTATAATCTGTTGAATGTAATTAGAGTCTTTTCCAATTAATGCTGCCATTCCTGATTTATTTGGTTTGACTGCATTATTCATTAATTCACCTCTTTTTTTTAAAATCAAACTGCAATCTTTTAAATTTAATTTATTACTGCATGCAAGAGCAGTATATTCACCTAGAGAATGTCCCAAAACAACATTTATTGTGTCTTCATTTAAATTCATTTCATTTTGCAAACTTCTAAAAATAACCAATGATGCGGTAAAAATTGATAATTGGGTAAATTTAGTAATATTTATTAAATCCTCTTTTCCATCAAAAATAATACTTTTTAAATCAATTTGAACATAATCTTCAATTTCTTCGAATGTAAGTCTAGCTATCTCAAAGTTATCAAAAAAATCCTTTGACATGCCTATAAATTGACTGCCTTGTCCTGGAAAAACTATTGCTGTCATTAATACTTGATTTATTTTAAAAAATTAATATATGCAAGTTCAACTTCTCTTATATTAAAAAAATATAAGATTTAACCATGGAGTTATATGAATAAATTTGAAGCTGTAATTTTACTTAGTCCTGAATTAGGGGCTCAACCTCTAAAAAAAGAAATAGATGCTTTCAAAAAATATATTACCTCTAATTCTGGAAATATCATCAATGAAGAAGATTGGGGCTTAAGAGATTTATCATTTAATATTAATAAGTTTAAAAAAGCTTTTTATAACTTCTTTCAAATTGAAATTGATGGAAAAAATCTAATAACAATAAAAAAAGACTTAAATCAATCTGAAAATATATTAAGACATATATTTATAAAAGTTAAAAATCATCAAGAACTGCCAACTAAGCTGATCAATGAAAAAAAATAAAAAAAAATCATTTAAAAGAGAAGAAAATTCAAATTCACCTTTTGAAAATAGAAAAAGGTTTTGCCCATTTAGCCAACCTAATTCCCCGCTTATTGATTACAAAGATATTAAATTACTAACCAGATATATAACTGAAAAAGGTAAGATTATGCCTAGCAGGATTACTGGTGTATCAAAGAAAAAACAAAAACAACTTTCAAATGCTATCAAGAGAGCCAGATTCTTGTCCTTAATTTCGTACACAAACAAATACACAAATCAATGAAAGTTATTTTAACAACTAATATAAAAAAACTTGGTAAGGTTGGAGATCTTGTTAATGTAAAAGATGGATATGCTAGAAATTATTTATTTCCCAATCAAATGGCGTTGAGAAATAATAAAAAAAACTTATCTCATTATGAAAATATCAAAGATAAAATGCTAGAAAAAGAGACTGAAAAGCTGAATGAAGCAAAAAAAATTATCAAAGATATTTCAAAACTTAAAATTACTTTTAAAAAAGAAGCTGATGATAAAAATCAGCTATACGGATCAATCTCAAAAAAAGAAATATTAGATTTCCTTCAAGATAAAAATATAAAAATAAAATCTGATGATTTAATTGTCAGACAGCAAATTAAGTCTCTTGGTGAACATGAAATTGAAATAAATCCCTACGTTGATGTGTCAGAGATATTTAAAATCTTTGTAGATAAAAATTAGTTTATTCACGTTATTAGAACTTTATTAACCATAATTTTTCCTTAGTTATTGTATGAAATTTATTTTGGTTTAATTTGATTTAATGGCTTTTGAATTAGTAAATTCAAATACTTCAATAATTGATGACAGTAACTTTTCAAATTATGAAGCTGAAATAGCGTTAATTGGATGTATTTTATGGGATAATAGGAATTATGAAAAAATATCTGAATTTTTGCACGAAGATCATTTTGTTGACCCAAACAACAAAACAATTTTTAAAACAATTAGGGATCTACTTGATAAAAATATATTAGTTTCTCCTATTACGCTAAAAAACTACTTACCAGAAGATGATAATAAAGTAGATCATGTAAAATATTTGAATCAAATTAAAGACAGTACACCATCTACACAAAATGCATTTAATTACGCAAAATTAGTCTATGATCTACATTTAAAAAGAAATTTACTTGGTATAGCTCATAGAATTATAGAAGAGACAAATAGTAATGAAGAAAATTTAGATGGAAACAGTTTAATTGAAAATGCAGAAAATGATTTATACTTATTATCACAAATAGGTAATGCTGACAGAAAGCATGTAGATTTTGCAACAGCATTAAAAAATGCAGTTGATATAATAAGTGAAGCTTTTAAAAGAGATGGAAAAATTGCTGGTGTACCAACAGGGTTTAAAGATCTTGATAAAAAATTAGGTGGACTTCATAGATCTGATTTAATTATAGTTGCAGGAAGGCCGTCAATGGGTAAGACAGCATTGGGTACAAATATAGCTTTTAATTGTGCAATTAAATATCGTGAAGTTAAGGATGAATTTGAAAATATAAAAATTACAGATGGAGGTAAAGTAGCATTCTTTTCTCTTGAAATGTCAGCAGAACAATTAGCTACTAGAATTCTTGCAGAACAATCTAGAATATCAGGTGATAAAATGAGAAAAGCTGAATTTAGTAAAAATGATTTTAATAAAATTGCAAAAACTTCATCAGAATTAGAAAAATTAAATTTAATTATAGATGATAATCCAGTTTTAACAATTCCTACTTTAAGAGCTAGAGCAAGAAGATTAAAAAGATTACATAATATTAGTTTAATAATTATTGATTATTTACAATTAATGTCTGCAGCTTCAAATAAGAGAAACGATGGCAGAGTTCAAGAAATTTCAGAAATAACCAGAGGTTTAAAATCTATAGCTAAAGAATTAAATATTCCAATTATTGCATTATCTCAACTTTCTCGCCAAGTTGAACAAAGGGAGGATAAAAGACCTCAATTATCAGATTTAAGGGAGAGTGGAACAATAGAACAAGACTCTGATGTTGTAATGTTCATATATAGGGAGAGTTATTACTTGGAAAGAATGATGCCAATTAGAAAACCAGAGGAAGATGATATCAAATATAATGAAAGAATGAGTAGATGGCAACAACTGACAGATGATAGTTATAATAAAGCTGAAATAATTGTTGCTAAACAAAGACATGGACCAATAGGTACAATTAAAATGCATTTTGATGCAAATTTTACAAAATTCAGTGATTTAAGTAATGAAGAATATGATAATATTATTGAGTGATAAAAAACAGCGCAATATTAAATATAGATAAAAAAAATCTTATTAGAAATTATAATTTTTTTAAAAACCTAAAAAGTAATATAATTGTTGCACCTACTATAAAAGCTAATGGATATGGTCTTGGTGATAAAGAAATTTTTGAAATTTTAGTTAAAAATAAATGTAAAAATTTTTTTGTTGCAACATTAGAGGAAGGAATAAAAATTAGTTTAAAAAATAAAAAAATAAATATTTATGTACTTAATGGTATTCAAAATTATAATTTAAAATTATTTAAGAATTATAATTTAACTCCAATTATAAATTCATTAGAAGAATTAAAAATAATTATTAAAAGTAAACTTAATTTTGGATTACATATTGACACTGGGATAAATAGACTTGGAATTAATTTCAAAGAAATACCAGATTATCTCTATAAGAATAAAAAAATAAATATTATTATTAGTCATTTAGCAAGTGCTGATGAAAAAAGTAATTATTATAATAAATTGCAGAAAAACAGATTCATTAAAGTAATTAATAATTTTAATAAAAAAAATATTATATATAGCTTATCAAACTCTAATGGGTCAGTTTTATCAGATTCATATTTGTTTAATATGATTAGACCAGGAATTGGCTTGTATGGAGGAAGTAATAAAAATAAATTACTTAATAAAAAAATTAAACCTGTAGTAACTTTAAGAGCAAAGATAATACAAGTTAAATCAATAAACAAAAGTGAATTTGTAGGTTATAATCAAACATATAAAACAAACAAAAAAATACAAATAGCTATTATTGGAATTGGTTATGCCGATGGTATAAAGCGAAATCTGAGCAATAAAGGCATAGTTTACTACAAAAAAGATAAATTTAGAATTATAGGTAGGATATCTATGGATAGTTTAACAATAGATATAACAAATTCTCAACATAATTTAAAAGTAGGAGACTATATTGATCTAATTAATAATAGATATGGAATTGAAGCTTTTGCTAACCAATGCAATACATTAAGTAATGAAATTATTACATCCATAGGATCAAGAGTTAAAAGAATTTATGTCTAATATTTCTAAAATATTTTTTTCAATTATAGTTTTTTTAGTTTTAATTTTTTCAACAATTTATATTAAAGATTTTAGAATTGATGCATCATCTGACACTTTAGTTGCACAAAATGATGAAGATTTTAAATATTTCAACTATTATAATAAAATTTTTCCTACAAAAAATAGTTTAGTAATTGCTATTAAATCAAACAAAGAAATTGATAAAAATCTTCTTATTCTAATTGAAAGTTTAAGTAATAAAATTGAAAAAATTCCAGAAGTATCATCAGTATTCAATATAAATAAAGCTCCAATACTTTTTTTAAATCAAACAAACTTAATTGATTTATCAAATAATAATTATGAAACAATCATAAACACAGATTTAGAAATAAAGGAAGTTTTAAATGAATTTGTTGAAAGTCCAATATATAGCAATCAAATTATTAATGATAAAAAAAATATAACTTCACTGATAATTTTTTTAAAACCTAACAAAAAACTATTAGATCTCAAAGAAAATAAAGATTTATATATTACTAATAAAACATATTATAAAAAAAAATCTGAAATTGATAAAGATAGAAATAATTTAATCAGTGAAATTAGAAGTATTTTAAATAATGGAGATAAAAATTATACATACTATTTAGGTGGTGTAGAAATGATTTCTAGTGATGTAATTTCATTTGTTAAAAATGATATCATGGTTTTTAGCATTTTAGTAATATTGTTAGTACTTTTTATTTTATTTTTAATTTTTAGAAAAATTAAATGGGTATTTGTAATTTTATTATCATCAATTTCTACTGTTTATATAATGGTTGGTATATCATCATATTTAAATTTTGAAATTACAGCTATATCAGCAAACTTTCTTTCATTAATGTTTATTTTGTCAATATCTATGAATATTCACATTTTGAATAATTATTTAAATACAAATAATGAACTAAGTAAAACTATCAAAATTATGTTTTGGCCATGTTTTTACACTTTTTTAACAACAGTAGTTGCATTTTTATCTCTTGTTATATCTGATATAAAACCAATTATAGATTTTGGTTTGATAATGGTTATCGCCTTAATTGTAGTTTTAGCAGGTTCTTTTTCAATCTTTCCTCTTATAATTTCATTCTTTTCAAAAGAAATAACTCAGATTAATTTTCAATATAAAATAATTGAAATTTTTAATAATTTTTCAATTAATTTTAAAAAACAAATTATTTCAATTAATATATTATTTTTTCTTATAGCAATCTACGGATTATCAAATTTAAATGTTGAAAACTCATTTATCAAATATTTTAAAAAAAATACAGAAATATATAAAGGAATGAAATTAATAGATACTGAACTTGGTGGAACTACCCCTTTAGATATTATTTTAAAAATTGAAGATGAAAAAATAAATTTTGAAATAGAAAATATAGAAGATGTAGAGAGTGAAGAAATTGAATTTGATGATGATATTTTTTCAGATGACTTATTTAGTAATGATAATCAAATATGGTTTACAGATAGTAAAATAGAATTAATAAAAACATTTCATGAATATTTAGAAAGCCGCGAAGAAATAGGAAAAGTTACATCCATTTATTCATTAATCAATGTTGCTAATAAAATAAATAAAGAAAAGTTATCAACTTTTGAACTTTCTGTACTGTATAATGAGATTCCAAATACTTATAAGGAAGATCTAATTTATCCATATTTAAATATTGAAGAAAATATGGTAAAAATATCTACAAGAGTCAAAGACTCTTATGATATTAAAAGATCAAAGCTTATAAAAGAAATAGATAATTTTGCTAATAGCTCGTTCGATAATCTAAAAGAAGTTAAAATAAATGGATTATTAGTATTGTATAATAATATGCTTTCATCGTTATTTTCATCACAAATAAAATCTTTAGGTTTTGTACTTATGGCAATTTTTATTATGTTTATAATATTATTTAAATCAATAAAATTGAGTATTGTTGGAATAATACCAAATATTTTCGCATCTACATTTATTTTAGGATTAATAGGATTGCTGAAAATACCTTTAGACATTATGACAATAACTATTGCTGCAATATCCATAGGAATTGCTGTAGATAATACTATTCATTACCTATACCGATATAAGATGAATATGTCTGAAGATAATAATTTTATTAAATCTATAGAAAAAACACATTTTACTGTTGGTAAAGCTGTATTAATAACATCAATAGCAATATCCTTGGGATTTATTACTCTTTGTTTTTCAAACTTTGTTCCAACAATAATTTTTGGATTATTTACTAGTTTAGCAATGATATTTGCTATGATAGGAGTATTAATTACATTACCATCTCTTTTACATTATTTAAGATGAATATTATTAATATTGATTTATTGGTATTTGATTACATTATTTTAGCTTTATCAGTTGTAATTATTATTTTTACTTTCTGGAGAGGTTTTATCAATTCAATTCTAGGCTTATTAACATGGGTGGGATCATTATTCATTACAATCTATACTTATGAATATTTATCTCAATATTTAAATAATTTACTTTTAAATATAAATTTTTTATCAGGATTTGAACAAATTATTTCTATTTTTAGTATAATTATTTCTATCCCAATAATATTTTTAATTAGTTTATTTATATTAAAAAGAGTTAGAAAGATTTTAAGTAGTGACTTAGATAAACAAATATTGGGTATAATCTTAGATAAATTTTTTGGAATAATATATGGAATAATATTTTCATATGTGATCTACAGTACAGTTTTGTATTTTACGTTTAACAGTAACATTGAAACGATAAATAATTTTAATATTTTTTTAATAGAAAGTTCCAATATTTTGGAACA
>CACEMR010000026.1 GCA_902560725.1 uncultured Alphaproteobacteria bacterium
AATTTATTAGGTTTTATTACTCTTGATTGATCTAGAAGTGTTAATTTTCCATCAGTTTCAAGTATACGCTGTATAACAAAC
Organism: uncultured Alphaproteobacteria bacterium; assembly: GCA_902560725.1. Taxonomy (GTDB): domain Bacteria; phylum Pseudomonadota; class Alphaproteobacteria; order HIMB59; genus CACPNW01. Next base: position 82 of record CACEMR010000026.1, read on the forward strand.
ATAACATCAGGCCTACCTGCATCATATTCATCAAAAACAAGTGCTATAGGGTTTTTATAGGCCCATGGTAATATACCGTCTTGAAATTCAGTTATTTGTTTATTGTCTTTTAAAATTATCGCATCTTTACCAATTAAATCTATTCTGCTTATATGACTATCTAAATTAATTCTTATACAAGGCCAATTCAATCTTGCTGCAACTTGTTCAATATGAGTTGATTTACCCGTTCCATGATAACCTTGAATTAAAACTCTTCTATTACAAGCAAAACCAGCTAGAATAGCTAACGTAGTTTGAGGATCAAATTTATATGTTGAGTCAATCTCAGGAACATGGTCTGATTTTTCTTTAAAACCAAAAACTTCAAAATTACAAGGTAATCCAAAAATATTTTCAGTATCTATTTTTTTATTAGGTATATTTTCTGTTTTATATTCTTTGTTCATTTTTAAATTTCTGTAAAATAATTTTATACGATTTGTTTATTTCCTTAAATTTTTCTTCAGCTTTTTTATTATTTCCATTTACATCAGGATGAAATATTTTCACTAGTTTTTTATAATTTTTTTTAATTTTTTCCAATGTAAGTGGGAGTTTTAAGTTAAGAGTGTATAAAGCTGAGTTTTCTTCTTTAGTTAAGCTTTCATCTAAAAGCTTGTTTTTAAAGTGAGAATTATCTTTTTCTTTAGGATTTAGCTGATTAATCTCATCATTAAAAAAATTATTAATTTGCTCCATTACTTTTTGAGGATTCCCTTTCAACGGCCAAGATGGACGATTCCATATTATGTCTTCTCTCATTGAATTCTCAATCTGATTCACAGATAGACCTTTATAAAAATCCCAAGATTTATTATATTCTTTCACATGATCCAAACAAAAATAAAAATATTCGTTTAACAGTACTCTTGATTTAGGGGCTTTAAATTCACCAATTTTTTTACAGTTTACACTATCGCATTTTCGAGAATGTGTCTTTTCCCAGGATAGAGTATTTTTTTCAATATTTATTTTATGTTTTACCATTGTATATATATAGTTCAATTTATATGAATCGTAAGCAAAGAATTAATAATCTATTATTAAATCACTTAAAAGAGTTCTCTATAGAAATTTTAGATAATTCTCATTTACACATAAACCATAATAATTTTGATGGTACAGGAGAAACTCATATTAAAATTATATTAGAGAAAAGAAAAGAAGTAAAATTTGATAGATTAAATTTACATAGAAAAATTAATGAATTATTAAAAAATGAATTTGAATTAGGAATGCATTCTTTGGAAATTAAAATTAATTAATCTTATAAATTTCAATTCTAGATATTTGTTTTCTAGAATGTGAAAGAATTTTGTAATTAAATACATTATCTCTAACGACTTCACCATATAATGGTATTTTTTTTGAGATTTCTAAAATATAACCAGCTATGGTTGAAGATTTACAATCTGGAGCTTCAAGATCAAAATTTTTATAAAGATCTCTTAAATTTTTTTCTCCATCAACAATGACTTTTCCATAACGATTTAGTTTAAAGTCATTTTCAGGAATATCTATTTCATCAACAATTTCTCCAACAATCTCTTCAATTATATCTTCTAACGTAATTAAACCTAATAGCTCACCAAACTCATCTACAACAAAAGCTAGATGCTCTTTTCTTTTTCTAAATTCAACAAGTTGCTCTAATAAATTAGTAGTTTCTGGTATGAACCAAGGTTTAGTAATTTTTTCAAAAATAATTTCCTTGGACCTTTCATGGTTATCTATATCAATATTAAGCGCTCTTACATTTAATAATCCTATAATATTTTCTGGATCATCTTTCCAAAATGGAATTCTTGTAAATCGTGAGCTATTAATTTTATTAATTATATATTTAGTATCTATTGAGCTATCTATAGAATATATATTTTTTCTATGTGTAAATATTTCCTCAACTGTTATATCGTTCAACTGAAGAATGCTCTGAAGCATCTCTTTCTCTTGTTCATAATCAGGATTTGAAGTTTTATATAGATCAATTACTCCTTTTAATTCTTCTTCAGATTGTAGATCTTTGTTTAATGTATCATTATCATTTCTTCTGAAAATTACTCTTACTATAAGATTAATTACAAATACAAAAACGAATAGAAATTTATTTAAATAGTAAATTATTGGTGAAATCAATAATGCTGTTCTATTTGGTCTATTTAATGCATATGTTTTAGGTAAGACTTCAGCAAATATTACAATTACAACAGTCATTAAGAGTGTTGCATAAAAAATACCCTCAACACCAAAAACATCATAAAAAAAAGCTGTTGCTAAAGAAGATGCTAAAATATTAACTAAATTATTAGATAAAAGTAATGTAGAAATTACATTATCTTTTTTATCTAAAAGTTTAAGAACATATCCCGCTTTTTTGATACCTTTTTTTTTCTGGTAAATGATTCTTGCTTTAGATGTTGCAGTTATTGCAGTTTCTGATCCAGATAAAAAACCTGATAGTAAAACTAATAATATTAAAAAAAATAACAGTATTAAAGATATCACGAATTATATTTTTTTTAATATATTTTTAATTTGCTCAATTTTTAAATTTCTTTTAAAAAAAGGCTTTCCTATTTTCTTAATTAATACAATATTAATACTATTAAATGTATTTTTTTTATCTTTAACTATGTTTCTAAAAATTTCATGTTTTGATATATTTTTATCATAAATTTTAAGCTTTGCTTTTTTGAAATGATTTATAATTAAATTTAAATTATTATCATTTAGGTAACCTAATTTGTTTGAAATTATAGACTCTGTAATCATTCCTATTGATATAGCTTCACCATGATTTAATTTACTTTTGTATTTATAATATGTCTCTAAAGAATGTCCAATTGTATGTCCAAAATTTAACATAGCTCTTGAATTTTCGTTACTTAATTTTTCATATTGATCTTTTTTTACATACCATAATTTAATCATTAATGATCTTAAAATTGCTTTTTCTAAAATTCTCACATTTAATTTAATTAATTCAATGAAGTTTTTTTCTAACCAATTAAAAAATTTTAAATCTTTTATTAAAGAATGTTTTATTATTTCTGCATAACCAGATTTAATTTCTCTTTTGGGTAAGGTTTTTAAAATATTTGCATCAATAATTACTTCACTGGGATGATAAAATGTTCCTATCAAATTTTTTCCAAATGATGAGTTAATCCCATTTTTTCCTCCTATTGAGCTGTCAACTTGAGATAACAAGGTTGTAGGTATTAGTTTGAAGTCGATACCTCTTAGAATTGTACTTGCAATAAATCCTGATAAGTCACCAAGTGTGCCGCCGCCAATTGCTACAAGAATTGATTCTCTATCAATATTTTCTGATAATAATTTATTAGACAATTGATTATAAGTATTAATATTTTTAATATTTTCACCACAATTTACAAAAATAGCAATGAAGTTTTTTTTATTCATGTGTTTCTTTGTAATATATCTAAGTTTTGAATCTACTAAACAATAAATTTTTCTTTTACTTTTTATTAATTTAGTAAGGTAAAAATCAATATATTTATTTTTGATAATAATTTTTGTAAATTTTGAGTTTTCTTTAAATTGAATTTTTCTAATCATATTTTTTTAAATTTACTTTTATTTTTTGAATTGCATCATATTTATTATTATTATTATCTATAACAAAATCTGATTTATTATAAAAAATTTCTCTCTCATTATAAAGTTTTTTAATATCTTCTTTATTATTGTATTTTAATAAAGGTCTTTTTTTAGAAGTTTTCAATCTCTTTAGAAGTATATTAATATCAACTTTTAAATAAATAGAAAAAGAATTTTTTTTAATAATTTTTCTTATTTTGCTATTAATTATGCTACCCCCACCCAAAGATATAATACAATTCTCAACTTTTAGTAAATCAATACAAACTTTTTCTTCTATTTTTCTGAAGTAGTTTTCTCCCGAGTCAATAAAAATTTGATTAATACTTTTACCTATCTTTTTTTCTATTTCAAAATCACTGTCAAAAAATTCAATATTATATAATTTACTTAAATCTTTACCTAAAATTGATTTTCCTGAGCCCATAAAGCCTACAAAACATATATTTTTTACTGTGTTTTTTTTGAATTTAAGCATTTTTGGTATATTTCTTATTATTGACAAAGTTTAATTACATTAAGAAATAACTTAAAAAAATTATTAATTTCTATAATAGTCTTTTTTTTGAATTTTTATATGAAAAACATATATTTTTTATACATTTCGATAATATTGGTGATCATATTTTTAGTTTTTTTATATACAATTGAAATACCTGTTCCAGCTTTAAAAGTTATAGAAAATTATAACCTGAATATACAATGAAAATATTCTTATATAGTATTCTAATATTATTCAACATTAGTGCTAATTCAAATACAATTGAAGTAATAGAACTTCATGAAAATAAAAGTCTTGATCAATTAGTTCTTGATAAAATAGAAAATGAAAATATTGATTTAGAAATTGAAGAAAATATTAATAATCTAACTCAAGAGCAGATAGAGACAAATACTAAAAATGAAAATATAAGTGATTTAAACTTAGTTGAAGAAAAAACTATAAAACCTAATGAAAGTTTTTGGAATGAAATTGAACCAAATTATCTAAATTTAATTTTATCTAATGTAGAAAATATTGAATCAGAATTTATTCAGAATGAGTTTAACAATTTACTTTTTAATTTAAATTTAGATTATGAGTTAAAAAAAAATAGAGATATTTTTAATTTAATAATAAATTACTTTTATAAGACAGGTAACCTTTCAAAAGCTTATTCATTAATTAAATCTAGAAATATTGAAAATGATGAAAATTCAGTCTTTTATAATTTCTTAAAGATGAATTATCTTCTATCTACATTCCAATTAGAAGAAGTTTGTAATTTCAAAAATCAACTTTCTGAAGATAATAAAAAAAATAATAAATTTATGTATAAAATTGATATATTCTGTTTAATTCTTGAAGATAAATTATCTGAAGCTCAATTGTTGAATTCTATAATGTTAGAAACAGACACAAATGTTGACCAAAGTTTTCAAGAATTATTCATATTGTTAACTGAATTTAATAATTCAGAAAATAATGATAATTTTATCTTTCCAAATAATATTAATCCAGAATTAATTTTCCTATACAGTGCAATGGCAAGAATTGCAGAGCTTCCTCTAAATGAGTATTTTTTAACAGTTGATCCTTTCAACATGGCAATTCCAATTATCCTGAATAAATCTACACCTATTGATTTAAGAATAAAAGCTGCAAACCTTAGTTTTATTAATCAAGATATATCTATTGATAGTCTTGCAGCGCTATATCAGTCAGTTGATTTTAACTCTGAACAGCTTAATAATCCTGAAGTCACTGTTAAACAACTTTCAGAAAATATTGATATTTTAATGTCATATTATTTCCAACTTATTAATATACAAATTTTTCCCTCTGAAAGACTTCAAGTTTTGATGAGTTTTTGGGAATTTGCAAAAAAAAATAACTTAGAGCATATAGCATATTCATTATCTAATAAAATTGTTGACTCAATAGAAATAACTTCTGAATATTTAATATATAGTCCTCAGATTGCACTGTCATATATTTATAATAAAAATTTTGAAAAAGCTCTTGATTGGATTGATTTTTATGAAAATGTCAATGGCATTGATGATAAGAGCACATTTGTAAGAGTGCTTTTAAACTTATATTCTTCTGATGAATTAGTTTCTATAATTGATATAATAACTAATAATTTTGATAATTTAACTGATAATAGTAATATAAATAATCAAGAATTAATTTTTATTCTTTTTAATATTTTAGATAAAAATCCAAAAGATTTATTATCTTATAATTTTGATATTATCTATGATCAAAGATTAATGCCATCTTTATTTATATTAGAAAATATAAAGCAAGCCATTAATGATAATGATAATGAAGCTTTATTAATATACTCTGCAATTTCATTAGATAATAGAGAATGGAAAGATATACACCCAAATCATCTAGAATTAATTCTTAATGGATTTTTAAATTATAAAAATAATAATTTGATTAAAGATATTATTTTAGAAATATTCAAAAATTATAATATTTTATAATGATAAAATATTTTGAATTTGAGAAAGATATTGAAAGAATCGATCAACTAATTCAAAATCTAGAATTGGATGAAGAAAACAATCTTTCTAAAATTAAAAAATTAAATTTAGAAAAAAATCAAATTTTTGAAAAAATATATACTAACCTTGATCCTTGGCAAAAAGTTCAAGTATCTAGACATAATGACAGACCACATACTATAGATTACGTTAGTAATATATTTGAAGATATAGTTTATCTTCATGGAGATAAAAAATATGCAGATGACAGTGCAATAATTGGTGGTTTTGCCAAAATTAATAATTATTCTGTTATTTTTATGGGTACTGAAAAAGGAAACACAATGGAGTCAAGAATAAAACATAATTTTGGTATGGCAAAACCTGAGGGATATAGAAAGGCTCAAAGATTAGCAAAGTTAGGAGAGAAATTTAATTTACCAATAATAACTTTTGTAGATACAGCCGGTGCTTTTCCTGGAAAAGATGCAGAAGAAAGAGGTCAATCAGAGTCAATCGCATCATCAATATTGGTATTTTTAAATACTAAAACTCCAACAATATCAGTAATCATTGGCGAAGGAGGGTCAGGAGGAGCTATTGGTATTGCAGCTGCTGATAAAGTTTTAATGTTAGAACATTCAACCTATTCAGTTATTTCACCAGAGGGTTGCGCATCAATATTGTGGAGAAGTACAGATTTTTCACAAGAAGCAGCTAAAACATTAAAATTGACTTCTGATGATTGTAATAAATATAACATAATTGATTCTATAATACCTGAGCTACCAGGAGGGGCTCATAGGAATTTAAATTCTCAATCTGAAATTGTAAAAAAAAATATTTTAGAAAACATTGAAATATTAAAAGCAATTCCAATTAATGAGTTAGTAAAAAAAAGAAAACAAAAATATTTAAATATTACCTCAGAAATTTAAGCCCCATGACACTGCTTATATTTTTTACCTGATCCGCAAGGACAAGGTTCATTTCTACCGACCTTTTTTGAAACAATTCTCCTTGTATTTTCAATATTTTTTTTAGAATTATTATTTTCATTAGATACTAATTGAATATTAAAAAGTGTTTTTAAAACTTTTTCATTTTGATTAGATAGCATTTCATCAAAGTAATCAAAAGACTCTCTTTTATATTCATAAAATGGATCTTTACCACCCATGGCTCTCAAATTTACATTTCCCCTTAGTGTATCCATTGCAGCCAAATGATCTCTCCAATCTTTATCAATTTGAAATAACATAACTCTTTTTTCAGCAAATTTTAAAAGTTCATATGAATATTTGTATTTTTTTTCATTATATTTTTGAGTAATTTGATCGTGTAATCTTTTTTTTATTTCTTCCTCATCAACCCCTTCTTCCTCAAACCAATCTTGAATCGGAAGATTTAAATCAAATACCTCCTTTGTTTTTTCTAATAAAATATTTGCATCCCACTCAGAACTATATTTTTTTGGTGGAATTGAGTTTAAAATAATTTCATCTACGTAGTCATCTATCATTTCTTTTATAATATTTGATTGATCGTCAGTTTTTAAAATATCTTTTCTATTTTGATATATTATTTGTCTTTGATCATTTAAAATATCATCAAATTTTAATATTTGTTTTCTTAAATCATAATTATGAGACTCCACCTTTTGTTGTGCTCTTTCAAGAGATTTAGTTATCATGCTATGAGTTATAACTTCACCATCTTTTAATCCAAGTTTTCCTAATACGTTTTCAAGTGTTTTTGATCCAAATATTCTCATAAGATCATCTTCTAAGGATAAAAAAAATAAACTCTCACCAATATCTCCTTGTCTTCCAGATCTTCCTCTTAGTTGATTATCTATTCTTCTACTTTCATGTCTTTCAGTACCGATGACTAATAAACCTCCAGATTTAATTGCTTCATCTTTAAGTTTGTCATCACCATTTCCAAGTTTTATGTCAGTTCCTCTTCCAGCCATATTAGTAGAAATTGTTACACTTCCTGGAATCCCTGATTGAAGAATAATTTGAGCTTCCATTTTATGATTCTTAGCATTTAGAACATTATGTGAAATTTTTTCTTCACTTAAGAGATTTGATATTATTTCAGAATTTTCTACTGATGTTGTTCCAATTAAAATAGGTTGTTTTATTTTGTTTCTATTTTTAACTAATTCAATTACCGCATTATACTTTTCCTTTTTTGTCATATAAATTTGATCATTTTTATCAATTCTGCTTAATTTAAGATTTGGAGGTATATCTACAACTTCTAAATTATATATTCCTTCAAATTCTTTTGCTTCTGTTACGGCTGTACCTGTCATCCCACTTAATTTTTTGTAACTTCTAAAGAAATTTTGATATGTTATTGATGCAATAGTCTGATTTTCTTTCTGAATTTGTAACCCTTCTTTTGCCTCTATTGCCTGATGTAAACCATCTCCATAGCGTCTACCTTCCATTGGTCTTCCAGTTAATTCATCTATTATAACAATTTGCTTATCTTTAAGTATATAGTCTTTATCTTTAGCAAAAATTTTATGAGCTCTTAAAGCTTGAATAATATTATGATTAAGAGTAATATTTTGTAAATCTTGCAAAGTTCCACTTAAAATTAATTTTTCATTTTTCAATAGTGTTTCAGTAACTTCCATACCCTTTGATGACAATAATATGCTTTTACTTTCTTCGTTAATTTCAAAGTCGTCTTCTTTAAGGAATTTAATAATTTTGTTGATTTTTGGATAAAGATCTATGTTTGATTGAGCCTCTGCAGAAATAACTAAAGGTGTTCTTGCCTCATCTATTAAAATACTATCAACTTCATCAACAATGGCAAAAGCATCTTTTTTAAAACATAAAGTTTCATAATCATTTTTTAAATTATCTCTTAAGTAATCAAATCCAATTTCATTATTTGTAGCGTAAACAACATCAGCTTCGTATTCTAATGGTCTTCTATCATGATTTGTTTCAGAAGTTATGCATCCAACTGACAATCCAAGAAACTCGTATATTTTTCCCATCCATTCTGAGTCTCTTTTAGCTAAATAATCATTTACCGTTACAATATGAACAGATTTGTTATCAATAGCATTCACATAAGCAGCTAATGTAGCAACAAGTGTTTTTCCTTCACCTGTTTTCATTTCAGCTATTTTGCCTTCATGAAGAACTTTGCCACCAATTAATTGAACATCAAAATGTCTCATATTTACAGTTCTTTTGGAAGCCTCTCTAACAACAGCAAATGCTTCTGGTATAATTTTTTCTATTGAAGTGTTATTAGTTATTTGATTTCTAAAATAATTAGTTTTTTCTTTTAAATTTTCATCACTTAAATTTGCAATTGTATCCTCATATTTATTTACTTGTTCAACAAAACTATTATATTTTTTCCAAATATTGGAGCTAAATGAACCAAAAAGTTTATTAACAATACTAACCATAATATGATAAATGGCTGTTATCATATGAATAAGAAATCTTCTACTAAGGATTTAGGATTAACTAGCAATGAAAGATTATTTTTAAAAAATAAATCAATTTTTTCTCCTAAAAAGTTTATTGATTTAAAACCAAATAGCTTTAGAATTTATACATTTCATGCTGGTTTTAAAAAAAAATTTGACGATCTTTTAGTTATAGTTTTTGATAAGCCAGTGAATTTTGCAAGTGTTTATTCTAGGACTTCCACACCCTCAGCACCTATAATTTGGGATAAAATTAATAATAAAAATTTAATAAAGGCACTAATTGTAAATTCTGGAAATGCAAATGCTCACACTGGAAATAAAGGTATTACTATTATTGATAAATACGTAGATTATCTATCTAAAATTATTTTATGTGAAAAAAATGAAATAATGGTTTCATCTACTGGAGTAATTGGAGAAATATTTGATCCAAAATTAATAATCAATCAAATTTCTAAAATTAATAAAAATAATTCAACAAGTATTCTTGAGGCCTCAAAATCTATAATGACTACAGATACTTATCCAAAAGTTGCAAAAAAAAATGTTGTAATTAAAAATAGAAGTTTCAAAATATATGGAATAGCAAAAGGCTCTGGAATGATTCAACCAAATATGGGAACGATGTTAGTTTATATTTTTATAGAAGCGAAGCTAACAAAATCTCTATTAAAAAAACTATTAAATGAAAATTTAGAGAATACATTTAATTGTATTTCAACGGATGGCGACACATCAACTAGTGATACTTTGGCATTATTTTCACTTAATGAAAAAAAAATTAATTTTAAAATAAATAAAAATTATCAAATTTTAAACAAAGCTTTATTTCATTTAATGAAAGACCTATCCCTTCAAGTGGTAAAAGATGGAGAAGGATTAACAAAATTAATAAAAATTAATGTTCTTCAGAGTAAATCAAAAAAAGAAGCAAAAAAAATTGCCTTTTCAGTTGTTAATTCCCCACTAGTTAAAACTGCAATTTCTGGAGAAGATGCTAATTGGGGTAGAATAATTGCTGCAATAGGTAAATCTCAAGAAAAAATTGATCAAAATAAAATAAAAATTTTTTTTGGAAAAAATATGGTTTGCCAAAAAGGTTCAATTAATAATAAAATTAATTTAAGTAGGCTTAATAAATATATGAAAAATAAAGTTATTGAAATTTCTATATATTTACAAAATGGAAATATAAATCATACAGTATATGGAAATGATTTAACTAATGAATATATAAGAATTAATGCTGATTATAGATCTTAAGTAATCTATTTTTTCCAAGCAGATATTATATTTATTTTTACATCCAAATAATATTCTTTTTTAAAGTATTTTTTGTGATAGAATTCTTCTAGTTTATTAAAATATCTTTTGTATTCAAATTTTCGTTTTTTATCCATATGACAATAAGAAAGGTTCATATTTTTTATATCTATAAGTAAATTTTGGAATATAGAATAATTAATTGAAAAACTATCTGAATAGATGCTAGGAGTATCAAATTTCAAATTCTTTAGCACTGAAAGAATATTTTCAATTTCAATTGTTGGGTTAGTTCTACGATACGCACCTTTATAGAAATATAAATCGGTTTCATACATTGAATTTAATACCTGAAACATATTTTCTTTGTCAGGTATTGCTGCTATAAAAAAACTATCAGACTTGAGACTATTTAAAATAACTCTTAAATTTTTTTCAAAATCATCTGCTAAATGTAAGAAACAATTGCTATATACAAGATTATAAAATTCATTTTTTAAAACTAAATTATCTAAGTCAATTTCTAAGAACTTTATTTTTTTATCCATATTATTTTTTGATACACATAGATCAGCTCTATGAATTTTTGATTCTGGGAATTTTGTTTTAAGATAGTTATAAGTTTTATTTTCATTAATTCCTAATTCTAGAACTTGATTTAAATTTATTTTCAATAATTCTAATGAGTCAACAATTCTTTTAGCAATAATATTATAAATAAAGTTATCTACTTGAAATCTATTTGTTGATCTGAGTAATTTAAGGTATTTTTTATTTATCATTTATTTTTTAGGGTGTAATATAACAAATATGAATAATTTATCAAAAAAGATTGAAAATTTAATAAAGGAAGAATTGACACTAATAAATCAAAAGATCAATGGTGTTGTTTTGTTAGAAATATTAAAATATAAAATTCTTGATAAGTTAAAAGCTGATAATGTTAACGTTTCCTTTGATAATGATGAAAAAATTATTGAAACAAATATCGATGATAATAACCGTAGTTTGGGTGTAAAAATTATTTACTCAAAATCACCAGTTATTAATTTAAATTATGAAGTAGTTAGTGACTTACTTCTTTTATGTATTAATGAGGTACTCAATATTAACATTCATAATAATGAAGTTGTAAAAAACTTTAGTTATA
>CACEMR010000027.1 GCA_902560725.1 uncultured Alphaproteobacteria bacterium
CACCCATTAATTCTTTATTTATTTTTCCTTTTGCCAAAACAATAACCCTATCTGCAACGGCTAAAACTTCTTTTATTTCTGATGAAACAAATATTATAGATAAACCTTTTTCAGCTAATTTTTTCATTATATAAAAAATTTCTTGTTTTGCGCCAATATCTATACCTCTAGTTGGCTCATCTAACATAAGCAATCTTGGTTCAGTTTCTAAAGATTTTGCGATGACGACTTTTTGCTGATTCCCACCGCTAAGTGAAGTAATAACATTATTATAATTTGAGACCTTAATTCCCAAATACTCTATTGCTTTAGTAACTATTTTTTTTTCTGATTTTGCATTAAGATAGAAATCTTTAAATCTTCTTGATATCTTTGATAATAGTGTGTTGGATAAAATAGACAATGATTGAACTAAACCTTGACCTTGACGATCCTCTGGAACAAGAACAATACCATCACTTATTCTTTCCGAAATACTTGAAGCTTTTAATATTTTATCTTCAAGATAAATTTCTCCTTGAAAGTCTCTGTTTAATCCCATTATTATTTCCAATAACTCTGTCCTGCCACTTCCCATCAGGCCATAAATACTCAAAATTTCTCCAGAACTTGAATTAAAATTAACATCATTTAAAATATATTCTTCAGACTCTTTCTTCTTTAGGCTTATGGATTTTAATTCAATTATTTTTGGACCTTTTTTAACCTTTTGTGTATTAACAGCTTCGAAGCTTTTCATACCAACCATATTTTCAGTTATCCAAGGTATATCAATTTTATTAATTAATTCTTCACATATAAATTTACTATCTCTTAAAATTGTTATTACATCTCCAATTTGCATTATCTCTTCAAGTTTGTGTGAAATATAAATAATTGTTACTTCTTGTTTTTTTAATTCTTCTATAACATTAAATAAAACAGAAACTTCTTTTTTGCTTAATGCAGAACTTGGCTCATCCATAATTAAAATTTTAGTTTTTTTTGCCAATGCTTTTGCAATTTCAATAATTTGTTGTTGTCCAATTCTTAAACTTTCAACTAATGTTTTTGCATCTATTTCTTGATTAAGTTTTGATAAAAGTTCATTTGTAATTTTAATTTGTTGCTTAGTATCTATTGTTTTATATCTATCCAATATTTCATGACCCATAAAAATATTTTCATGGACAGTTAAATTAGGAAATAAATTTAATTCTTGATGAATAATTCCTATAGAGTTTTTTTCTGCATCATTAGTTGAAAAAATATTAAGTTTATTATTATTTAGATAAATTTCACCTGAAGATTGTCTTTCAACTCCAGAAAGTATTTTCATTAATGTAGATTTGCCAGCACCATTTTCTCCGACTAAAACGTTTACTTTACCTTTATAAACATTAAAACTTACACTATCTAATGCAACAACACCTGGATATTGTTTACCTATATTTTTAGCTTCTAAAATCTTTTCCATGATTTAATTACCTAAATCAAGCATAGTGGGTGTGATAAAAATTTTATCATTTCTATCAAAAGTTATTGCTCCCTCAAAACTAATTTGCTTTCCAACAATATTGTTGAGATTTAAAGGTCCAATTATTTCATTCATAACTCTAGTTTTAATGATTCTAGAAACGCCAGCAAAATCTAATTGATTAACAAAATCATTAAATTTGATAAATTTTACAGCATCTCTAACTGAATCTTTTTTTATAACTGGGCCAATTGTTATAAAAATTTGAGCATCATATTCTTTGCTAAGCTTTAATTCAAGAGTACCAACTCTTGATTCTTTATTGAGAGAAATAATTTCCGCTTCACCATTAACCATAAAACTATAACTTCCTGTTCCAGATCTATGACCATATTTTTCTTCTGCAGATTCTTTATTTGAAAATAATTCATCTAATATAAAAGTAATTTCTTCACTATCATTACTAATAGTTGGAATAATTTTTGAATACCAAATTTTCTCTACGTATGAAACTGGATCAAAACCTTTTTTTATTAATTCATCTTCAGCAATTGTTCTTACTACTGATGCAAAAAAATAAGAATAGAAGAAAAAAACAATAGAAATTATAATAATTGAAAAAGTAATTAAGTTATTTATTAAGAGTCTCTTTATCATATTTAGAAATTTTATTATAACTATCCAAAAAACAATTTAAACACCTTTTCGTTGCTTATTTTTACCTTCTTGAAATTCTTCATAAGCAGTTTTATTTTCTTCAGTTGAGTAAATTTCAAGTGTTGGACTTTCCCAAAAAGCTGAGCCATCTAACCATTCATATCCATGTGTCAGCATGGAAATTACATAAGTTTTATCTGATTCCTTAGCTCTTTTGAATGCAGCTTCAAGCTCTGAGGTTGACTTTACAGTTTCTCCATTAGCACCCATACTTTTTGCATGTGCTTCAAAATCTACAAATTTAACATCTGATGCTCTTGCTGCTCTTAAATTACAAAGATATTCTTTTCCACCTTTTGCAAGTTGCAAACGATTAATAACCATATGACCGCCATTATCACATACAACTATAATAAGTTTTTTATCATAAATAACAGAACTATAGATATCACTATTCTGTAAAAGATAAGATCCATCTCCTACAAATACAACTACATCTTGATCTGGCTTGGCCATTTTAATTCCAAGAGCTCCTGAAATTTCATAGCCCATACAACTAAACCCCCATTCTGTTTCAAATGTATTTAGTTGTTTTGGTTTCCATATTTGAACAACTTCACCAACTAAACCACCAGCAGCAGTAACCACAATATCAGAAGGATCTGAATTTCTATAAACTGCTCCAACTGCGTGTGCATAAGATGGTAGCTCTTGGTTAGTAGGGCCACTTTGTTTTGCTACATAATCATCCCAGGTTTTTCTCTCCTCTAAGGCTTTATTATACCATTCGTTTGGAGCTTTCCAATCACCCAATGCTTTCGATAATTCAATCAATCCTACTTTAGCATCACTGACAACAGGTGTTGCTCTATGTTTTGTTGTATCAAACCTGGAAGTATTAATTGAAACAAGTTGAAAATTCTCATTTTCAAAGTTAGTCCATGAACCTGTTGTAAAGTCACCTAGCTTAGTTCCTACTGCTAATGCTAAATCAGTATAAGTAGCAAGGTTATTTGATGAACCTTCACCCAAACATCCTATTGCACTAATATAATATGGATCATCTTTATTCATACAACCAATACCCATAACAGTTGCTGTAACAGGTATATTATGTTTTTTAGCAAAGTTTGAAATTTCTTCTTCTGCTTCTGAATAAAGAACTCCTCCACCTGAAATTATAATTGGTTGGGTAGATTTTTTTAATTTATTTGCAGCTTGTTTAATTTGATTTGGATCAGGATGTATTCTTCTAATTTCATGAATTTTTTCTTCAAAGAAAATCTCAGGATAATCAAAAGCCTCGCCTTGAACATCTTGCGACATAGAAATAGTTGCTGGTCCACAATCTGCAGGGTCCAACATTGTATTAATTGCTTGTGGTAGAGAGGATAAAATTTGTTCAGGTCTAGTAATTCTATCAAAATATTTTGAAACTGCTTTAAAAGAATCATTTTGAGTTTCCGATGGTGAATTAAAATTTTCAACTTGCTGTAATACTGGATCTGGGAAACGACTTGAAAATGTATCTCCGGGTAATAATAAAATTGGAAGTCTATTACTTAATGCAACTGCTGCTGCAGTAACCATATTCGTTGCGCCAGGACCAACTGAAGAAGTTGCAATAAAAATTTGTTTTCTTCGCATTGCTCTTGAATAGGCTATGCCAGTTAATGCCATATTTTGTTCATGATGACCTCTATATCCAGGAAGATCCTCTTGAAACTCTTCCATTGCTTGACCTATACAAGCCACATTACCGTGTCCATAAATTCCAAATGCTCCTGGAAATAATGGTTCTTTTTTCCCATTAATTATAGTTTTTTGGGCTATCAGATATTTTATGAGCGCATGTGAACAAGACAATCTAACAGTTTTCATTATTTCTCCATCTTAATAAATATGATCTTATTACAATATGAATTATTTTAAAGAGTTAAACAATGTATTTTTTATTTTTTTAGATTATAGGAATAGATTATGAAAATAGCAATCATGGGAAAAATACATCCTGATGGGCTTACAATTTTCGAAAAAAACAATATCGAAAATTTTGAAATTGAGAATTTTGAAGAAGACTCCCTAATTAAAAACCTCTCCGATGTCGACGGTATAGTGATCCGAACAGCAAATTTAACTTCAAAAATATTATCTAAATGTAGAAAGCTAAAAATAGTTTCAAGACATGGCGTGGGATATGATAATGTTGATTCTGAATATATATTTAAAAACAGTATAGCTCTAGCAATAACTGGAACTTCTAATGCTGTAAGTGTTGCAGAACATGTTATGACTATGTTTCTATATCTCACAAAAAAAATTCACCTATCTAATAGGTTAGTAAAATCTGGAAATTTCAAAAACAAATCTGAATTACCTAATTTTTTTGAACTTTATAAAAAAAAGATTTTGATTTTAGGATTTGGAAGAATTGGACAAGAATTAGCAAAAAGATGTTTAGGATTTGACATGGAGGTTTATGTTTATGATCCTTATGTGTCAGAAGATGTTATAAAAAATAAGAAATGTCATCCAATTAAAAAGAAAGACGGTTTTGAATTAGCAGATTATATAAGCATACATCTTCCTCTTAATGACTCAACTAGAAATTTTATAAACTTTGATGATTTTAATCTTTTTAAAAAAAACTTAATTTTAGTTAACACAGCACGTGGAGGCATTGTAAACGAAAACGCTCTTTTAGATGCACTCAAAAATAATATAATTAATAGTGCTGGTCTAGATGTTTTTGAAACGGAACCACCAATTAAAGATCATCCATTATTCAAACAAGAAAATATTATTTTAACACCTCATAATGCAGCTCTGACTCTTGAATGCAGAAAAAGAATGTCAATTGAATCATGTATGAATGTTTTTAATTACTTAAAAAATATAAAAGAATTAAATAAAAAAATATAGTTAATCTTAGTAATTTAAATTTTTAGAGATTTAGATAAAGATTTCCATCCTCTTCAGTAACATCATAAATTTTCAATGTATCTAGTTCCAAGTCAGAAATTGGATCGCCTGAAACAATACTAAAAGTATTTCCGCAACTTGGACATTCTACCTCTTCCCCTTCAACATCTGCTTCACTTAACAAAGTTCTTTCAGCACAAGGGCAGTTACCCTGTGTAGCAAAGAAGCCTGAATCTAGTCTGAATATAGAATAGTTGATATCTTCGTATTCAAAATTTTCTACTGAACCCACTTCAATATCATCTACCTCACCTATTAAAATTGGTTCAATTTCTTCATTCATAACAAAATTTCTAAAATAAAATTTGGAAAGAATAAATAATTTTTTTCAAATAATTGTTAATTTATCTGAATCTTAGATTTTTTCTTGTTAATTCTTGGATATTTGAAACTCCCATAAGCTTCATATCTCTTTCTATTTCATTCCTTAAATTTGTTAGACTTTTTTCAACACCTTTTTGGCCCCCAGCAGCAAGGGCGTAAAGATACATTCTTCCACCTGAACAAGCTTTTGCACCCAATGAAAGAGCTTTAAGAACATGTGTACCTCTTCTAATTCCTCCCTCACATATCACATCTATTTTATCACCTACTGCATCAACAATTTCTGCTAATTGATCAAAGGGTGATCGAGAACCATCCAACTGTCTACCTCCATGATTTGAAATCATTATAGCTGTTGCTCCAACGTCTACTGCTTTCTTTGCATCTTCTACCGACATAACACCCTTAATTGCAAATTGGCCTCCCCATTGCTTATTAATATTTTCAACATCTTTCCAGCTCATTGAATTATCAAGCATTTTTGTAAAGTAATCACCAATAGTAGTCATAACTTTAGTTCCTTCACTAATATGATCTTTTAAATTACTTAATTCCCATTTAGGTTTTATAAAATAATTTAAAGCCCACATTGGATGAAAAGCAAAACTAAAAATGCTGCTTAATTTTAATTTCATAGGTATTGTAAAACCAGTATATAAATCTCTTTCACGATTACCGCCTACAGCAGTATCAACTGTTACTGCCATCGCCTCAAATTTTGATTCCTTACATTGTTCTATTAGTGCATTATTTAAACCTTTATCTTTATGGACATATAATTGAAAAAGTTTTGGTGTACTTACAAGTTTTGAAATTTCTTCTATTCCAGCCGTTCCAAGTGAAGAAATACCAAACATTGTTCCATGTTTTTCAGCAGCTTTTGCCACACCAACTTCTCCTTCATGATGAAATAATCTTTGAAGAGCAGTTGGAGCGCAATATAAAGGCATGTCTAATTTTTGGCCCATTACAGTAGTGGACATATCAACTTTATCAACACCGCTTAATACATTTGGAACCAAATCACATTGATCAAAAGCTTCTGTATTTCGACGATAAGTAATTTCATCATCAGCCGCGCCATCAATATAATGAAATATAGGACCGGGTAATCTTCTTTTAGCTAATTTTCTAAAATCTTTAACATTGTGACAATTATTTATACTGCCAAACATTAAGCTGAGATTGTTTTTTGAGTTTGCTCACCCAAACCTTCGATACCGAGATGTATTTTGTCACCTGCTTTCAAGAAAACTTGAGGATTCATTCCCATTCCTACTCCTGGAGGAGTACCAGTAGAAATAATATCACCGGGCTGTAAAGACATAAATTGACTTAAATAACTAATTATAAAATTAACTCCATAAATCATAGTATTGGTTGAACCATTTTGCATTTTCTTACCATTCACTTCTAACCACATTTTTAAATTTTGAGGATCTGGTACTTCATCTGTTGTTACAAGGTATGGTCCAATAGGCCCAAAGGTGTCACAAGACTTACCCTTTACCCATTGTCCATAATGCTCAATTTGAAATTCTCTTTCACTTAAATCATTAATTACACAATATCCAGCAATGTGAGACGGAGAGTCACTTTCAGAAATATATTTTGCTTCTTTGCCTATAACAACGCCAAGTTCTACTTCCCAATCTGTCTTTACTGATTTTCTTGGAATTTCAACGTTATCATTAGGTCCAATTATTGAACTTGTTGCCTTTGAAAATATAATAGGTTCTGGTGGAACTTTTTGTCCAGTTTCTTCAGCATGATCAGAATAATTTAAACCTATACATATAAATTTACCTACACTTTTTTTACAAACACAAGGTGCAATACCATCATTACTTTCAACTAAAGGTAACGAATTAGTGTTTACATTCTTAACTTCATTTAATTTTTCAACAGTAACATTATTATTATCCCAATCAGCTACTAAACTAGAAGCATCACGAATATTACCGTCTTTATCTAAAATTCCTGGCTTAACATCATTCCCAATTCTATATCTTAGCGTTTTCATTATAAAGTCCACCCTCCATCTATTAAATTTAGTGTTCCAGTTACAAAATCTGACTCATCGCTAGCTAAATAAGTTGCAAGAGATGCAATTTCCTCTGGTTGAGCGAGTCTTCCCATTGCTTGCCTTGCAATAAAGTCCTCTCTTGCTTTTTTTGGATCATCAGACATATTCACTCTACCTTCCCAAGAAGGTGTTTCAACCGTACCAGGAAGTATAGCATTGCAACGTATTCCTTTTTTGACATAATCGATTGCTAATGCTTTAACAAATCCATTAAGAGCAGCTTTTGTTGTACCATAAATGAATCTATTTTGAACACCCTTAACACTTGATGCTGCTGATGAAACAATTATTATATTTCCTTTTCCTTTATTCAACATTTTTGGAAGCAAATTTAAACTCATTAAATAAGCAGAATATACATTTACATTTATCGATCTATAAAATTCTTCATCATCACAATCCATAATAGTACCATTATGTACAAATCCAACAGCATGAAATAGTACATCAACGCTATCAATTGATGAACAAAATTTTTCGACTTCAGTTTTATTTGTTGAATCAAGTTTTTCTATTTTTATATCTAGGTTTGCATTTTTTAATTCAGAAAGTTTCTCTTCATTTATATCTGTTGCAATTATTGAAGCACCTTCTTTTGCAAATTGAAGTGCAGTTGATCTTCCAATACCTTGAGCAGCAGCTGTAACTATGATTTTTTTGTTTTTTAGTCTCATTTATTGTTTTTCCAATAATTTCCATTTGGATAAGAAAACTCAGTAACTGACTCTTTTTTCATTTCAATAGAATATCCATGATCCAAAGGTGGCATATAATTACCATTCTTTAGAGTACAAGGGTATATAAAATGTTCATGAAGCTGATCAGAATATTCAACAAACTTATTATTTTTATCACCATTAATAAGAACATAATCAATCATACACAAATGCTGAACATATTCGCATAAGCCAACTCCTCCAGCATGAGGAAAAATAGGTACATTAAATTTATGAGCCATTAACATAACGGTTAAAATTTCATTAATACTTGCGAGTCTACAACTATCAATTTGGCATACATTCATAGATCCTGATTCTAAAAACTGCTTAAACATTACTCTTCCGCCACAAGCTTCTCCTGTAGCAAGTCTGACATCGCCTACTGCTTTTTTAATTTTTACAAAACCTAAAATATCATCAGGGCTAGTTGGCTCTTCCACAAATAACAAATTGAATTTTTTATAGGCATTTATATGCTCAATAGATTTTGTTACACTCCATTGTTGATTTGCATCTACCATTATATGACAATCATCTCCTATTGTTTTTCTTATCAACTCTAATCTTTTAACATCCGCTTCTAAATCTAATCCGACTTTTACTTTAAAGTGCCTCCAACCCATTGAAATATATTTTTTACATAGATCAACTATTTTATCATCTGAATAACCTAACCATCCTGCAGCGGTTGTATAAGATGGGTAACCTTCATTTAAAATTGAATCTATTCTAATTTTTTTTTCGCTTTGACTTTTATTTAAAATTTGAAGAGCTTGTTCAGGATTTAAAACATCTTCAATATATTTAAATGTTAACCAATTAATAATTTTTTCAGGTTCACTTTCGACTACAAATTGCCATAATGGTTTTTTATTTTTCTTTGCAATTAAATCCCAAAAAGAATTAAACAATGCTGCAACTGCCATATGTACGACACCTTTTTCAGGTCCTAACCAACGAAGCTGACTATGATCCACACACTTAAACCAATATTTACCAATTTCATTCTCCAAATTTTCTAAATCCATATTTTCAAAAATTGGAAAAAAGTGTTTTATGCATTCTGCAACAATGTCATTGCCCTTACCAATTGTAAAAGCAATACCATAACCCTCTAAATTAGAATCACTAGTAAATACTGTCACATAAGTAGCTGAATAATCTGGATCAGTATGAATTGCATCTGAACCAGTTAGATCTTTTGACGTAGGAAACCTAACATCCTCAACTGTAAATCTTAAAATTTTTGTCATTATTATATTTTTTTGAATGTAGTATTCTCTATAAAGTCCCAATCTAGATCAATACCAAGACCCGGTTTTGAAGGTAGATGAGCAAAACCATTTTCAACTTTAATAGAGTCTTTTAATCCAAAATTAAAATATTCATAAGGAACAAGAACTTCAAAAAATTCAGAATTTTTTATTGCTGCACAACAATGTAAATTCACTAATTCTAGTGGATGATAAATAGCAGTATGTATTTCACACTGTACTCCAAAACTTTCTGCTAAGTGGGCAGTTTTCATTGTAGCTGTTATTCCGCCACTCCAAGAAACATCTGCTCTAACCATATCAACAACTCTCGTAGATATACACTCTGCAACACTATATGGATGCTTTGCAATTACCTCAGTTCCAATAATAGGAATATCTAGTATTCTTGTTAGCTCTCTTAAATTATGAAAATTTTCATCAAATAATGGTTCTTCATACCAATAATAGTTTAGTTTTTCTAACTCTCTTCCAAATCGTAATGCTTGTTCAAAAGTATAGGGAGCAACTGGATCACTCATAAGCTTGAATTCATTACCTACAGCTTCTCGCACTTTTGTATGAGCTTCTAAATCAAATTCATATTTTCCAGGAGGATGAAGTTTGTATGCATTAAAACCTCTTTTCTTGTAATCAAGAGCTTCTTTGGCATATGCCTCTGGTGTATCTAAAACTAGGGAACTCCCATAAATTGGAACCTTATCTCTATAAGCCCCTATATATTTATAAAGAGGTTGGGATGCTTTTAATGAAGATAAAAGCCAACAATTTATATCAAAAGGACCATAACTATATATTGGTGCATGATTCCACCATCTATCTGCCATTCTATATTCATGCCAATGCAGCTCTCTATAATCAGGATCCTTACCAAGAAAAAATGGTCGAAAAATATTATTTGCAATTTCACCAGCCATTTCTGCACCTCGGCCAGCAAAACCAAAAGTTGATGAACTTAAACCCTCATCTGTATTAAAGGTAATTACAAGAAACTCTAAATCAGATTTTTTTCCATCTCGCATTTCAGAATCTTTCATAACAGGTTCGTTATGACGACACATGCGTATTTCAATATCTTTAATTTTCAGAGAGCGTACTCCTTGATTATTTCATCAGTATGTTGCCCTACTCTTGGTGCTGCAATATTAGATTTAAAAATTTCATTATTAATTCTTATTGGACATCTCAAAGTTTCAATATCTAAACCATCCGATCTCTTAATTCTTTGAAACATGTCTAAAACCTTAAATCCTTCATTTTCTATCATTTTGTCCCATTCAAGTACTTCAGCACACCAGATATCAGCAGGTTGAAGAATTCCCAACCAATGTTGAGTTGTTTCATTAATTAGCCAATCACCTATTAATCTTTTAATTTCATCTCTTTTTGTGAACCATTCTTTTTGGTCAGTGAAATCAATAATTGACTTCAGGCCAAGAAGCTCTCCCAATCCAGGCACCGGGGTCATTGCAATTGCAATAAAACTATCTTTTGTTTTATAAATTCCATATGGCGCAGATAAATATGCATGTGCATTATTATAAGAACTTCTAACTGGTTTTCTATTTCCATCATTTAAATAGGTTGTTAAAACTTCAAATTGAAAATCTAATAATGCTTCCATGAGACTAGTTTCTACTAAACTACCTTCTCCAGTTTTTAATAATTTAATCAAAGAAGATAAAATGCCTTCAACCATGTAGTGGCCTGCCAACATATCAGCAGCTGCTAATCCCATTGGAGTCGGTGCTTCTCCACCATTGCCGTTTAACCAAACTAAACCTGATCTAGATTGAGCTAGTAGGTCCTGTCCTGGTAGATCTTTCCAAGGTCCTTTATTTCCATAACCACTAATGCTACCATATACAATTTTAGGATTTATTTTTTTAACACTTTCGTAGTCAAGTCCTATTCTTTCAATTACTCCAGGTCTAAAATTTTGAGTGATGACATCTGATTTTGATATTAGTTTTTTAATTTTAGATAAATCATCTGGGTCTTTTAAATTGGCTGCAAAACTTTTTTTATTTCTATTAATAGCATGAAACAATGTGCTATCTCCGCCTAAATCTGTGTCACTTAAATATAATGTTCGACAAAGATCGCCGCTTCCTGGTCTTTCTATTTTTATTACATTAGCTCCAAGATCAGATAGTCGTAAACCAGCTGCCGGACCAGATAAAAACTGACTAAACTCTAATACGGTAATACCTTCCAATGGCTTTTTACTTATTGACACTAAAGCTCCTTTCAAATTCATCTAATAAACTATTAAATGTTTGTTCCAAACTTATTTCATCTTTCAGAAAATTATTTATAATAG
>CACEMR010000028.1 GCA_902560725.1 uncultured Alphaproteobacteria bacterium
CATATCATTTTCTAAGGCTCTCATAAGTTCAATGCCTTCAATTTTTTCTAAATTACTTTGTGGTAATTTTTTAAACTTTTTAAGGCTTTGTGGTTTAAATGATATTACTGAAAGGTGTTTTAAATAATATTCATTTTTTTTTGAAAACCCATGAGGAACTAATGCCCTAGAAAAATAAAGGATTTTTTTTCCAGATTTTACAATTTTAACAATATGAGGAGTTTCAATGTTTTTTGATTTAAGAGACGGTACTACAATATCAAAATCAATATTTTTTAAGTGCCATGACACAACTTTATCTATGTGATTAGGATCTATTAAAGGCTCATCTCCTTGTATATCAATATATAAATCATATTTTTTTTTTATTTTTTGTGAAGCCTCGCTTATTCTATCTGTTCCGGTTTGATTTTTTCCTGTTTTAATAAATTTACAATTATGTTTTTTTGATATTTTAATTATTTCTTTACTATCAGTGCAAATAAAGATTTCATCAAGTTTTTTTGCAAGTAATGATCTTCTATAGGTATGAACAAACATTGGAAGATTATCAATTTCTAATAAAGCTTTTCTAAACAATCTACTTGAATTTAATCTAACCGGAATTAATCCTATTGATCTTATTTTTTTTTTATTATTAATCATTTTATGTTTATAATAAATTTTCCCACGCTTCACCACTTTCTATCTCTTTTAACGTCCATTGGCCATAGGCTAAATTATTAAAAACATTATAATTGATTTCGTGCTTTTCAATATTCTCTATTGATCCAATATTACTTAAGGTTGGGTTTGTAAAATATGCTGGTATTCCTTCTAACATAGCTTTTAATCCTGCTGATGAATGATCACTAACAAAAGCCCATGCGTTTTTCAATAAATCGTCTAATTTAACTTCAGATGTTCTGTTGTGCAATATTATTTTTCTATCAGAATATTTTTTAATTTTTTTTATTGTATTTTCTTTCCAATTATGAAGATTATAAAAATTTGTAGCTTCTAAAACCGGTTCAGATAAGATTATGTAATCGCCCTTTTTTTTAATATCTTTAATATCAATAGATAATTTATTGAATCTATCACTTGGTTTAGTTCCAGATCCATCATGCCAAAAATTATTTTTTACAATTCTGAAATATCCATCAAGATCTATTATTTGGACTTTATCTCCAGCAAATTTCCTTTTAGATTGTCTAAAATAACCATGATCCATATATATAAAATTTTTAACTTTCTTAATAACCTCTCCTGTTCCTCGCGAATAACCATAAGTAGCAATGGATTTATCAAAATCTTTGAAGTTGTTTACGTGACACATAAGAGAATTTGATCCTTTTGCAAAGTTATAGCACAATGTTCTATTAATTTCGTGATCTGTATAAATTACAATAGGTTTTTCATTCATGATTTAATTAATATCATAGTTCTTATTAACGACCAACTAATGGGTACATATCATAATTTTGTTCATCAAAAAATTTCAAACGGTTAGGTATTGTTTTTAAGATAATTTCAGCATCTTTATTTGATATTCTTTCTAAGCGATAACGTACAGCAATCCAAGTTAAAATACTTTCTGCAACATCTTCACTTCCAGGAAATTTTCTGGCATATTTTGAAATATATTCTTTGTCTTTTCTTTTAGCTTTCTGCCATTGAGTTTTATTGATTACACCTCCCCAATCCCAATCTAATGAAGTATGTCCTCCCTCATGAATAAAAACTTCCTCAACTATATTCAAAGAAATATACTCCTTGCTCCTACCAGTATGAATGAGAAAATTTTCATTTCCACCTCCCCAAGCTTTGTTACCTTTATGAATCCAAACAGTTTTTAAACTAGTAAGTAAAAAATTTGGCAACCTTCCAATTATCTCTGAATAATAAAGCGCTTCTTTAGAAGCATTTTCAATATTTTTAAACTCAGGATTAACCTGTATTTCAACTATTCTTTCTTCGTATACTGCATTAAATAAAAATGCCTCTTTATTCAACCACCTTCCACCTTTTCTTCGATCAAACATTTCGCGATAATCTTTACCAATATAAATTAGCTCCTTAAATGTTGTTGGATCATTAGAATTAATTATATCTGGAAAGTACCAAATGGTTCCATCGTATGGTGGTTTAGCATAGACATTTATAAAAGAATAAAAAACTAGGAAAAGTAAAATTGAGATAAATTTCATATTAATATTTTGAAAATCTATTAATTTTTTTAATTCATCAAGAATATAATTTTACAAGTGCTGATGTCAGGCTAATTAAAACTAATTTATCTAGAATTTTGGAGCGGGCGAAGGGATTCGAACCCTCGACTTCAACCTTGGCAAGGTTGCGGTTAAACTCTGAAATTTCCTCCGCAGGCAAGCTTTTTGTAACCTCTCCTTCTCTTTGTCACAACTGTGTCACAAGGAGAATAACAATGGCAACACTACGACAAAGAAATAAAAAATGGCAAGTACAGGTTAGACAGAGAAATTATGGTTCAATTAGCAAAACATTCATTCATAAGAAAGATGCTATGCAATGGGCCAAGGAACAAGAAATAGAATTACAGAAAAATTCAATAAAGCTTAAAGTATGTAATTTTCCAAAAACAAAAACTTTAATTGAAAAATATATAAATAATATTTCTATTAAAAAAAAAGGGTATGATTTTGAAAAATATTGTTTCAATAATTTTTTAAGAACTAAACTATCTAACTTACCCATCAACTTAATTACAACAAATCATTTGGCAAAATACAGAGATGAAAGGTTAAAAAAAATTAAAGCCTCAACATTTATAAGAGAGCTTAATTTAATAAGACATTTTTTTTCGATAGTAATTAAAGAATGGGGATACAGAGTAGATAATCCATGCAAATTTTTAACAAAACCAAATAGAATTCAAAAAAGAGAAAGGCGACTAACAAATTATGAATATGATATTCTTGTTAAGGGCAACTATCCTCAAGTCAAACTAAGAAATATAATTGAAGTAGCTTTAGAAACTGGAATGAGGCGTGGAGAAATTTTAAATATAAAAAAAGAACACATTAAATCACAAACATTATTGATACCTATAACTAAGAACGGTCATCAAAGAATAATTCCTCTTACTAAACGGGCATTATATATTTTGCAAAACACAGAACTTCCATTTCCAATGTCAGCTAATGCAGTTAGACTAGCTTGGGAACGCTTAAAGAAAAAAGGGAACATCAAAGACTTACACTTCCATGATTTACGCCATGAGGCTATCTCACGGTTCTTTGAAAAAGGATTAAGTATTCCTGAAGTTGCCTTAATTTCTGGCCACAAAGACGTTAGGATGCTTTTTAGGTATACGCATTTAAAAGCAGAGGATATATTGAAGAAGTTATGAATATTGCCCCTAAAGAAAATTATATAAAAACATTTAGTATATTTTTCCTAGCGATGGGCATTGGAACACTAATAATCGTTTACGCGGGTTTTATTTGGTGGCAAGGTTTGATAGCATCTTTAGGGCTGTGGATTTTAGCAGGTACAATTGGAGAAACTCTTAAAAGAATTAATAAAAATATTCCAGAAGAAAAAAAAGAAGGAGACCCTGTTACTGCTATTGTTATATTTTTTATTCTTCTACTGATAATGTATTCAATCAAATTATTTTTTCTATCTATGTGATTTATGGAAAATATTTTTAATTATATTAATGGTTTAATGTCTATAGCCTGTAGTATTCTAGCACTGTATTTGTTTGTATCTTTGTTTCTATCAAATGGATACGATATGGCAAAAACTTGGTTTAAGAAACTTTTTAAAGCACCTGAGCTTTTCTTTGTATTAATATTTACTACAATAATAGGTTACCCCTTAATATTCTTTGGATTTTTAAGGGATTGGGCTGAAAGAAATGAAAGTACCGGTGAGGTAGGATATTCAATTATAGGTGAAGTGATTAAATCACTCCATATAGAAGAAGATTTAAGCAAAGGAGTTGATGAAGTAGTTGTTTTACCTTGGAGACATTTATTAGGATTCCACTTCCCATTTTTATTATTATGGATTGCAATGTGGCTTTCTATTATTAATTTTATTATGAATAAATTTTAATTATTTTAAAAAATCAAAACAGTACCAAAAAGAATCTAAACATTGATTGTTTCTATAGTCATAAAGAATATCAGAAACATAGGGAGCGATGATGAAGAATATCATCCCAACAAATAAAACAGCAAAGACACCCATACCGTAGTAAGACGCTGTGCGTTTATCTTTATTATACACCATCTCAATAAAAGATTTATTGGGGGTTCGTAAAAGAATAGCTAAGACAATACAACTACCCGCAATAATCCAACTCAACATATTATGATGAATACTAAAGTCCCAGAAATAGACATAATGGTATCCCAAGATAAAAGGCTTTAATAAAAGATAGCTAAAATCAAGAATGATAAAACCCGTTAATAAATAAAAGAAGCTAAGAAAGAATTGAGAGGAGTTATTTTTAATCATCATTATTTATACCACTATTCCCCCAAAGGTTAAGAGGGTTATTTTTAGGTTAACACATGGGTTTATTGGGGAGTGTCTTTTTAGGTGTACTCATTTAAAAGTAAGGGCTATATTTAGCGAGATATGAAGTTAATTATAATTTTTTTAGTTATATCTATACCGGCAACATTATTAATGGGAACCTCTGCAGGGGGTGGTAAATTTTTAAACGTTGAAAAATTTATTGATAACAACCCTTTTATAATAATTTTATTAATTGCTGCTGTTGGAATTGGAGTTTATGTTTTTAAGTCTAAAGAAAGAATAGAGACCACAAAATCATTTTTAGCTTTAGTTGGTATTGTTGGAGGACTATTATTAATTATACTTTCAAGAGCTTGTAGTCCTTACTTTGATAATTGGGGATGATTTTTTATTTATTTTATTCTTATAGAATTTAAATAAAGCAAAAATGGAACTATAAATATAAACCCAAATAGTAGAAATATTTTAATAACTAACTCAACAGACCAAGGAGCATTCATATATTCATCAATACATAGGTCTTGAGCAGTTCCTCGGTCACTATAAACAATATTATTGTCTTTGCTTTGGCAAAACTCTATAGCGTTATCAAACATCGGTGGACTAGGACTTCTATGAGTAAACATAGAGTCTAGAGCAAAAATAGAAATAAAAACTGGAGTAATTAAAAAATAGAACCAGAAACTTTTAAACATTATATTGATTCACCTGGAAGGTTTGAGAATATTAAATAAACAGCCATAGCAAAGTTCATATCCTCTTCATTTTTTACTTCCTCACATGCATCTATAAGTTTTTTATATATAACCCCATAATTCACACCTTCATTTGCTATAGGACGCAAATCTTTAAAGGTATTTGTTTTTTCAAAGTGACGAATATTAAAAGCAGTAAAGAAGCCGTATGCCCATTGGATATATTCAATTCGGTAAATATAGGAACGCTCACTTAGTTCTCCATTCACATCAAGTTCGTTTGTTGTATTTATGAATTTATCACAATCAAGTGTTCCCCTTCCCGCACCTGCTGGATAAGGTATGCTATAAGATTTAGTGGCACCTATAAGGAGAGTAATTATGAAAAATAATGTAATTATAAAAAGAACTATTCGCTTAGTAAGTGCCACAAATTAATTTGTATTTACCGAATTAGGCAAATTCGTGATTGAATTAAGGTAATATTAAGAATGTCTCTCATACCCTATCATCTTTGCTACTTCTTCCATCGTTATTTCTTTTTTTATACTCGTATCAAAAGTAGATTCTATACATTCCCAAATACCATCTCTTGGTCTTTGAATGTGAGTTACATTACTAACTGTCTTCCCTTTGTCACTCGTCTTTTGTTTCACACGAATATAAGTCTTCGTATAAAACAATTCTTCTGGGTGCGGGATTTCAGATAATGATTTTATTGGGTCGTATTTCTCTTTGCTAAGTAAAGCCCTTGTGACTTTAACAATCTTACTCTTTGAGCTTTTCATTTTTGAGTTATTACAAACTGCTACTGCAAACATAGGATTGTCTTGTTCATCTAATATTGGCTCGTTTGTATCCTCATTAAGAATAGCAAATTTAAATAACATTCTTTGTCCTAAAGGGAATCTTTCAGAGTTTAGGTTAATTAATATAGCAAAGTATTCACCATCCGGTGTGTTATCACCGTAGTGATTTAATATAAATGTAGTCATGGAAATTATTTCCTTTGATTTATTTTAGTCGCTATGATTTTAATATTACTATATCTGCTCTATAAGACAATAAGAACACTAGTAGAACATAGTAATGTTTTTATAGTGTGTATCCATTGGTGTGTACCTAGAGGTATAGTTAATAATCTAACAAGTAATAATTAAGAAAGATAATAAGGTAATAATCTAAATAAGGTACTAAGGTAAAAATCTAAAAGGGTAATAATCTAATAATCTATAAAGGCATCAATATAATAAGGCACTAAGGTAATAAGGTGGTTCTTAATATAGATTTGTATAGCAAATTTAGGCCGCCTTACTACCTTGTAAACATAGTATCTTGTAGAATTAATTACCCTGCTTGTGATATACAATTTGTATATGAAAATATTAGCCTTCTTTATTTGTATATTTTTTTCAACTTCTGTATTGGCTGCCACTTACGCAACTTGTTCGGCTAACGACTGGAATAATAATAAAGAAATTAGTTTAAAATTGACTTGGAATAAGGTTTTTGTAAATGAAGATAACAGCGGTTTAGAGGAATGGAAAACACATATATATACAAATGAAGAAATAGTTATTTCTAAAGTAGTTCAACATAAACCATACAAATGCGAAATGTGGTGTATGATTTATTGGAAAATAGATACTGCATTACAACAAGAAAGTTTGGAAATAGCAATTAATAGTTTAAAAAGCAAAACTCCATATCAAAAAAAATTTGAAATTACCATTGATAGAATATCTGGAGCATTATCAGAAAACACAGAGTATTACGTTATCGATAAAAATATTACTAATAAACCTGAAATTAAAAAGAATTTTTCAAGAAATGAATACACCTGTCAATCAAGTGATAAAACTAAGTTTTAAAAGTAGTTTCCACCGCCATTCGTAATTAAAGCACGCCTTAAGGTATATTAATATAACACCCCCATAGGACGCCTGCCCATACCCCATTGGAAACCAATTAAAATCTTTGTGTGAAATGCATGCGTTTAATTCTGTCACACTCTGGTCACAACAAGCATGTAAAATTAAAAAGTTTTAAAAAAACTTAA
Source organism: uncultured Alphaproteobacteria bacterium (assembly GCA_902560725.1). Lineage (GTDB taxonomy): Bacteria > Pseudomonadota > Alphaproteobacteria > HIMB59 > CACPNW01. The sequence continues at coordinate 7,267 of CACEMR010000028.1, forward strand.
CAGACAAAAGAGAAGGTTTGTGGGAACTATTGGAGCGGGCGAAGGGATTCGAACCCTCGACTTCAACCTTGGCAAGGTTGCGCTCTACCCCTGAGCTACGCCCGCATTAAAAACACAATTACCACTTTAAGTGTATAAGTCAATATTTGAGAAAATGATTTATTTGTATCTTCGTCTATAAACTAGATCTACAAGTATCATATGGGGCAAAGTCAAAGCAGCCAAACCAATAAAAATGACTTTTAAGATTGATTCATAAAGAGATAAATTTTGAACTAAAAACAAAAAAATAACAATGCCGCCAAACCAAGAAATGATTGTAAAAAATAAAGTGGAATAAATAACAAATTTCTTATTTTCAAGATGGAGGAAAACATTTTTAATAATGTGATTTAAGTGTTTATAGGTATGAAAAAAACAAAAATAGATGGAGAAGCTAAGAAGAGGATCGAATGTGTAAAAAATCAATAATAGAAAAAAAATTTCTACAACTCCTTTTCTTAATTTTTTTTCATAAATAGACAAATATACAAAGTATATTATTGCAATAAGAGTTAAAGAATAGGGTATGAAAAAATAATATTGAATAACATAAATATTATTATTTGTTAAATATTCAAATATTTTAAATGACTCATATTCATTAAAGAAAATTATCCCAAAAATTACTGTCATACCATATGTAAAACTTATAGAATATTTATATTTAGTAATTTTAAAATTTGACCAATCACATAACCCAAAATGAGCGATTGTCATAATAAGAAAAATTAACAATGATGTTATAGGAAAATAAAACCAAAACAATATAACAAAAAAAAATAAAATTAGATAATAAAGAAGAAAACGGATAAATTGATTTTTAGTTTTAAAACCTACAAGTGATGCAACTGCTCCATCAAATGAGCCATGAGGTAAACCAATAAAAAAAATTAAGATAAAAGAAACAAAATTTAAAGTTGTAAGTTCTATCATGGCATTAACCAAATACGGCCTTTATAAATGGAATCTTTGGCATGCTTTTAATTATTTTGAGTTTAGTTAACAAAGATGATTGTCCCATCATAAATTTTTGAAACTCATATCCATTTAAATTTTTTGCAATCTTAATAAAAGATGAGCCATTCTCATTATTATTCTTTAAATAATTTATAAAAACCTTATCCATTTTTCTCTCTATAAAATGGTGAACATTTACATTATTTTTGTTTGTCTTTTTTAAAAGCTGTATTTGTTTTATTAAAAAAGAAAAAGCATATCCTGTTGAAGGTTTACATGCTCCACCTCTTAAACCAATATTGAATATATTAGGATCATTTTGAATTTTTTCTGCTGAAAAAAACATTGGTATTACTCCTTTTTCATAACTAAATTCTTTAAATTCATTTATCGATTTTTGTTTAAGATATTTTTTTATTTTATCTCTATACCAATCATCATTTAAAACTTCTTTAGAAAAAACTGTTGACTCCACAAGGGCTCTATTATGACTAAATGGCAATAAATAAATAAAATGTAATAAATTATTATCTTCAGTAAAATGCATTAGTGTAAGCTGTTTATCATTAAATGTGTTACTTGTTGTTTTAATGTTTATTCCTAAAAAATGTTGAATTAACTCATTATTTTTTTCCTTCTTGGATCTTGAATCATAAATTTTTTCTGCAAAATGTTCAATATTGTCTTCAGTAATTATTTTATAATAGTTTTTTACAGGATGATAAGTTTTTACTTTTTTAGAAACCAGGTGTAAATTATTTTTTGTACTTAAACAAAAATCTTTCCAAATTTTAAAACTAATTACACAATAAGGATAATTATTATCAGTATGTACTATTTTTAAATTTTTATTATTTATTTCCCATTTGTTCCATTTTTTTTCAATTAAACCCTCGTATGGCTTCATCCAATCTGTTAACCAAAAACCAAAATAGTTATCTCTTTTATGAATATCAATATTTTCAAAAGCTATAATTTCATCATCTTTATTTCCATAAATTAATTTATTTACCGCTAGACCACTTGGACCTAGGCCAATTATAGCTGCCTTATGTATTTTCATTTGGTAAAGTTTCTCTTATTTTTGAATATTTGTAATTTATCAATGGTATAAAAATAAATATAACAATAGACCTAAGTGATATTAAGAGCTTTTCAAAAAAATTTAAATAAATTCTTTTTTTAAGATAATTTTTTCCACTTTTCTTTATTTTAACACCAATACCTCTATAAACATTAGCTGCTATAAATATTCCCAGTCTTTTTTTAAAAGGTATATACTTTAAACCTGAAAATCCATTATTATAATACTTCTCTGACAAATTTATTAGATTATGTATAGCTCCAGATATAACTTCATTTTGTTTTGAATTTAATTTTTTTTTACCATTAAGAAAATTTAAATCTATATTTGGTATCCATATGTTTGGTAAATATATTCTATTCATTTTTGCATCTTCATGTACATCTCGAGCAATATTAGTCATTTGCATAGCAATTCCTAAATCTATTGCAGCAGAGGTAGATTTTGGGTTTGTTATACCTATTACTTTTGACATCATTAAACCAACTGTTCCCGCTACTCTATATGAATATATTACTAACTCTCTCTCGTTTTGTATTCTAATTAAAGATTGATCTGTTATTAAACCTTTTATTAAGTCATCAAAAATAGATAAATCAATTTTATTTTCATTAAAAAATTTATTAACTTTATTTTCTTTATTGATTTCAATCTCATTAATAAGTTTTTTTAATTGGGGTGATCTATCCTTATTATCATGATCAGCAATGTTATCACAATATCGACAAATGGAATATAAAGTTGCGACGTTATTTCTTAATTTTCTAGGTAGAAAAAAACTACCCCAGTAAAAGCTTTTACCTTCTTTTTTTAAATCCTCTAAAGAGTTAAACTTAATTTTTTGCATTATAACTTAAAATCATCTTTTATAATCTTTTCTACAACTTTTGCTGAAGAAAGCACTCCTGGTATACCTGCGCCAGGATGCGATCCTGCTGCAGAAAAATATAAGTTTTTTATTTTACTGTCTTTGTTGTGATAACGAAACCAAGCTGATTGAGTAAATATTGGAGCGATTGAAAAGCCTGACCCATACATTGATCTATAATCGTTCTTAAAACTTTTTGGATTCATCCAAAATACGTCGGTTATTGTTTCTTCTAACTTTGGCATTATTGTTTTAGAAAGTTCATTAACAATTCTATCCTTAAGTTTTTTTGATTCTATATCCCAATCAATTTTTCCTTGCAAATTAGGAACCGGGCATAAAACGTAAAAACTATCACAACCATCTGGAGCAAAGGATGTGTCTGTTGCAGTTGGACGATGAATATATAAGGAAAAGTCTTTTGGTAATATTTTTTTTTTAAATATATCATTAAGTAAATATTTAAATCGTTCAGTCATCCAAATAGTATGATGTGCAACATGTTCATACTTTTTTGTAGTTCCAAAAAAAAGAACAAACAAACCCATCGAGTAGAGTAATTTTTTTGGATTTTTAAAAGGTGATTTGATTTTTAAACCTTTAATCATTTCTGAATAAACAGTTGGTGGGTCGGCATTACAAACAACAAGATCAAAATCGCTTATACTTTCTTTCTCTGTTATTATTTTTTTAATTTTATTATTTTCTAAAACAAGCTCTTTAACATCAGCATTCGTTTTTATTTTTATGTTGTTTTCAATCATTAATTTTTTAAGTTCAGATATAATTTTTCCCGTACCTCCCATACAAAAATAGACCCCCCACTTTCTCTCTAAGTAATGAATAAGTAAGTAAATTGATGTTGTAGTATGAGGGTCTCCACCAACCAAAAGAGGATGGATAGAGAAAGCCTTTCTTAAATAAGGATTTTTTAAATACTTATTAACAAGTTGAGAAACGGTTAAATAACTTTTTAACTTAATCAAGCTTGGAACTAAAGATACCATTTTTATAAAAGATAAAAATGGCTGATCTCCGAGCTTAGTAAAACCAATATCGAAAATTTTCTTTGATTGTTCTAATAATTTTGAATAACCTTCAATATCTTTTTTTTCAAATTTTATAATTTCACTATTTGTTTTTTCAATTGTGGAGCTGTAATCAAAAACTTTTCCATCATGAAAATAATATCGATACCAAGGCTCAAGGGAAACAAAATTTAAATGATCAGTTCTTTTTTTATTAAATAATTCAAACAATTCATCAAATAAAAATGGAGCTGTTATTACAGTGGGACCAGCATCATGTTTAAATCCATTGACATTAAAAACCCTTGCTCTTCCACCTATGTCATCTAATTTTTCAATAATAGTTGTATCAAAACCAAGTTTTTTTAGTCTTAAACTTACAGCAATTCCACCAAAACCGCTCCCAATTACTATTGCTTTTTTCTTCATTTTTTATTTACTATTTTAAATTAAATACCTTATTTCGTTATAAATATAATATTAATTATGCTTACAAAAACAGATTTATTAGAAATACTTAGTGTAAAAGGTAT
>CACEMR010000029.1 GCA_902560725.1 uncultured Alphaproteobacteria bacterium
GTTATCCATTCTAGAGTATGGAAATAGCTGAAAAATACTATTTTCCATTATTTTATTGTAAACTACGCCTAATTCAGGGGATAAATTTATTTTTTTAATCTTTTCAGAACCAAAATTTTTGTATTCATTATTTTGGAAAAAATTTATAAATTCTCTTTGATCTTTATTGAATATATTGAACTTTTCAAACAAAATATTAAGCTTATCTCTAATGTCAGGGTGATTAATATATGCAGCAAGGAAAGAGCTAATTTGTTTATCAATTAAAGAAACATTTGGATTTTTAGTATAATTTTTTTTAGTAAATTTTTTTTTAGATTTTAGCTTTTCAAAGAATAATGATTTAAATTCATTTTTATAAAAATATTGTACTTTTTTATTTTTTATTTTTTCAACTATATCATCAATATATTTATCAAAAGTAACCTTATTATCAGCAATATTCAGATCAATTGTTGAAGACGATTGTTCAAATATGAAGTTAACTAATGGTAGTGGTTTTTTTAATATCGATACAAATTTATTAAGTGAAAATTCATTTATATAACTATCTGGGTCGTAATTCAGTGGAAGTTTAATAAATTGTAAATATTTTTCAGGAGATAAAAAAGGTAATGCCATCAATGCGCTTTTGAATGAAGCTTTAAGTCCTGAGTTATCGCCATCAAACATTATTGTAGGTTTATTTACATATTTCCATGATAGTGTTAGTTGGTTTTCAGTTAATGCTGTACCGAGCGGAGCTACTGCAGTTTTAATATTATTTTCATAAAGACTAATCACATCCATGTATCCTTCACAAATAAGCATATTTTGTTTCGATCTAATAAAGTTTTTTGCATGGTTTAAGTTATAAAGTATGCTTCTTTTTTGGAAAATATTACTTTCAGGAGAGTTAATATATTTTGGATTGGAATTGTCTAAAACTCTTCCTCCAAAACCTACAATTTTATTTTGTTCATTAATAATTGGAAACATTAGCCTTTTATAAAAAAAATCTTTTATTTTATTATTTTTATCTTTTTTTATTACATTGCTTTTTAAAATATCTTCATCTTTAAAATTATTTTCTTTTAAAAATTGATAGAGTGTTGCGCTAGAATTAGAGGAATAACCAATTCTAAAATTTTTAATAGTATTATTAGATAATGATCTTTTTTTTAAATATTGTTTACATTTATCATTTTGTTGGAGATTTTTTTCAAACCACTGAGTTGATAATTCTAAAATCTTAAATACTTTTTCATTCTCTGTATTTTGTTTAAAGTTATTTTCAGATATATTTATACCTACTCTTTTTGCTAAATCTCTAACTGCATCTGGAAATGTATAATTATAAAGTTCGGTATAAATTGTAAAAATATCACCCTTTGCTCCACAACCAAAACAATAATAAGATCCTAAATCATCATTAATTTTACAGGATGGTGTTTTTTCTTCATGAAATGGGCAACAACACCAATAATCATTCCCTTTTTTTATAATTTTTACTTTATTTTCTAATTCACTAGAGAGTCGGATCTTATTTTTAATTTGTTCAAGATCATTTTTTGAAAATGACATTATTTGCCTAAACTTGACTTAGCAATTTTTCCTGCTACTCCCATATCAATAACACCAGTATAATTTGACTTAATTAAATTCATTAGTTTACCCATATCTTTAATAGATGAAAAATTATTATCTTTAATTATTTTTATAATAATTTCTTCAGTTTCTTGTTCACTCTTTTGCTCAGGTAAGAAGGTTTCAATAACATTAATTTCAGCTTTTTCTTTATCAATTAGGTCTTGTCGATTCGCTTTCTCAAATGCTTCGATTGAGTCTTTTCTCTGTTTTACCATATTTTGCAATAAAGATAAAACATCCGCATCAGAGAGGTTTTCCTGCTTTCCTCTAATAGAAATTTGTTTATCTTTGATTGCACTTCTTACAAGTCTTAAAGTATTTATTGAATTGCTGTCTTTTTCTTTAATTGAAGTTTTGTATTTTTCGTCAATTTTATTAATTAAATTCATTTAACTTATCTACTCCAAATTTTAATTTTTAATAGTTATTATAATAATATAATTCTTCTTATTATTTTCAACTAATCCTTGACTAGATAACTATAAATGCCTAGTAAACATCATTTTGCTTCACTGAAAATGATGGAAGTCTTAAAAAAAACTCATACTCCTCATAATAAATCTGCAGCTTTAGTATTGGAAAATGGCGAAGTTTTGTGGGGCTATGGCTTAGGTGTTAAAAAAGCCATTGTAGGCGAACTTTGTTTTAATACATCGCAAACTGGTTACCAAGAGGCTTTAACTGATCCATCTTATACAAAACAAATTATTACATTTACTTTTCCACATATTGGAATAGTTGGCACTAATTCAGAAGATCAAGAGTCTAATAAAATTTATGCAGATGGTTGTATAATTAATCAACCAACTAACTTTTATTCTAATTGGAGAGCTGATAACGATCTTAATACATATTTTATTAATAATAATATTCCATGTTTGTATGGAGTAGATACTAGATATTTAACTAAAAAACTTGCAGCTGATGGTGCAATGAAAGCTGCTCTTGTACATTTTGGAAAAACAAAAGAATCATTAGATAATTTTAAAAATGAGATAAGTAATTGGTCAGGGTTAGAACATTTAGATTTAGCAAGTGTTGTGTCAACTGATGAAAAGTATGAATGGAATGAAGCGACTTGGCTTAACAAGAATAGTAATAATTTTAAGAAAAAGTATAATGTAACTTGTTTAGATTTTGGTATTAAACATAATATATTAAGAAATCTTCACGAATATAACTTAAATCCGACAGTATTAAATTTATCCTCAAGTTTTGAGGAAATTTTAAATACCAAACCTGATGGAATATTTTTATCAAATGGGCCCGGTGATCCATTTGCCACAGGTGAAAAAATTATTAAAACTTTAAAAAAATTAATTGAAAATGAAATACCAATTTTTGGAATTTGTTTAGGCCATCAAATATTAAGTATGGCTTTAGGTGCAAAAACAAAAAAAATGTTTCAAGGTCACAGAGGATCAAATCATCCTGTTAAAAATTTAATAAATAATACTGTTGAAATAACTTCTCAAAATCATGGTTTTGAAGTTGATAGAGAGACTTTTTCTAAAGATATTATTGAAACACATATTTCTTTATTTGATGGAACAAATGAAGGATTGAGGCATAAAAGTCTTCCTGTTTTTAGTGTTCAATACCATCCTGAAGCTTCTCCCGGTCCTCATGATAGTCACTATCTTTTTTCTCAATTTTATGACCACATAAATAAATATGCCAAAAAGAACTGATATTAATAAAATATTAATCGTAGGTGCTGGACCAATAGTAATTGGGCAAGCATGCGAATTTGATTACTCAGGTGCTCAAGCATGTAAATCCCTTAAAGATGAAGGTTATGAAATAATTTTAATCAATTCTAATCCAGCTACAATAATGACTGATCCAGAATTAGCTGATCAAACTTATATAGAGCCTATAACAAAAGAATTTATAGAAAAAATTATTGTTATTGAAAAACCAGATGCTCTTCTTCCAACTATGGGTGGTCAAACTGCCCTAAATGTTTCCATGGAGTTATACAATGCAGGTGTTCTAAATAAATACAATGTTAAGATGATAGGTGCAAATCCAGTAGCTATAGAACTAGCTGAAGATAGACAAAAATTTAAAGATGCAATGAGAGAAATTGGTTTAAATTGTCCTAAAAGTTATGTTGTAAATAATTTAAATAAAGCTGAGGAAGTAAAATCTGAGTTAGGATTACCTTTAGTTATAAGGCCTAGTTTTACTTTGGGCGGAACCGGTGGAGGTGTTGCTTATAATAATAAAGAATTTAAAGAATTATCTGAGAGAGGACTTAATGCAAGTCCAACTAATCAAATATTAGTTGAAAAATCCGTATCTGGATGGAAAGAATTTGAGATGGAAGTTGTAAGAGATAATAAAGATAATTGTATAATTGTTTGTTCAATAGAGAATGTAGATCCAATGGGTGTTCATACAGGTGATAGTATTACAGTAGCACCATCTCTAACATTAACTGACAAAGAATATCAAATTCTAAGAAATGATAGTATTAAGGTATTAAGAAAAATTGGTGTTGATACTGGCGGTTCAAATGTCCAGTTTGCAATAAATCCTGAAGATGGTGAAATAAATGTTATAGAAATGAATCCAAGGGTAAGTAGATCTTCAGCACTTGCTTCTAAAGCTACAGGCTTTCCAATAGCAAAAATAGCTGCTAAACTTGCTGTTGGATATACCTTAGATGAATTAGAAAATGATATAACTTCCACAACTCCTGCAAGTTTTGAACCAACAATTGATTATGTGGTAACAAAAATTCCAAGATTTACATTTGAAAAATTTGCAGGTGCAGACTCATATTTAACAACATCTATGAAATCTGTTGGTGAAGCTATGAGCATTGGAAGATCTTTTAATGAGTCACTACAGAAAGGTTTTAGCTCTCTAGAATATGGTCTTTATGGATTAGATAAGCCTCAAAATGAAAGTAATTTCAATTCAGATATAATGGAAGAACTTAAATTACAATCTTCTCAAAGATTATTATTAGTAGGTGAAGCACTTAGGAAAGGCAAAACAATTGAAGAAATTCAAAGAGCTACAAAATATGATAAGTGGTTTATTGAACAAATTAATCTCCTTATAGATTTAGAAAAACTTTTATCTAAAAATAAATTAGATAAAGAATTAATTTTATTAGCCAAGAAAAATGGTTTCTCTGATAAAAAAATTTCCTCACTTTTGGAAATTCCGGAAGTTGAAGTGAGAGAATTTAGAAAGAAAAATAAAATTAATCCAGTTTATAGATTAGTTGATACCTGTGCGGGTGAATTTAAATCAAAAACACCATATCTGTATTCAACCTATGACTGGGAATTTGAAAATACAAAATTTTGTGAGTCAAATCCTAAAGATAAAAATAAAGTTATTATATTAGGTGGAGGACCAAATCGAATTGGTCAGGGAATTGAATTTGATTATTGTTGCGTTCACGCCGTTTATGCTCTTCAGGAAAAAGGTATTGAAACAATAATGATAAATTGTAATCCTGAAACAGTATCAACGGATTATGATACTGCTGATAGATTATATTTTGAACCATTATCTGCTGAAAGTGTAATAGAAATTTATAATAAAGAGTCTTCTAAGGGAAAAATTCTTGGAGCTTTAGTTCAATTTGGTGGGCAAACTCCTTTAAAAATTGCAAAAGAAATAGAGTCTGCTGGAATCAAAATAATTGGAACAACTACTGAAGCAATTGATCTTGCGGAAGATAGGGATAGATTCAGTGAAATATTAAACGAATTAAATATTAATCAACCTAAAAATGGTTTTGCAAATTCAGTAGATGAAACAATTAATATAGCTAAAGATATTGGATATCCTGTATTAATTAGACCATCCTACGTTCTTGGAGGAAGAGCAATGCAAATAGCTTATGACTCAGAAAATTTAAAATCTTTTGCAAAAGAAGCAATGGAGGTTTCAGCTAATAATATAATTTTAATAGATCAATATTTAGAGAATGCCAAAGAAATAGATGTAGATTTAATTAGAGACAAAGATGGAGAAATATTTGTTGCTGGTATTATGGAGCATATAGAAGAGGCAGGGATACATTCTGGTGACAGTGCTTGTTCTCTTCCCCCATATTCAATAAGTGAAGATATACAAAATAAAATAATCAATTTGGTTGGCAGTATAGCAAATAAAATTAAAGTTGTAGGATTAATGAACACTCAATTAGCTATTAAAAATAATAAAATTTATGTACTTGAAGTTAATCCTAGGGCCAGTCGAACTGTTCCTTTTGTTGCTAAAGCAAGAGGAATACCAATTGCAAAAATTGCTGCAAAAATTATGGTAGGTGATAGTTTAGGGGAGGTTTTAAAAAATTACCAAGTTACAAAATTATCTAACTATAATGTTAAAGAGTCAGTTTTTCCATTTAACAAATTGGATGGCGTAGATTTAATTTTAGGGCCAGAAATGAAATCAACTGGTGAAGTTATGGGAATTGATGATACATTTCTTTCATCTTATATTAAAAGCCAAATAGCTTGTGGCAATATATTACCATCAGAAGGAAATGTTTTTGTTTCAATTGATGATGATAATAAGGAAAGTATTATTTCTACAGCAAGAAAATTGATAAAGATGAAATTTAATTTATTTGCAACAAAAGGTACTGCAAAATATCTTAATGATAATCAAATAAAAGCTAACCAAATAAATAAAGTTAAAGAAGGAAGTCCTCACATAGTTGATTCATTAATAAATAAAAAAATTGATCTTGTAATTAATACAACCAAATCTCAATCATCTATTAAAGATAGTTACAGTATAAGACGGACCTCATTGATGTATAATATACCCTATTATACAACTATTGCTGGAGCAAAAATAGCTGTAGATGCAATAGAACATATAGAAAAAAATGATTTTAAAATAAAGAGTTTACAGACATTAAATTAATTTTGTTGACTTAAAAAAATAAATAAAACATCATATATTTATGAATAAAATACCGATGACTTCTGAAGGATACTCTAAACTTCAAGATGAGTTAAAAAAATTAACATCTGAAGATAGACCAAATATAATTGCAGCTATTGCGGAAGCCAGAGGACATGGAGATTTGTCTGAAAATGCTGAGTATCAATATGCCAAAGAACAACAAAGTTTGATCGAAGGAAGAATTTCAGATTTAGAAAGTACTATAAGTAGAGCTGAAGTAATAGACATTAAAAGTATGACCGGGGAAGATATAAAGTTTGGCGCAACAATAGAGATAGAGGATGATGATACAGGCAAAACACATAAATATCAAATTGTAGGAGAATATGAATCTGATATTGAAAATAAAAAACTATCAATAATTAGTCCATTAGCAAGAGGTTTAATTGGCAAATCAAAAGATGATAATGTTGAAATTAATAGTCCAAAAGGTATGAAAAGCTATACAATAATTTCTGTTAAATACATTTGAAAATAGATAATCCAAAAATTTGGTCATTAACTGATGGCTCTGAAGGTATGATTAGCCAAACAAAAGGATTAGCATTTGAACTTAGTAATGATGTAAAAGAACTCAAAACAGATATTATTTTTCCCTGGAGTAAATTACAGCCAGGGATTTTACCAATATATAAATGGATATTTAAAAATAAAATTCCAAATAACATACCAGATATTATAATTAGCTGTGGGAGAAAAAGTGTATATCTATCAATATTTCTTAAAAAAAAATTTAAAAAAATAATCAATATTCATATTCAAAATCCAAAAATATCCTCAAATTACTTCTCATATATAATAGCGCCTAATCACGACAATTTTAAAGGTAAGAATGTAATTAATTCAATAGGTGCTCTACATTATTTTAAAAATGAAAAAAAAAAATTTGATATAAATAATAAAAATCTAGTTTCATGTATAATTGGAGGGGAGAATAATCATTATTTATTTACATTAAAAGAGGCAAATAATTTGTGTAACAAAATTATAGATTTAAAAACAAAAAATATAAATCTAGATTTTTTAGTTATTACTTCAAGACGAACAAGTAAAGATATAAAAAATTTGATTAAAAATAAACTAGACTCAATTTCTAAACTATGGTTAGGAGAAGGAAAAAACCCATATGAATTTGCCTTATATAATTCGAGTTTTTTTATTATTACATCAGACTCAACTTCTATGATTTCTGAAGCTTCTATTTCTGGAATGCCAATTTATGTTTACCAATTGCCTCATAAAAGGAAAAGTATTAGATTTAATAGATTCCATAACGAATTTAAAAAACTAAATATTATAAGAGATTTTCCATCAACTAACATACTAGAAAACTGGTCTTACGATAAACTTGATGAAAGTAAAAGAATCGCTGGAATTATAAAAGAAAGAATTATAGAAGGAGTTAATGAATCTAGATAATATTATTCATTCAGATTTTCCATTTAATCATTGGCAATTTAGTAATTGTTTAGATGAAAATGCTCTAAATGAAATTTCATATTCAAAAATACCAAATGGTGAACGTGCATATGATGGTACAAGAGCAGCAGATTATACTGGTAAGGGCATAGATGGTAAACTAAGATTATTTATTAATAAAGATAACCATAAATATTTTCCAAGCCTTACTAAATTGATAAATTCCTTACAGAGTCATAAGATAGTAAATAAAATTTCAGAACTTATTAAGAAAGATTTATCTAAGTCATTTGTAAGATTAGAGGTTATAGGTGATAAAGAAGGTTTCTGGTTAAAACCTCATAAAGACATTTCTGAAAAGTTAATGACAATGATGATTTGGGCAAATCCTTATAATGAATCATCGAATTTAGGAACAGACTTATATGATAAAGATTTTAAATTAGTAAAAACTATAGAATATATTCATAATTCAGGATACCTTTTTTCATCTGGTGAAGATACATGGCATGGCCTTGAACTTAAAGAAATTAAAAAAGAAAGAAGATGTATTCAAATTAATTACGTTTCTTTTGAAACAGATTGGCCGGTTGAAAATATAAACTAAATTATTATTTGTTTATTATATTTTATGAATAAAATCGAAAATAATGTACTAATTATTGGATCTGGGCCAGCTGGTTATACAGCTGCTATATATGCGGCTCGTGCAAATCTTCAGCCTCATCTAGTTTCTGGATTAGAGCCTGGGGGACAACTCACCATAACAACTGATGTTGAAAACTATCCTGGATTTGGAGATGTAATTCAAGGACCTTGGTTAATGGAAGAAATGAAAAAACAAGCACTTAATGTTGGGACAATATTTCATAACGATATTGTTACATCAGTGAATTTTGACAACAATCCATTCATATCTATAACAGAATCAGGTAAAGAATTTATATCGAAATCTATAATTATCGCAACTGGTGCTCAAGCGAGATGGTTAAACATAGATAGCGAAAACAAATTCAAAGGATTTGGCATATCTGCATGTGCGACTTGTGATGGATTTTTTTTTAAAGATCAAAAAGTTATTGTCGTTGGAGGTGGAAACAGTGCGGTTGAGGAAGCATTATATCTCACTAAGTTTGCCTCAAAAGTTATACTTGTTCATAGAAGAGACTCATTAAGAGCTGAAAAAATACTTCAAGATAGGCTTTTTAAAAATGAAAAAATTGAGCTGTTGTGGGACAGTAAAGTTATTGAATTTGTTGGTAAAGAAAATCCACAAACTTTAAAACAAGTTATCATAGAAAATACTAAAAATGGAAAACAATCAAAGATTGATATTGATGGAGCATTTATTGCAATTGGTCATGATCCTGCTACTTCATTATTTAAAGGTAAAGTAGATATGGATAATGAAAATTATATTATTACAAAAAATGATAGCACTGAAACTAGTATAAAAGGTGTATTTGCAGCAGGAGATGTAAAAGACAAAATATATAGGCAGGCTGTAACTGCAGCAGGAATGGGATGTATGGCTGCTTTAGAAGCTGAGAAATTTATTTCAGAAAGTAATTAGCCTTGACGAGCTTTCATTCTGGGGTTTTTTTTATTTATTACATAAACTCTGCCTTTTCTTCTGACAAGTTTACAGTCTTTATCCCTAGTTTTGGCAGACTTAAGTGAGCATTTAACTTTCATAAAGAAAAAGCCTTTAAATTCTAGGATTTGTTTTGTCAAACATATAATATTAATGCTTAATTATGAGGCAATTATCGTATCCAGGAAGATCTAATGTTTTAGCACAAAACGGCATGGCTGCAACATCTAATCCTTTGAGCTCAGCTGAGGCAATAAATATCTTACAAAAAGGAGGTAATGCTATAGATGCTGCTATTGCAGCTAGCGCAGTACAATCTGTTGTATGCCCTAGTGCAACTGGTTTAGGCGGCGACTGTTTTGCAATAATTTCGTTAAATGGAAAAAATCCAATAGCAGTTAATGGCTCAGGAATAGCTCCTAAAAAAGCAAACTTAGAATATTTTATTGATAAAAAAATTAATAATATTGGATTAACCAGCCCACATTCAGTAACAATACCTGGCTCAGTGCACGCTTGGTGCTCCATGCATGAAAAATATGGAAAGTTAGATTTAGAAGAAATATTAAAAGGTGCAGAAAATTATGCAAGAAATGGATTTCCAGTACATGAAGTTGAAGCTAAATCATGGAAAGAAAAAGAGAGCGAACTAAGACAAAATAAAAATAGTAAAATTTTATTTTTAAGAAATAATGAAAGTTACAAATTTGGAGAAATATATAAAAATATTCCACTTGCAAATACTTTAAATCTAATTGGAAAAAAAAATATTAAAGGTTTTTATGATAGTGAAATAACAAAAGATATGGTGCAAACTCTTAACGAGCTTGGTGGATTACATACTGAAGAAGATTTCTATTCTCAAGAAACAATATTTTCATCAACAATATCTAAATTTTACAAAAACTTAAAAATACATCAATGTCCACTTAATGGACCAGGTATTATTGTTTTATTAATGATGGCTTTAAATGAAAAATTAAATACAAATCAATATAGTAGCTTGAGTTTTGAAAGGTATCACATTCAAGCAGAAATAACAAAAGTATGCTATGAAATCAAAGAAACTAAATTAGGAGATCCAAAATTTAACGATATTGACATTAATGAATTATTTAATGATCAATTTATAGAAAATTTATCTTCGAAAATTAATATACATAATACTTACGATACAAAGAATGCATTTGTAACTTCAAACCCAGAAACTATTTATTTAACAGTTGTAGATAAAAATTTAAATGCTGTTTCATTTATAAATTCTATATGTCATAGTTTTGGAAGTTGTATTTCTAGTAATAATAGTGGAATTCTTTTTCAAAATAGGGGAGTAAATTTTAGACTAGAGAAAAATCACCCTAATGTTATTCAAGGTGGAAAAAAACCTCTTCACACAATAATACCTGGATTAGTTACAAACAAAAATAATGAGGCTATTCTTTCTTACGGAGTAATGGGTGGCCAATATCAGCCTATTGGACAAAGTCATGTTTTACAAAACATATTTGATTATAATAAAAGTATTCAGGAAGCTCTAGATTTTCCAAGAGCTTTTGCTTTAAATGGCAAGCTTAAAGTGGAAAAATCTCTAAATATCGAAATTATAAAAAAACTAGAATCCATTGGTCATAATATATCAACTGTAGATGATGCTATTGGTGGAGGTCAGTGCATAAAAATTGATCGTGATAAAGGTGTTTTAATTGGGGGGTCAGACTCGAGAAAAGATGGTTTAGCTATAGGTTATTAATTATATCTTACCAAATGTATCATTATACTGACTATTAACTCTGACAAATGTAGTACACTTACTTAATTGTTTTAATGATGGCGCTCCTACATATGTACAACTACTTCTAACCCCTCCAAGAATATCTCTGATAGTTTTATCTATAGAAGTCTTTAGAGGTAATTTTACTTTTTTACCCTCTGAAGATCTATAATTTGCTAAACCACCATAATGTTTTTCATTAGCTTCTTCTGAACTTGATCCATAAAACTCAATAAATTTCTTACCATTTTTTTCAATAACGGTTCCACCCCCTTCTTTGTGACCTGCTAACATTCCTCCAAGC
>CACEMR010000030.1 GCA_902560725.1 uncultured Alphaproteobacteria bacterium
GATATATTTCTTCAGGATTTTTCTTTGAGGTATCAACAAACGCCTCTAGAAGACCTATTGAACTTATAGCGATTATTGATGCAATAACTTTGAGTTTTAAATCTTTAAAACTAACTTTACCTAAAAACTTTGGAGTATCAACTGAGTCTTCTGCAACTTCGATTCTTGAAACAAAAGAACTATAAGAACTCATAATTAATATTAATACAAGATTAGCAACTAATGCTAAATCAACAATATGTAAGACAAATATTAAAAGATCATTAACAGTCATTTGAAAAATATGAGTAATCTCATATAAAAATTCTTGAACAGTTTTAACTCCAATGATTATTAAAGTTAAAACAAGAACAATATAGATAGGTGTTAAGAGCCACCTAGAATTAAAAATAAAATTCTCTAAAATTTTTTCAAATTGTTTAAACATATAGGTATTATTGATTAGTTATAAAACAAATTAGCTTTTAAGAGGAATAGATTTTTTAGCAATATCTTTTTTTAAATAATTTTCTCTATACGTAATAATTAATACTGAAGTAAATACTAAAATTCCCCCTGCCCATGTCCATCCATCAGGTACTTCTCCAAAAATACTAAATCCAAATATTGAAGCAAAAATTAACTGTGTAAACCAAACTGGTTGAATTATAGATAAATCTGCAAGTCTATAAGAGTGATTTAAACATAAATGTAAAATAGTTCCAGTAATTGCAGATAATAAAATATAAAATATAGAATGTATTGTTGGGGTAATCCAAAAAAACAAAGCTAAAGGTAAAGTAAATATTGAAACAAGTGTGTATTGATAAGTTAAAATTGTCATAGGACTATCTACCCTTGACATAAATTTAGTTAATATATTAATACATGACCATAAAAAACCCGATCCTAGAACCATATATGCACCAATATTAATTTCAATTATTCCTGGTCTTAAAATTATCAAAACACCGATAAAACCGATTATTAACGCTAGAATTCTAATGATGTATATTCTTTCTTTTAAAATTATAACACTCAGTATAACAACAAGAATAGGGCTTAAAAATCCAATTGCTTTAATTTGCTCTAGAGGTATGTACATTAAAGCTGCAAAACCTAAAATCATCATTGGAACATTAATTAAACTTCTTATTACGTGAAATTTAAAATTTGATGTTTGATAAATTTTAAATTTTGATTGAAGAATAAAAGGTAAGATAATTAATAATCCAAAAAAAAATCTTAAGAAGCCTACAGTAAACACATTAATATCATTTTGAGCAATTTTTAAAAAAACAGACATTAATACTGCACAAAAAGAAGAAATAGATGCTAATAATATAGCTTTAATATTATTACTCATTTATAAATTTAAATAAATGGTAATTCGCAAATCTTACCTGAGTGAATATTTTTATTACTTTTGTCTATTAAATTAATTTCAAATATTTGATCTTTTTGAAAATAAGGTTTTTTAATCATTGCAATACCAATAACTTTTTTAAACGTAGGTGAATAAACAGCTGATCTAAGTTCTCCTATTATATTATTTTCAAAAAATAGATTTAATGAACCTGTCATTTCAATCTCATTAATATCAATCATAACTCCCATTAATTTTTTTGATATGCCATCTTTTTTAATTTTTTTTAATTTATCCTTACCAAGAAAATCGACTGAGCTCTCTAAATTAACAAAACGATCAAAACCACATTCTAATGGATTATCATTTATATCAATATCATTTCCATAAGAAAGCAAACCACTTTCTATCCTTTCTATAAGATGTGGACAACCAGGTTTAACATTAAATTGTTTGCCTTGTTCAAATAATTCATCATAAAGGTTCAACCCAGCTTCATCATTTTCAACATATATTTCATATCCACCCTGTTTTGACCAACCAGATCTAGCAATTAAATATTTGTTGTCATTAAAATTAAAGTAATCAAAATTATAAAATTTTAAATCTAATATTTTTAATCCAAAAATTTTTTCCATTAATTTAAAAGATTTAGGACCTTGTACGGCAATGATATTTATATTTGGTTCAAAAATATCTACTTCGTAATTTTTCCCGATAGCAAGTCCTTTAGCAAATAAAGATAAATCTGAGTCTGCAATTGAGATCCACCATTTATCATCATTGAATTTAAGAATTATTGGATCATTTATAATGCCCGCATCACTATCTATTATGGGAGTATAGTAACATTTTCCCTCTTTAGTATTACTCATATCTCTAGGTGTCATTAATTGAATTAATTTTGATGAGTCTTTTCCAGATATTTGAATTTGTCTTTCAGCAGCGACATCCCAAATTTGTACATGTTCTTTTAAATGGAAATAAGAGTCCTCAAGGGTATCAGAAAAACTTGCTGGAAGTAACATATGGTTATAAACAGTATAAGATTTTAAGCCTTGTTTCTCAATTCTCGAGGAGTAAATTGTACTTCTCAATCTTCTTGATTTAGCAACAGTTGGAATAGCCATATGAAATAGCGCTATAAATATTAGAATATGCTATGTCAAACTTTCTGATTAAAATAGTTTAAATTATTTTGAAACAATATTTGACCTCATTATATCATCGAATAAGGCTATAATTCTATTTATATCGAAAAGTAATTTGAAATAAAATGATAGAATAAAAGTTAAAATAATAAGAATCATCACGATGATTCCAGCATAAAATGAATTTAATTTTAAAAAGATATTTATTAACATTAGTACATTTACGTAAATGAAACTTATAAATCCAATAGCAACTCCTTCGTTAACAAGAAATCTTAAATACTTAAATTTATTCTCAAAACGATAATATAATATTAATACAGATGAAATTACCAAAGTATATAAAAAAGAAATTCTCCTTTCCTCTCTCTCCAAAAAGAGAAATTCATTTAATATTTCAAATGGATATACAAATAAAAAATAAGTTAACGTAAATACAATTATATAAAAAAGAGCATTTTGAAAAGTTTTATGCATATAGATTATAAAAATAATACAATGAAAAAACAACCAACGCTATTGCAATCCATATAGAAAGATTAGTGAAAAATGTTTTTAAATTATTATTTGAATTTAAAAAAGCTGGTAAAACTAATAATAGTACACCTACCATATAAATTATTGGAACTAATTTATCCATCAAGTTTAATATTTTTCTTTTTCAATCAATTCACTAATTAAAAATTCTCCATTACCTTTTTCAACAGAGTCTTCATAAAAATTTTTTGCAACTGATGTAAATTTTTCAGCATTTGGTAAATCTTTAACTAAATCATTTATATATGATAGATCTTTAAGAGTATTTGATACAGAAAAAGTATAACCCTTATAATCTCCTTCAATAGCTTTTTCAGCTATTCTGTTTAATGCACCAGAATTACCAGATCCTAGTTTTGCTACTTCAAAAAGCTTTCTCCAATCAACACCAAGTTTTTCTGCTGATTTAAAATACTCAACCACAGTTGTTGTTGTTAATAATGATAAAAAATTTGATAAAAGCTTACCTGCACAAGCCTTATCAACTGTTCCAAAGTCAATAACATTCTTACAAAATGTATTTAAATAAATTTTAGATTCATTAAACTTATCTCTATCTCCTCCCCAAAGAGAACCTAATATGCCTTTTAAACTTTCATTCTTAGATCCCATAACAGGAGAAACGACAAAGGAGATATTAAATTTATCGAATATATTCTTCATATTTTTAGCTCCATTTTTATTATGAGTGGTTAAGTCAATAACCAAAGAACAATTTTTTAATAATGGAGATACTTTATTTGCAATTTCAATAGCTATTGGTGTATTAGTCACACAAAGCATTAAACAATCTAATTCTATATTTTGTATTTCATTGAAAGTTTTGATTTCTTTTGCTCCATCCGAAACTAATAAATCAATGTTTTCTCTCTTTTTATTAACATATACATAAACAGTATTTTGTTTTAATAAATTTTTAGCCATGCCAAAGCCCATATAGCCATTGGCTCCAAAAAATAGTATTTTTTTATTCATTTAATTATCAATTAATATTAATTATATTTAAGTTGCAATTTTTTTTTCAATATTATTGGTAAAATAAATAGTTAATAGGACAACTAACAATAGTGGAAAACACATCAGATTTAAAAACTCCCAACTTGTTGTATAAAGAAGAATACCAGCAGTCAAACTTCCTGATGCTTGCGTTGCAAAAACAATAAAATCTGCAGTTCCTTGAGCTACAAATTTATCTTTTTTTTCATATGATATTACTAATAATGAACTTGAGCATACAAATGTAAAATTCCATCCAACACCAAGAAGGATTAAACATAGTGCATAACCTATATATGTTTGATAAAATATATTTGAAGAAATACTTAAGAATAATAAAATTATACCACTAATAATAATTATATTATGGCCAAATTTTTTAATTAAATCTCCAGTAAATAAACTCGGCAAAAACATCGCTACAATATGTAACTGAATAACTATTGAAGTTTCAAAAATTGTGAATTCTTTCATTATATGAAGAAATAAACTTGATGCCGTCATAATACTCGCCATTACATAATATCCAACACCTCCACATACTATAGATAAAATAATTTTAGGATTTTTTAAAATTGATGATATTTTATCAAATTCAAATTTTGATTTTTCTATTACAATTTTTTCATCATTGTAAAAAAATAAAAATATAATTGGAATTAAAGCTGTTATTGATAAAAAAAGAAATGATCCTGTAAATTCAATCGTGGTTAAATTTTTAAAGTAACTAGCAAAATTTGATGCAAGTAAAGCTGATACAATACCAAGGAGTAAAATATATGACATTGCTCTAGGTACAAATTTTTCACTTACATTTTCTGGAATTGTAAAGCGGTATTGATGAACAAAAGCATGAGCAGAACCAATTAGCAAACAACCAAAACAAAAAATATAAAAATTTGAAATTGTAATAGCGTATGAACAAATAATTGCCGCAAAACTACTCATTAATGAAGCTAACATAAAACCTTTTTTTCTTCCTATTAATCTAAATAAATTAGAAGCAATTGGTGCAAATATAAAGGTTCCACATATCATTAATGACATAGGCATAGTACTAGCCCAATTAGTTTCGATTAATTGACTTCCAATTATGCCACTTAATAATACGGTTATAACTGGAGCAAAAGAAGCAATAGTAGAACTTAAAAAGATTATTAGTAAATTTTTATTCAGCATTTATTGGTAAATTTATGAAGTATATTTTTTTTATATATTATTTATCACTAGACCGATAATCTTATTTGAATTAATATTTATTATGGTTTCAAGTCATGATTTTATTGAGGATAAGAGAAATAAAAATATTAAAATTTACATAAATGGTAAATTTTATAAAAGAAAGAAAGCAAAAATCTCTGTTTTTGATTCAGCAAATATGCTTGGAGATGGTTGTTGGGACTCTTTAAGATATCATAATAATAAATTTGTTTTTCTCAAAGATCATCTTGATAGATTATATAAAGATGCAAAATTATTAGATATTCAAATACCCTTAAACAGGAAAAGATTAATCGAAATATTGAATAAAACTGTAAAATTAAATAAAATGACCACCGACGGTCATTTACGAATAATAATTTCAAGAGGAATAAAATCTACACCATATCAAAGTCCAAAAGTTACAATAACGGAACCTTCAATTACAATTATACCTGAATTTAAAAAACCAGATAATGCTGTTTATAAAAATGGATTAAAATTAGTTACTGTAAATACAATTAGAGGCCCATTGAATGTACAAAATCCTCAAATTAATTCATTAAGTAAGTTGAATTGTATATTGGCTTGTATTGAAGCACAAAAAAAGAAAGGAGATGAAGCATTGATGTTTGATATAAATAAAAATATATCAACTTGTAATAGCACACATTTTTTTTATATAAAAAATTATAATGTATTTACATCAACAGGAAAATACTGCGTTACAGGAATAACTAGACAGAAAATCATTGATATTTGCAAAAAGAATAAAATAAAAGTTTATGAAAAAAATTTCAAATTACATGATGTACTAACTGCAGATGAAGCATTTGTTACTGGTACATTTGCAGGAGTAGTACCAGTTAAAAAAATTAATAATAAATTTTTTAAAATTAAACCTAATAGTCTTACCTACAAATTAGCAGAATATTATATGGATTTAATAAATAGATAATGAGAATTTTTATGTGGTCTGGACCGAGAAATATTAGTACGGCCTTACTTAGATCTTTTTCTAATAGAACAGATACATCAGTTTATGATGAACCATTTTATGCATATTATTTACATGAAACTGGTTTAGATCACCCAATGAGAGATGAAATTTTAAATAATTATTCATATGATGAAAGTAAAGTAATCAAAGAAATCTTAAAGAAAAAAGAAAATATTTATTATCAAAAACACATGACACATCATATTTTAGATAAAACTAAAATTAATTGGATAAATAATGGCATAAATTGTTTTTTAATTAGAGATCCATCTAAGGTTATAAACTCATATGTAAAAAAAAATAAACTAGAAAGTATTAAAGATATTGGAATTATTCAACAATATAAAATATTTAATTATGTTAAAGATAAAATTTCCTCAGATGTAATTGTTATTAATTCAGATTATTTATTAAAAAATCCCGAAAATTATCTAAAAAAATTATGTTCTAAACTAAATATAAATTTTTCTAGTAAAATGTTAAATTGGCCCAAAGGTAAAACTAAAGATTTTGGAATATGGTATCAACATTGGTATGGAGATATTATTAATTCAACAACATTTAAAAAATATATTAATAAAAAAGAGAATATAAGTAAAAAATACGAGAGTATCTACTTAGAAAGTGTTAATATTTATAATGATATGAATAAATATTCTATACAATAATGAATAATCAAAAAATTTTATCAAGTGCAAAAATTTTATTTAAACACAAGTTAAATAAAACAGGTTTAAATTCGCTTAAAGAATTAGAACCACAAAATATAAATGATGCATACAAAATACAAAATGAGTTGAAAGTAGAATATCTAAGTTTAACAAATAATATATGTATTGGAAAAAAAATTGGCTGCACTTCAGATGTTGCACAAGAGCAAATGAATATCAAAGAGCCATTTTATGGAAATTTATTTAGCCGTTTTTCTGCAACCAATATAAATAAATTAAATTCGAAATATTTTTTTGAGCCATTTGTAGAACCAGAAATAAGTTTTAGAATAAAAGATGATATTAATATATCTCAAGCCCCCTATTCTATTGATGATTTGAATTATCTTTTGGATGGTATTTTATGTTCTATTGAAATAGTAGATTTTAGATTTCAAAAACCAATAAATGAAATTGGGGCATTAAATTTAATTTCTAATAATGGTGCTTCTGATTTTTGGATAAAAAATGATGAAATTTTTAAGATTAATGAAATAGACCTTAACGATTACAAGGTTTCTCTTAACATAAATGGGAAGTTAAAAGAAATTGGAAATACTAAAAATGTTTTAAAAAACCCTCTCAATGCAGTCCTTTGGCTTATTAACACTTTAGCAAAAAAAGGAGACCCTTTACTTAAAGGTCAATATATTTCATCAGGATCATGCACTAAAGCTTATAAAATTAATGTGGGTGATATTATTAAAGCCGATTTTGGCAAATTAGGTGTAATTGAATTTAATTATATTTAATCTATTTTTATAATATGAGTCCTAAAGTTTTTTACAATAATTCTTGCAGCATTTGCAGGTTTGAAATTAATCATTATAAAAAAATAACAAAAAATATTGATTGGATAGATATTTCAAATGAAAAATCTTCATTAACACAAACAAAATTGGACTCAAAAAGTCTACTAAGAAGATTGCATGTAATAAAACAAGGTAAATTATACTCTGGTGTTGATGCATTTATCCAACTGTGGTTAGAAATTCCAAGGTATAAGTTTTTAGCAAATTTGATAAAAAAACCAATAATTTATCATATTTCTTGGGTCTTATATGAAATTTTGGCACTATTTTTGTTTTTTAAGAACAAGAATCAATTAAATGAATTAAAAGGAATTAATAATGAACAATAATTTTGAGTTATTAGAAAAACTAATTTTATCAATATTGATAGTTTGTACAATTATAGCCATTGGTATGGAAATACAGGGTATGATTTTAAACTTAAAAGTCACCTTAGCAGATATACTATTGTTATTTATTTACATTGAAATTATTGGAATGATTAAAGAATATTGGATATCTAAAGTTATTAGAATGAGTTACCCATTATTCATTGCCATGACTGCTCTAGCAAGGATGATAATCATGCAAAGAAAAGATGTTGATCCATCTGCGTATGTTTATGAGTCAGTTGCGATATTAATTATTGCTATTGCAATTGTTGTATTACGTGTACGACATATGGAAATACTAAATAGATCATCAAAAAAACCCTCAGACGATTAGTCTTATTATTTTATGTTTGATTCAACTATCAGCGATGCTGAGAATAAATTTATTTCATATTTGCCAAAAACTAATAGTTATTATTCAAATAAAAGAAATTATAGCTTTGATCCTGAAACAAATGAAAACACAACTTCACTTTTATCTCCTTACATAAGATACAGATTACTATCTGAAGAAAAAATACTAAATAAAATATTGAATATTCATAGTTTCAGTAAAGTTGAAAAATATGTTCAAGAAATATTTTGGAGAACTTATTGGAAAGGATGGTTAGAGCATAGACCTGATGTATATTCAGATTATTTAATTGATAAAAATAACTTATATGATGATTTTAAAAACAAAAAAAATTATTTGAATGCAATAAATGGAAATACAGAACTATCATTCTTCAATACTTGGGTAAATGACCTAAAAAA
This sequence comes from uncultured Alphaproteobacteria bacterium, assembly GCA_902560725.1. Lineage (GTDB taxonomy): Bacteria > Pseudomonadota > Alphaproteobacteria > HIMB59 > CACPNW01. Next base: position 8,879 of record CACEMR010000030.1, read on the forward strand.
TAATGGTTATCTTCATAATCATATTAGAATGTGGTTTGCTTCTATTTGGGTTTTTACCTTAAAATTACCTTGGCAATTAGGAGCAGATTTCTTTATGCAAAATCTACTTGATGGAGATCCAGCAAGTAATACATTGAGTTTTAGATGGGTATCTGGAATTCAAACAAAAGGTAAAAACTATATTGCAAGAAAAGTTAATATTGAAAAATATAGTAATATTAAATTTAAAGATAATGAAATTTTAAATGAAAATGCTGAAGCACTCTATGAAAATCAAGAGTATCGTATTAATAAAATTTCTATTTATGAAACTCCTAAAATAAAAGAAATTAAACACATAATCATACCTACAGATGAATTAAATATCTTAAAAGATCTAAAAGTTTCTAATTGTAGTATTTTTTCAGGATATCCAATTAAAGATTATAATGATCACTTATTTAGTGAAAAAATACATAATCATATTATAAATTTAACTCGTTCATGTTTTAATGATGACATTTACTATAAAGACTTTGATATTAAAATCAGTTTTGAGTCATATTTCAAGGATTTAAATAAATGGATTTATGAAAACAATATTAAAGAAATTTATTTACCTTATGTACCTCAAGGAAATTGGAAAAAAATTTATAAAAAAATAATTAAAAAATACACAAATATTAATTTTATTAAATTTAATAGAAAATATGATATTAATAGTTGGATTTATTCAAAAAAAGGTTATTTCAAATTTAAACAAAACATTCCAGAATTAATTAAAGATTTATAAATATTATGAAAAATATTCTAGAAATTAACAATGTTAATAAATCATATAGCAATTCTTTTAAGGCTCTAGAAAATATTAGTTTAAATATAAAAGAGGGAGAAATTTTTTCACTACTTGGACCAAATGGAGCTGGTAAATCAACCCTAATAAATTCTATATGTGGAATTGTTAATTTTAATTCAGGTACAATAAAAATTGACGGATATGACGTTATAAAAGATTATCGAAAAGCTAGGCAGATAACTGGAATAGTTCCTCAAGAATTATTCTTGGAGTCTTTTGAAACTGTCTGGAAGAATGTTAATTATTCACGTGGACTTTTTGGAAAACCTAAAAATCACAAATATATTGAAGAACTCTTAGAATTATTATCTCTGTGGGATAAAAAAGATAGTAAAATTAAAGAATTATCTGGAGGCATGAAAAGACGTGTTTTGATTGCAAAAGCGCTATCTCATGAACCTAAACTAATTTTTTTAGATGAACCAACCGCAAGTATAGATGTTGAACTTCGAAAGGAAACTTGGGATGTTGTAAGGGCTTTAAACAAAAAAGGGTCAACAATAGTTTTAACTACACATTATATTGAAGAGGCGGAAGAACTAAGTTAAAGAGTTGCCATTATTAATGATGGAAAAATTATCCTAGTTGATGAAAAAGATAAATTAATTAAAAAATTAGGAGAGAAGTCAATAAAGATAGAATTAGATGGTAAATTATCAATTTTAAATAAAGATATTCAAAAATATAACCTTGAACTTGATGATAATAAAAAATTTTTAACTTTTAAGTATAATATAAAAGAAAATACAATAAAATTAACTGAAATGTTAAATGAAATTGAAAAACAAGGAATAAAAATTAAAGATTTTACAACTGAGCAAAGTTCTTTAGAAGAAATTTTTATCAAATTAATTAAGGAAGATAATAATCAATGAATTATTACGGAGTAAAAGCAATTTTTATTCATGAATTAGATCGTTTTAAAAGAACACTTCTTCAAAGTCTTGCTTCACCAATTATTACAACATCATTATATTTTATTGTATTTGGAACAGCAATTGGATCGAGAATTAAAGAAATTGATGGAGTAAATTATGGGTCATATATTGTTCCTGGAATGATAATGCTTACTATATTGACTCAAGCTTTATCTAATGCATCATTTGCAATTTATTTTCAAAAATTTACATCCACAATTTTCGAAATACATGCGGCACCTCTCTCTTCATTTGAAATAATATTAGGCTTCGTAGGAAGCGCTGCAGTAAAATCAATAATAATTGGATTAATAATAATCATTACCGCTGGTTTTTTTGTAGATATAGAAATTCAGCATCCAGTTCTAATGATTTTCTTCTTGATATTAACATCAATTACTTTTTCACTCTTTGGTTTCATTGTTGGAATATATGCCGATGGCTTTGAAGGTTTACAAATAATACCCATTTTAGTCATAACCCCACTTACATTCTTGGGAGGTTCTTTTTATTCAATCTCCATGTTGCCAGATTTTTGGCAGACAGTTTCATTATTTAATCCTGTACTTTATCTAATAAGTGGATTTAGGTATAGTTTTTATGAAGTTGCAGACGTGTCTGTTCTAACAAGTATTTTAACTATTTTTACAATTTTAATTTGTTGTATTCTTTTTATTACATATACTTTTATAAAAGGATATAAAATTAAAAATTAAATGAACGATGATAAACTAAGTAAAGATTTCCTTAAAAATGGAGTAGTTTTATTAAAACAAATAATAGATCAAAAATGGATAGAAGAATTAAGAAAAGGTATAGAATATAATTTTAATAATCCAAG
>CACEMR010000031.1 GCA_902560725.1 uncultured Alphaproteobacteria bacterium
AATTTTTTTGCTTTTTCACTATCATTTAATTGATTTTGCCAATCAATAACTTTGTTTTCTGAAATACCTTGGCTAATAGCAAATTTTGCTAACATTTTCTCATAATATATTGCAGGAGAATTTTCATCTCTATTTGTGATTAAATACGATAGGTTTTCAGATTGGATATTTTTATATCCAAGGTTTGATAATTTACCAACTAAATCTAATGGAAGCATTTGATGAAAACAATGTGCTCTAAAAGCGTCATGAATAATATCATTTAATTTTTGTTCTGGTCCATAAAATCTAAAATAATCCCATAAAATTGAAACATTTACAAATTTAGAATTTTTCTTTGAAATTCTTTTCAATTCATTCAAAGATGAGTCAACATCTTTTATATATTCAAGTGTTTGTGTTGAAGTTATTCTATCACAAAAATTATTTTCTAATTTAATATTATCTGCAGTAGAGCATATAAGTTCTATATTGCTTAAACTTTTACAACGTTTATTAGCAGCATCAAGCTGATCTTTACTTGGATCAATACCAATTGATTTACCTCTTTCTCCAACTCCCAATGAGATTTCTTCTACTAAATGTCCACCACCACAACCTACATCAATTACGTTATGTCCTATTTCAAGATCAAGAGAATTCATAATTGCCAATCTACGGGAAACACCTGCATAACTATTAGCAATTTTTTGTTGAATTATACTTGTCTCATTATCAAATTTCATAATTAAATTAACTTTTTTAAAAAATTATCCTAATATAAAAATTTAAAAAAACGTAGTAATTTTTTATGAAATTTTTAATGATTTAAGTATGTTAACAAGATTTTCCGTACCACATCTTCATGAATGTTCTATTGATTTAACAAATGTAGTTAATGGAAAAATCCATCCTGATAAAATACTAACCAATGCAAAAATCTTGTCTACTTATACTGACACTATATTGGAAAACAAAGAAGTTTGGATTTATAAAGGACGAATAGCATGCATTAGAAATGCAAATGAATATAAAAATTATTTTAATGCTAATGATATGCAAACATATGATATTGAAAAAAATATTTTAGCACCAGGATTGATAGATCCTCATATGCATATTGAAAGCAGTATGATCACCGGATGCGCTTACGCAGAAGCAGCTTTATTAAATGGCACTACAACAATTTTCTGCGACTCACATGAGATAGGAAATGTATTAGATACAGATGGCATCGAATGGATGCTTGAAGATTGTCGAAAAGCTCCATTGTCAATATTTTTAACTTTGCCAAGTACTATTCCAGCTACTAATGACACTTTAGAAACTGCAGGAGGTGATTTAACTTCAGATAAAACAGCTAGTCTTTATGATAAATGGCCAGAGATATTGGGATTAGGAGAAAAAATGGATTTTGTTTCAGTTTGTCATGGTGATGAAAGATCTCATAGCATTATATCTGAGACTTTAAAAAGAAATATGCCTGTTAGTGGGCATGTATTTGGTAGAGAATTTGTTGCCGCTTATGCAGCTAGTGGAGTAACAGATACACATGAAGCTGAAGAAAAATTATTTACAAATGATTTACTTGATGCTGGTTTGTGGATTTTTTTAAGAGGAGGTAATCCAAAAACACCATGGAATAGTATGAAAGAGGCTATAAAAGTTTTAACTGAAAATAATGTGAGTTCTAAACGTATTTGTGTTTGTACAGATGACAGAGATGCAGATGATTTATTTAATTTTGGTTTAGATTGGGTCGTTAGACAATCTTATCAGTTAGGAATTGAAAAAACAACGTCATGGTCAATGGGCTCACTGCATCCAGCAACTCGATATAATATTGATAGAGATTACGGTGCACTTGGTCACAGCAGGAGAGCTGATATAATAATGGTAGATGAAAGTTTAAATATTCATAATACTTGGCTTGGAGGAGAATTAGTTGTTCAAAACAATAAAATAACTAACTCACTTGACCAGCAATTAGAAAATAATCGATATAAATATCCAGATAGAGCTTATAATACAGTCATACTTCCAAAAGAATATAAACTTATTCCTGAAATACCTAATAAAGAAGATTTAAAAATAAATATTATTAAAACTGAATTACCAGGTATTATGACAACAAGAGAAACTATTAGTATTAAAAATAAAATAACTGATTGGAAAACTTTTTTAGTTGATAATAATCTTTGTCACCTATGTGTTATTGAAAGACATGGTTTAACTGGTGAGTATGCACATGGGTTTTTAAAAAATTTTAATCTTAAAGAAGGCGCAGTAGCAAGTTCAGTTGGTCACGATGCTCATAATATAATTATTGCTGGTATGGATGAAAATGACATGAAATTTGCTCTTGAAAAAATTAATGAAACTCAAGGTGGTATAGTAATAGTTAACAAGGGAGCTTTAATTGCAAAAGTAGAATTACCTATAGCTGGTTTACTTTCTGATAAAAGGGCAAATGTTGTTGCTGATGAAAATAGAATATTAAAGGACGAATGGTTAAAAGCAGGCTGTACACTTCCATATATGGGTTTTAATTTATTACCACTGTCAGTAATTCCAAATTTTAGAATTACTAACAAAGGTTTGGTTGAAGTAAATTCAATGAAACTTATTCCTTTATTTGAATAATTTTCATTTAATTAATATTTTCATATTTTTTAAATATGATAAGAAAATAATCCTAGAATGAAGAAAGTTCTTTTTATATTACATCAAAAAACATCAGTTCCAGGTGATATTGGTATTAAATTTTACAATAGGGGTTATAATTTTGAAATTTGCAGACCCCCACTTGGAGATGAGCTACCAACTAAGTTAATAAATTATTCAGCCATTGTAGTTTTTGGAGCTCCAGGTAGTATTAATGATGATGATGATTATATAAAAAAAGAGATTACTTGGATAAAAAAAGTTATTGAATCTAACGTTCCATTTCTTGGAATATGTTTTGGAGCTCAACTTTTAGCTAAATATCTTGGTTCTGAAATTAAAACTAATTCTAGAGGAATTTCTGAAATTGGATTTTATAAAATTAAACCAACTGTAATTGCAAAAGAATTATTCAAGTTTCAGGATACATTTTACCAATTCCATTCTGAAGGTTTTGATCTACCAACCGGTTGTGAATTATTAGCTAAAGGAGATATATTTAGTAACCAAGCTTTTAGATATAAAAATTGTTATGCTTTACAATTTCATCCAGAAGTAAATCTATACTTGCATATAAGATGGATTTATTTAGTTTTATTAAAAAATCCAAAAAAATTATTTGTAAATGGTGCTCAGAATATTTTTAAACAATTTTTTTTGAGATTCAAATACAATAGATCTATTTCGAATTGGCTTGATCATTTTATTGATCAATATCTTTTAAAAGAAAGATAAATCTTACTTTGTTTAAAATTAAACAATTATTTTATTCACCTGTTAAATCTTTATCATTTTCTCCCATTAACAAGTTAGAAATTTTAAATAACATCGGAATAAAATTTGATAGAAATTTTGCTTTTACAAGAGATTTAGATGATAATAAAATTAATCATGTTATGCAAAACCCTTTAGACAGAAAGATTGTCAATTTTCTTTCTTTAAAACATTTTCCTGAACTTAATATGTATAATTTTGATTTTAATAATGGATTTTTATATTTAAAAAAAAATAATAATATTATTTTAATTACTGATATTAAAAATGAAGCAGAAATTAATATTCTTTGTGAGAAAATGCAGGAACTTATTCCAAAAATTAAAAGAATTAGACTGCTACAAGATCCAATGAATCCTTTTTTTGATACTATGCCATCAAAAACAATATCACTAATAAATCTTAATAGTATTAGAGATTTTGAGAAAAAATTATCTAAGAAAATTGAATTTCAAAGATTTAGAGGTAATATTTATGTTGATGGATTAAATCCATGGGATGAAAGAAGCTTAATAAATAAAACTTTAATTATAAATAATCTTAAATTTAAAGTCACAAAAGAGATACCTAGGTGTGTTGCAACAAATATTAGACCAAATTCATCTGAAATTAATTTATCTATACCTATAAGTTTAAAACAATTTTATAATCATATTAATTTAGGGGTATATTTAATCCCTTTAAATGATGGTAATATTAAAACAAATGATGATATTTTAATTGATGGATAAATTTATAAATAAACATTCTGAAAAAATTACAGGTTATTTTTTTATTCTTCCTGCTGTATTAATAATTAGCTTATTTGGAATATTTCCTGTTTTTTTTGGAATGTATATGAGTGTCCATAAATGGAAAGTATTTAAAGGACGTTTTTTAGGTTTAGAAAATTATAAAAAAATACTAGGCGATATTCCTGCATTTGGTTTTTTTATATTAGGTTTACTTTTATTAATACTTAGCTATTGGATTTGGAGTGAGTTTAAAGTTAAATTTAAAAATAAAATATTAATACCTTTAATTTCATTGCTTACTATGATTTTAGGACTCTATTTTATTAATGTTAATTGGGATAAAATGATTCTTGCAGGTGATGATGATTACCTATATTCATTAATTTACACATTATATTATTCTTTTTTCACAATTATTTTTGAAGTTGGTCTTGGCTTAATTATCGCATTTGCTCTTTATCAAAAACTAGCAGGTAAACAATTTTTCCAAATGATATTATTATTCCCATATATAACTCCTGCAGTAATGGGTGCCGCAGTATTTTTTTTAATTTTTGGAAAAGCAGAAAATTCATTTTTAAATCAATTTATTGGTTTATTTGGTTTTGATCCCCAGCTATGGTTATTTGATAAAAGACCAATTACTGAAGTATTATTTGGAATTAAAATTGATGGTTTGTTTGCAGGTCCAAGTTTAGCACTTATGTCTTCTATACTCTATGGTATATGGTCTTACACAGGTTATTATGCAATAATACTTTTAGCTGGCCTTTCCATTATACCTTCAGATTTATATGAAGCAGCAAAAGCAGAAGGTGCAAGTCGATGGCAAACATTCACAAAAATAACAATACCACTATTGATGCCTATTATATTTTTTTTAATGTTAACTGGCTTTATAAATACCTTTCAAGCATTCAATAGTATTTTTGTTATGCAAACATCGTCAGCAGGGGATACCATGGATGTTGTGACAATAGAAATATTCGATCATTTTTGGGGACGAGTAAAATATGGGTATGCCGCTGCTGAAGGTGTGATTTTATTTATTATTTTAAATGTTTTGGCAATTTCACAATATGTAATTTTTAGAAAAAGATTAAATTATGACTAAAATATTTAATTCAGAAACAAGGATACCATATTTAATTTTATTAATTGTTTTTACAGTTTCTATTTATCCTTTTTTTTATATGATTAGTACATCTTTAATGACAGCTGGCGAAGCATCAAATCAATATTTTCTTCCAAAAAAATTAATGTTTGAAAACTATTATGAAGTTTGGACATCAAATAGATTTCAAAGATATACAATTAATAGTTTAATAATTAGTTCAATAACCGTGATGGGAGTATTAATTACATCAATACCAGCAGCATATTCTTTTGCAAAAATAAATTTTCCTTTTAAAAATATCATTTTCTATCTTTTATTATTATCTTTAATGATTCCAGAAATCATAACATTGTTACCTCATTTATTAATAATTAGAGGTGAAATAATACCTTTGCCTTTTGGTCCATCATGGATGAATACTTTACAAGGATTAACTGTACCTTTTATGGGAAATATTTTTGTAATTTTTTTACTAAGACAGTATTTTAAAAAAATTCCAAACGAACTTTGGGACGCAGCGAGATTAGATGGTTCATCACATCTTAATTTTCTATTAAAAGTTGTAATACCAATGAGCAAGCCAATAATTGTTACTGTATCATTATTTACATTTATAATAGCTTGGAATAGTTTTGCATGGCCTTTATTAATTTTGACTAGGGATGATTGGTATCCCGTCACAGTTTCCATTTACAGTTTTGTTAGAGAAGTTGGGCCAAATTTTAACCTTTTAATGGCAGCTTGTTTAATCGCAATATCCCCAATTTTACTTTTGTACTTTTTTACCCAGAAGTTATTCATAGAAAGTATATCAAATTTTGGTTTAAAAGAATAAAATCGTATTATTTTTGTAACAAAATTTTAATTAAAGCAGTATATTAAACTTACATTTAGATGAGGTGATTATGAATTTTTTAAGATATTTTATAAAAATAATTTTTGCTTCTATTTTTTTTTACTCTTCACAATCATTTGCAATAACTGCACAAGATATTGAAAATGCAGATCCGTCAGGTCAAACTGTAGAATTCTGGGTTCAATACTCTGATGAAAGATTAGATGCAATGATGGCTAGAGCAGAAAGATTTGAAGCAGAAACCGGAATTAAAGTTAATGTTGTACACAAAGGACATTATGGAAAAGTACAGTCTGCAATGATGTCTGCAGCAGGAACAAAAGATATTGCTGATGTGGCAAGAGGTTATGGAAATGCAGCAGCTGATATGTATATTATTGGCGCTTCTATTGACCAAACTCCTTTAGCGAACAGCAAAAAATGGGGTGTAAATCAAGATGATATTAATGACTGGGGTGCAAATTGGACTGTTGGTTTTTCTCCATACTTTGATGGAAATCCAAAGTTATTACATGAAGTAGGTAAATCAATTGAAATTCTCTATTATAATTCAGATTGGTTAAAGGAATTAGGTTTAGATGCTCCAAAAACACCCTCTGATTTTGCTGAAGCAGCTTGTGCTGCAACAAACCAAGATTATAGCGGTAAAATGGGTGATGATGTTCCAAGTTATGGTTATGAAATAGATACTGATGCTAGTAATTTTGCTGCATGGGTATTTGCTCATGGTGGAGATGTATTTGATTATAATTCGGGACAATATATTTATAATGGCCCTAAAGCTGTTGAAGCTATGGAATTTATACAAGGTATGGCCAACAAAGGTTGCGCTATTGTCGCAAGAGGTAAATATACTGATCAACAATACCTTGGTCAGGGTTCTGTTCTATTTGCTGCAGGTTCAACTTCTGGAATAACTTATTTTCAAAAAGCTATTGAAGAGGGTTACAATGGAAATTGGGATGTAGCTCCAATTTCTTATACAACTAGTGAACCAGTTTTAAATCTTTATGGAGGGGGTTTAATTATGGGTAACAGTGGTGATGCAAATAGAATGGTTGCAGCTTATCAATGGATGAAATATATTTCTAATACTGAAAATTCAGCTGTTTGGTCTACGGAAAGTGGATACGGCTTTGTTAGAACCTCTTCGGCTGATCATCCATTAATTGCTGAAAAAAGATCTGAGTTAGCTCAATACGATAAATCTCTAGGAATGGTTCAATATGGTAAAGGTGAGCCATCAGTTCCAGGATATTACTCAGTTAGAGGTGAAGTTGAAAAAGCATATGCAGCTATTATTAATGGAGATGACATAATTTCTACATTAAATCAGTTAAATGATGATGCTAATGCTATACTTGCTGATGCTACAGCAGAGTGATTTTATAATTTAAATTCTTAATAGGGTGGTTTATACCACCCTTTTTTATGATTATTGTTTGTTCTTTAAATGATTTGGTAAATGTTTGTGAAAGCGTCAAACCTAAATTTGTTATTTCTGTTATTGATCCAGGTTATGCTCCTGAAACCCCTAATGGAGTCAAATATCATTTGAAATTAGGCTTTGACGATATTGTAAAAATTAGTTCAGAAAACAAAATTTTTAGACTTAATACAGATGATATACCTCAAACATTACCTGCAGAAAATCATGTTAAATCAATAGTTGATTTCACAAAAAATTACGAAGATAATGAAAATATAGTAATTCACTGTTGGTGCGGAGTTTCAAGGTCTATGGCGACAGCTACATATCTTTTATGTAAAAATAATACTTTAACAATAGAAAGAAATATTCGATATATTCGCAATGTTGCACCTCATGCAAATCCAAATAAATTATTAATCAAATTATTTGAAAAAAAACTTAATATTAAAAATGAAATTTCTTCTTCATATGAAAAATTTCCTTACACAAAAACATACGATTGTTCTTCAAATTTTGCGCCAGTTACTTTATTTGATATTAAAGAAATGAAAAATTTTATATGAAAGAATATGTAAGAACTATAGCAGATTACCCAGTTAAGGGTATTCAATTTAGAGATATAACAACCCTTTTACAAGATGCAGGTCATTTTAAACAAATAATAAACGATATGACTGCACCATGGAAAAATAAAAAAATAGATGCAGTGCTGAGTATCGAGTCGAGGGGATTTATCATGGCTGGAGCAATAGCTTATTTTTTAAACTCTGCCTTTATTCCTTTAAGAAAGCCTCATAAACTTCCACATGAAACTTATAAAGTGTCATATGACTTAGAATATGGTTCTACTGAAATGCATATTCATACTGACGCATTAGATGGGCACGATGATTTATTAATTATAGACGATCTTCTTGCTACAGGAGGAACTGCCTTAGCTGCGGTAGAGTTAATTGAAAATTTTAAAAATAAAAATATTGTTGGAGCAGGTTTTATTATTAATTTACCAGATCTTAAAGGTGATAAGAAATTGAAAGATAAAGGAATTAATATTCATTCATTAATGGAGTTTTAAATGAGAAATGCAGTTATAGTAGGTTTTAAAAGATCGCCTTTTACTATTGCAAGAAAAGGTGAAATGTTTGAAGTAAGACCTGAAGATATATTATCACAAACTATAAATAGTTTAATTAAAGAAACAAATGTCAACAAAGATGATATAGAAGATATAATTACTGGCTGTGCTTATCCTGAGGGAGCGCAAGGAAATAATATTGCAAAAATCGTTTCCTTTATGACAAACATGCCTGAACATGTGGCTGGTATGACAGTTAATAGATGGTGCGGTTCATCTATGCAAGCTATTCATGACGCAACTGGTGCTATTGCAATTAATTCTGGAAATGTTTTTATATGTTGTGGTGTTGAAAGTATGACATTCATTCCAATGAATGGACTAACTTACGATCCTCATCCTAAATTAAATAAAGATAATCCAAATGTTTATATGTCTATGGGTTTAACAGCTGAAAATGTTGCAAAAAAATTTAACATCTCTAGAAAAGATCAACAAGAATTTGCAATTAGTAGTCATGCTAAGGCAAGTAATGCCAGAGAATTAAAATATTTTGATGATGAAATTGTAACAATTCATAATGGTGACATTGCAATAAATCAAGATGGAGGTATCAGACCCAACACAACTCAAGAAATTTTAGATGGATTAAAATTAGTTTTTGATGAAAATGGAACTGTCACCGCTGGAACTGCCTCTCCATTAACTGATGGAGCATCTGCGGTTCTTGTTTGTGAGGAAGAGTATGCTAAAAAAAACAACTTAGATATATTAGCTCGTATTAAGTCAACTTCAGTTGTTGGTTGTCCACCTGAGTTAATGGGATTAGGCCCAATCAATGCATCCAAAAAAGCATTACAAAGAGCTAATTTAACAATAGATGATATTGACATAATTGAATTAAATGAAGCTTTTGCTTCACAATCATTAGCTTGTATTAGAGAGCTTAATATTAATGAAAATAATGTTAATATTCATGGTGGTGCAA
>CACEMR010000032.1 GCA_902560725.1 uncultured Alphaproteobacteria bacterium
ATAAATTAGAAAAAAAAGATGGAAAAATTCAAAATATTGAAATTATAGAACATTATGTCGATCGACTTTTAAAAAATATTGTAATTAAAAAAAAATTAAAAATTTGCTGGGATATTGGAAATGGCGCAATGGGAGTCATTATAGATAAGTTAATTTCTAAACTTCAAAATACTGAAAATATATTAATTAATAAAGAAGTAGATGGCACTTTTCCAAACCATCATCCAGATCCAACAATTCCTAAAAACATGGAGCAACTTATAAAATCAGTAAAAGAAAATAATTGTGATGTCGGCTTAGCTTTTGATGGAGATGGAGATAGACTGGGAGTGGTAGATAATTTAGGAAATATTGTTTGGGCTGATCAATATATGTTAATTTTATGCTCGGAAATATCAAACTTATATAAAAATCCAAAAATCATAATGGACGTAAAATGTAGTAAGGTTTTTTTTGACGAGTCAAAAAAAATGGGATGTGACCCAATAATGGAGAGGACTGGACACTCACCAATAAAAGAAAAAATGAAAGAATTAAAATCCCCATTATCAGGAGAAATGAGTGGCCATGTATGTTACGGAGATGATTTTTATGGATATGATGATGCAATGTATGTTGCTTTAAGACTTATAAGAATTTTAAGTAATCAAGATAATAATTTATTTAATATTATTGATCAATATCCTAAAACATTTTCAACTCCTGAAACTAGATTTGAGGTTGAAGAAATTAAAAAATTTAAAATAATTGATGACATCAAAGAAAGATTAAAAAATATAGATGGTAAAATAATTGATATCGATGGTATCAGAGTTGAAACAGATAAAGGTTGGTTTTTAATGAGAGCAAGTAATACGCAAAACCAACTTACATGTAGAGTAGAATCTACAAGTGAGAGCGGTCTAAGAAAATTAATAGCTATAGTTGAAGATCAATTAAAATTAAGTGATGTAAATTTTCAATTTACAATCTAACAAAACAATCTCTCCCATATTTTTTTAATCTTTTACAAGCGCTATAAGCATCCTTTTTTGAAAAATTATCAAATCTTGATTCGTATAGTTTCTTCCCCTTTACTTCAATAAAAACGACATTTGACTCTTTATTATTTGTAGTTTTAGGATACTTGCTTCTAATTAGCTCTATTTGTTTTAATGCATTTTTTCTATATTTGAATGTTCCGACCACAATTGAATATGAGTCTTTGCCATTTAATACTAACTTTATTTTTTTATTTTCTTCTTCTTCTTCTTTATTTGTTTTATTTGTTATATTTAATTTTTTAAAACTATTATCCATGTATAATTTTAGACGTTCATTTCTTTGTTTGCCAGTATCGCCTCCAAAATATACACCTATTAATCTTTTATTATCTCTGATAGCAGAAAAAGCTAATTGGAAACCTGAAGCTTTTATATAACCAGTTTTTATTCCATCTGCTCCATCATAATTTAACATTAACTTATTATGAGTTTTATAAGTCTTACCTTTCCATTTAAATGAAGTTTTGCTAAATAATTTATATTCCTCAGGGAAATTTTTTATAAGTGCATGTGATAATTTTGATATATCCCTTGCTGTAGTGAGCTGCGCTCTGTTTGGAAGTCCAGATGCATTTTTAAAAGTAGTATTATTCATATTTAAATCTCTTGCATATTTTGTCATCAATTTAGCAAACTCTCTTTCAGTACCACTTATTTTTTCAGATATTACTGTAGCAACATCATTTGCTGATTTTATTATCAGAGCATTCACTGCATCCTTAACTTTTATCGTACTACCTTCTTCTAAATATAATTTACTAGCAGATCTAGATGCTGCGATAGCAGAAACCTTCATTTCATCTTCATAATTTAGTTTTTCTTTTTTTACATAGTCAAAGACAATATATAAAGTCATCATCTTTGTTAGTGAAGCTGGATAGTTTCTCGTATCAGCATTTTTTTCAAATAAAACTTCTTTTGTATCAAAATCAATTACTATCGCAGCTTTTTTGGCTACTACCTCGAGTGAAATATTTATAAAAATAAAAAAAACTAAAAATATCTTAATGAAAGGAATTTTTTTCACTAATATTCCAATATCATATCAATTTCGCTGCTTACAAACATAAAAAATGCTTTAAATTATAAAAAAAGACATTATCTTAATAATATGAATTCAGATACAGATAACAATAACCAAGATGAGTCTCAAAGGGGTCTGTTATTAGACTCAAAGCCAAAAACTAAAAAACCATCTATGTATAATGTTTTGTTATTAAATGACGATTATACCCCTATGGAATTTGTAGTGACTGTACTCGAGAAAGTTTTTAACAAAAAAGCTGATGAGGCAACTCAAATAATGTTACATGTTCATAAAAAAGGAATTGGAGTATGTGGCACTTTTACATATGAAGTTGCTGAATCTAAGTGTAAGGCTGTTTTAGACATGGCAAAAAAAAGTGAGCACCCACTTCAATGTACAATGGAAAAATCATAATGTTATCACCGAATTTAGAAAAAACTCTCAGAGAAGCATATCAATTAGCTACTTTTCATAAGCACGAATATGTTACTCTTGAACATCTTTTATTGTCTTTATTAGAAGATCAAGATGCATTAAGTGTATTAAATGCCTGTGCAGTAGATACAAATTCACTAAAAGCAAACGTTGAAAATTTTATTTCAAAAGATTTAGATACTTTAAAAGAAAATTTTACTGGTGAACCAAAACTAACTAATGGATTCCAGAGAGTTCTTCAAAGAGCTGCAATACATGTACAATCCAGCGGACGCGAAAATGTTACAGGAGCAAATATGATAATTGCATTATTTTCAGAAAAAGAAAGTCACGCAGTATATTTTCTTCATCAGCAAAATATGACTAGACTTGATGCCGTTCAATACATTTCTCATGGTATTTCTAAAACAAATGAAGATCTTGATACTGAAGATATTTTAGACGACAGAACAAATAATAATAGTCAATCAAAAAACACTAAAAGAGCTTTAGATCAATTTTGTATTAATCTAAATGAAAAATCTAAAAATGGAAAAATTGATAAATTAGTTGGGAGAAGTGCAGAGTTAGACAGGACAATACAAATATTATGCAGAAGGCAAAAAAATAACCCATTATTCGTTGGTGACCCCGGTGTTGGCAAAACTGCAATAGCGGAAGGTTTAGCAAAAAGAATCACTGAAAAAGATGTTCCAAAAATAATGGAAGATGCCGTGATATATTCACTTGATATGGGCTCATTATTAGCCGGAACAAGGTATAGAGGTGACTTTGAAGAGAGATTAAAAGCAGTTTTAAAAGATTTACAAAAAGAAAATAAGGCAATACTTTTTATAGATGAAATTCATACAGTGATTGGTGCAGGTGCAACAAGTGGAGGCTCTATGGATGCAAGTAATCTTTTAAAACCTTCTCTAGGAAATGGTTCACTTCGATGTATTGGATCTACAACCTATAAAGAGTTTAAAAACTATTTTGAAAAAGATCGAGCTCTAGTTAGAAGATTTCAAAAAATAGATGTAAAAGAACCAACCAAGGATGAAGCAATTAAAATATTAGAAGGGTTAAAACCATATTATGAAAAACATCATGGTATAAAGTATTCTTCTGACGCAATAATCAGCGCTGTAGAACTGTCTAATAAATATATATCTGATAGAAAACTGCCTGATAAAGCAATTGATGTTATCGATGAAGCTGGAGCATCTCAATATTTAATTCCTGAGGAAAAGAGAAAGAAAATTATTATTTCAAAAGATATAGAATCTGTTGTTGCTCTAATAGCTAGAATTCCTACCAAGTCAGTTAATCAAAGTGACAAAAATAATTTAAAAAATCTTGAGAGAGATTTAAAGAATTTTGTATTTGGTCAAAATCAAGCTATAGAAGAATTATCCTCATCAATTAAGTTATCTAGAGCTGGTTTGAGAGAGGATGGTAAACCAATAGGTTCATATTTGTTTTCTGGACCAACAGGAGTAGGAAAAACTGAAGTTGCAAGGCAACTTAGCAAAACATTAGGGATTAAACTATTACGTTTTGACATGTCAGAGTATATGGAGAGACACACAGTCAGCAGACTGATTGGAGCTCCTCCAGGCTATGTAGGCTTTGATCAAGGTGGGTTGCTTACTGATGGAGTTGATCAAAATCCACATTGTGTATTGCTCTTAGATGAAATTGAAAAAGCTCATTTTGATCTCTTTAATATACTCCTTCAAGTAATGGATTACGGAAAACTTACAGATCATAACGGCAAAAGTGTTGATTTTAGAAATGTCATTCTTATCATGACGACAAATGCTGGTGCAATTGATGTATCAAAGAAAAAAATTGGTTTTAATTCTGTTAGATCTGGTAGTGATAGCAGTGATGCGATAAATAAATTATTTTCACCAGAGTTTAGAAACAGAATTGACTCAATTATTCATTTTAATCATCTATCTAAAAAGATTGTATTTTCAATTGTAGATAAATTTATTATTGAAATTGAGGCTCAGCTAGAAGACAAGGGAGTATCATTATCAATAAATAAAGAGGCAAAAGAATATTTAGCAGATGAAGGATATGATGAAGTATACGGAGCTAGAGAGTTAGGAAGAGTGATTCAAGAGAAAGTGAAAAAGCCAATGGCTGAAGAGTTAATATTTGGTAAGCTATCTAAGGGTGGGCATGTCGAAATATCTTTTATTAATAAGCAAATTAAATTTAATTACTCTAATAAACAAGAAATTAAAAAAGAGTTAGCTTAATTTATAAGGCGTAAGTTTATCTAATTCTTCTTTTTGATTGTTTATAATTTGACCTTCATTATCTAAAAAATTCCTTATAGCTTTACTAAATTCTTTATCTTTAATCCAATGGCTACTCCAAGTTTTAACAGGAGCGTATCCTCTCTGTAGTTTATGCTCACCCTGCGCACCTGCTTCAACAATTTTAATATTGTTACTAATTGCATATTCTATAGCTTGGTAATAACAGAGTTCAAAATGTAAAAATGGTATTTCATACTTTGATCCCCATAACCTTCCGTATAAGTGACTTTTACTTATAAAATTTATTGCTGATGCAACCATTGTATCCTCATGAAAGGCAACGATTAATAAAATTTTATCTTTAAAGTTTTTTAATAGTTCTTTAAAAAAATTTTTAGTTAAGTATGTGGATCCCCATTTTCTTCCAGTTGTGTCAAGATAGCAATCATAGAAAAAATTTAAATGTTCTTCTTTAATTAAATCTCCTGAAAGTAATCTTACATTTAAATTGTTATCTTTAATACATTGTCGTTCTTTTTTAATTAATTTTCTTTTTCTAGATGATAAAGTTTGTAAAAAATCTTCAAAATTTTTATAGTTATTGTTATGCCAGTGAAATTGAACTCCAGAACGAATCATTATTTCATTATTATTTTTCCATATATTTGGGTTTTTAATAAAATTAAAATGTAATGAAGAAACATTAATTCTTTTTGCTTCAGAAATAATATTTCTCATTATCTCAGTTTCTTTTTCATTTTTATTTTTTACTTTTTTATTAATTATTATTCTATCACCTGTAACGGGTGTAAACGGAATTGCAGATTGTAACTTTGGATAATAATTTAATCCATATTTATGATAAGCATCAGCCCATGCGTGATCAAAAATATACTCTCCAAATGAATGATTTTTTATATAAAGTGGGCATATTGCAATTATTTCTTGTTTGTCTTTTTCTATATAGTGATGTGGTTTCCAGCCAGTTTTAATTGTAGCACTCCCACTTTTTTCTAATGCATTTAAAAATTCATGTTGAAGAAATGGATGGTCATTTCCAATACAATTATTCCAGCTATTTTTATCAATTGAATTCAAATTAGAGCAAAAAAAAAATTCACTCATAGGATGATTATTTAATTTTAATTATTGCGTCTATCTCAACAGATATATTCATGGGTAAAGAATTGGATCCGACAGCAAATCTTGCATGTTTTCCCTGCTCACCAAATATGTTCACTAGTAAGTCAGAAGCACCATTAATAATTTTTGGCTGATCATAAAAATCATTATTACAGTTTACAAAACCACCAAGTTTTAAAAATGTTTCTAATCTATTCCAATCTCCATTAATACTCTTTTTCAGAGCAGCTATTATATTAACACAGCATAGCTCAGCAGCCTTAATTCCTTCATCAATTGATATGTCTTTGCCAACTTTGCCTTTATAGATTAGCTTACCATTCTTTACTGGCGCTTGACCAGATACATAAACAATACTATCTGATACTTTAAAAGGTACATAATTAGCAAGAGCAGCTGGCATGTCAGGTATCTCTATACCTAATTGCTTGATATTTTCTTCAAACATGTGCATTAAAGTATATATAAAACATATTAAGCTAAGGTAAAGTAAACAAATATGATTAAACTAAATAAAATTATTTTTTTAAGCCTATTTGTATCATCATTATTACTAGGGAGTAAATCAATGGCAGATGATAAAAGAGATAAGATTCAAATGACACTTAAGGATGGTGTTGTTTTAATAGAGACAAGACCAGATGTGGCACCAAAACATGTTGATCAAATAAAAAAATTAATAAGTGAAGGACAATATGATGGTGTTGTTTTTCATAGAGTAATTGAAGGTTTTATGGCACAAACTGGCGATGTAGAGTTTGGCAATTCTTCTAATGATAAATTTAATT
>CACEMR010000033.1 GCA_902560725.1 uncultured Alphaproteobacteria bacterium
AAATAAGGATTATGAGTAGAATCTACAGATCTGTATTCAACTCTTCCAGGTGCAGAAACTCTTACACTACAAGTTCTATTCTGATATCCCCAGTCTGCATAAACCGGTGCCCAAAATCCAGTATCCCAAAGTCTTCGATATGAGTTTACAGTTGGAGATCCAAGACAAGTTAAAGCCGGCAGGTGAGCTAAAAGACCAGCAATACTCTGTAATCCAACTGGTCCTGGTTTTACTTCATCAATTTTTGGATCAGGCATAAACATGTTTTCGCCCCCAGAAATATGAGTAAAAACTTGTTCCATTCCTGGAAGTGGATTGTTGCCTACTGGGGTAGATTTTAAATCTCCACCTTTCCAAAGTGAAACATTAGTATGACATCCGTTTGCTGAAACACCCATAAATGGTTTACTCATAAAACATGCAATCAGATTAAATTCTCTAGCAACTTGAGCACATATTTGTCTGTAAGTGCTCAGTCTATCAGCATTACGCAAAACTTCATCATACATAAAATTTAATTCTAATTGCCCTGGTGCATCTTCATGATCACCTTGAATTACGTCTAATCCCATAGCTCTAGAATACTCAATAACTTTCATGTAAACGGGTCTTAAAGATTCAAATTGATCTATATGATAACAGTACGGTCTTGAAAATCCATCACCTGTTGGTTCACCATTGTCTTTTTTAGTTAACCACATCATTTCAGGCTCAGTTCCTGCTCTCATCTGCATACCATGTTTATTTTGAAATTCATCTTGAAATATTTTTAAATTCCCACGGCAATCAGATGTTAAATGACCTCCTGGATTTACCTCTTCTTCTCTATTTCTAAAACAAGTAACGAAAACTCTTGCTATTTTCTTATCCCACGGAAGTTGAACAAATGTCTCTGGTTCTGGAATTCCAACAAGCTCTGATGCTTCGGGTCCATACCCAATATAATCACCATGTCTATCTATAAATAAATTTGCTGTTGCACCGTAAACCAATTGAAAACCTTTTTCCGCAATTGTCTCCCAATGATCAGCTGGTACACCCTTACCAACAATTCTTCCAGTTACAGAAATGAATTGATAATAAATATATTCTACTTTTAAATCGTTAATTTTTTTTCTAACGTCTTTAACAAGCTTATCTCTACCTGGTTGGTTAACAAATTTTTCTAGATCAGTCATTTTTCCTCCCGTTCAAACTATCTATTCTAACTCCATGGAAATGGACTGTTAGAAGTAGGGTGTAATTTACCTTCCTCATATCTTGAAAACCTAAATGGCTCCAAAAGTTTACTCTTCTCTCCTAAAACTTCTTCAGCAACAAGTTTTCCAACACCAATCATTTTATAACCATGATTAGAGTCAGCAATCAAGTATACATTTTCTCTAAATGTATCAAATATAGGGAAAGAATCTGGTGTGAAGCATCCTAATCCTCCGGTTGCGCCTTTTTTAAACAGATGTGATTTTCCCTCAAACCGCTTATGGCAGTGAGCAAGTGCTGAAGTCCACATATGAGCAAAATCATCATCAAGAGTAAATTCAGAAGATTTTGGTCCGTATGGATCAACTACTACACCATCACCTCCAGCCTTACCTACTTTGTAAGGAGATGAACCTCCTTGAATTCCATTAAAATGAAAATCAGGTTTATAATAAATTCCCCATAATTTATCTGTAATCAGTGACTTGTCTATATCAGAATATAAAGGCGCATCAGTATCAACATGTAATACTGGGGGCATATTGCCATCATCAGTCTTTAAAAATCCTGGCTCAACTCCAAGAACACCTTCAGTTAAGAACCAATATTGCCACATTGGAACATCATTATGCATTTCTCCTTTAGAGTTTTTTATAGATATATGATTTGGTAAATCCATCATATCCCAAAAAGTTTTTACCCACGGGCCTGCACCAACAATTACATTATCACACTTAATTAAACCTTTATCTGTCTCTATTCCTGTAACTGCATTTGAGTTAGATCCAAATTCAAAACCTTTAACTTCTGTACCAGTTAATATTCTAACGCCTTCTGCTTCTGCTTTATCTGCTAATGCGTATATTGATGAGGTATTATTTGCATAACCTCCTCTTTTTTCATGGAGAACACTTGTTATTCCTTGAGCTTGCCAATCATTAAAGTATTTTTTCATATATTTTTCAGACTCATTTCTTCCTTGAATAAAAACTGAGTCATAGCCGATATTTTTTTGCTGAGCATAAATTTCTGCAACATCCTGCTCCATACAATCAGGACTTATCTGCATGTATCCTACGTCATGATAATGAAATTTTTTAGCATCACTCTCCCATACTTCAACACACATAGCCATCAATTCTCTCATTGCTGGTTGATAATAATTATTTCTTATTACACCACATGCAATACCGCTAGCTCCTGCTGCAATACTATCTTTATCAATTACTAGTATTTTAGATCCATCACCTTTACCTTTTGCTTTTAATTTAGCCGCCAAGTGCCAAGCTGTGCTGAGACCGTGAATACCCGCACCAATTATTGCATATTCAACTTTAGAAGGTATAGACATAATAAAAATTTCCTTTTTTAAAACATTTATTTGATGATTAAATATTCTTAAAGGAATTGTTTCATTAATTGAAACAAATTTGATTTCTATTTTTTAGTTTTCCTGAAGTCTTTTCGAGATTATTTTTCCAGCTTCCGTTACTTTTTTTGATAATTCAACAATAGTTTTTACATTTATTGACCCTTTTGTTCCTGATATAGAAATTCCCGCTATAGCTCGACCCTGAGAGTCAAGAATTGGGGCTCCAATACCATAAACATAATCAAAAGTTTCAGCTTCATTAATGCTATAACCATTTTTTCTTACTCTATTTAAATCCACCACTAATTTTTCTACAGAAGTAATTGTATTTTTTGTATGTTTGTGAAGGGAATAACTTTTATATATTTCTTTAACTTCATCTCTTGTCTTAAATGCTAAAATTGCCTTTCCTAGTGCTGTACTGTGTGCATCCATTCGCATTCGAAAAGCACGTGGGGCATCATCGCCGCTTGGGTCAACTTTATCACAATAAACAATATGGGGACCTTCCAAAACTGCAAGATAAGTTATATGCTGAGTATCAAAAGCTAAGTTTTTTATATGTTCAAAACAAAGAGTAGTTAAAGTCTTCAAAAAATCAGATTTGTCACCAAACTCAAATAATTTGTGGCCTAAAGAATACAGATTGGTTGATGTGTCTTTAAAAATATAGCCTAAACTATTTAAATAAGTGAGTATTCGAAATGCAGTTGCTCTATCTAATTTAGTAATTGAAGCAACTTGACTGGCTTTTAGAGGTTTAGGAGATTTACCTACACATTCGATAATTATGAGTGCTTTTTTAATCGAGCCACTTAAATAATTTCTAGTCATAATTTATATGTTTTGCAATAACTGATAATTCTTAATAAACTATCTTTAGAATAAATAAATATAACTATTAACTTAATATGCAAAAGTCACTACAAAAAGTAATTTATAACGTTCCAATATTTAAAAAGATAAAAAGAATTAACAAAATAGATGGTGGCATAACTAATCAAAATTTCATGGTAACAGATCATGAAAATAAAAATTATTTTGTAAGAATATGTAAAGATATTCCTGAACATTTAATAAGAAGAGAAAATGAAATTAATTCTAGTACTGCAGCTGCTAAAATAGGAGTTTCACCAAAGATAATTTATACAAATAATAAATTAATAATTTTTGAATTTATAAAAGGAAAAACATTAAATGAAAAAGAAGTAAAAGAAAATTTAATTGAAATAATAAAATTATTAAAAAAAGTTCATACAAATATTCCAAAAAAAATTGAGGGATTATCTCAAATCTTTTGGGTTTTTCACGTAATCAGACATTATAAAAATTTTTTAGACAAAAATAATAGCAAATATAAAAAGATACTTAATGAACTTATAGATATATCTGAAAAAATTGAGAAATATTCATCACCATTTGATATTGTATATGGTCATAATGATTTATTAGCAGCAAACTTTATTAAAAAAAATAGAAAAATTTATTTAGTTGACTGGGAATATGCTGGCTACAACACTCCTCTTTTTGATTTGGGAGGTTTAAGCTCAAATAATAATTTTAATAAAAAAGAAGATATAATAATGTTAGAAAATTATTTTGATAAAAAAATTTCAAATTCTTTGCTAAGTAAATATTATTGCCTTAAAACTGCGTCACTTCTTAGAGAGACGATGTGGAGCATGGTTGCGGAGTTAATATCTACAATTGATTTTAATTATAAAGATTATACAATACAGAATTTAGAAAATTTTAGAAAAGCTTTTCAAAAACTCAATATATAATTGATGATTTTCAAATTTATTAACATTTTGTTTATTAGGTATATAGTAAATATTCAAATTAAATGGAACTGAATTTAGAAAAATTTAAAATAAGAAAAACTAAACCAATAATTTTGGGTAACGCAGGATTGCCTGATGATACTGAAAGGTATCACCTAGAAGGAATGGAAATGATTGGTATAGATGTCTTTAAAGATGATAAGTTAATATTATTTAATATTGAAGGATCGCAAAATTGTGAAATTTGTTTTTTTGAATCAACTGGAAAATGCAAATCTCTTGTAAATATTGATTATAATAGTGAAGCAAACTTCATAAAAAATAAAATAAATGAAAAAAATTACGGTTCATTTTTAGAGAAATTAAAAAAGAGAAAGTTTGATTTTAAAAACTTAAAGTCATTAAATATTTTTACTAAAGAAACATTGAGTGGCGAAAAAATTGAGTATGTAATCGAAAAAAATGGATTTGCACTAATTTCTGCTCCTGGCAAATATATGAGTGTTGATAGTAATGAAGTTGCGACTGATCTATATGTTTTTATTAAAAGAAATAATAAAAAAAACTTTAAGCAAGAAGCGGTTGTGCCCGAACCGCTTGCAGATGTAAAAAGTGAAATATTAATTAAAGATAGTTCTGCAGTTTCATATGAAGTTAAGAAGGGTGATTTTATTCAAATAATTGATTTATACGGAAGGCAGTGTTCTGATTTTAATGCTTTCGATAGTGACGCACTTCAAAAAGGTAAAGAATATTCAATTGACCCTACTGCCACTCGTTCATTGATTGGAAATTCATATCCAATGCCTGGATTATCATCAAAGTTTTTTGATAAAAATCAAGACCCTTTGATAGAAGTAATGCAAGACAGTATTGGAAGACATGACACATTTGGAACTGCTTGTTCTTTAAAAACATATGAAGATCAAGGATATTTTGGTCATGTTAATTGTTCAGATAATTTTAATTACTCATTAGACTCGTTTGGAATTGAAAAAAGAAAAGCTTGGCAGGCAGTAAATTTATTTTGGAATACGGGTATTGATGAAGCAAATACGTTTACTTCTGAAATGCCATGGTCGAGACCTGGTGATTATGTGTTATTTCAAGCACAAAAAGATTTAGTTTGTGTTTCTTCAGGTTGCCCAGATGATATTGATCCTGCAAATGACTGGAATCCAACAGATATTTTTGTTAGGATATATAGTGAAAAAAATAAATTTTCTAAATCTATTGGATATAGAAAAAGTGCTGATTCAGATTTTATGTTAACAAAAGAAACAGGGTTTCATCCAAGAACATCAAAACTTACTAAAGATATGATGGAAAGTGCAGGCTATTGGATACCTTCTAAATACAACAACTATGGAAGTATAGCTGAATATACAGCATGTAGAGAAAATGTAGTTATGATGGATTTATCATCACTAAAAAAATTTGAAGTAGTTGGACCAGATGCTGAAGAATTAATGAATACTGCTTTAACTAGAAATGTAAAAAAGCTATCTATTGGACAAGTAGTATATTCAGCAATGTGCTACGAAAATGGCACAATGATTGATGATGGAACACTTTACAGAATGACAGAACATAATTTTAGATGGATATGTGGAAGTGATTATTCTGGTGAATGGCTCAGAGAACTCTCAAAAAAACTTGATTTACGAGCTTGGATTAAATCTTCTTCAGATCAATTACATAATATCTCAATTCAAGGACCAAATAGTAGAAAAGTTTTAAGTAAAATTATTTGGACTGCTCCAAACCAACCTGAATTAAATGACTTACAATGGTTTCACTTCTCTATTAGTAGAATTGGTGATCATAAAGGAGTACCTATAATGGTGTCAAGAACAGGTTATACTGGTGAATTGGGTTATGAATTATATTGTCATCCTAAAGATGCTGTTAGTGT
>CACEMR010000034.1 GCA_902560725.1 uncultured Alphaproteobacteria bacterium
ATAACCAGCAACAACAGCAATTTTTCCAGCCATCATAACATCTGTGCCTCTTCTTATTCCATCAACTAAGCTTTCTTTACATCCATATAAATTATCAAATTTAGACTTAGTAACTGAGTCATTAACGTTTATTGCTGGAACTTTAAGTAAGCCTTTTTTCTCCATTTCTTTTAAACGATGAACACCTGTTGTTGTTTCTTCAGATAAACCTAAAATATCTTCAAGCATTTTAGGATATTTTTCATGAATAATTTTTGTTGCATCACCACCATCATCTAAAATCATATTTGGCTTCCAACCATTCGGGCCTTCTAATGTTTTTTCAATACACCACCAAAATTCCTCTTCAGTCTGACCTTTCCAAGCAAATACAGGTATGCCTTTTGCAGCAATTGCTGCAGCAGCATGATCTTGAGTTGAAAAAATATTACATGAACTCCATCTAACTGTTGCACCAAGGTATACTAAGGTTTCAATTAAAACTGCAGTTTGTATAGTCATGTGAAGGCAACCGACGATTCTGGCTCCTTCTAAAGGTTTAGAATTTCCGTATTCCTCCCTTAAAGCCATTAATCCTGGCATTTCAGTCTCTGCAATGGCAATTTCTTTATTACCAAAGTCTGCTAAACTTATATCTTGTACTTTGAAATCTTCACTCATTATCATTCCCCATATTACTTAATCTTTATCAAGTTCTTAATGGTAATTTGATAATAAAACAAGCTCCACAAAAGTCTAAATTGTCACTTTTTGTTAATTCTATTGATCCATTAAATGATTTTATAATTTCTCTTGATATAGAAAGGCCTAAACCAGAGTGATCTTCCCTGAACTCATCTCTATCTGTATAAAATCGATTAAAAATTTTGTCTTTATCACTAAACTTAACACCTTTTCCTTGGTCATAAATTTTTATTTCAACTTCTCTATTAGAAATTTTACTAGTTTTTATTAAAATCTGAGTATTATCATTAGCAATAGAAACACTATTTTCAATCAAATTAAGAATAACTTGTAAAAATTTATCTTCATTTAGTAAAACCTTGATATCATTACTAGCTGTATCTATAATTAGATTAATGTTTTTAGAGTTACCAAAATAGTTTTCACTAAAATTATTTAAAAATTTATTTAGGTCTATTAATTTAAATTTTTCTATTTCAATTTCTGTTATTGTTCTAGAAAAATTTGATATATCGGATATCAAGCGATTCATTCTATTTACATCTTTATTAAAGTTATTAATTAGTTTTAATTTATTCTCTTCACTAATTGTGTTTTTTAATAAAAGTTCACTTGAAGATTTTATTGCAGTAAGTGGATTTTTTAACTCATGAGCTACATCAGTGGTAAACTTTTCCAATTGTTCCATTTGAAATTTTAAGTCTTTAGACATAATTTGGATTTGTTGTGCTAAAATTCCGATTTCATCGCCTCTTACAGGATAGTTTATATTTTTTGTATTTCTAATTTTTTCTCTTTCCAGAACTGTGATTCTAGTTAACTGATTCAAAGGTAAAATTAGACCACGTAAAAAAAAGAATGATAGAGTAATTATTATAATTACTAAAATTATAAAAAAATTTAAAAGATTAATTGAATTAAGAGCAAGATCATTATTATTAGTAATTAATTGATATGATAAAAGGACAACTCCGTATACCTTTCCATCAAGCATTACTGGAGAAGATAGTACTTTTGTAATTTTATTATCATTATCAATATATAATTTTTGAACTACACTTTTTTTTCTTATTGTTTCGGATACAATATTGATATCGTGAGTTTTTTTTGCAGAAACTGCAGCAAATTTATTATGTAAAATATAAGAATATATATTATTAAATATATTATAATATTTTTCATTATATTTATCTAAAATACTAGTTTGGTTCTGTTTTTTTTCAAAAATATCACTTTCATTAACATCCATTGATAAATATGGATCATCAGAATCAGCGATTTCTATCCAGTTATCATTAAATATTTTAATATTAAAATCTTTTTTTGAATAATTATTATAAATGTATTGCTCAACAACAAACCTTTCTAATTCTCGATCAGAAAGTTGGAGTGTGTCAATAAACAAATTTTCATTTTCACAATTTATCTCTCTGTATAAATTATCATCTTTATCAATTACCCTGCATCTGTAGTTTGTTTGGTATAAAGGTATATTTATTATTGAATTTTTTTCTAAGTAATTAGTAATTTCTTTTAATTCTTCTATAGAAAGAGAAATTTTTTTATCTATTAGTTTATCATTCTTTATTAAATAGTAATTAAATAATAATAAGAACATCGAACCAAAAATAACAATAAATAGATTTATTACCAGAAGCTGTATTGACAATCTGTAATTTGAGAGAGAAAGAAAATTTATATTAATCACGCCAAGAATAACCAGATCCATATCTAGTTCTTATTTGGTCAAAAGATTTATCATAGGATCTAAATTTTTTTCTTAGTCTTTTTATGTGACTATCAATAGTTCTATCATCAACATAGATTGTGTCACCATACATTGCGTCCATTAATTGATTACGATCTTTTACAACTCCAGGATATTGAGAGAGTGATTTAATTAAATTAAATTCTGCGACTGTTAATTCTATTTCAATATCTTTCCAAAAACAAAGCTGCTTATCCTCGTCAAGAATCAAATCACCCTTGATAAAATTTTGCTGTTTGTTAATTTCTTTATCATTTGAATTTATTCTATTGGAGTAAACTCTTAAAACCGTTCTCACTCTTTCATTTAGTAATTTTTGTGAAAAAGGTTTTTTTATATAGTCAGCAGCACCCATTCTTAAACCAATAATTTCATCTTGTTCTTGATCTTTTGAGGTTAAGAAAATAATTGGTAGTTCTTGTAATTTTTTGATTTTGCTTGATCTAACTTTGGTTAATAACTCGTTACCATCCATTTTTGGCATTTTGATATCAAATAGCCCTAGATCATAAGATTTTGTTTCTAGAGCTTCTAAGGCCTCAACGCCGTTGAGAAATGTATCAACTTTAAAACCTTCACTTTCAAGAGATAGTGATACGGATGTTAGAATCGACTGCTCATCATCAACTAATGCAATATTAGACATAACCATTTTTATTCATAATTTATGGCTAATTTAAGTTCAAAGAAAAAGTGATAATATAGCAATATTAATAAATTGTGACTTAAGTTGATAAGTAAATGCAATTATTTCAATAACTTGTTTGCCTATTGAAAATTTCAATTAAATATTAGTTTGACTAAATAAAAAAAATACTTATGTTCTTATTTTGTTCTTATTGCGATATTGAGCAAATGTTGTATTGTCCTAGCTCGGCGGCACTACATATTGTGTTTTTCGACAATAACTTTTTAAAAATGGATAGAAATTAAATGGCAGACAATCTACAGGTATCATCAAAAAATATCAGAGAAAAAGACAGTGTTAATATTTTAACTCTTAGTGTTGTTAGACGTGATGGTGCAATTACACCATTCAAATCAGATAAAATCTCTAATGCTATAAAAAAAGCATTTCTTGCTCAAACAAAAATTAGAAATGACAAAAATAAAGAAAAAGAACAACAGAACGGTATCCATAAGACAGTCGAAACATTAACTCATAAAGTTGTGTCTGCTCTTACACGCAGAATAGCGGATGGAGATATGATACATATTGAAGATATTCAAGATCAAGTTGAACTAGCTCTTATGAGGGATGAACATCATAAGGTTGCTAGAGCATACGTTCTATATCGTGAGCAAAGAGCTGCAAGTAGATATCATACAAAAAAATTAAAAGAGCAAGTCGGTGATAAAGCATCTTCAATGATGGTAACCAAAAGAGATGGGAGCAAAGAACCTATATCACTTGATAAGATCACAAACAGAGTATCTGTGCTTTCAACTGGACTAAATATTGATCCAATCGTGGTTGTTCAAAAAGCTGTTCCTGGTCTTTATAATAATATTAGCTCAGTCGAAATAGATACTTATCTCGCAGAAACAGCAGCAGCCCTTACAGTAGAACACCCAGACTATTCTTACTTAGCAGCTAGAATAAAAGTAAATTCTCTTCACAAAGAGACACCAGGTTTTATTATTGCAACTAAAAATTTATATGAAGATGGACTTTTAAGAGAAGATTATTATAAAAAAGTATTAGCTAACGCCGACGAAATAGAATCCGTAATAGATTATGATAAAGATTATACATTTGATTATTTTGCCTTAACAACTTTAATTAGAGCATATTTATTGAAATATGAAAATAAAACTATCGAAAGACCTCAAGATTTATGGATGAGGGTTGCACTTACAGTTACAGGCAAAGAGTTTAATTTAGATAAAATTAAAGAAACTTATAAGACTTTATCAATTGGTATGTACACTCATGCAACACCTACTTTATTTAATAGTGGTTTAAAAATGCAACAATTATCATCATGTTTTCTAATCAGTATGGAAGATGACTCAATAGAGGGTATTTTTAATACAATTAAAGATTGTGCATTAATATCAAAAACTGCTGGAGGAATTGGTATGCACGCTCACAATGTTAGAGGAAGTGGGAGTAGAATAAAATCAACAAATGGAAAATCTAATGGTCTCATACCTTTTCTAAAAATATTTAATGAAACAGCAAAATCAGTTGATCAAGGTGGAGGAAAAAGAAAAGGCTCCTTTGCAGTCTACTTAGAACCTTGGCATTCAGATATAGAAAAATTTTTAGAACTAAGAAAGAATACTGGTGCAGAAGAATTTAGAGCCAGGGATTTATTTTATGCGCTTTGGATACCAGATCTTTTTATGAAAAGGGTTGAAAATGATGAAGAGTGGACACTTATGAGTGAACATCAATGTCCTGGACTGTCTGATGTGTATGGGGATGAGTTTGAAAAACTTTATACAAAATACGAAAATGAACAAAAGAATTTAGAAAAAATAAAGGCAAGAGATTTAATGTCAAAAATTATTGAGGCACAAATTGAAACTGGTCAACCTTATATGCTTTACAAAGACTCAATTAATAAAAAATCAAACCAAAAAAATATTGGCGTTATTAAATCATCAAATTTATGTGCTGAAATTGTTGAATATTCAGATAAAAATGAAACTTCCGTTTGTAATCTAGCCTCAATTGCACTTCCTAAATTTGTTAAAAAAACTGATAGAAAGCTATCTTATGATTATCAAGCTCTTTATGAAACTGCAAAACTTGCAACCAAAAATTTAGATGAGGTTATAGATATTAATTTCTATCCAACAGATAAAACTGAACGATCAAATAACAAACATAGACCCATAGGTTTGGGTATACAAGGCTTAGCAGATGTCTATTTCAAACTTGGAATAGGTTATGAATCTGATGAAGCAAAGGAGATAAATAAGCTGATATTTGAAAGTATATATTTTGGTGCACTAGAAGCATCATGTGAGTTGGCAAAAGAAAAAGGTTCTTATGAAACATTTAAGAATTCACCTATATCTGAAGGTAAATTTCAATTTGATCTATGGAATGTTACCCCATCATCAAAATGGGATTGGGATACACTTAGAGCCAAAATAAAAAAACATGGTGTAAGAAACTCATTAACAACAGCTTGTATGCCGACTGCATCAACTGGGATAATATTAGGAAACACAGAAACTTTCCAAATACAAACTTCAAATATATATAAAAGACAAACGTTGTCTGGTGAATTTTTGTTGGTCAATAGGTATCTTGTAAATGAACTATCACAAAGAAATTTATGGAATAAAGAAATGAGAGATAAAATTATTTTAGAAAATGG
>CACEMR010000035.1 GCA_902560725.1 uncultured Alphaproteobacteria bacterium
ACTATAAAAGGTTTTCTAATATTTGATCATGAAAATGATAAAGAACCATTTGAAACAGATATGAAAAACTGGATAATGGAAGGAAAAATTAAATTCAAAGAAACAGTGTATCAAGGAATTGAAAAAGCTCCAAAAGCCTTTATTGATTTACTTGGTGGTAAAAATACAGGTAAGATGTTGGTTAAAATCTAAATTGTTACGTACGGTGATGTCCCTCGATAATTCCTGTTCAGAAAACTAAAGGCATTTCCTAATAAAATTGATGCAGTAAGTCGGAGATATCCGACTTAAATCCGACTAACATTTTATATGAATTACTATGTTTTTCAGATGAATTGATAGACTGCATAAAATCTGATAGTTTATAAATGTGAAAGCTTTTAAAATTGTTTCCTCATCTATTTCTTTAGTCAGTGAAAAATTTCTAGTTTTTTTTACGATGATATTTCCAGTGATTATTTTTGAAACTCTTTGGCATATATCTGGGGGGTTACATACTGATGGTATAGTTACTATTGGCTCTATAGGAATAATAATTTTTTTTGTATTAATGACTATTTATGGCATTAAAGCCGTAGTTGGCATCCATCGTTTTATTATATTAAATGAGAATTATAGTTACTCAATTACTAAAGATGGTTCAATAATAATAAAAATTGCTTTATTCGGATTTATAATTTCAATCATTGCAATAGTGCCTATAACTACAAATCCTATATGGTTAATTTATTTGAGTTCTTATCCAGTTCTTTCAATAGTGCTTTTAGTATTAGCATTCTTTTTTGCTTTTTTATTTATTTCTTCCTTATCCTTAGGGTTCCCATTAATTGCGATTGGGGAAAATAAAAGTGCATTTAACTTATTATCAATTTTTAGATTAGCTAAAGGATATAGATTACTTTTATTCTATCAGTTTTTAATGATAATGTTACCGTACGTCTTTCTGATTACTCTAGCTAATACATTCATAAATAATTTACTCATCGTAACCGGTTTAAATATATTGCTGAAAGCCTATGCAACTATTTTGTTAGTTTGCAGTATTTCTAATACGTATCTTTTATGGAAAGATAAGAATTAATCTCTTTTGGAACGTAAATCTCTACCTCTGCAATAATAATTGAGTCCGCCTATGGTATCCCATTTTGCAGTCATTGTTGCTAGATTTAAAATAAATTCATTTCCCTCAATTCTGGTGTTTAAGTAAATTTTATCACCTTCTACTTTATTCAAGATAAAATAATCATCAAAATCAGAATAATTTTCTGTTGATAGACTTTTTAAAACAGTAAAATCTTTATTGAAGTTGAAAACCCACATAATTGAATACATGCCATTATAATCTTCTTGAATACAGGTAATGGTTGTTGGATAAAACTTTGCTGCATGTAGATTGAAAGAAAATAAGACTAAAATTATAAATAAAAATCTCATGTTAAATAAAAAAACCTAAAACAAAATTATCTGTAAAACTTAAAAATAAATCCATTAATTTAATAGTGTTTTTTAGCAATTACTTCTATTTGAGCAGATAAAACACCCATAGATATTCTTTGATTTATTTCAAAAGTAATAATCCAAAATACAATCGTTAAACCAATTAAAAGAATACTAATAAATATCGTTGCCATAATGTTATTGGCATAAGTTAAATGTAAAAATGAAGGAACTATAATAAATAATGCAGATAAAATAATATTTCTAAAGTATTTTCTAGTTAAACCTAGGGCCTCTTCATTTCCTCTTACCATTTCAACTAACTTTTCACTGTAATCTTCGTAATTCTCGTTCATATAAACTCCAAATTTTCTTAAATAGTAGTACATGTATCAGAATAAACCAAGTCGGATATTTTGCTCCGACTCAGCTTTTTCCTTGTACATGTATTTTCAGGTAAAAACCCGAAAATCACGCTTAAAACATACGAATTTCAGCCATTTTTGTACATGTACAAACTAAATTGTAACGTACGGAGATGTCCCTCGGTAATTAATATCCAAACGCAATTCCTTATCTATTGGAGGAAATGCTCTTTGTTGGCACTCTACTCTAGGACAAATTCTACATGATACACCAATAGGCATTTGAAGTTTTTTATTACTTAAATCAATTCCTTCAGAATATACTAAATCTTTTGCATATTTCATATCACATCCAAGACCAATAGATACAAAGCTTTTTGGCATTCCATGTTTTTCTACCCCTTTTTCAAAAGCTCTTGCAATACAAAAATAAACTCGACCATCTGGCATCTTTGATATTTGAGGATGAATTTTTCCAGGATTTAGGAAAGCTGTATAAACGTTCCACCTAGGACATGATCCTCCATGTCTAGGTATATGAATGCCTGATAAAGAAAATCTTTTTGAGACATTTCCTGCAATATCTGTTTTTAGAAAATGAAATGGAACCCCTTCATTACCTGGTCTTTGAAGATTTGTTAATCTATGAGTTACTTGCTCGAAACTACATGCATAATGGTGCATTAATATCTCTACATCATATTTGTGTTGTCTTGCACTATTTAGAAAATCATCATAAGGCATCATAAATGCTGCAGCATAATAATTTAGTAACGATAATTTAAAAAGTGGAACAACTTCTTCAGACTCAATATTATTATTTTGAATAACTTTTTCTATTATCTGTTTTGCTTCTAAGTAAGCAACTTGAGAAGCAAGGTGAAAATTTCTTGATGTATATGTAAGCATTTCTGAAAGATAAAAGATTTTAGATTTTTCATCAAACCTCTTAACAATTTTTTCATCTTCACTAACAGTAACTATTTTTACTTTCACGTTGTGTTTAGTTTCAAGAAATTTTGTCAACTTTGATCCTGAGCCTATATTTGGGCCAATTTCTAAACCAATTTCTTCTCTTAATTTCTCAGAACTTAACTCTAAATCATGAAAGTAATTTTTATTTTCTTGCAAAATATCTGAAACTATCTCAACTGGAAGTCTTGTTGGTTTATTAATTGTACCTGAGTTTACATCCATCGTTTCCAAACGATTTTGCATATCTTCTTTAAAACTTTTAAAAGTATCATTTATTGATAGAAGTGCTTTTGCAATATTAGGATTAGAGCCTATAAAATTACTAGTATCATGATTAGTTATTTTTAAATCGTCAAAAATTTCATTACTTAGAACATCCATTACATCAGACAACAACCTTTTATTCGATTCTGCAGAAAAATCTTTTATGGATAAATCTAATTCATCGGCAGCTTTTATTAGCAATGAAGTTGGTATTTTTCTTTTTCCACTTTCAATTAAATTTAAATAGCTTGGTGAAATTCCAATAGATTTTGATAGTTTGGCCTGTGAAAACCCCCTATTGATCCTTTGTTTTTTGAGTCTAGGACCCATATTAATTTCAAAATTATTATTCATTTACAAAATTTACAAATTATAAAATATTTAAGTAATATAATTTACAGTAAATTCATTAAAAATACTAGTTTTTTTTATTTTTTTTGTATAAATGTAAATATTGTAAATTATGAATAGTAAATTAACAGAAAACTTAAATAACCTAAAAGAAGGATTAGAGCAGAGTTCTATTGAAAAAAAGGTTCTTGAAGAGTCTATAGACTCCAACTACGATCTTAACTTAGCTGATGGTATAGAAGCTTATTATAGTGAAAGATATGGTTGGACACTCAGAAGAAAGTCTATCTAATCTTTTTTTATAGTTATTTTTTCCCTTCCAAACCTATACTAAGGAACATTAGACTTAGGCTAGAAACGGCCTAAGTTTTTGTTTTTAATCCAGAATAAAATCTGCTGCCCTTTCAGCCATCATTACTACGCTGGCATTAAGATTAGCGCTTACTATATCAGGCATTATAGATGCATCTATCACTCTTAAGTTTTTTATACCGTGAACTTTTGTTTCTTGATCTACAACTGAATTTTGATCATATCCCATCTTATTCGTACATGAAGGATGATAGGCTGACTCTGAAGTATTTCTTATAATTTCATCTAAGTCTTCATTAGACTTAACGTCGATACCTGGTCTGATTTCATAATCAACATAATCTGAAAGTGATTTCTGTTCGATTATTTTTTTAACAATTTTAACACTTTCTCTCATTTGAAATAAGTCTTCGTCGTGTTGCAAATAATTAAATTGTATTTTGGGTGATTTTTCAAATTCTTTAGATTTTATTCTTACAAAACCCCTGCTCTTTGGTCTATTTGGACACGCATGAAACTGAAAGGCATCAAATTTTGGATTTTTTAATCCATGATTAATAACCAAAGATGGGAAAAAATGAAATTGTAAATTTGGATGAGTATATTTAGCATTAGTTTTTACAAATCCTCCTAATTCTAAATGTGAATGAGCTAATTTACCTTTTTTAAAAGCAAACCATTTACTTCCTTCTATGGCTTGAGAAATAAAATTTGATGATAAATCATATAATGTTTCTTTTTTCTTTGATTTATATTGAATATAAATTTCTAGATGGTCTTGAAGATTTTCACCTACTCCCTTTAAATCTTGAACAACTTCAACTCCTAAATCTTTTAAATGCTTCTCATTACCCAAACCGGATAATTGAAGTATTTTTGGAGAATTAATTGATCCAGCACTAAGTATAATTTCTTTTTTTGCATAAAATTTTTCAATTTTATTATTTTTAATATATTCTACTCCTACAGCCACATTATTTTTAAAAATTATTTTTTTTACATATGTTTTTTTAATTATTTGTAGATTTTTTCTATTCATTATAGGCTCTAAATAAGCCTTTGCTATGCTTTGACGAACACCTTTATCGATTGTTACATCAAATGTTCCGAAGCCTTCATTATTCCCACTATTTGAGTCATCAAAAATAGAATAACCGGCTTCATTTGCTGCTTTAAGAACTGCATTGAATAATGGAAACTTTCTATCAATTTGAGATCTATTAACCTTTAAGGGGCCTTTATTACCTCTTAAATCATTATTTCCAGACCAAGTTTCTAATTTTTTAAAATATGGTAAAACTTTATTATAACTCCATTGGTCAAGGCCATAAGACGCCCATCTATTAAAATCTTCTTTATGACCCCTGGCAAAAACCATACCATTGTGTGAAGAGCACCCGCCTAACATTTTACCTCTTGGGCAATACAATGATCTATTGTTTAAATAAGGTTCTGGTTCAGTGTAATATTTCCAATTATATTTTTGATCATGCATTGCATAAAGTAGCGCACTTGGCATATTAACTTTCCAAGTATTATTTGAAGGTCCTGCCTCAAATATAGTCACTTTATTGTTAGATCGAGATGATAATCTAT
>CACEMR010000036.1 GCA_902560725.1 uncultured Alphaproteobacteria bacterium
TTTTCAATAAGTTAATAAAATTTCACATTTAATAATACTATTAATTCGTAATAAGAATAACTAGATGTCAATTTAAGAACAAATCTTAAATAACGTGATAAACCTTTAATCGAGGAGTTAATATGCTGGATACAATAAAGAGTTGGTTGAAGCAAATAACAGAAGTTGGACTTTTATTAATTGCTGCAGCAGTTGTACTTGAAATTATATTTGGTTCTGCCGTTCCTTTTATAGGAGTTGGTATACTTGATAATATTATCGCGATAACTGCAAAATTAGGTCAAGATGGTTTAATTGGTATTATTGCCATAGGAATCATTGTTTGGCTTTATTTGCGAAGATAATCTTCTGAAATAAAGGAGTAATACCATGATGGATAATGTAAAAAACTTTCTAAGAGGTGTAATGGACTTAGCTATGGTTGTAATTCCACTAAGTGTGGTTTTAGGTATCATATTTGGTCCTGCTGTTCCTTTCATAGGAGCAGATGTTATTGATAATATATCAGCACTAGTTAGTGACTTAGGCGGAAGTGGGCTAATAGGAATAATTACCCTAGGAATACTTTACGCTTTATTTAGACGATAATTTATCCTTATAGTTAAAACCCTCCTCTATTTTTAGAGCGAGGGTTTTTCTTTTTAAATGCCTAAGGATTTAAAATAACTTTCATTGATTGGTCACTCATTGCAACATCCATAGCTTCATGAACATCTTCAATTTGAAAATTATGAGAAATTATTTTTTCCCATGGAAGTTTATCAATATTTCTCTCTAAGATTTTAATTGAAGGGTAATATTGTGATATATCATCACCGCCAACTCCAATTACTCTTGCACTTTTTTCTAGTATTTGAGAATGAGGATTTATTGGAATGTCATGTGAATTAGAAAATATACCTACTTCTAAAACCATTCCACCCTCACGAATAAGCTCAAGAGCTATAGTGAAACCTTCAGACACTCCTGTGCAATCGACAACTAAATCAGCACCAAAGTTATTAGTTAATTTTTTAATATTATCTTTAATCTCTTCTCTGTCATTACTAGTTACAACTTCTGATGCACCAAAATCAGATGCTAATGATGTTCTAAACTTATAGGGATCTACCGCTATTATTTTTCCAGCACCCATTAAATTTGATTTAATTAAATGAAATAAACCAATAGGACCTGTTCCTAATATTACAACAGTATCTCCACTTCTAAATGGTTCCCATTCTGATGACCATTGTCTTGCTTTATCCAGACAACCTGTAACTGATAGTGGTTCAATAAATGTGCCAAATCTTGGATCTAATGAGTCCGGATATTTAAATAGGTGACTACCAGGTAAAATATATAGATATTCACTCCATCCTCCAAAGATATGGGGTTCTTCTCCAGCACCGATATTATTTCCATAATCTAATTTACATTCACAATAATAATAAGGTCTATTATTTCTACACGCAAAACACTTACCACAAGATATATTGGGTGCAGGTACTACTCTATCTCCTACTTTTAATTTTTGACCATCATGATCAAGAAGTTCACCATTAATTTCCTCTATAATACCAACATTCTCATGACCTTGAATAACAGGTAGAGGAATTGGTCTTCCACCCTTTTGATGAAAAAAACCTTCAAAAGAGTGCTTATCAGTTCCACAAATTCCGGAATATTCCATTTTAATTATAGCACAATTCTTTTTAACTTCAGGATAAGGAAAATTCTTTAATGACAATTTACCTTTTCCTTCAAGAACTACAGATCTTACATATCTATTTTTTAACATTATTTTTTTACAAGTATCACAAATATAAAAGATTAATATTTAATTTTTTTTATTTAATTAAATCGCAAGCTTTTTTGAGTAAAATAAATTGTCCTGATTTTTCTTTTTTAGGACGAAATATTATATGTGATCTATTTTTAGTTTCAAAAAAAGCTGGGCTAGCCCCCATGGCTTCTTCATGCATAAGCAATCTCAACTTTCTATACCAAAATTCATCACAGTTTGCTTCTATATATGCTGTAACAGACCAATACTTATGGGTTTCATTATATTCTTTGTGACTAAGCATATCCCAAAAATATAGTAGTTTATCTTTTTTTTCTATATTTGATATATCAATAAAAACTTTGTCTTCATTTAAAGTATTTTCGTAAACTAATTGCCAATCATTAGATTTGGCAAAGTTGGAAAAAAAAATTAATAATATTAAAATTAAATATTTTAAAACGATCATTTTTCTTTTGCAGATAATCTAGATAAACTATCTAGAGGCCATGTTTTGTCTCTGTCATACATACTTTCATGACAAATATCTTTATTTGAAATTTCAATCCAAGGATCTTTATCTTTAACAAAAATATGAGCTTGTGGTGTAATAGGTTTTTCCAATGTTGATGTTCTAATAGCGAGTCTTCCTGAAGCAATTTTGTATTTACAATATAAATATACACCACACTTTATACAAAAATATGCATGATATCCTTTACCACTTCCAGTATCTAACTCAGTAGATGATATTTTTCCTTCTATAAAAAAATCATCTTCAAAAATCATAGTATGTATAACATAAGATGATCCAGTTGATATTTTACAATTCTTACAATGACAAGCTTGAGTAAATAATGGTTTATCATTAATTACATAATTAACTTCACCACATGCACATTTTCCTTTTAAATTCATAAAATTTTATAAAATCTTATATTTGGTAAATAAATAGTCAACGTTAAAGAAAATATTGGTAGATTATATGGTCGGGGAGAAAGGATTCGAACCTTCGACCCCCTGGTCCCAAACCAGGTGCGCTACCAGGCTGCGCTACTCCCCGAAAAATTTCGTTATATTGATAATTATACTAAAAACAATTCTTTTTAGTTTGTTTTTAAATTTAATTTTATTTATAATAATTAAATAGGGGTGCTTAAATGCTGAGATTTATACCCTTTTAACCTGATCTGGATAATGCCAGCGGAGGAATTATGAAGATAATAACCATAACATTAATAACCTTATTAATTTCTTATAAAATTAATGCGCAAAAATTAACAATATACACTTATGACTCTTTTGTTTCAGAATGGGGTCCGGGACCAATAATTGAGAAAATATTTGAAGAGAGATTTAAAGCAGAATTGAATTTTGTATCAGTTGACAGTGCAGCAACACTTCTTAATAAAGTGATTTTAGAGGGAAAATCTACTCAAGCAGACATAGTACTTGGCCTTGATATGAACTTACTTGACGCAGCTAATAAATCTGAAATTTTTACATTACATAATTTGGAAAATATAAACAACTTATTAGAATTACCATTAAAATGGGAAAATAAAAAATTTATTCCTTACAATTATGGTTACTTTGCCTTTGTTTATAATAATAAGAATTTTTCAAATCCACCAAAGTCAATGTACGAATTAATAAATAAAACAAATGCAAAAATAGTAATTCAAGATCCAAGAACCTCAACTCCTGGTTTAGGGTTATTAACATGGATGAAAGCAATTTATGGAGAAAATGCAGCTGATGAATGGAAAAAATTAAATAAAAAAATAATTTCAGTTACCAAAGGATGGACTGACTCTTATTATAATTTTTTCTTATCAGGAGAAGCTGATATTGTACTAAGTTACACTACTTCACCAGCTGCTCACATAATGTTTGAAGAAAACTATGATATATCAGCCGCAATATTTGAAGAAGGTAATTATATATCAATTGAATTTGCAGGAATTTTAGAAACATCAAAAAATAAAGATTTAGCAAAACAATTTCTTGAATTTATGCTTTCAAATGAATTTCAATCAGTGATACCTTCAACAAATATAATGTACCCTGTGACAAAAATTAAAGATTTACCAGATGCTTTTAAGAATTTGGAAATTCCAAAATATCTTCAACTCCATCCTGAAGAAATAAATAACAAAAAAGAAAAATGGATAGATGAATGGCTAAATGCATCTTAAGTTAATTGAATAAAAATTTAAATTATTTAGTCTTAGGTATTTTTTCCCTATTTTTTATTATACCTTTAATAGGTATTTTAACTAAGGTAGAATATGATTTTAATAAAATAACAAGTTTCTTCTCAAACTCTTACACACATAGAATTATATATTTTTCGCTTTATCAGGCTTTATTGTCAGCTCTTATAAGTTGCATGATAGCCATTCCATTTGCCTTAGCATTAAACAGACATAAACAATCAAAGATTATTAAGTTCATAATTTCACTTTGTGGCTTTAGCTTTGTATTACCCTCAATTTTAATAGTTTATGCAGTAATTAAATTATTTGGTTATAATGGTTTTTTAAATTCAAATTTTAATATTTATGAATATTTACATATTGACTCAATATTTGGAATTAAAGCAATTCTTATTGCTCATGTATTATTAAATGCACCTTTTGCTTCAAGACTTTTTTTCGTAAACTTAAATAATATTCCTCATAAATATTATAATATTTCAAGATCATTAAACTTAACATACTTAGGTAATATTATTAAACTAGAGATACCAATTATAAAACAAAACTTTTTTACAGTTTTTGCTATAATATTTGCATTATGTTTTTTAAGTTTTGCTATTGTAATGGCTCTTGGAGGAAGCCCGCAATATTCAACTATTGAAGTTGCAATATATCAATATGCTCTTTTTGAATTAAATTTTAATAAAGCGATATTATTAAGCTTGATTCAAATTATTATTTGTTTATTTTTTATTTTAATAGGTTTTTATAAATTAAAAGGATCAAATTTTTTTGAAATTGATTTCAGTTTATATTCTCATCCGCATAAAGATTTTAAATTAGTTAAAATATTTGATATTTTATTAATAATTATTTTTTCTTTAATTTTGTTTTCTCCAATAATACTAATATTTGTTAATTTTTTTATTAATAATTTTTACATTATGTATCTTAATATAAATTTTATTAAAGCATTCATTAATTCTCTAATAATTTCATTTCTTACAGGTATAATTGTTACTATTACTGGATTTTTTATTTCATCTTTATTGGTTTTAAATAATAAAAATATATTATTACAGCAA
>CACEMR010000037.1 GCA_902560725.1 uncultured Alphaproteobacteria bacterium
TTTAGATACAGATGTTTTTGTATATTTATCTACCTCGATAATGATAATAATAATTAGTTTTATAATAGTATTTTTTAAAAAAAAGTATGAATAAAATAAATTTTTACTTAATAAAATTATCTACAAAATATATAATTATAAATTTACTAATAATTTCAATTCTTATCTTATTTTTAAATCTAATAGAAATTTCAAGAATTCTTCAAACCAATGATAATACAATATACAAATTTATTTTACTCTCTGGTTTAAAATACCCATCAATAATAAATGAAATTTTACCTTTTGTAACAATAATTGGTATATCTTTTTTATTTAGAAATTTAATAAATAATAATGAATTGGTATCATTAAGAAATATTGGATATTCAATTTTTGATATTTTTTTACCAATAGGTTTTAGTGTATTCATAATAGGATTATTTTTTTTATTTATAATAAATCCAATATCATCAAACTTTGA
The DNA here is from genome assembly GCA_902560725.1 of uncultured Alphaproteobacteria bacterium. Classification (GTDB taxonomy): domain Bacteria; phylum Pseudomonadota; class Alphaproteobacteria; order HIMB59; genus CACPNW01. The sequence continues at coordinate 464 of CACEMR010000037.1, forward strand.
AAATAAATTTTTAGAAATAATTAATAAACAAGATAAGAGCTTGTATTCAATAAAAATATCAAATAATGAAATGTGGATTAAAAATATAATAGACGAAAAGTATTCAAGTTTTATAAATATAGATAAAATAGATCTTAAAGATATGAATGCGGAAGAAATTAAAATTTTAATATTAAAAAATAATTCAAATATATTTATTAAAGCTAAAAATGGATATTTTAAAAATAATAGATTCTTTTTAAAAAATGTTAATTATTACGATTTGAAAAATGAAACTTTAAACAATTATACAAATTTTGATTTAAAAATTAATTTTGATAAAGAAAATATTTTAAATTCAATTACTGATTATAAATTTGTCCCATTTTATAATTATTTTTCACATTCACAAACTTTGAAAAAATTTAACTTATATTCAAAAGAAATAGGTCTATATTATTTATCAGAAATTCTTAAACCTTTATTTATGGTAATGCTTTCATTTATTGTTATCAGTTTTTCAGGGAAGTTTCAAAGAAATGAAAATTTTTTTAAAATTCTATTTTTGTCTATATTAATTGGTTTTTTAATTTTTCTTCTTAAAGAAATAATTACAAAAATAACTGTTTCTCTATCTATTAATTTTTTTATCTCATATTTGATTATATTTATGTTGCCTTTTTCAATTGGATTATATCAAATAACAAAAATTGAAAATGATTAGAACAATATTATTATTATTAAAAATATTCTTGATAGTGTCAATTTTAGTTTTTGCTAAATTTAATAATGCAAATGAAATTTTATTATATGCAGATAATATATCATATGATGAAGATGAAAATATTATTGCAAAAGGAAACGCTAAAATATTTCAAAATAATGAATTAATTGTTTCTGATATAATAATATTCGAAAGAAAAAATAAAAAAATAATATTGCCAACAAATTTTACATTAAAAGATGAAAAAAATAATTTTTATTCAGGTAGTAGTGGTTTTTTTAATCAAGATTTAGGATATGGAGAATTTAAGGATGTAAAAATTAGACTAAATGATGGTTCTAGAATAATTGGAACAAGTGGAAAACGAGATGGTTATGTTGATATTGTATCAAAGGGTGTTTACTCACCTTGTAAGTCAAGAATAAAAATTGCGAATTTTATTTGTCCTACATGGCAACTAGAAGGTGAAAAGATTCTTCATGATAATAAAAATTTATTTCTTTATCAAAAACATTCAAAAATGAGAGTTTTAAATACACCTGTATTTTATATTCCTTATATTGTTACACCATCACCATTAAGAAAAGAAAGAAAATCTGGTTTTTTAAATCCAACATTATCATTAAATTTTTTTGATACTAAAACATCTCAATCTACTTCATTTCCATACTATTTTAATTTATCAATTGATAAAGAACTTACTTTTACCCCTATTATAAATTATGGTGGTGGTATAGATTCATCTCAAAGATTTATTTTTGATTACAATCAAATTTTGTCAGGTGGAAATTTTTCGAGTGATTTAACTTTTGACTCAAATTTTGAGGATAATGATAACAATAAGTGGTTATCAGATGCTAGCTTAATTACTAATTATAAGCAAAATTTAAACGAAAATTATAAATTAAGCATAAATTCAGCACTTCAAACATCACAAAATTATATTCAGATTACTGATCCAGATAATGATTTGAGTTATAAAACATCATTATCAACAAAAATCAAAATGGAAGGTTTTTATTTAAATAAAATAGATGATTATCTGTCTGCAAATTTAATCTTCTATCAAACTAATCAACAAAATGAAGATAATAAAACTACTCCTACTGTATTACCGAGTATTAGTTATTATACTGGAAGTGATAAAATAAAAGGATATCAATTAAGTCAGAATTTCCAGTTTTATAATATTTTTAGAGACAAAAATACAGATATTCATGCACAAAGTCAGCAAAAAATATCACAGCAAATTCAATTAGAACAAAATATTATAAAATATAATTCAAAAATTTCTTTAAAGTCTGAATTCTACAATCAATTATTTAATACGAATAGCAAATTAATACAATCTGATGAATTTCAATCTGGTAATATGTATAGATTTTTTCCAATTTTAGGAATTAATATTGAAACTCCATTTAAGTTCAATAATGATAAACTAGGTTTAATATTTACTCCTTATTCACAAATTGTAGTTAGTCCTGGAAAATCTAATTCAAATAAAATTTCAAATGAAGACTCTTCAAACAATACTTTCTCTCTTGCAAATTTCAATTCATTAAATAGGTATAGTGGAAGTGATAAAATGGATAACTCTAAAAGGGTTAATTATGGTATTAATGTAAATAATGATAAATTAAAAATAAAATTATCTCAATCGTATGAATTTACTGACAATAGTAATTTTCATAAAGAACAGGGTAATGATAATAATTTAAGTGATTTATTGGGTTCTGTAAAATATGAAAATATTAATTCAATTAATTATAATTTTAGATATGATTTTTATGATGAACTGTTAAAAGAACAAAATATTAATACTTTTACTGAAACAAGATTTGGAAATTTTAATTTTTCCTATTTAGATCTTAAAAGTAAAGTAAATAATATAATTACTACTGATAAAGAAACTTTAAATTATTCTTTTGGTAGTAAAAAATTTTATAAATTTTCTAAGTTAAATATTTCAGGATTATATGATTTTAAGAAAGAAATAAATACAGAATATTTAATATCATATAGATACTTTGATGAATGTTTTGGAATAAATTTAAATTTTAGTCGTAAGTCATATAAAGAAGATAACCTAAAACCTCAAGACGTACTTACGTTAATGTTTTCATTTAAAAATGTTGGAAGTTATAGATCAACAAATTTAGCAGTATCTGAAACAGATAAACAAGATATAAGATGGGAAAGTAGTGAAATAGATAATGAATTGTTTGCAGATTATGAGTAAATTTTTTTTAAAATTATTTATATTTTTATTAATTATTTTTCAGTATAATTATAGTTTTAGCCTAGAAAATAAAATACTTTTTAAAATTCTTAATAAATCTTTTACATCTATTGATTTCGATAAAAGGAATAAATATTTACAGTTTGTAGGAGATAATTCAGAATTAAGTAATGATGAAATATTAGAGGATTTTATTTCTGTAAATCTTTTTAATGAGTCATATTTAAATTCAAATATTAGATATGAATTAACAAATGAAATAAATAAAATTTATGATGAAATAATTATTTCTAATGAGAATAATAATAAATTTATTGAAAATGATGATTTTAAAAAAATTATTATTGAAAATCTAAAATTAGACCTAATAAGAAAAAAAATTATACAAACTTATCTAGAATCAAAAAGAGAAGAGATATTCAATAAAG
>CACEMR010000038.1 GCA_902560725.1 uncultured Alphaproteobacteria bacterium
GACTCGATAGTATCTTGGACTTTTTGAAGGATTTCTTTTTTATCTAAATTTTCTTTTATTATTGGTAAAATTTTTATTGTAATTAAACCATTATTTAAAATCCATGATTTTTTAGACCAGCATAAGCCAGAGTTTAACGCTACAGGAAGTATTTTTTTGTTCGTGTGATTGTAAATACCAATAAAACCAGTTTTATATCTTGGCTTGCTACCAGGCACTGTTCTAGTACCTTCTGGAAATATAATTATTGATCTTCCAAGATCTAATTTCTTTTTAACATCTTGTAACATTTTGCGCATTGTTTTAGTTCCCCCACTTCTATTAATAGCAACCATGCTTGACTTGAATAAGTATTGTCCAAAAATGGGTATCATGAAAAGTTCTTTTTTATGGACAAAAAAACAATCTTTTAAATAATAAAACAAAGCAAAAGTTTCAAAAGCTGATTGATGCTTAGATGCAACCAAAACTGTTTCATTGGGGATATTTTCGAGACCTTCTATTTTATGCTTAATATTACAAATACTTTCAAGAAATACAAAAATACCCTTAATCCATAATTTGGTTGGATATTTTAATAGTTTATTAGGTAGGAATAAATATGGAATGCATATTATTCCCATAAATATAGTCCAAATTGATAAAGAAATATAAAAAATTATACTTTTAATAATTAACATAAGATATTATTTTGTTTTATATACTAGGCTGAGTAATCTATATATATTTTATGTTCATTGTTTGCTCAAATTGTGATTTTAAATACCTTGTAAATTCTGCAGATTTAAAACCTAATGGCAAAATGGTTGAATGTGCTAATTGCGGTTATCAATGGTACCAAGATTTAGATAAGGAAGAAACATATTCTTCAGTTCCATCTTCAAAAAATAATGATTTAGAAGATGTTATTAAAAATAATCAAAATATTAAAAAAGAAAAAAATACTATAAAGAATCTGCCGAGTACTATAGTTAATCAAGAAGAACCAAGTATAAGAAATTCACTAATTGTTATAATTTTAATTTTTGCTATTTTTTTAGGAATTTGGTTTTCTAGATCTTATGGAATTAATACCTTTGTTCTATTAGAGTTTTATATAAGAGAATTTTTCTTTAATCTTAATCTTATAATTTCTGACTTAGCAAAGATTATTCATAAGACTCTAAATTAATTATAGCCAATTAGGTATTATATCCTCTTCAATATTTTTCTCAATTTTGTTAGGAGAATAAATTATACCAAACAAATCTTTATTTACTAAAACTTCTGAAGGAAGTAATCTTGTATTGTAATTTGATGACATAACTTTCCCATATGCTCCAACATCTCTAATTACTAATATATCTCCAATAGTTTGTTTAGGTAGCTCTATATTTTTAAGAAAAATATCTGAGCTTTCACAAATTGGACCTGCAACAGCATAAGAAACTTGGATTTTTGATTTATTGTTAATTGACTCAATTTTATGATAAGAATTATACATTGCTGGACGAATTAAAGTATTCATTCCAGCGTCAACAATCAAATAATTTATACCACCATTTTGTTTTATATTAATTATAGTTGTAATTAGTATACCTGCTTCTGCTATTAAAAAACGCCCAGGTTCAAATGATAACTCGTAATCTGATCCATCAAAACAAAAATCTAATTCTTTTTTTACATCTTCGATTCTAAAATTGGGGTCTTTTTCACTATATTTAACATGAAATCCTCCTCCTAAATCAATATGCTTGATTTTTATTCCAGCATTAACAAATTTGTCAGCAGCCTTTTTCATTTCTATGAAGGTATTTTTATAGGCACTTATTTTGCTAATTTGACTTCCAATGTGGCAACTAATTCCAATTAGGTTTAGACTTGAACAGTTTTTTATTAAATTTATAATATTATCTATATCATCAATTTCTATACCAAATTTATCTGTTTTTTTTTACCTGTCGAAATTTTATTTATAGTATCGCCATCAATATTTGGATTTAGTCTTAAACCTATATTGATTTTTTTATTTTTTTCATTAGCTATTTTTTCTAGTAATTTAATTTCTTCTAATGATTCAGTATTAATCAAACGAATATCTTTTTGTATTGCATATAATAAATCCTCTTTAGATTTTCCTACTCCTTCAAAAATTATTTTGTCTGTACTAAAACCTGCTGCTAATGATCTTTTTAATTCTCCAATTGATACGACATCAGCACCTATACCTAAACTTTGCATTAATTTTAACACTGCCTGATTAGAATTTGACTTCACAGAAAAGTAAATATTATTCCCTAAAATTTTTTTTGTCATTTCAACTTTTTGAATAATTTTTTCTTGAGAATATAGATAAAAAGGTGTTTGACAGACCTTTAAAATATCAAGTATTGACGTTTCTTCCACATATGGAGCGTTGTCTAAAAATTTTAGCATTTATTCAGTCTCTATGACTACAGATTGTTGACGTTTTTTCTCTTCTTCTAATTTTTCTAAACATGCTTCATCACATGGATAAGAAATGACAGATTTATCAACTTTATCCTCAGGAAGGCTCAAAGGACCAACTTTACCACATCCATAAAGACAAAATATAAATACAATTAATAAAATTCTTTTCATTATTTTAAGTATTTTTTTATAGCATATTCTATTATTTTTTTAGCATTTTTAGGCGAAGTGCCTCCAAAACTTGACTTACTATTTACACTATTAGTTGTCGATAATAAATTTTTTGCAGAAATATCAATTTTTTTTTCAAATTTTTGTAATTCTTTTAGTGATAATTTTTCTAAACTTAATTTTTTTTTGTTACAGTAAGTTATAACTTTACCGGTTGTTTTATAAGCATCTCTAAAAGTATAATCTAGATTCTTAACTAACCAATTAGCTAAGTCTGTAGCAGTTGAATTAGACTGGTCTATTACTTCTTTCATTCTAGAATTATTAAATTTTGATTGAGATAAAATTTCATTAATAACCCTTAACGAAAGTATTAGATTATCATATGATTGAAAAACAATAATTTTATCATCTTGAAGATCTTTGCTATATGATAAGGGTAATCCTTTTAAAATATTTAGAATCGAAGTTAAATTGCCAATTATCAAACTAGTTTTTCCTCTAACTAATTCAGCTCCATCTGGATTTTTTTTCTGAGGCATAATTGAACTACCAGTTGAAAGCTGGTCAGGTAAAAATATAAAATTAAATTGATGATTAGACCATAAGATTATTTCTTCAGCGAGACGTGACAAATGGACTGCAATCAATGAAAGAACAAAAATAAATTCTATTGCAAAATCTCTATCCGATACACTATCCATTGCATTTTTAGTTGGCTCTCTAAAACCTAATTCTTTAGTCGTATATTTTCTGTCTATTTGAAATGATGTACCAGCAAGAGCAGCTGATCCTAAAGGATTTTCATCAAGTCGATACAAACAATTGTTAAGTCGTGATCTATCTCTTCCTATCATTTCAACATAGGCTAAAAGATGATGAGCAAGTGTAATTGGTTGTGCCACTTGCATATGAGTATAACCAGGCATAATTGTATTAGTATTTTTTTTTGACAAACTGATAATTGTTTTTTGAAATTTTTTTAATTCTTTATCTAGTTTTTTTGAATTGTTTTTAATCCATAGTTTTAAATCTGTAACTACCTG
>CACEMR010000039.1 GCA_902560725.1 uncultured Alphaproteobacteria bacterium
TTTATTCCATTAGCTATAATTTTTAAAATATCAATATCTGTATCTGAATGGGGAATGCCTCCTTATCAAGATATTTTTCTTTTTGATAATAAATTTAAAATTAATACTACTTTTGCAAATTATATTTATATTTTGAGTGATTATTATTACATTGGTTCTTTTGTAAACTCATTGATTTTAGCATTAATTTCAACTTTTTTTTGTCTACTAATTGGTTTTCCATTGGCATTTTATATTGCTACTTCAGATATTAGATTAAGGAATATCTTATTAGTCCTAGTTGTAATTCCTTTTTGGTCATCATTCTTATTGAGGGTATATGCATGGAAAATAATATTACAGAATAATGGAATTTTAAATCTAATACTTTTAAACCTTGGTATAACATCAGAACCGCTTCAATTATTATACAATCAATATGCTGTTATCATGGGTATTGTTTATACTTATTTGCCTTTGATGATTTTACCACTTTACGGATATCTCAATAAGTTTGATTTAAATTTAATTGAAGCATCAAAAGATTTGGGATTAAATCGTTTTAGAACTTTTTATAAAGTTATACTGCCTTTGTCTATTCCAGGAATTGTTGCAGGATCTCTATTAGTTTTTATACCTGTTGTCGGAGAATTTATTATACCTGAAATGTTAGGTGGCAGTGATAGACTGTATTATGGAAAAATTTTATGGGAAGAATTTTTTGTTAATAGAAATTGGCCAGGTGCTAGTGCTTTAGCATTTACCGGTATTATTATCTTAGTTTTGCCAATAATAATTTTTCAAATACTTTATTCTCGTTGGAGTAAAAAAAATGAGATCTAATATTATTAAAAGTATAGTTGTTTTTTTAGGATTATTCTTTTTATATTTTCCAATCTTGGTTCTTATTTTTTACTCATTTAATGAAAATAAGAGAGTAATGGTTTGGAAAGGGTTTTCTTTTAAGTGGTATAATGAATTATTTAGAAATGAGCAAATAATTGAAGCATTTGTAATTAGTATTAAAATTGCATCAATGTCTGCAACTTTTGCAACAATCTTAGGAGTTATGATAGGTTATTCACTGGCAAGAATAAGAAAAATTCCTTTCAAATCATTTTATATTTTTCTTTCTTCAACACCTTTAGTTTTACCTGAATTAATCTTGGGCCTTTCCATGTTACTATTTTTTATAAGTTTAAATAATTTAATTGGTTTCCCATCTTCAAGGGGACAATTAACAATTTTTATATCTCATGTAACTTTTTGTATAGCCTTTGTAGCAATTATAATTCAAGCAAGATTAACTGATTTTAATAAAAATATTGAAGAAGCTGCTATGGATCTTGGTTATAATTATACTAAGGTACTTTATAAGATAACCTTACCAATAATATTACCATCTATTATTGCTGGTTGGTTATTAGCATTTACAATTTCTTTAGATGATCTTGTCGTTGCAAGTTTTACTACAGGTCCTGGTGCAAATACACTGCCAATTGTTGTTTTCTCAAAAGTTCGTTTAGGTTTAAGCCCTGAAGTAAATGCACTATCTTCTATTTTAATGCTGGCATTGTTAATAATTGGTCTACTTTATTTTGTATTTAATAAAAAATTTAAACATTGAGTAATAAGTATTCTCTTTCCCACGAACTTATAACTGATAAATATGCTTGATACTCAACTCTTCTAATTGCAGCAATACTTCTAATAAATTTATCATTAAAAATATTATTAATTTCTTCATTATTTTCAAACAATGAAAGAGACTCATCAATAGTTTTGGGCAAATTAGAAAATTTATCTTGGAACGCACTATCCTTTGTTTCAGTGGTAGGTTGGATATTATTTTTCATGCCAAGATATCCAGAAGCAAGATTTGCAGCGAAAACTAAGTATGGATTTGTATCTGATCCAGGAATTCTATTTTCTATTCGCATATTCTTTTCTTCAATAGAAGGAATTCTAAATCCACAACTTCTATTTCCAATACCCCATTTAACATTTTTTGGTGTACCCCATGTTGCAAATAATCTTCTAAATGAATTTATATTAGGTGCATAAATTGGCATTAATAGAGGTGTATATTCCTGAAGGCCTCCAATATAATTCTTCATTTTTTTTGATAAACCAGATTTTTTATTAAAAAAAATATTTTTATTGTTTTTATCATAAATTGATTGGTGAATATGCATAGCACTTCCAGGTTGATGCTCCATTGGTTTAGCCATAAATGTTGCATAAAGCTTATGTTTAAGTGCTGATTGTCTCAGTGTTCTCTTGAATAAGAAAACTTGATCAGCTAATTCTAAAGGATCACCGTGTTGAAAATTAATTTCCATTTGGGCTGAACCAGACTCGTGATTGATAGTATCAATCTCGATGTATTGTGTTTCACAATAGTTATATAAATCCTCAAAAAGATTATCAAACTCATTTACAGCGTCTATTCCTAAAGCTTGCTTTCCTGTTTCCTGTCTGCCTGATTGACCTACTGGAACTTCCAGTGGATAATCAGAGTCAGGATTAGGTTTAACAAGATAAAATTCTAATTCTGGAGAAACTATTGGTACTAAGTTTTCTTTTTTATATAATTTAATTATATTTTTTAATGCATTCCTACTTGAATTGATAACTTCATCACCGTTTAAATTTACTGCATCACATATTACTTGAGCAGTTGGATCTTCATACCATGGCACAATTCTCATTGAGTTAAAATCAGGTTTTAATATTACATCTACATCTGTTGGATTATATATACTTTTTGGCAATGTGCCTGTTGAGTCCTCATATGCATAATCACCTGATATTGTTTGAATAAAGGTTGATTGAGGTAGTCTATGACTATCATCTTCTAAGCCTTTTAAAAATTTATTTGTTGGTAATATTTTTCCCCTTGCAATTCCACCCAAGTCAGGAACTAAACACTCTACTTCAGTAATAGAATTATCATCTAACCATGTTTTAAATTTTTCAATCATATTGAGAGTGCTTGTTTACTATTTGTTATTAAACCATTATTGAATGGAAAATGATTTTTACAAAAAAAAGAACCTATAAGCAACACCATAATGAAAAAGATAGTTTTTATAAATTTTCTGCAAAAAAATTTCCCAACCAAAATAAAATAACTGAGAGTTTTTCTACTGATATTTGTATTATAGGTGCAGGGTTAACAGGTATATCATCTGCACTACATTTAGCTAATAATGGTTTATCAATAACTATTTTGGAAGCAAATAAAGTTGGTGCTGGGGCATCTGGGAGAAATGGTGGGCAATTGGGTATTGGTATGCGTAAAGATCAGTTTTTTTTAGAAAAAAATTTGGTTTTGAAAGAGCAAAATTTTTTTGGAATATTGGATTGGAAGCTGTTCAAACTGTAACCAATTTAATTGATAAATTTGAAATAAACTGTGCTTTAACACAAGGAATTATGCATGTTGGTAATAATAAAAGGGATTACAAGTATTTTATTGAAGAAATGAATCATATGGAAAAACAATATGACTACTCTAATTATGAGTATTTTGATAAGCAAAAAATAAAAGATGAAGTTGCTAGTGATAGATATCATTCCGGTATATTATCTAAAGATAGTTATCATTTAAATCCATTGAAATTA
>CACEMR010000040.1 GCA_902560725.1 uncultured Alphaproteobacteria bacterium
ACGTTTAATTTTCTTTATTTAATTTATTTTTTAAAATATCATTCAAGATCTTAGGATTTGCTTTACCCTTAGACTCTTTCATTGCTTGTCCAACAAAAAAACCAAGTAATTTATCTTTTCCTCCCAAATATTCTTGAACCATTTTAGGATTTTTCTCAATAACTTGATCAATGATTTTTTCTATTTGTGAATGATCAGTAACTTGTTTCAGTCCTTTTTCATCAACAATTTCTCTTGCGCTTTTTCCCGATGAAAACATTTCTTCCAAAACATCTTTTGCTATTTTGCCAGAGATTTCATTTGATGAAATTAATTTTACTAATTGTCCCAAGTTTTTAGGAGATACTGGTGAATTAGTTAATTCAATGTTATTTTTATTTAATAAAGAAAATAATTCAGATGTAATCCAATTAACTATAATTTTTGCATATTTTTTTAGTTCCTTGTTAGAATTAATTGTTGCATTGAAGTAATCAGATGTGTGTTTCTCTGCAGTTAGAACTGAAGCATCGTAACTTGATAACTTATAGATATCGATAAATTTATTTTTAAGTTCATCCGGTAGTTCTGGAATTGAGGATTTAATTTTTTGAACTTCTTCTTCAGAAATTTCAAGTGGAAGTAAATCTGGATCAGGAAAATATCTATAATCATGTGCCTCTTCTTTATTTCTCATAGGTCTTGTTTTTCCAGTGGTAGTATTAAAGAGCATTGTATTTTGTTCAATAGAACCTCCAGATTCTAAAATTTCTATTTGTCTTTTTGCCTCATAAAGAATTGCTTGTTTAATAAATTTTATAGAGTTTAAATTTTTAATTTCACAACGAGTACCATATTCATCACCGGGCTTCCTAACAGAAATATTTACATCTGCTCTTAGTGACCCCTCTTGCATATTTCCATCACATGTATCTAAATACATTAATATTGATCTTATTTTTGTTATATACATTCCAGCTTCATCTGGAGTTCTTATGTCTGGCTCACTAACAATTTCCATTAAGGCAACACCAGATCTATTTAAATCAACATAAGTTTTGGAAGGATTTTGATCATGTAAACTTTTTCCTGCATCTTGCTCTAAATGTAATCTAACTATTCTTATATCTTTTGATGTTCCATCTTTAAAATCTATTGTTACTTTTCCTTCTCCAACTATTGGGAATTTATACTGACTAATTTGATATCCTTGAGGAAGATCGGCGTAAAAATAATTTTTTCTATCAAATACAGAATAATTATTTATATTCGCATTTAAACCTACTCCTGACTTAACTGCTTGCTCAATACAATATTTATTTATTACAGGAAGCATTCCAGGCATTGCTGCATCAACTAATGATACTTGGCTATTTGGAAGTGATCCAAATTTAGTTGATGAAGCACTAAATAATTTTGAATTTGATTTTACTTGAGCATGAATTTCTAATCCAATAACCATTTCCCAATCATATTTCTCACCTTTTATTAATTCACTCATATGATCTCTCTAGTGATAAAGCTACATTAAAAACTTGTTGTTCATCAAAGTGTTTTCCTAAAATTTGAATGCCAAGAGGTAAATTATTTTTATCTTTACCAAATGGAATTGAAATTCCAGGCAATCCAGCCAATGAAGCGGGAACTGTAAATACATCATTTAAATACATTTTAATTGGATCATTCTGTTTTTCATTTAATGGAAATGCTGCACTTGGTGCCGTTGGGGTAACAATAAAGTCGCATTCTTTTAATGCTTTATTAAAATCATTTGCGATCAATTTTCTAACTTTTTGTGCTTTAAGATAATAAGCATCATAGTATCCTGCAGATAAAACATAAGTGCCAATTAAGATTCTTCTTTTTACTTCTTTTCCAAATCCTTGAGCTCTTGTAGTTTCATACATTTCATCAAGTGAATTAATTTCAGTTGATCTAAAACCATATTTTACTCCATCATAACGTGCTAAATTGGATGAAGCCTCAGCAGGAGCGATAATATAATAAGTTGGAAGAGCGTATTTTGTATGGGGTAATGAAATATTTTTAATTTTAACTCCTTTTTTTTCTAATACTTTAATAGCGTCATCCCATATTTGACTAATTTCTTGCGGTGTGCCATCAATAGAATATTCTTTTGGAATTCCAACTGTTTTTCCATTTAAATCATCATTAAGATTTGCAAAATAATTTGGAATATCTACATTTGCACTTGTGCTATCTCTTTGATCAAAACCAGCAATAGTTTTTAATAAAATTGATGCATCTTCAACATTATGAGAAAATACTCCTGCCTGATCTAAGCTTGATGCAAACGCTGCTATCCCCCATCTTGAACAAAGACCATATGTTGGTTTGACTCCAACAACTCCACAAAAACTTGCTGGTTGTCTTATCGATCCACCGGTATCAGTTCCTGTAGAACCTAAACATAAATCAGCTGCAATAGCTGCTGCTGATCCTCCAGAAGAACCTCCTGGCGCTAACGGTTCATTATCTTTGGATAAAGGGTTTATTGTATTACCAAAAAAAACTAGTATTGGTTGCAGAACCCATAGCAAATTCATCTAGATTTGTTTTTCCAACAAAAATAGAACCTTCATCTAATAATTTTTGAGTTACAAATGATTCATAAGTTGGATTAAAATTTTCTAAAATTTTAGAACCAGCAGTAGTAGGCATATTTTTTGTACAAAAAAGATCCTTAATAGCAATTGGAATACCTTTTAATTTTTTAGATGAATTATCTTTTTCTAATTTATCTATTTGTTTTAAAATATTTTGTTCGTCAAAGTGAATAAAAATATTTAGATTTTCTTTTTCTTTAATTTTTTTTAAATAGTCTTGGTTTAATTCTCTTATTGATATTTTCTTTGAATTAATATCTTCTAAAGTTTTTTTCAATGATGGCTTATTCATTATTCAACAACTTTTGGAACAGCAAAAAAACCTTCAAGTTTATCTGGAGCATTTTCAAGAATTTCATCACTGGTATTTGTATCCTTAGACACATCTTCTCTTTTAGGTAAAATTGATGAAGATATATTACTTAATGGTTCAACATTTTCAGTATTTACCTCATTTAATTGCTCTACCCAGTCTAAAATAGAATTTAAATCTTTTATATAATCTTCAGATTCCCTATCATCTAACTTTATTCTAGATAGACGAGCAATTTTATTTATTGTATTTTTATCAATCTTCAATTTATAAGCTCCATATATGAATGATCAAAATAACTTAATCGATGGCCTTAATACATCACAAATACTTGTAGGTCTAGACCTAGGAACAAAAACGATTGGTGTAGCAGTAAGTGATAGATTAAAAATAATAGCCTCACCTTTATCAACAATCCATAGAAAAGGTACAAAAAAAGATTTATTAAGATTAAAAGAAATTTTAAGTGATTATCAAATAGGTGGGTTTATTATAGGGCTTCCTCTTAGTTTGGATAATTCAGAAAATAGACAAACAAAATTAGTAAGAAATTTTAATACCAATCTTTATGATTTTTTTCATTTACCATGTGCACTTTGGGATGAGAGATTCTCATCTGATGTTATT
>CACEMR010000041.1 GCA_902560725.1 uncultured Alphaproteobacteria bacterium
TGAAATAAAAGAAGTATTTAGAATTAGTATATATGATTTTTTTAAAATAATTTTTCCATTATTAAGAAGAAATTTATTTTATGTATTTGCATTTTCTACAGTTATGACTTTTGGAGATTTTACTGTTATATCTTTTTTTAAAAGCCAAAATTTTGACACTTTGCCATCATATTTGTATAAATTAATATCTGTTTATAGATTTAATGAAGCCTCATTCGTATCGGGATTTATTTTACTAGTGAGTATTTTAATTTATTTTCTTATAGATAATTTTTATTACCAAGGCAGATCTGCTATTAAAACATGAAGGTATATACTTGCGATATATCCAATAAATATTACTGGAGTCCATTTTAAATGACCAAAGAAAGTATAATAACCTCTAGCTTGGCCCATTAAAGCGACTCCTGCAGCTGATCCAATTGATAATAAACTACCTCCTACACCTGTAGTTAATGTAACTAATAACCATTGATCAATTGACATTTCTGGTCTCATAGTAATTACCGCAAACATAACAGGAATATTATCAACAATTGCAGAAAGAACACCTACAATAACATTTGCCATGGTTGGGCCGAGACCAACATATAGAAATTCTGAAACTAATGTCAAATATCCAATAAAACCTAGACCACCCACACTCAAAATTACTCCAAAAAAGAATAGAAGAGTATCCCACTCAGCCCTTGATACTTTTCTAAAAAAATCAAATTTTTCATCTTCTACTGAGGGATTATAAGTAATTTTTAAATAAAAAGAATACAACCCTAAAACACCCAAACCAAACATCATACCAAGCATCGGAGGTAAATGTAAAATATTATGGAAATTTACTGCACTAAATATTGTAAACAATCCTAAGAAAATAATTACCTTTCCTCCACGTTTTATAAAGACTTTTTCAGTACTTAATTGAGGTTTCTCATTTGGAATAAAAAAATACATTATTGCAGCTGGAATTATATAATTAACAACTGATGGAAAAAATATTTTGAAAAAAGTGAAAAACTCAACTATTCCTGCTTGCCATACCATCAAAGTAGTAATATCTCCAAATGGGCTAAAGGCACCTCCTGCATTTGCAGCTACAACTATATTTATACAGCCTATTGAGATAAATTTAGCATTACCTTTTCCACATGCCATTACAACTGAACACATTACTAGAGCAGTTGTTAAATTATCAGCTATTGGTGAAAGAAAAAAAGTAATAATTCCTGTAAATATAAAAAGTTGTCTGAAACTAAAGCCCCTAGATGTAAGTTGATATCTTACGTTATCAAATACTTTTCTCTCTTCAAGAGCATTGATGTAAGTCATTGCAACTAGGAGAAATAAAAACAATTCCGCAAATTCTAAAATATTGTGTTCAAGAGCATGTTCTATTTCATGAGAATATTCTTTATCTGAAGAGAAATAAAAGGCTATGATCCCCCAAATAAGGGCAGCAGAAATGATTACAGGTTTAGATTTACGTAAATGACTAAATTCTTCGGCCATTACAACAGCATACGCTAATACAAATATAATTAAGCTAAGTATTCCTACATAAGATGTTGTTAAATTTATTTCCATAATTCTAAGTTAAATGCAATTACGTCTTTTTCAATATTAAAATCGTATAGATTATTATGTATTGCTTCGTCAATAAAAACACTCTTTTTTTTCACTTTTGCTTTATTAAGTAATTTTATGCTATGACTATGAGGAACAATTTCATCTTTTTTTCCACTTATTATTAGAAGTGGAGATTTAAGTTTATCTATTTTACTTAAATTATCAAATTTATCTTTAATTAGAAATTTTGTAGGATAAATTTTATATCTTTTTTTTGCTATTGCATGAATAGAAGTAAATGGAGCTTCTAATACAACACTTAAAAAGCTGTATTTGATACCTAATTCAACAGCAACACCAGAACCTAAAGATTCTCCATAAACAACAATTTTTTTCTTTGTAAATAATGTGTTTTTAGAAACCCATTTAAGAACAGCTTCACCATCTTTATAAAGATTTTTTTCAGTTGGAGTACCTTTATTACCTCCAAATCCTCTCCAGGAAACTAGAAGAACGTTCCATTTTTTATCAATATATTTTTGTATTCTTTGTGCTCTATCACCAATATGATAGGAATTACCATGAAAGTATATCAATAATGGTAAACCTTTGTCGCCATTATATAGCCAACAAAGTAGACTAATATTATCTTCTGTAAGAATTTGAATTTCTTCAGTTGTAATTAGATTATAATCGTTTGGCTTTCCAGGATGACCGGATTTGTTGAAAACTATACGTCTCTGAAAAACAAAGAGCATAAGACCAAAAAATAAATATAGAAAAATAGCTGAAAAAATGTATTTCATGGTATATAATTAAAATTATGGAAAATGAAAGTAAAGTATTAGACCCATTAGGTACTTATAACATAGCATTAAAAAAAATAGAAGAAAGTGGAATTGTTCCTACAAAACAAAGAAGAATTCTTGCAAAAATATTATTTCAAAACGGTAACAGACATATTTCAGCTGAAAACTTATTTGATGAGGTTAAAAAACAAGATAGAAAAATTTCAATGGCTACTATTTATAATACTTTAAAGCAGTTTACTAATTTGGGGTTAATACGAGAAATAGTAGTGGATAAAAATAAATCATTATACGATACAAATAACAAACCTCACTATCACTTATACATTGAGGATGATGGAAAAATTCACGATATCCCAACTGATAATATTAATATAGACTTACCATCTGTTCCTGCATGTTTAACATTACACAACATTGATATTATTGTTAGAGTAAGAT
>CACEMR010000042.1 GCA_902560725.1 uncultured Alphaproteobacteria bacterium
CTTAAAATTCAAAGTTTACCTCCATTTAATTTATCAAAAGGAGAGATATAGTGAATAAAAATGACCTTATCGCATCTGTTGCATCATCTGCAGGTTTATCAAAATCTGATGCCACAAGAGCAATTGAAAGTCTTTTAGACGCAATAACTAATGCTTTAAAAAGAGATGAAAAAGTCAGTATTGTAGGCTTTGGTAACTTTAGTGTAAGCCATAGAAAAGCTACTACTGGAAGAAATCCAAGAACTGGTGAGTCTATTCAAATACCAGCTTCAAAAAGGCCTAAGTTTACTGTAGGAAAAGCTTTAAAAGACACAGTTAATAACTAATATTTTTTTCTTGCACCGGCTGTTAAATAATTTAACAGCCGTTTTTATTTGGGGTGTTTAGCTCAGTTGGTAGAGCATCTCGTTTACACCGAGAGGGTCGGGAGTTCAAGTCTCTCAACACCCACCATGCGCGGGAGTAGTTCAGCTGGTTAGAACGCTGCCCTGTCACGGCAGAGGCCGCGGGTTCGAATCCCGTCTCTCGCGCCATTTTTTGTGTATTAAAGTCGCAACTACTCTCGTTGTTATTATTGAATAAATGTTTAAATATATTACTGGATTATTTGTGAGTACAAAGTGAATCATTTCTTTTAGAATATTTACCTATTTTGATATTTATATTTATTGCCTTAGCTATAGCATTAGGAATGACTATATTATCTTTTGTGGCCGGAGACTCAAAACCTGACTCTGAAAAACTATCAGCTTATGAATGTGGATTTGAAGCATTTGATGATGCTAGAGGAAGGTTTGATGTAAGATTTTATCTTGTTGCAATACTTTTTATAATATTCGATTTGGAAGTTGCTTTTTTATTTCCTTGGGCGATTAGTCTTGGAAAAATTGGACTATTTGGTTTTTGGTCTATGATCATCTTTCTTGGTATCTTAACAATTGGTTTTATCTATGAATGGAAAAAGGGAGCACTTGAATGGGAATAAAAAAAGAATCAAAAAATATAGATGAATTCATGAATACTGAATTATCATCTAAAGGATTTTTAGTTGCTAGTTATGATAAGATATTAACTTGGGCAAGAACTGGTTCTTTATGGCCAATGACATTTGGGTTAGCTTGTTGCGGAGTAGAAATGATACATTCATATATGGCTCGATATGATTTGGATAGGTATGGGGTTATTCCAAGAGGTAGTCCGAGACAGTCAGATGTAATGATAGTTGCTGGAACTCTAACAAACAAAATGGCTCCTGCTTTAAGAAAAGTTTACGATCAAATGCCTGAACCAAGATGGGTTATATCAATGGGCTCATGTGCTAATGGTGGAGGATATTATCACTATTCATATTCTGTTGTTAGAGGTTGTGATAGAATTGTGCCTGTAGATGTATATGTTCCAGGTTGCCCTCCTACAGCAGAAGCTTTAGTATATGGAATACTTCAACTCCAAAAAAAAATCAGAAGAGAAAATAAGTTTAAAAGATAGTTTTCATATGATTGAAAATTTAAAAGAAATAAATCAAATAAAAAATATTGAAGAAAAAAATGATTTAATAATATTAGAATTCGATATTAGTAATGTTGTTAAAGTTATAAAAATATTAAAAGATGATAATAAATTTAATTTTAATCAACTATTAGACATTACAGCTGTTGATTATCTGTCTAGAGAATTTAGATTTGATTTAATTTATATTTTACAAAGTCTTAAAAATAATAAAAAAATAATACTTAAAACATCTATAAAAGAGAACGATAAAGTTGAATCTATTACAGGTATTCATAAGTCAGCAGACTGGTATGAAAGAGAATGCTACGATTTATTTGGAATCGAATTTATAAATCATCCAGATTTAAGAAGGATAATGACTGATTATAATTTTGAAGGTTATCCATTAAGAAAAGATTTCCCTCTAACAGGCCATACTGAAGTTAGGTATGATGAGCTTGAAAAGAAAGTTATTTATGAACCTGTAAAATTGTCACAAGAGTTTAGAGATTTTGATAGTGAGTCTCCTTGGGAAGGGATGGAAAATAAACTATTTGGGGATGAAAAATCTAATAATAAAAAATAGATATGAAGGAAGTAGAGCTTAACACAACAACAATAAATTTTGGTCCTCAACATCCAGCAGCTCATGGCGTATTAAGATTAGTTGTTGAACTTGAAGGAGAAGTTGTACAAAGAGCAGAGCCACATATAGGTTTGCTTCACAGAGGTACTGAAAAATTAATTGAATACAAAACTTATCTTCAAGCTGTTCCTTATTTTGATAGATTAGATTATGTTTCACCAATGTGTCAAGAGCATGCTTTTGCTCTTGCTACTGAAAAACTACTAGGTGTTGAAATACCTGAAAGAGCAAAGTTTATTAGAGTTATTTTTGCTGAAGTTACGAGAATACTTAATCATCTACTAAATATACCAGCATATGCAGCAGATATTGGTGCTGTCACACCTTTTTTATGGTGTTTCGAAGAAAGAGAAAAATTATTAGAATTTCATGAAGCTGTATCGGGTGCAAGATTTCATGCAGCTTATTTTAGACCTGGTG
>CACEMR010000043.1 GCA_902560725.1 uncultured Alphaproteobacteria bacterium
AATAAAAAAAATATTGATCACATAAATTTTTTAAAATCGTATAAGTTGTTTTCTTATTTTAAAGATGAGCAAAAAGAAATTAAAAAAATTAAGACATCTGCACTTATTATGACTGGAACGAAGGATCGAGGATCAACAATAAAAATGTCACAAAATTTATCAAATGAATTAATTAATTCACAATTTTATAAAATTCGCAATGCTAAACACTTATGTAGTATTGAGTATTCTTCAAATGTAAATATGATGATAAAAAATTTTTTAAGGTCTTAAAAATGAAACAAGAATATAAAATGTATATTAATGGTGAATGGGTTGACTCATCTTCTGGAAAAAAAATAGAAACACTTAATCCTGAGACTAATGAAGTTTGGGCTAGCGTACCTGAAGCTAATGAACAAGACGTTGATTTAGCTGTAAGTAGTGCGCAAAAAGCTTTTGATAGCTCATGGTCAAATTTACATCCTAGAGAAAGAGCTAAATATTTAAGACGTATAGCTAATGAATTAAGACATAATGCAGAACATCTTGGTAAAATAGAAACAATTGATACTGGTAAACTATTCCGTGAAACAAAGACTCAAGCAAATTATATTGCTGAGTACTATGATTACTTTGCAGGATTAGCAGACAAAGTAGAAGGAACGGTTATTCCTATTGATAAAGAAGACATGCAAGTTACTACAACTAGGGTACCTATAGGAGTAGTAGCTGCAATCATTCCTTGGAACTCGCAAATGCTACTTACTGCAGTAAAACTTGCACCAGCACTTGCTATGGGAAATACTGTTGTTGTTAAAGCATCTGAATTAGCTCCAGTAACACTTTTAGAGTTTGCTAAAATAATTGAAAAAACAGAAATACCTAAAGGAGTTGTAAATATTATAACTGGTTTAGGTGATCCTTGTGGAAAAGCATTAACACAACATAATTTGGTTGAAAGAATTGCTTTTACAGGCGGACCAGAAACAGCAAGACATATTATTAAAAATTCTTCACATAATTTATCACAAGTTAGTTTAGAACTTGGAGGTAAAAGCCCTGTAGCAGTTTTTGATGATGCTGATCAAGAAAATGCACTTAATGGCATAACTGCAGGTATATTTGGCGCAAGTGGTCAAAGTTGTATTGCTGGCTCACGATTATATATTCAATCAAGTATATATGAAGAATTTCTTAATAAGCTTGTTGAAAAAGCTAAAAATATAAAATTAGGCCCTCCAATGTCTGAAGAGACTCAGATGGGACCTCTTAACAGTCTTAAGCAGCTTGAATTAATTGAGAAAAATATAAATGAAACAGAGTCCCAAGGTGGAAAAATTAGATGTGGAGGTAAAAGATCCAATTTTTCTAATAAAGGTTATTATTTTCCAGCAACAATTATCGAATGTGATAATCATAATTTGCCTTCGGCAGAAAATGAATTGTTTGGACCAATATTATCAGTTATGAAATTTGAAAAAGAAGAAGAATTAATATCTCTAATGAATGATAATAAATATGGTTTATCATCTGGTGTTTACACAAAAGATTTAGGAAGAGGAATGAGAGTTTCTAAAGCAATCAGAGCAGGTATAGTATTTGTAAATACTTATAGATTAATTTCTCCTATGGCACCATTTGGAGGTATGAAAGATAGTGGATACGGTAAAGAAGCTGGTCAAGAATCAATAAAAGAATATACGAGAGTAAAAACTACTTGGTTTAATGCATCCCAAAAACCAATGAGTGATCCTTTTACTATGGGATAATTAATATTAGCTTAAACTAATACCTACGTTTTTAACTTGCAGATAAGATTTTAATCCATCAACACCTTTTTCTCTGCTATAGCCTGATTGTTTATAGCCTCCAAATGGAGTTGCATGATTACCAGTAAACCATTTATTAACATAGACCTGTCCAGCCTCTAATTTACTTGCTGTCCACGAAGCTTTTTTTAGATCTTTAGTAAAAACACCAGAACCTAGTCCATAATCTGTATCGTTGGCAATTTTTATTGCCTCCTCTTCATCATTATATTCTAAAACTGAAAGCACTGGACCAAATATTTCTTCTCTTGCTACTGTCATATCTTGTTTTACATTATTCAAAACAGTTGGCTCCATAAAGTAACCTTCTCGATCGACTCTTTTTCCTCCATGTGCAGCTTCTGCTCCCTCTTGAATTCCTGACCTTGCGTAACCTTCAACTTTTTGTAATTGATTTTCAGATATAACTGGAGTTAAATCAGTATCTTTATCAATTCCCGGACCGATCTTTAGCGATTTACTTAAATCAACTAATTTATCTACCAGTTCGTCTTTTATGGATTTATGAACTACAAGACGTGACATTGCTGTACAAATTTGTCCCGCAACTCCAAAGATTCCACTTCTTGCACTATCTAAAACATCATTTAGATCAGCATCTGGGTAGACTATA
>CACEMR010000044.1 GCA_902560725.1 uncultured Alphaproteobacteria bacterium
ATTTGGGTCGCTTTTCCATATTTGTTCTTATTGAATAAATAGTATCACCTATAAAAACAGGTTTAATAAATCTTAATTTATCATAGCCATAGCTAAAAGAATTAACACAATTTGTGGCAACTAGTCCTAAACCATAAGAAAATACCATTGCACCTGCAACGAGTCTTTTATTAAATAGCCCTTCTTTTGTTGCAAAATGATCGTCAGCAACATAAGGATGCATATCAAGAACCATCATATTAAATTGCATAGACTCTCCCTCAGATATAGTGCGCCTCAGTGATCTTATTTTATGATCAATAATTACATCTTCATAAAACCAGTTTTCAGCATTCCAAACTGGGATTTCTGCATGAAGTTCAGGCATATCCTTAGGTTTTGTACTCTCTACCCCCACAGTTGGTTCATATTTAAATTCTTTCTTCATATATAAATACATGCTAGTCTAATACCACATATCATCATTATCAATGTAAATTTGATTTTGAATGATAAAAAAAGGAGGAAAAATGAAATTATTATTAAAAGTTTTGGTTTCTTTGGTAATTTCTCTTACAGCAACAAAATCTGTTATTGCTGCCGATTATAATTTTAAATTTGGTACTGTAAGTGCTGATACAGAGCCTCTTCTAGATGCTATGAGATACATGGCAAAAAATATAGAAGATAGATCAGGTGGTAGAATAGAAATTGATGTTTATGGTGGTGCTGTTTTAGGAACTAATAAAGAAGTCTATGAACAAGTAAAAAATGGTGCAATGGTTATGACAATTGCTGATGCAGGATATCTCTCAGATTATTATCCAGACATTGGTGTTTTAAATGGACCATATTTATTAGCAGACGTAAACGATTTTGATAAAATTTTAAAATCTGATTGGTATGCTGAAACTATAGATAATTTGACTGCAGCAAGTGACTTAAAAGTTACGGCTTTCAATTGGTTATTTGGTGCAAGACATATTATTACAAATAAAGAAGTAAGACATCCGGATGATATGAAAGATGTGGCTATTAGAGTTCCACCAAATGTAATGTGGGTAGAAACTTTCAAATCTATGGGGGCCAAGGGCACTCAAGTTGCATGGGCAGAGGTTTATGGGGCTTTGTCAACTGGCTTAGTTGATGCTGCGGAAGCACCAATAGCTTCTATTATAGGAGCAAAGCTTTATGAACAAAGAAAAGTTATTTCTATGACTGGTCATTTCAAAGCTTTTGTAGCTCCAATAATTAATGCAAAAATATATGATAGTATGCCTGCAGACCTTCAAAATATTATATCTGAAGAGTCTATAAACGCAGGAAAATATTTGACAAAATTAACACTTGAGGGTGAAGAAGGTTTAATAAAACAACTTCAATCTGAAGGAGTATCTTTTGTCAGAGCTAGTGATATAGATATGGCTGCCTTTCAAGATGCAACGGCACCAACTTATGATGCTTTTCCTGAATGGTCTGATGGACTACACGAAAGAGTATCTGCTATACTCAAATAAAATTGTTTTCAAAAAGTTGCTGAATATATTTCAGCAACTTTATTTATAATGAAATTCATATTAAAATATTTCGAAGAATTATTAGCTTCAATTGCAATAATTGTTGTAGTTTTGGCAGCTTTCTATGGAGTAATCAGTAGATATATACTTAATAATCCAGTAGCTTGGTCAAATGAAATTGCAACTATTTCATTTACATGGACTGTTTTTTTAGGAGCTGCTGCTGCATGGAAAAATAATAAGCATATTCATTTAGATTTAGTTTATAATTTTTTTCCAAATAAAATTAAAATTATTTCTGATTGGATTAAAAATATTATTCTAGCAGTTTTTTTTCTTTTTGTTTTGTATTTATCTATTCAATTCACAATTACAGCATACAATAAGCCAACAGCTATTCTAAGAATACCATTTAGTTATGTAGATCTTCCTGTGGTAATATTTTTTTCAAGTATAATTTTAAGATCAATTCAAAGAATTCTTAAATGATTTTTTTACCTATAATTATTTTTTTTGTTTTATTATGCATAAGAGTGCCCGTAGCATTTTCTATTGCAATTGGGGCTCTAAGTTTTTTTGTATTGGATGGAGGAATACCAACATATATATTTGTGCAAAGATTAATTTCACCCACTTTATCTTTTCCATTACTTGCAGTACCTTTTTTTATAATGACAGGAGTGATCATGAATCATTCTGGTATT
>CACEMR010000045.1 GCA_902560725.1 uncultured Alphaproteobacteria bacterium
GATCATATAAGACTCCATGTCGATGACTAAATGTTCCACGTCCAACATCTTGACCAGAAAGTCTAACACCATATCCCTCGCTAAGAAGGGTAGCAAATGCCAAACTTTCAGCAGTTGCCCAATCAATATTTTTTCCTTTAATAACTGAGTCTAATCTTTCCTTATAGATTTTTTGAATTCTTTTATGAGCATTGAAATCACTTGGGATCAAATGTATTTTTTTTGCTATATTAATCAGCTCTTCTTTTTTAACAGAAGTTTTTCCTCTTCTTGCATCAAAAGTTGCAATTGATAAACCAGTCCACGTACCTTCAAGCCAATCAGCCTTGTTAGGATTATAATTTTTAGCTGCATCAAACTCTTTGTCTAAAAAAGATTTAAAATTAGTCACTATATTTTCTGACTCTTCTCTAGTCATTGTTCCATTATCAACTAATTTTTTTTCATAAATTTTTCTCGTTGTTGCATGTCCTTTAATGGCTTGATACATTAATGGTTGTGTGAATGAGGGCTCATCAGCTTCGTTGTGACCAGATCTTCGATAGCAGAACATATCCACAACGACATCAACTTTAAATTTATTCCTAAATTCAGTTGCTAAACGACAAACATGTACTACAGCTTCAGGATCATCACCATTAACATGAAAAATTGGAGCCTGAACCATTTTAGCAATTTCAGTACAATATGGGGCGGATCTTCCATATTGAGGCATAGTTGTGAAGCCAATTTGGTTATTTATGACAAAATGTATAGTACCACCTGTTCTAAAACCTCTTAATTGTGACATAGCAAAAGTTTCAGCAACAATACCTTGTCCTGCTACAGCAGCATCTCCATGAATTAGCAAAGCAATTACTTTATCTGTATTTTTATCTTTTGATAAAGTCTGTTTTGCTCTAACTTTTCCAACAACAACTGGATTTACAGCTTCTAAATGTGATGGGTTTGAAGTTAATGACAAATGAATTTTTTTGTTTTCAAATTCTCTATCTGTAGATACTCCTAAATGATACTTTACGTCACCTGACCCAAGAACTTCATTTGGATCATTAAGTGAACCTTGAAACTTTGATAAAATATTTTTGTATGACATTTCTAAAACACTAGAAAGCAATGTTAGTCTTCCTCTATGTGCAGTACCTATTATTATATCTTCAATACCTGATATGCATGCCTGTTTTACAATTTGTTCTATTCCGGGTATCATCGATTCACCACCTTCAATCCCGTACCTTTTTGTTCCTAAAAATTTTTTATCCAAAAATTGCTCAAATAATTCAGACTCAACTATTCTTTTATAAATTGCCTTTTTTCCTTCACTAGTAAAATTAGTTTTGTTTCTTACTTCCTCTATTCTTTCTTGAACCCATTGTTTTTGATCAGCTTGTTGAATGTGTAAAAATTCTACTCCTATAGAGGAAGAATATGTTTCTTTAAGTATTCTAATAATATCTTTTAATTTTCCTCTATCTAATCCAAGACTGCCATCAATGAAAATTTCTCGATCTAAATCACTATCAGAAAATCCATAACTCTTATAATCAAGTTCAGGTGGATATTTTCTTTCTAAAATTTTTAGAGGGTCAAGATCGGCAATTAAATGTCCATTTATTCTAAAAGCTCTGATTAGTCTTAAGGCTCTAATAGAGTCCAAAGTTGATGTTTTGAAAGTATCAAAATCAATGTTAGAAGCAGATCTTATTTTTTTATCAAATGAAATATCATCTATAACATTTGATGTTCTTTGCTTCCATTGTGGGCCACCAAAATCTTTTAGCACTGAGTAATCATCTTCATTTAAATTGCTAAAAAAATCTTTCCAATTGTTATCTACACTTTCAGGATTATCCTTGTATCTAAAATACAATTCAGCAACGTAAGGTGCATTTGCACTATTTAAAAATGAGTCATTCATACAGGCTTAATACTCTTATTTTTAATAAAGAATAATTAAAGAAAAAGAACTTAATTATTCCCATTTTGCATTGCTATTTTCATTGTTTTTCCGAGAGAAGCTGGTGATTTTGATACAAATACACCTGCTTTTTCTAAAAACTCAATTTTAGAACGCG
>CACEMR010000046.1 GCA_902560725.1 uncultured Alphaproteobacteria bacterium
AAACTTATTTTATTGCTGATATTGGAGCAAATTGGGATGGCAGTATTACAAGAGCAAAAAAATTAATTAAGTTATGTGCACAAGCTGGAGCAAATGCAGCAAAATTTCAAAATTTTAATGCCGAAACTATTGTTAGTGATTATGGATTTAAACAGTTATCTAAAACTATAAAAACTCATCAATCAAAATGGAAGGACTCAGTATTTAATGTATATAAAAAAGCATCACTTCCTCTAGAATGGACGAAAGAATTGAATGAAGAATGTAAAAGAAATAATATTGATTATTTTACTTCACCTTATGATTTAAATCAACTTAACTATTTAAGTAAGTTTTGCTCTGCATGGAAAATTGGCTCTGGTGATATCACATGGCATGAAATGATAAATAAGTTATCTGCTTATAAAAAACCAATAATGTTAGCTACGGGAGCTTCTAATCTAAAAGAAGTAAAACAAGCAATTAATATAATTAGAGGAAAAAATAAAAAAATTATTTTAATGCAATGTAATACAAATTACTCTGGATCACCCGATAACTTTAATTATATAAATTTAAATGTTTTGAAATTATATAATAGAATTTTTCCAAATGTAATTCTTGGATTATCAGATCATACAAAAGGACATACCACTGTTCTAGGTGCTGTTGCACTTGGTGCAAAAGTAATTGAGAAACATTTTACAGATGATAACAAAAGAATTGGACCTGATCATAATTTTGCAATGAATCCTGAAACCTGGCATACAATGGTTGAAAGAACTAGAGAGTTAGAATTATCATTAGGTAATGGTCAAAAAATTGTAGAAATAAATGAATTAAAATCATTGAGTGTGCAAAGAAGATCTATTAGGGCTAATATAGATTTGAAAAAAAATAAAAGATTAATTAATGATGATTTGATTATGTTAAGACCAATATCTAAGAATGGTCTAGATCCTTATAAAATTAAAAAAATTCTAGGAATGAAACTTAAAAAAGATATTAAAAAAGGTGAGGAGATAAAAATAAAGGATCTAAAATAAAGTGCAGACTGAACCATTAATATCAATTATAATTACTTCTTTTAATTACGGGCAATATATTAAAGATGCAATTAATTCTTGCCTGGAACAAGATTATAAGAATATAGAAATCATTGTTGTTGATGATGGAAGCTCTGATAATACACATAGTATTTTAGAAGAATATTCAAGCAGGATTAAAATTTTCAAAAATAAAAATCAAGGGTTAGAAATTTCAGCAAATTTTGGAATTAATGTTTCAATTGGAGATTATTGGGTAAGACTTGATGCAGATGATTATTTTGATAAAAACTACGTTTCTGAGATAGTTAAAGAGATTGATCCCAATTATAGTTTTTTTTATACGGATTATAAAATAATTAATGAAAATAATGAAATAGTAGAAACGTTTAATCTTCCTGCATTCAATAAAAAGGAAATACTTAAAAGAGGCGATTTTTTAGCTACTGGAACATTGGTAAATAAAAAATTATCTTTGGAAATAGGTTTATATAATAGGAATGAATATAATTGTGGCTTAGAAAACTATGAATTTATTATTAAGTTAATATTAAATAATAATAAGGGAAAACATATTAAGAAAAATTTGTGGAATTATAGGCACCATCATGAAAGCTTATCATATAAAAAGCAAAAAGCTATTGTGAAATACGGTAATAATTTATTCAAAAGATATAGTTTAGGATCTTTTGTGACTAATGAAAATCATCCATACAAACTTAAAATTTAAATTATTAAATGAATAAACCAAGAGAGAAAATCACAAAATATTTTCTTGAAGATATTGAAGTCTTAATTGATTGTATTATTGAATCATTTGATAGCATATTTAAAAATAATAATATAAAAAAAAATAATGCTAGAAACATATATAGATGGTTAGTATATGTGTCTTATTCTAATATAATAGGTAAATTATTTTGTATTTATAATAATGAAAAACTGAAAATAGACGTTAATTTTAAAAAATTTGATTATAATTTTAGTTTTTCAACATCCAAAGATACAACGAAATATTTTTATTATAATAATATATTTAACATGTT
>CACEMR010000047.1 GCA_902560725.1 uncultured Alphaproteobacteria bacterium
TGTGTTAACAGAAAATAAACTATAAAGAATACTAAAATTATATAGTCAAAATTAATATTTTTTTTTTTAGTATAAAAAAAGTAAACACAATAACTGAAAGAAAAATAATCCAATTATTTGGGACGTAAAAATCAACAAAATATTTAAGAGAGTCAAGTAATACAATTATAACTAGGTTTAGAAAAATAAATAAAAAATTATCACTTAATTTATCAAACATAATTTATTTAAAATTTATTTTCCTATCAATTATATATTTTGGTCTTTTTTTTGTTTCCTGAAGTATTTTAGCTATATATTCAGAAATAAAACTTAAAAACAATAACTGAATTCCTCCTAAAAATAAAATCAATAATATAATTGTTGTTATACCCTTTGGACTATCTGGATTTATAAAATAGTATACAAAATAGAACATAATTGCAATAAATGAAGTTAATACAATTAAGTAAGATAAATAAGAAATAAATTCTAATGGTAAATACGAAAAAGAAAAAATACCTTTCTTTGCCCATGTAACATTTTTAAAAAAATTGTTTGTTGTACGTCCAAACATTCTTTCAGGTCTTATATAATTGACACCAATCTGCTTAAAGCCTACCCAAGCCCTTAAACCTCTTATAAATCTATCATTTTCAGGAAGATCATTTATTTCATTTACAACTTTTCTATCCATTAAAGAAAAATCACCTGCATCATGAGGAATTTTTATATATGATAATTTATTAAACAATCTGTAAAAAAATTTATAAGAGAAATTTAAAATAAAACTAGCTTCTCTTTTAATTCTATTGCCAAATACAATATCATAGCCTTCTTTCCATTTATAATATAATTTTTCAATCATCTCTGGAGGATCCTGCAAGTCACCATCCATAATAACAACAGCATCGCCTGAACTATTTTCCATTCCTGAGGTGAAAGCATTTTGTGAACTAAAATTTCTTGAATGAATAATAGCTTTTACTTTTTTATCTTTTTTACACAATTCCTCTAAGATCTTTGTGGTATTATCAGGACTGCCATCATTGACAAAAATTATTTCAAAATCAACAGGTATTTTCTTAAAAGTTTCTTTAAGTCTTTTATGCATTACAGGTATTGCTTTTTCATCCTTGTAACATGCAATTACAACACTGATTTTCTTTTTTTTATTCATTGTCAATGTTGTTAATGATATATTCAGATATTGATGAACTATCAATCTTATTAATTTTTCTTAAATAATTTTGATCTCCAATTAACTTATGTGGCTTATCTTCAAGTGAAATATTTTTTATTTCAAGTATCAATTTATGCTTTGCTATAATTTCTGATATTATAGAATTTAGTCCTCCAATAATTCCATTTTCTTCGATTATAAAAACTTTATTATATTCCTTTAAAATTTTTGTGATTAATTCTTCTTTAAGTGGCTTTAAAGTGCTTAAACTAAAGACTGAACAATTTATTGATTTGGTTTCTAAATAATTTGCAGAATTAATTATTTCATCAATCAAATTTCCTGAAGATATTATTAAAGCATCAATACCTTTTTTATAAAATTGTCCGATATTACCAATTTTATCAATAATTTTATGATTAGTTGCAGGAACCTTACCAAGACGAATATATGAGGGGCCATTAATATTGAAAATAATATCACAACAATTATTCACTTCCTCACGAGTACCTGGTGAAAATATATTAAAGTTTGGAAGAGTTCTCATGATTGCGAAATCTTCAAAGGTATTATGGGAAATTCCTTGATTACCATAACTAAAACCTCCTCCAGCTCCTACAAGCTGAATATTTAGTGCATTATGACTAATATAATTTCTTATAATTTCAAAATTTCTAAAAATTAAAAATGGCACAATAGAATATACAAATATCTTTTTTCCCGACATTGCCATTCCTGAAGCCACTCCTAGAGCATTGTTTTCACCTACACCAGTATTAATAAACCTATCAGGAAAATCTTTTTGCAGAGCTTCAAAAGCATTAAAACCAAGATCAGCTGTAAGAAAATATGAGTCTTTGTTTTGTTTAAGATGCTCATAAACTT